>CAZURK010000043.1:0-68193 GCA_964623055.1 uncultured Pirellulaceae bacterium
TCTGTGCGTCCCTCAGGGGCGCTCGACCGACCACATAGAAACCGTTAGAGTCAGCCAGTTTCAAATTTCGTGTTTCGGGTTACGCTGGCGTGGGCTCGGAAGATTCCAAAGGAACGAGGGCGTTTTCTGTCACACCCAACAACTGGGCAAAACGGCGACGGAAAACCTCAACGCTCAGTTCCTGACGATACGCTTCTTTACGAGCCAAGTGAGCTCGATCCGAAAGCTCCGGTTCGCTTGCCAGTCGTTCCAGATTGTGGAGGATGGCATCGTGGTCCAGGGAGTGGCAGGCGATGCCCAGCGAAAATCGGTCCAAGAATCCAGTCACCGATGACTGTCGCGGCCCGTGAAACAGAAGTGGGATGCCAGCCGCGACATAGGCGCCAAGTTTGCTGGGAAACGAAAGAAGCACGGCTTCTCTGAATCTGTGGCTGAACGGATAGGGCAGATAGGCAATATCTACTTCGGAGAGTTTCTGAATTGTCTGGTGAGAGCCGAGACAGCCGTGGTAATGGACGATCGCCGGCCCTGTCGCATGCAACTGAAAACTGCCTCCGATCAGTTCGATCGAGACGTCTCGATCGCAGATCTTGAAGCCCCGACTTGTCAGCGCGTTGACCAATGCCCGCCAGGCATCCGTCGCGTACATCGTTCCGGCAAAACCGATTGCAAGACGCCCCGGATCGCTCGGTCGGCTCGGTGTGCCGTTTCCTGTCTCCAACTGCTGACCATACGGCATTGGCACGCAGTCCACTCCGAATCGTTCTGCGTACAGTTCTTTCATAGGTTCGGAAGCCACTGCGCACCGAACAGAAGCTCGCATGGCACCATCGAATTCTGCCAGCAGTCGTTTTCGCGAGAGGCGATCGTAGCGATAGGACCGCCTCAGCACATAGGCGGGTGGGTCCCACACCGTCGTCACCAGCGGGATGTCCAGACGTTGGGCCACGGCGCGGGCCAGTCGCAGGGTCGACGGTGCATGCAAGACTGCCCATACCATACCCACGCCATGGTTCTTGGCAAAGCTCACTGCGCGTTCCCGGAGACGGGGGATCGAAGTATATTCCTGCAGGCGCCAGCGGGCTATCTGCCAAATGCGTTGTGCCTTTCGTTCGTACGGGCACCCCAGTTCTCCTGAAAGCGGTGCGTACTCCATCGGCAGCCAGTCCAACTCGGCACAGCGTGCGTCATCCGGGACGGATTCCGTGTGAAAGCAGCATATCCGTCCCCGAGGATAGAATCGGCACAAATCCCGGAGATACAGACGACCGATGGCACGATTTCCCGGCGCGGGGCCGGTCAAGAGCAGGACACTCGGAACGGTCACCGCCCCTCCCGCACAGCTTCTTCCTCAGGTCTCCGCACGCCGCCTCGGACGCCACGTGCTTCGTCGCCTTCTTTCGCAGCGACCGAAGCCGCATCCTCCACCTCACCCGTTGAGCAACGATACAAGGCACCCTCGCTGCCCTGATCCAACAACACCTTCACGATCCGCTCCGCACTCCTGCCGTCCCAATGCTCCGGAACGCCTTGGTAGCAGTGACCATTCAGGACGATGTCCCTTGCAGCACGGCAAATTGCTTCGCAGGTGCCGTCGACCAATTGATTGGTCCCCCGCGCGATGGTGACAGGTCGCTCGGTGTTTGGCCGAACTGTCAGGCAGGGCACCTGCAAGAATGTAGTCTCCTCTTGAACACCACCCGAATCGGTAATCACGTACCTCGCGGATTGCATTAGAGCCACAAAATCAAGGTAGCCCAAGGGATCAAGGAAGCGCAGCCCCTTGGAAGAAACATCCCAGCTAAGGTCCGTCAACATGCGTCGGGTACGAGGATGTACCGGAAAGACGACAGGCATCTCGTGAGATATTGCCGTCAAGGCCGCCAAGATTTCCTTCAATGTCCCTGTTTCATCTGCATTCGATGGACGATGTATTGTGGCCAAAGCATACCGCTGCGGTCTCAACCCGAGGCTTCTAACGATGTCCCGTTCAGCGACCTTTGGCAGCATCGCAACCAACGTGTCGATCATTACGTTCCCGACAAAATGAACCTTCTCGGAGGAGACGCCTTCCCGGCACAGGTTCTCGTTCCCGTCTGTTGACGGAGTAAACAGCAGGTCCGCAATCTGATCGACCAGGATTCGGTTAATCTCCTCCGGCATGCTTCGGTCGCCCGAGCGAAGCCCGGCTTCCACGTGAGCGACGCGGACCGCCAGCTTCGAGCAAACCAGCGCGCAGGCGAGCGTTGAATTCACGTCGCCCACCACGACAAGCCAGTCGGGGGCATGCTCACGAAGGACCGGCTCGAAGGCAAGCATGACTCGCGCGGTCTGCTCGGCGTGCGTGCCAGAGCCTACGTTAAGAAACTCATTGGGCGACGGGATGCCCAGTTCCTCGAAGAAGACTCGCGACATTTCGTGATCGTAGTGCTGGCCTGTGTGCACGAGGATCTGTTCAAACCGCTCCGGGTACCGCGCAATCTGCGCCATAATGGGAGCGGCCTTCATGAAATTCGGCCGAGCACCTACGACGTGTAGTATCTTCATCCTGCGTGTCTTCACAGCGAAGCGACGGTTGGCTGCGGGATACGATAGAAGTCGCGCATCCAGTCGGCGGTGAGCCGCATACCTTCTTCGAGATCGTAGCTATTCCTGTGGTCGAGATCGCGGACCGACTTCGATACGTCCACGCGTTTGATCTTGGTTGTCAGTACCTCGGACTCTTCATACTGAACCAGATTCGGATCGGCGCCAGTGACCTCGAGGACGACATCGGAGAGCTCTTCGATCGTGTGCATCTGATTACCACCGATGTTGTAAGTCTCGCCGGGCCTGAAGTTATCGACGATGTTGCCAAGCGTGCGTACCGTGTCGGCCAGGTAAGTCGATGTCCGCGAGTGGCCCCGGAAGACAGTCCATGGCAAGCCTTGCAGAGCGCAGTACAGAAAACGGCAGTTCACCGAGCGGTAAGGGCTGTAGTATTCGCCGGGGCCGTAGGTGTTGAACAACCGGACAACAACGCTCTCCGTGCCGTACTGTATGGCAGAATTACGGATTTGCATTTCGTTGACCCATTTCGTCATGGCGTAGTCGTTCATTTGTTTGATCTCATGCTCGTCCATGACGTTCTCGACCATCAGGTCGGGCCAGTCTCCGTATACCTCTGATGATGAGAAATGAACCAAACGGAAATCGAGCTGTTCTTGCAGACGGATGATGTTTTTGGTTCCCACGGCGTTGGTTTGCCACAGTGTCTCGTAGAAATCTTCGCCGTTCCAGCGGCCGAACTCTGCGGCACAGTGGTACACGTAGTCGAAGGGGCCCATTTCCATGAACACCCGTTCGATTTGCCGAAACTGCCCCACGTCACAACGAGCATACAGCGGATCGTCGACGTCGGATCGAAGGCTAAAGCCCCTCTCGTCTGGTTGGTGACGGATGTCGCACGAGACCACGTGATGCCCACGAGAGCGGAGTTCCTCGACCAAGCCGGCACCCACAGTCCCCACCCCTCCAGTGACAAGCACGCGAGCCTGGCCGCGGCGGCTGACGGATTCTTGTTGCTGTTCGTTCTCCATGGATCCCCCTTTTCGTTCAGAAAATACAACAAGGAACTTGAAGCAAGAAACGACTGTGGCCCTGCACTCAATGAATGATCCAAGCGCCCTACACGACCATCTGATGATTGCGGGCGTTCCGCATATGAGCAATAAATGGAGCCATCGCGGAAGGGCTGAAAAGGCTCTCAGGGACTCGGCAGGGCTACCGTAGTCGTCGTGGTGTCCGCCAGTTTCTTTCAGGCACTCGAAAGTGAGGCACGGTCGGCGGGCCCACTCAAAAAACGCTTTCAGCGAAGCCACTCAAAAGTGTCGCTGGTCGAAGCGCTCCCCACACGGGCAAAAGTCGCCCAAGTGTGTCCACCGCGTCCCACATTCTCGTGAACTCGCGGATGAGCAATTCTGGCGTCTCGCGCCCAAGTGTGAAGCGTTGCAGAGGGCTGGCAAACGAAAACCGCAGGAAAGAGCCTTCTCGAATCAAATCACGATACAACTCTGAATGGGCAGTCCAGTTGACGATGAGGCAGGGATTCCTGCTGAACAGGACCATTGTGCCCGGGCCAGAACCAGCGCCCAGGTGGCACGGGAGCTGGCCCTTATCCAAGAGGCGACGTTCAATGCTGGTGTGGTAGGCTTTGGTTACGATTACCTTGGAGCACTCGCGCGGAGGGTCGTCAATTTCGGGGAATTGACCGGTGCCAGGATAAGATCGAAGCGAGGTTATACCGCGCATTGTTCGAGAACGAGAGGGTCTGAGGATGGCGGAGCATGCTCAACCAGCCGCCAACGACAGTTCTATCGCAGCCAACTCAGGGACGAGTCAGGCAAGCTGCTATTTGTACCGACGGACTCTTGCCATGCGTTCACGTTCACGGCCTCCCAGATACGAGCAAACTCCGCGATTAGCAACTCCGCTGTTTCTCTGCCAACAGCGAAGCGCTGGAACGAGTTGGAGAAGAAGTGCCGAAAGAAAGCTCCGTCTCGGATCTTGCCAGGTACAGGCAGCCACGAAAGCGTGCTATTAACAATCAGAAATGGTTTGGTGCTGAAAAGCGCCATGGCCGCTGGTCCCGAGTCCGAGCCTAAGTGAGCCACGGCAATGTGAATCAAAGCCAAATCCTGTTCGATATTGGTGCGAAAGTCTTTGGCGACAAGAACATTGGGGCGTCCTCGCAACCGGTGATCGACCTCGGAGTCTGCACAGATGACTATGAATCTTGCCGAATACCGGCCCATGCAGTGTTCAAAGAACTCTAACCAGGCATCGATGTTGCAGTTTCGCTCAAACTGAAACCGCGCATTATTTCGGAGATTTACTGTCACAAGCACGTCCGGATAGACATGTTCTCGAGAAAAGGCACGCGCCCAACGAATCAATGGAGGGCGACACGACAGGCACGGAAGAGAACCGTGTTTGTTGTAGTGAGTTCGGAGAAGCGATGTGTAAACGTTGTAAAACATGTACTCCCGCGAGGCGAATTCACACGCTTTTGGCCATACGTGGTACAGGTCGCCGTTATCGGCGATGAATCGATGCAGTCGGCGGTGGGAGTCAAAGAGAAACAGCGATCCGAGATATTGGTTAACCTGCGCGGCAGGGAGAATGCCGGCTAGGTGGTAAGTGTAATTATCCTCGGTAATGCTGGAGAAAGAGGGGTCACGAGAATGTGGACACTTCGGGTCGAGGACTATCGCGAAGTCGACCTTGTCCAGGTCGTGTGTTGCCCTAAGAACAAGGGAGGCTTCTTGGAATATCAGGACATCGCCGATACTGAAGGGCTGGCTCGACAGATCATAAATCATCAACAGACGGCGGTTGAGTCTTTTGCGCGAAAATGGCCCGCCCAGCGCGGGACATGCCCATCGCAACAAGCCGACGGATCGCCGGATCGATCTACCCACAGAGGAACGACTGACGCGCCTGTAGGGAATCATGAATGGTAGCGCAAGAGCCCGCTTGATGCACCAGCCAGCGCCTCTTTCCCTGAGCCTGCTGGCAACGAAGCGAGGAGAGATGAATCGCTTCGAGAACAATGCATTCACCTTTCTAGGCATTTGGCCTGGGGGAGTTTCATCGAGGAAGAGATGCGCCGCCTTCGTGCGGGGACTGGCTCCTGACCTTCAGTCTCCGTTGGCGTGTGTCAGCGCGTTGCGCAAGGTCAAGGAATAGCCTTCATCCCAATCAGAGGCCGATCCACTGTACCCTGTTCCAGGTGGTCGAGCGCCTGAGTAATCTGATCTAGCGTATAGCGATGCCTGATTAGTTTCTTGAGCGGGAGCTTGTTGCATCGATACAACTCTGCGAACCGAGGGATGTCTTCGTCGGGCTGGGACTCGCCACCCCAGGTACCGCGGATTCGCTTACCAGAAAGAAGGTCGTGCGGATCCAGCCGGATCTTGTCGCCCGCGGGCGGGTGGCTGGCGAAGACACATAGGCCGCCGTTCTTGCGCACTGACCGGAAAGCCTGCTCGATGGTGTCGGTTCGGCCGGCGGCCTCGATAGCGTAATCGACTCCGTTTGAGCCGACAATCTCCTGGATTCGTGAAATCGGTTGGTCGGAACAAGCGTTAATGGTATGCGTGGCCCCAAACTCGCGTGCGAGCTTCAGCTTTGATTCGTGAACATCCGCGGCAATGATGGTGGAGCAGTTGCTCAGCTTTGCCGCCATCACGGCACTGAGGCCGATGCCGCCGACGCCCCACACGACGATACTGCTGGCTCGCGAGGGACGGACGCTATTCAATACTACGCCCGCACCGGTTAGAACAGCACACCCGAATAGGGCCGCCACATCCATCGGGATGCCTTCGGGGAGCCTGACACAACGGTTTTCAGAGACAACGGAGTGCTCGCTGAAGGTGGTCACGGGACCAGCATTGATTACCGCGCCGTTCTTGTGGTACTGACTTCCCCGGCAGTCCATGCCCTTGCCTTTGATCCACGTCAAGACAACACGGTCACCCTTCTGGACCTTCCGGACCTCCTTGCCAACCTCGACCACCACGCCGGAACCTTCATGACCCAACAGGTGCGGGAGGTATCGGTCGGGCCCACGTTTGCCCCGTACTTCCATCAGTTGGCTGTGGCAAACGCCGCTGTAGGCCACCTCGACCAAGACCTGCCCCGGTCGTAGCTTTGGCACGTCCACCTCCTCAATGCGAAGCGGCGTGTTGAGTTGGTACAGGACAGCCGCGCGGGTTTTCATGTGGCAGTAGGTGAATGCGAAATTCGAAACTCGAAATCCGAAACAGACTTGAAGTACCAAACACAGATACTCCAAACGGCGAGGACACGACATGCCCCCGTCGCGAGTTGGAACAGCGGTTTAGCCTACCAGATCGGGTCGTTCCTGAAGTGACCGGTGGGCATCTCACCCGTATTCTCCGAGGAACAGAGATAGCTCAAGATACCCAAAGCCGTCGGCAAGTCGTCAACCTTTCTATCACGGACCATTGCGGCGCACGAGCTCCGTGAAAAGAACTGAGTCCGCAAACCGGTCTTGGGCGTCTGTGCGACCTGGAAGTTTTCGGTTCGCATGAGGCGGATGCGGGTAGCGAACTTTGCGAGGTCGTCAACTGGCAACGGCTGGATTGGCTCGACACTGCGTGAGGAAATGCCTGCTTGCGAGGTCGCGATTCGGATAGCCGCGCCTTCTGGAGTCTCTTCGATCGACATCCGGCCGCTTGGGATTCGCCAGTAGGTGTCTGCTGAGTCGTCACTGGCGTTTACCAGTAGAAGTCCTTGATCGGACGTGACCAGAAGGCCAACCGTCGCGTGGTCATCGTTTCGCGATGTTCTGCCGAAGCGTTCGGTCAGCCACTGGGCTCCACCTAACAACCCAAGGCACGAACACACAAACCCCCGGCGACGGAGGCTCGGAAGACTATCCTGTGCCTCCGGAATGGTCGGCTGGTCTCGTCCCGCGTCCTGACTCTGTCTGCTTTGCATGGTTGGTCTCCAGTTCTTCCCTCACCGTTGCAGAAAAGGAGCGTGGGATGGGCTTCCAAGCTCGTCCGTCTCAGTCTGAAGCGTTGTCACAAGCCTGACGCTCGATTTCAGCGCGCGTGAGGTCTCTCGAAACAGGCAGCGAGACACCCTTTGATGCTGCAAGTGACGGGCTTGGAAGCCCATCCGACGAATTAACCGTATGCCTGCTTATGCTGCCCTTTCCGGTAGCTTGATCTTAAATCGTCCCTCGGCTATTGCTGTCTGAGCTTCGCCATACCGATCGGGCGAATCAATCGCACACCGATAACCGGCTAGTGGAAAACCGAACAGCCGTCGAGTTCGCACAAGTTTGGGAAAGACGTCCCTTGGTAAATCCCATGCCACCCCAGCCGGGATCATATCCAGCACCGTTCGATCGCAGATACAAACCGCTGAGTTCACCCAAGACGATCCGACCGAGCGTCGAGTCTTGTCGTCCGGCCGCTCCCAGAATCCGACAATGCGCTGATCACCATCCGTTGCCACGATACTGTTGGACCGTTCACGCCGGTGAACCAGCAGGGTCGCCAGTGCATCGCGTTCACGGTGGAACGCGAGCATGGCGGTGAAGTCTTGGTCGGTCAATATATCGCCATACTGGACCAGGAACGCGTCTCCATCTCGCAAGAAACGTTCCATCTTCTTCAACCCGCCCGCCGTTCCCAACAGTTCCGGTTCGTCCGAGTATTCGATGTGGATGCCCCAGCGGCTACCGTCGCCGAGAAACTCGCGTACCTTTTCGGGCATGAAATGCAGATTCACTGCGACTTCGTTATACTCGTGCCGTGCAAGATGTGCGATGATGTATTCCAACAGGGGGCGTCCGTTCAGGGGCAGCAACGGCTTGGGTGTCATGCGGGTCAACTCGCCGAGCCGCGTGCCGTAGCCCGCACATAAGACCATCGCTCTCACAATACGTCCAAGATCCACTTGGCCGCTTCGGTCAGGTCGAGGCACGTGTGGTCAGGTGAAATGGAGGTATCGAGTGGTTCACTCGTTTCGATCGGCGGCGCAAGGTGCGCTCCCGTCCTTACCAATACCGTCCGGCAACCGGCTTTGGCCCCTGCAATGATGTCGGTGATGCGATCGCCGATCATGAAACTGCTTGTCAAGTCAATATCGTGGTCCTGGGCCGCACGTAACAGAAGTCCGGACTGCGGCTTACGGCACGCGCAGTCGGCACGGTATGCGGGCATTGTCGCGTTCGGATGGTGGGGGCAGTAGTAGAATCCGTCAATCGCTGGTGCTCCATTCTGACGCAACCGTTGTTCTACCTCGTCGTGTAACGCCGTCATTTCAGGCTCGGACATCAAACCGCGTGCAACGACCGCCTGATTGCTGACCACGATCGCAAGAAGACCTGCTTGTTTCAGACGGCACAGCGATTGTGGTACGCCGTTCAGAATGCGAATATCGGCCACGGTCGTAAGGAGTTGCACATCCTCGATCAGTACTCCATCCCGGTCCAGAAAAACAGCGCGAGTCAAAGGGTTACTTCTTCACCTGTGTCACATAGTACGTGAACAGTGCGATTATTGACAAACTGTCCACGATCTCTCGTGAAAACACCATCTCGACGCACTGCTCTAAGGACACCCAGACGCGCTTGCTTGTATCGGTGATAGATGACTCGTCGCAATCCTCCGAGAAAAAGATGTGCGTTGGGTTCCTGCAAATATCCAGGCTGAGGTGATAGCTCAACAGCTCCTGCAGGTTCGAGCAGTGGACGCCGGTTTCTTCGAAACACTCGCGTGCTGCAGCCGTTGCAGGGGATTCGTTTGGCTTTACCCCTCCGCCTGGGATCTCATGGGAAATCCCGTTGATGATCAGTCGATATTGCCGCGTGAGCAGCACGTTGCCGTCACGCTCGGCCACCAGTGCGGCGCGCTGGCCGTGGTCGGAAACGAAATACTCCTTGGCAAACCCATGGAAGCGTGCGACCACACGTTGTATGCTCCGGTTGCGGTCGTTGTACGCCAGCTCCTGTGGCTCGACACGGAACGGGGTGAGTAAGGTCTCTTCCATGCGCTATTTAGCTATGAACCAGTAATAGTCGCCCGTGTAGCCGACCTCGGCGAAAAGCTTCTTCCAGTCATTTACGTGCATGTAGGTAAGCGCGGTCAAGTTCCACTTAAGCATTGACTCTCGCTCGGCTTCGGTACGCCAGGCATCATTGACAACGAACGCATGACTGCACGAAACACGCTGGATTTCGCGCAGCGCTTGCTTGCAGTCGATCAAAGGCAGATTGTGGATCGTGTTGATACAGATCACTAAATCGAAGTGGTCGTCCGGAAAAGGGATGTTATTTGCGTTGGCCACTTGGATGAACGGCTTCATTTCAGGCTTCGCATGCTCATACGCGTAGCTGGAAACGTCGATGCCGAGGATCTCCGCGTTGGGCATCAGCAGACTGAAGTCGTACATCATAAACCCCTTGGCACAGCCGATGTCGAGAATCCGCGCGTCCTCCGCAAGTCGGTAGTGGTCACGGAACCGACGGACGGTGTCCGTCCAGAAGCGGGGATGGTAGTTATACCCGCCATAACCTGTCAGTCGATCACCGTCGAAGTATTCTACGTCAAACTTCCGCGCAGTCGCACGATGCTCCTCAGCGATAAGCTTCGCCCTCTCATCGATCGGCCGTTTCGACTTGGGATATTGCTCGAGCAGGTTGATTTCTTGTCGCACGGATTTCCAATCGCTCAGAGTACTTCAAACGCCTCGCCCCACTTGCCGAAGGAAAAAAGCTCTCCTTTTCGGAAAGATGGATGCTCTAACTCGAACTCCCGCAAAGCTCGCCGTTCTCCGTGATCATTGCTACGATCAAAGGCGTTGAAATCATCAAAGATGAGCACAGCCCCCGTTGTAAGTTCAGGCCCAAATGAGTCGAGAATCAGGCGGCACGACTCGTAGATGTCGCTATCGACGACAAGAATAGCGGGCTTGGTGGGAGCAACGTCAAGGAAACGTGTAAAGAGCTGTTTCGAGAAAAAACCCTGGACAAGCTGCGCCCTCGCGAAGCCGAACTCATTATCCTGCAGATGCCCGACAACCTCGTCATAGCTGGCGGCGTAGCTACCTTTTTGCCAATTGCGATGCTCGTCGACAGCAGACTCAGGTAGTCCCGCGAAGGAATCGAAACCGATAAGCCGGAAGTCCGGTCCGGTTATGTCGCGAGAGAAGACCTCCGCGAACCAGAAACTGAATCCCTTGAACAGCCCAAACTCGTAGTAGCCCCTTTTGGTGAGAAGGTGCGGCGTTGTGTTGTGAACGTGCAAGAACGCGCGCGTTATCGCAATCAGTAGTGGTGGATGCAGCGTATAGAACAGGGCGTCATGGTTATGGACAAACGCATGAACTTGGTCCTTGGGGATCGTCAACTCGTCGCTCCGCATGCTCTTGTTTGGTTCCTTCACGTGTGACGTTGCGATGTGCCTAGGCAACCGAGACTAACTTGCCGCCGTTGATGTGGAAGCAGGAGCCAGTAATCCAGGACGCACGATCGGACACCAGAAACGCGACAATGGCCGCGACATCGTCACCCTCGCCAACGCGTCCCAGCGGAATTTTTGCAGTCTCCTCACGCTCCTGCAGTTTCCATGCCTCTTCGAAGGTGATCTTGAGGGCCTCAGCCTGCTTCCTCACAAGCGTATCCCAAGATTCACTGTGCACAGGCCCCGGGCAGACGACGTTGACTAAGATCTTGTGAGGTGCATATAAGTTGGCCAAGTACTTCCCTAGGTTTATCGTGGCTGCCTTAGTGGATGTGTAGTGCGGGTTACTTCGCCCTGGCTGGATACCAGAAATCGACGAGACAATCACGATTCGAGGGCATGTGGACCCACGGAGGTGTCCTGACGCAGCACGTACAAAGTGGACGATGCCGAGTACGTTGAGTTCGAAAGAAGCTCGCCAGTCCTCGTCCGCCAATTCATCAAACTCACCGAACCGGATCGCGCCTCCAGCATTACACACAAGTATGTCGAGACCCGCGAACCGAGACACCGTTTCGGCCACAACAACGTCGACGGCCTTCTGGTCTGTAGCGTCTGCCGAAATGCCAAGAGCGCGACCGCCCAGCATTTCGAGGTCACGAACCGTGGTATCAATGGCACTGCAGTCACGGGCGGTGATCGCAACCGCAGCACCAGCCTGGACCAGAGCCCCGGAAATCGCCTTCCCAATTCCTTTGCTGCCGCCCGTGACAAGAGCCACACGTCCTTCGAGAGAGATCTTCACGGCGTTTCTTCAGACGCAGTATTCGCTGAAAGTAGGTTCCAGGCGTCGCGGAGTCCAAAACCACCATCCACCACGAGTGTAACACCCGTCACAAACCGCGCCGCATCAGAGCAAAGGTATAACGCTGCGTCCGCCACATCTTGAGATGCACCGACGCGCCCGATGGGGTGGCAACAAACGGCTTGTTCGCGGTAGGAGATGTTGTCCTCACGATTGTAGCGTTCAAGATGTTCGTCTTGAACGATGAAGCCGGGGGCGACCGCGTTGACCCGCACATTAGATGGACCCGCAGTCACCGCGAGGTACCGAGTTAGGTGCTCCAGCGCAGCCTTTGACGCATGGTAACTGGCAGATTCACGTGTCACACACTTGGCAGAAATGGAAACGATGTTGACTATTGCTCCGCCGCCCGTTCGCTCCATGACCGAAATGGCCTCTTGGGATGCCAAGAACGGGGCCTTGCAGCAAACGGTCACAGTCAAATCCCAATTCTCCTCGGTCTCACGGTCCATCCTTCCCCGTTGCCCGCCCCGCGCATTGTTGACAAGTAAATCAAGGCGACCAAGCCGCTCAACGACAGCATTAACCACTCCTGGACCAGCACCCGTACGTGAAAGATCCACGGGGAACACATCGGCTTTGCCCCCGGCTCTCTCGATATCCGTTTTGACTTCGCGGCTACCCAGTTCGTTGATGTCCGCTATCGCAACAGTGGCTCCGTGTTCGGCAAAAGCTTGGGCAATGGTTCGACCGATCCCACGCGCAGCACCTGTCACGAGGGCAATCCGCCCCGCAAAAGCACTACCTGAAACGTGTATCACTGGGTCCGCACGGCAGCACGGAGAGCTGCCGTCAATCGGTGAAATTCGGCCCACAGAAGATCCGTGGTTTCGTGTGCTCTCAGTACGCGCTGATCAGAATGGGCGAAAGGATATCCGTCCGCCGCTCCGATTTCCGCCAGCATTTCGGCTTGATGATGCTCGGGATTCTTGTAAATAGTGTAAGGCTTGCTTCCGAAGAGCGCAAGGTTGCACGGTCCACTCATCATACCCATAAAAGCATTCGACTCTTGAATCACGGCCAAGTGGCCCGCAAGGGTTGCGCCAGCCTGATCAGCCGCGCGAATGACGTTCGGTAATGCCAAGATCTGTGGGTCGACCTTGTCATCTCCGATGAGAACAAAGGTCACTTTCTCGTCTTGCGCCGCGCGAGAAAGAAACGAGTGCCAAGCAGCAGCATTGGCGTTGCTTTTTCCTTTGTCTGCTGCGTCTTGCTTGAGGTGTACGGCTATACGTACACCAGGCGCAATGCTATCAAAGAACCCGTTCGCCCATTTGACTGCCTGACCGTGCATGGCCAGAGGGACTATCGGAGCACCGGCCCTCCAAAAGCTTTGGATTCGCATGGTTGTGTCATAATTATGGGCTGGAAGATCGGGGGGGTGGGGCCACAATCTTCCCTTCGGACTTGCAGCTAAATGTGTCGCACGAGATTGGTCAAATGCGTACACATGGCGTACTAAGCTGAAGGCAGATAACACATCCACGAACGGCATCCCGCTTGACCGTCCGCCAAGCAGTTCGGTGGGAAGACCATCTGGTGAGATTGTTTCAGCAGGAGGTCCCACGACCGCGAATTCCACTCTGGGGATGCACTGGATTGCGGCAATCTGGGCCAGCTCTTCGAGGTGCAGAATGAGTGGACCTAGTCGCGCGGCGCGCGTACCATCCCATAATCCGGTGAGGGGCGCACAGCCATCCCCGCCGCAGAGGTCCTGATTCAAGGATCGTCGTGAGGACATCATTGTGCGCACGAATCGGTAAACTCAGACATGATTCGTCCTGTGATTCTGTCAACATTGAGACCAACGGAATCACAAAGCCGGCGGTAGGAACCGTAACCCGTGACGAATTCGTCTGGAATGGAAGCGGAGAGAAACGCGATGGAAGGAAGGTGGCGAGCCACACGTAGCACATCGTCACCGAGACCTCCGGATCGCATGTGCTCTTCGATGACCACGACATGCCGGGTTTTTTGCAGGCTGTGGAGAACAAGTTCTTCGTCGAGCGGACGGATAGTGTGGAAGTAGAGCACTTCCGCTTCTTTGCTCTCGGCAGCCAAGGTTTCGCGAACGTCCAGTGCAGTACGGAGTTGGGGGCCTGTGGCGATCAGCGTGATGTCCCTCCCCTCGCAGAGTCGGATACCTTTGCCAAACCGAATATCATCGGCCTTGAACCTAACGCCGTGGAGGTGACCTGCCACTCGGTGGACCGTCAACCGGTCGTTCGTGTATGTCTGTCGAAACAGGCAGTCGAATTCCACGGGTGAAGCGGGATGAGTGATTTGCACGCCGGGAAGCGTCTTGAGCAGAGCGAAGTCTCCGTAGCAGTGATGAGTACAGCCCAAATTGGAGTAGTCGAAGGCTGAACCCACGGTCACGATGTTGCCCGGCAACCGATGGTACACAAAATCCAGTTTGAGTTGCTCGAACGAACGTTCGATGATAAACGGGGCGATAGTGTGGGCAACAACACGCAACCCAACACGGGACATGCCGGCCACGATGCTAATCATCGTTGGTTCAAGAATCCCGATATTGAAGTACCGGCCAGGACAAGCCTTGGCGAACGGCTGTAGGACGCCGTGGCTGATGTCGCCCACGACGACGACTAAGCTCGGGTCGTCCTGGCCGATCGCCAACATCGTGTCCGCAAACTGTTCTCGGACAGAAAGGGCGGTGGCCGCCATTACTGCAAAGCCTCCATAATCTGCTTGTATTCTTCCGGGTTGGGAATGCGGTGATGCCACCGTCCGTGGCCCTCGATCATCGGCACACCCTTGCCTTTTACGGTATGGGCAACAATTACGCTGGGAATGCCCTTTTCCGCGAACTCCACACGTCTGAATGCGTCCGCGATTTGCTCTTCGTCGTGGCCATCGGTCACAATGGTGTTCCAGCCGAACGCTTCCCATTTCGCGGGAAGTTGCTCGTAGGGGAGAAGCTGCATTCCCGACTGATTCCAATCGACGATCACACACAGATTGCCCAACAAGTGGTTTCGTGCAACATGCGCAGCTTCCCAGACCGTACCTTCGTGACACTCACCGTCGCCGACGAGAACGAAAACGCGATTGCTTCTGCCCCGGATTCTGAGCCCTAACGCGATCCCCACTGCGAAGCTGAACCCGTGGCCGAGGGATCCGGTCGATGCTTCCACGCCCGGCACCTTGGTCACGTCCGGGTGTTCTCCGAGGATGCCACCTTCCCTGCAAAACATCCGGATGTCCTCGTCCGTGATGAAGCCGCGGCGATGCAGGTTCACGTAGAGGGCTAGACACCCGTGTCCTTTGCTGAGGATGAAATAGTCGCGTTCGTCCCAATCCGGCCGCGCCGGATCAAGGCGAAGCACGCTGGAGTACAAGTGCGTAACGATGTCGAGGATGGAGAAGGCACTCGGGATGTGCCCATCCTTCCCCTCCACAACCATATCCACAATTTTGCGGCGTAGATCGTTGTTCTGCCGGTTGCCAGAATGTCGCGCAACTAAGGACTTGACTGTTCGATTCATTGTCCGAAATATCCTCTTCCCTGCCCGCCGTCCACAGGGACAATGCTACCCGTGTTGAACGAAGCCAGTTCTGAGCAGAGGTAGGCTACATAATTCCCGATTTCTTCCGGCCGTCCGAAGCGACCGATACGCTGCCGCTCTGTGAGGTACTTGCGTACGTGTTCCGGGCGTTCTCTAGAAGTGACGTCCCAGTAGCCATTCTCGGTGAACACGGCGCCCGGCAACACTGCAGACACAACCACGCCGTCCGGCGCCACTACACCGCCCAAACTACGAGTGTATGCGGTCAGCGCGGCTTTCATGGCGCAGTATGTAACTGGCCCCTGGTTCTCCATGCCAGCTATCGATGAAACATGAACTACGCGGCCCCACTTGCGTTCCCGCATACCTGGAAGAATCATACCGTTCAGCTCGACGGCAATTTCGAAATTGAAACGATACACTTTACGCCACTCTGCGACAGAGCAGAACGGGTCAGTGGTGTTCAGAGTTCCGCCAACATTGTGGACAGCGATGTCTAGGAGCCCGAAGTGCTCAAGTCGGCGCATCAGTTTGCTGGGCGCACCATCTGACATGAGGTCCAGCGCGATGCCTAGATGTCCAGCCGCGGTTCCGCCCATGTCATTGACTAATGTCGTCAAATCTCCAGGTGTTCGGGAGACTACAGCCACGATCACCCCCTCTTGGGCGAGACATCTGGCAATAGCTTGGCCGATGCCTCTCCCTGCTCCCGTAACGAGAGCTCGTCGCTCTGCAATGCCGAGATCCATGACGGTCAGTTCTGATTCTGATTATCGAGATCGCTATCCGAGCAATGAGACGCCTTAACACCCACGCCCATGCCCAGCAGATATTGGGCCATCGGGTAATACCCGGTGTGAACGACCTCGTCGTTCATCGAGAAGATAAACACATTGTGAAAGCGAGTCGAGAGCAACTCCTGAAGACACTGGGCACTCTTCAGGTTAACATGGCCTGCCTTGCTCGCGGATGAGGCGTGTTCGCACGCGGTGACGTTCGGCGTTCCTATGATCAGTACACCATGTTCGTTCAGCGAGCTGAGAATACTCTCCAGGAATAGCATTTCGCGATCCGCTGGAATGTGTTCGAGCACGTCGAGCGAGAAAGCCGCGTCGAACTCACCCTCAACGGGCCCTGCCAGCATGTCGTGGACAGCGAAGGTGGCGTGGGCAATTCCCTCTCGCCGAAAACGCTCGGCCGCGTCATCGAGCACCAACGGCTCGAAGTCGAGGCCGTGCACGTGCCCTACGGTTTGCAGAACGATAGGAGTGCCTACGGCATCCCCACATCCCACCTCGAGAACGCGGGCGCGGCCTGCCAACATCTTGGCAACGAATTTGTAACGTGAGAGCAGAAAGGCAAGGTGACGCGGATCATTGCGCCAAATGTGGCTGGTCCAGGGCCCTAGCGCCGCAGGTCCCATCCGACGATAGTCGTCGATCTGTGATTGGTTTTGGGCTTCCTTGGTCTCGCCACCTGTGGTCATCTCGACAGCTCCGTGGAAGTCAGATTACGTTGAGCGGGTGTAGGATGTGGCGTGGCCGTCGCGCAAGCAGGCGTGCCATGATTGGCTGCACGCTGTCGATAGCCGTAATCAGGACGGTCGCTGCAGCGAAGTCCGTCACGCAGGTGGACGGAACAACTCGCACAGGTAGATTCCAGTAGCCGATCCCTGCTTTGGCGGGATCGTCATCAAGCACCGCATTCAGCTCGCTGAAATCCGTTCCCATGTGGTAACCCAATACTGGCAACATCTGTGCTGCCCCGTACCCATAGACGGGTCCGTCGCGGTATAGGGTCAAGGCTTCAAACGAGTTCTGCATCTGCCTGTGGAATAGTCCGTAACGCTCGCGTATGTCGGAGGTTAGCCAAGTGGTTCCGGTAGGTCGAGACTTGCTTGCGCTGTTTCCGTTCCTTGAGAACGCGATAGCCATTGAGCCCCAATCATGGTAGTTGAATCGATGAAAGACATACTTTGCGCCGACGACTTCCAACAATTCCAGAAATGACGCCAGCGAGAAGTAGTGGCAATGCTGGTGAAAGACTTGGTCAAAACGCAGACGTTGGAGCAATCCGTCGAATCCGGGCACCTCGAAGACATATAGTGCCTGATTGTCGCAAATGTCTAGCAGCCTCCTGACTACCGCCTCCGGCTCAACGATGTGCTCCAGAGTGTGTCGGCAGACAATGAGGTCCGGCTTGGCAGGGAGGGAGGTGACATCCAGTTCTTCAAACTTTGCCCCGAAAACGAGGATCGATTCGTCTTCGCATTCTCCCTCGCGGCCAGACCACACTGGGTCGACGCCCACGCGGTGATCGGCCCGATCCACTAGACGCGCCAAGAGATGGAGATCGTTGCACCCAAGATCAAGAACACATTGGAATCGCCGTCCCAGGCTGACCTCATCCAGCACAGAAAGGAAAAAGTCGGTCCCCTTGCGAGCCGTCTCGCTTGCTGAGGTTCGGAAGAAGTAGTTCGTTCCGTACAGAGCCGACGGTGCCAATAGGCTCTCAAGTTGTCCATGTCCACAGGCTTCGCAATACAGTAGTCGTTGGTCAATGCCTGGAATAGGATCCGCTATCGGCTCTCGGCAATAAGAATCGGTAATTGGAAGCGCGGGTAGGTCAATTGCCGGGACCAATGCGCCGGCACAGACCGCACATCGCTCACGACGCACTATCACAAGTTGGTCGCGCGTTCGTTCAGTTGATGACGACATTTCGCGATTTGGCTCTAACAGTTCCGTCTGCAGTCCGAACGTACAGTACGCGGGAGACATGTATCCGTCTAGAACGGCCCGGTGAAACTCGCATCAGGAACGTCCAGGTGCTGTCCGGGAGCTACGGGCAGTAGATCGCTTGTTGGCTCGCCCCCCAAGGATCGCTTGGCGGCAACATGGATATCGCCGGCACGGGGATAGAACTGGGCCGCCAGCGCCGGGCTGGTTGGGCTTGGGCAGGGTGGAAATGCCACGCGCAGGGGCGCGACCTTCATGGCGGAAAACTCGCGTTCCGCGGCAGTGCACACAATCTCGGTCGCTACACCAAATTCACCCCAGCCCGTGTCGGCCACGACCAACCGTCCGGTCTTCCGCACGCTGTCGAGGATCGTCGGCTCGTCCCACGGCCGGATGGTTCGCAGATCAATCACTTCGGCCGATATGCCTTCCTCCGCCAAACGATCGGCGGCACGCAATGCCTCCAGGGCCATGTACGAGACACCGACCAGTGTAATGTCTGTTCCCTGCCTGAGGATGCGGGCCTCGCTCAAAGGCGACCGGTAGAGGCCCTTCGGAACTTCGTCACGGATCCCGTACAACCAGCGGTGTTCGAGAATCACGACCGGATTGTCGTCCTCGACCGCGGCGATGAGTAGCCCCTTGGCATCGTGAGCTGTAGCGGGCATTACCACCTTGAGGCCCGGGATGTGGGCGAAGCAAGCCTGTAGGCTCTGCGAGTGCTGCGGGCCCTGCCCCCAGCCTCGCCCGACGACCATGCGGATGACGAGCGGAGCACGCATGGAGCCGCCGAACATATAGTGCCACTTGGCCGCCTGATTGACGAGTTGCTCCATGGCCACGAGGGCGAAGTCGACGCGTTGGTGCGTCAGGATCGGCCGCATTCCCGTAATCGCGGCCCCAACGGCAACACCTGTGAGCGCGTTCTCGGAAAGAGGAATGTCGAAAACACGCTGTGCGCCGTATTTCTGCTGCAGGCCCAACGTAGAACCAAAGATGCCTTTCGGGTCCGGTACGCCAAGGCCCATCAGGAACACCTCTGGATACGTTGCAAGGCATATATCCTGGGCCTCGCGCAGGGCTTCGGCATATGTTAGGGTTCGGCTCATGCGTAGACTTGTGTCATCAAGGTTTCGGCGGCTGGGAATGGGCTGGATTTGGCAAAAGCTACGGCTTCGTCAATCTCAGCCCGCAGTTGCCTTTCGAGTTCCTCCCGCCCGGGCTCTTTCAAGTGACCATCAGGCAAGAGCCGTTCAGCGCAGACGGCCAAAGGGTCCCGATCCCGCCAAGTCTCGAATTCCTCCAGCGTACGGTAGCCCAGATCGTTGTCGTAGTTTGGGCCGCAATGCTCTCGCCAGCGATAGGTCAGCAATTCCAACAGAACGGGACCGCGGCCTGCGCGAGCCTGAGCGACCGCATCTTGCGCTAGTTGCCAGACGCTCATGACATCGTTGCCATCTGCTCGCTCAGCACGCAGCCCGTGTCCGGCAGCAAGCTGCGCGATAGTACGCCCCGCAGGCTGCCGCACCTCCATCGGCGAATAGACGGAGTAGAGGTTGTTCTCACAGACAAAGACTACGGGAAGCCGTTTCAGGATGGCAAAATTCAGGCTCTCGTGAAACACGCCCGTCTCGGTTGCGCCGTCCCCAAAGAAGATCGCTACTACCCGGTCCTCGCCTCGCATCCTGGCGGACAGGGCGGCACCCACAGCGATAGGGATCGTGCTGCCCACGATCGGTGTGGCCCCCAGGAATCCTGCGTCGAGATCCGTGAGGTGCATCGAGCCACCCTTTCCGCCCGAGCAGCCCGTCGCTTTGCCGTAGATCTCGGCGAGCATTCGTTTCAGATCACCCCCCTTGGCAAGGTAGTGCGCGTGGCTGCGATGACCTGAGAGGACCCAGTCGCGACGTTCTAATGCGGCACAGACACCGACGGCGCAGGCCTCTTGGCCGATAGACAAGTGCACCGGACATCGCATCTCTTGCTCAGCGTAAAGCTCTGCGATGCGTTCTTCGATTCGGCGGATACGGAGCATTTCCCGATATAGACGCATGAGCATATCGGGGTCGACGTGCTTTCGGATGGAATCGACACATGCCTCCCCCGGCCGATCCACTCGAGTGTCTTGACCTTGATGGCTCTGATTTGTCGGCGAGTACTGCATGTGCTACTTCAGTACGGATTCGACGCCTTCAAACAGTTGATCGCGACTGATCGCCGAACGGTTGCCAACGATGGTGACGGCTTGCGCGCCGACCATGTTGGCGATGAATCCCGTCACGTCCAGCGGAAGTTCCTGCGCGGCGCACAGCGAACTGATCGCCAAGACAGAATCCCCGGCGCCCACGCGGTCCACCACTCTCACGGATAGGCCCGGACACTCGGCAAATCCCTGCTCCGGACTGTACAATAACGTGCCGTGCTTTCCCCGTGTGACCATGAGCGCCTGAGTGTGCATGCGTTCGGCGACGCGTCGGGCCAACTGCTTCAAATCACCCGTTCGGTCACGCTGGTCCAGCCGGATCTCGCCCTCATGGACGCAGATGTAGTCCGCACGCGGATATTTCGAAAGAGCGTGATAACCGTTGTTGCCGGCATTGATCTGCGTGTTGACCGTCAGGAAAGGGGCCTGTTGGCACAGCAAGTCCACAGCCGTCGGTGTGATCAGGCCGTGCCCGTAGTCGGCGGCAATGACCACATCGCATTCCGGCACGCGGGCTTCCAATGTATCGCACAGCGTTTTCTCCGCTTCCCCGGCCAAGGGATCGTCGTTCATCTCGTAGATTTCCAGCAGCTTTGTGACCAGATAGTTCTCGACAAAACGTCGTTTTACGATCGTGGGGGAACTTGGCTTGCAGACAAAAACAGGATCAACATTCTGCTTCAAGCAACTGCGGATGAAGTCCTCGCGAGAGTTCTCTTCTCCTAAGTAACAAACAAGCTGGACACGCTCACAGAATTCCGCCAGGTGATTGGCAATCACGACGCTGCCGCCAACATGGATTTCTTGGGAGACATAGCGAAGTGCCAGGATCGGTTCCTTGGCCGACTTGCCAATGACGTCGCCGTACACGTATTCGTCCAGGATGGCCTCGCCCACAACCATGACTGTCAATTCCGCGAAAGTCTCGATCGCCTTGACGATGTCGCCAACCGTGTACCGGCTTCGGAAGTCGCGCAGATAGGCGTGGACCTCTGGTGGGTAGACAGGCAGAAAGCTGTTGAGCAGTCTGGATGATGAGAAGCTGACATCGTCGGTGAAGTGCATCCGTGCCCCGACGGATCGAACGGCAATCTCTTCCTCGTCCATTTCGTCATCCACAGCATCTTTGCCATTGGAACGGCCGTTGCCCTTGACGTAAACGTCCGGCTCCAGCAAACGGATGGCTTCCGCCGCCGAGGGCGACTGATTAACCGCGACATAGTCCACTTGCTGCAACGACGCTAGATTCTCCGCACGCAGTTGTTCGGTGAAGGCGGGCCGGTGAGGCCCCTTATTCACATAGCGGTCCGGCGTGATAGTCACGACCAGAACATCGCCCTCGCGTCTTGCAGCCGTCAGATACCGGATATGCCCTGGGTGGACCAGATCGAACACTCCATGACAATGGACGACGCGATGGCCCGCAGCCTTCAGATTCGACAGCGCGGCGGCAAGCTCGCCCAGCGGTTTGATTTTGTCGCGCGTATCCGCGGTCAGTTCGATGCTCATAGGTGTCGTCCTACTCGTGCGCCTGCCAGTGTGGCCGTCACGCTCCGCCGTGACGGCATGTCATCACGACGGAGCGTGATGACTACACTCGTTGGTTTGCATAACTCTGCCGTAGGACGGATCTGCAGATCCGTCCCGTACAAGCCGAAGTGCGAGTAGCGCACTCCTCCACGTTGCACATCGCTGGCGGTAGGTTTCGGAATCGCGGTTCTACGGGCCTTACGACCGGGAAAGAACAGACCTGGAGATCCGTCACGTGTCATTTCTTGTGTATGTACTCGTGCGGTTGATTTTGAAGCTCGTCAAGATTCTGGTCCACCCAAGCGATGGTTTCGTCGATGCCAGCGTCAAGCTCGACTTTGTGATTCCAGTCGAAAGTGCTGCGTGCCTTGTCGCTATCCAGAATATAGGCACCGTCTTTTCCCAATCGTTCGCCAACGACGTCGACGTGATCGGCAAAGGTTACGCCTAGGCGATCGCAGATGCGTTCGACCAGGTCGCGGATCGAGATTAGATGTGGCGTCGAGAAATGGTATATTGCACCCGGCTGTCCGTCGCGTGCGACTCGCCACGTCCCGTCAGCCACGTCGTTGATATGGATGAATGACCGTCTGGACGTGCCACCCCCGTGCAACGGCAATTTGCGTCCCAGGCGAAGGAACAGGATCGTTCGCGGGATTATGCGATAGAGTTGCTGCCCCGGCCCGTAGACGTTCGCCGCCCGCGTGAACACGACCGGAAAGTCGTAAGCATTGAAGAAACTCGTTAGACTCATGTCGCATGCCGCACGCGATACAGCGTAGGGCGTGCTGGGATTGTACGGTGCGTCCTCACGCACCGAGCCCTGACAACTTCCGTAGACTTCTGGCGTCGAGACATGCACGTAGCGTTCGAGAAATCCACAATCTCTCAGTCGGTCGTGCAGCATGACGTTTGCAACGACATTCGTCTGGAACCAGTCTTCGGGATGCAGCCAACTCTGTGCCACCATGCCTTGTGCGGCGAAGTTCACGACGTATTGCGGACGGAAGTCGTCCACGACCTGCACGATCCTGTCCAGATCATGATTGAGATCAAGTTGTTGAAAGTGGAATCGACTATGATCTTGCCACTTGTACGGTAGCATGGCCGCGACGGGCTCTGGTGATCGGCTGACGCCCACCACGTCGACGTCTTTCGCAAGCAGAAAGGCAACGAAGCTCGCCCCAGAGAACGAGTTGCTGCCGAGAACTAGAACCTTTTCAGTCACCTTTGTCCGAACGCGTGAGAAGGTACGCCGAAGGCGTTCTATAACATAGCCCAGGGTAAGCGAAGCGGCGTAGCCGCAAAGCGCCACCCTGGGGACGCAAAGGCGACCAAATACCAACACTGAAGGTGTTGCACAATGCGGTGTTTGTTTGTAGAACGCTTTCAGCGTTCATGCGGCTCGTTCCGATTGGCGACCCAGGGTGACATGGCTTCGCCCTTGACCCTGGGCTTTGTTGTGGAACCGCTTCGCGGTAAGGATGGAAACCGACGGTTGACGAAATCACGAAACGTCTGTTGGCGCAGATCGCATGACAACCGAGATGATCACGCATGCCCCGTGGCGTACTGCTTTCAAGCCGCCGGATCTTGAGCGGACGATCGTTTCATCCACCGCAGGTTATGGAACCGATCCTCGTCCCTTAAACGCCCGCTTTGGTACTCCGCGATCAATTCGTCGATAGCGTCGGCGACCGTCTTCTTCGGCTGGAATCCCGTCGCAAGCAGCTTGTCGGAGTTGACGCGGTATGAACGTGGATCCTGCGACTCTGTCACCAAGATCTCGGCTGGGATTCGCTCAGCGACCGCCTGCGCGATATCCAAAATCGTCAGGTTCTCGAATCCCGCGTTGTAGATCCCCTGCAGCCGTTCTTCCTGGTCGATGCAATGCAGGTACACGTCCGTGATGTCCTGAATGTGGATGTTGGGGCGGGTCTGTGTGCCGCCGAATACCGTGATGTCGCCTCTCGTTAGGGCTTGCATCGTGAGCATATTGACCGATACGTCCAGTCGCATTCGCGGCGAATAGCCGCAGACCGTGGCCGGGCGGACAATCTGGACCAGCATGTCACTGCTATAGCTCAGCAAGACGCGTTCGGCCACCATCTTGGTCTTGTTGTACTCCGAGATCGGTTTGAGCGTCAGGTCTTCGATAACCTGTTCTTCGTCCTTGACGCCGTAGACGCTGCCCGATGATGCATAGATGAACTGCGCGACGCCCTGTCGCACGGCCGCGTCGGCAAGTTGCATGGTGGCCAGCGCACTGATTTCCCAAGTCAGTTTCGGGTCCAAGTCGCTGCACGGGTCATTGGCGACCGAGGCCAAGTGGATGATGACATCAATGCCGTCCAGCAGAATCCGCTCCACATCTCTGACGTCTCCTTCGACGACGCGTAGGTTGGGATGCGGTTCCAAGAAATTGCCAAACCACATGACATCCAAAACGGTGACATTGTAGCCTCGGCCAAGTAGTTTTGGCACGAGCACAGTTCCTTTGTAGCCGCAACCACCGGTGATAAGGATCTTCATTTGCTCTGCGTCCCCACGAACTCAGTAAGCGATAGGATCTGGCCGTAGCCGCAACCCGCAAGCCTGAGGAACGACAAGCACGCTACCCGTCGCCACGAAAAGTGCTGAACTTCCACCATGTTCATCCGAGAACACTGCTACGCGATCAATGACGCCTGCCCATCAAGGACAACGGTATCTCGCCGTTCCCAAGCCGTTCGGTCGACCATGGCAACTTGGGCCGTACGACCCCAAGCCAACGGCCCTGGTATTCGGCCCTCATGTCACTCGTGTCGGCAACTTCGAAGATGATTGCATCCCGCACCAATACTTGCGTCTGGCTTCTCTCTAGCCCAAGTATCGGCGTGACCATGTAGTGAGTAGCATTGAGGAAATTCGGCGGGATCCAGCAGGCGGAACGGTAACGCCCGCGTTTCATTGGCTTGCCACAGAATTCGTCCGGCGTGGACGTGACATGCGGAGAACTGGATGTGGACAGAACTTCAGTGCCGGCACCGTCTTTGAGCCAGAAGCATGCGTAGCCGCGTTCAAGGTCATGTAATACGTCAAAGATGAGTTCAATTCCGATTCGCTGGCTAATCTTTACAACAGAAGACGGCTGACCGTCGGCGTTGAGTACAGAGACTCCGACGAGCCGCATCTTGTCCGTCGCCGGCGCTTCCCGCTCGTCCCATATCTTTGCGGATGGAAGGCAGTCAGCCGACGCGACGTAGTGGTCTACGATGTCCTGAGAAGGACCCGAACGTACAACCTGTCCTTCGTCAAGGAGCACCCCGCGCGCGCAAAGGTTCCGGATCACGTGCATGTTGTGGGACACGATCAGCACGGTTCGCCCACTTGTCGATTCCTCCTGCAATTTGCCCACAGCCCTTTTCTGAAACTCGGCGTCCCCAACCGCGAGCACTTCATCAACGATCAGAATCTCCGGCTCCAGAAACGCCGCCACGGCGAAGCCCAAGCGGACGCGCATTCCAGACGAATACCGCTTGAAGGGGGTATCGACGTACATGGCACAACCGGCGAAGTCCACGATGTCGTCGAACTTGGCGGCGATTTCTCGCTTCTTCATCCCCAGGATCGCGCCGTTTAAGTAAATGTTCTCGCGAGCCGTCATCTCCGGGTGCATGCCCGTGCCCACTTCCAACAACGATGCCACTCGACCCTTCGCCTTGATCACCCCCGTGGTCGGCGCGGTGATTCGTGAGATCAGTTTCAACAGCGTCGACTTGCCCGCGCCGTTCTTCCCAATGATGCCCAGCACCTCGCCTTGTTCGACCTCTAGGTCGATGTCTTTCAGCGCCCAAACGTAATCGCCATCGGCCTCCTGCGTCCGATCGTTCACCTGGCCGATCTTGGCATACGGATCTTCCCGGCCACGCACCCCCGCCCACCAGCGGTTCAAGTCGTGCGTCAACGTACCCGTGCCGATCATCCCCAGGCGGTAGAGTTTCGAGACGTTTTCGATGGAAATGACGGGCATAGCGCTAGTGACGAGTGGCTAGAAACTAGAGGCTAGTTCCTGTGTTTCTTGATCAATGCGCCCAGTATTAGGGCGATTTCTTTGACTTCTGCGACCCATTGCATGCCTTTGGCCTTTTCGATGTAGCCTGCCTCAATGCCGATATACACTTGGGTGATCAATTCGCCACAAGAGCCTTTGGCGATGCTGAGAAATCTGGCGATCTCGGCGTCACTGTCGCGTTCGTAGCCTTCGGCGATGTTCGATGGAACCGACAAACCGGATCGAGTGATTTGATCGCGAAATCCCCAGTCTTTCAGGCCGCGCAGTTCCCGATACAACGTGGCCGACAGACGTGCAGAGCGTTTCCAAACATCAAGGTCTTCAAAGGACATGGGAGAAAGGCGGCGAGTTGCGAGCGGCTAGAAACTAGGTGTGAGTGAGCACTCGCGAGCGGGTAGGGAATACGGGGTCGTCACGCAAGTTCTTTCTCGCTTCTCGCGGCTCGCCACTCGCTTCTCATCAAACCGTATCCATAAAATTCTGTTCAGTCTTGTTGAAGATGATGATGCCGAGGAACAGCACGACCAGGGTAAAACAGATTGAGTAGGTCATGCCTGCCACCGATAACTGGCCTGCGCCCAGAAACGCAACTTTGAAGGCTTCTACGATGTGGGAGATGGGATTCAACTGGATGTAGATGCGGTACTTCTCGGGAATGGTGCTCATCGGGTAGATGATCGGTGTCCCGTACATTAGCAGTTGCACGCCGAATTGGATCAGGAACGTCAAGTCACGATACTTCGTGGTTAGCGAGCTGAAGATGATGCCAAATCCTAGTCCCATGCCGGCCATCAACAGGACCAACAACGGGGTCAATGCGAGCCAAACGGTTGGCCGCACTTGTGTTCCCGAGACCATCAGGAACAGGTAGATCAGAAGGAACAACGCGAGTTGGATGACGAACTTGATCAGCCCCGATGACACCTTGCACAAAGGCATCAGGATGCGCGGAAAATACACCTTGTCGAAAATCGCCGCGTTCTGGCGAAATGTCACCGCCGTATGCTTGAACGACTCTGAAAAATAGTTCCACAAGATCACGCCGCACATGTAGAACAGGATCTTGGGCTGACCGTCCGTCGAGAGTTTCGCGATATTCCCAAACACCAGCACGTACACTGCCGTCGTCAAGATGGGCTGCAGAACGAACCAGATCGGGCCAAGGACGGTCTGTTTGTAAACCGTCACGATATCGCGACGAACAAACAGCACCAGCAGATCTCGGTACTCCCACACCTCGCGCAGATTCACATCCAGCAACCCGCGTTTCGGTCGGATGACCAAATCCCAATGGTCGTCGCCCAAGCTGGCGGGTTGTTCGACAGCGTCACACTCTGCGAGGGTGGCCGAGGTTGCTGGCTCGTCAGACGTCTTCAGTGTCAATTCGTCGGTGGACATGAAGAAAGATGCTGGGTGGATGGTGGATGGTGGCAGGTGACAAGTGGCAAGATATGAGCTGAGAGCAAAGAGTCGAGAGTCCAGTAGTCGCTTCCCTCTTGCCTTCTACCGCTACCTTGTGTCCCACTCCCCACTTGCAGCTTCTTTCCGCCGCCGGTCGTTTCACCCGGCACGTGCCAATCTCCTCTTGATGGGTTCGATCCAATTGCGCCGCAATTGGATCTGGTACTCTTGGCTTATCAATCGCGGCAGGCTGGAATGCCGTTCATCTTTCCGGTCGCTGTCGTCCGACGAGATGCGTTGAACCAAGCAGTATGGGCCGGGCAATAGCCCGCGGCTATCAAACATCAAGCCGACTTCTGCATGCTCTTCATACACTTTGGCAATCAGATCTAGCGGAATATTGGACGTACCGAAAGGAAAGGCAAACGGAACGGAAGCCGCTCCTGTGATTTCGCCAATTCGTCGACAGGACTCGACAACTTCTGAATCGAAAGCTGTCAGGGGGCGCGGGGCGGGTGCCGAGTGGCGGGTGCCGAGTGGTGGGGAAGAGACGGTGGTTGGGTGCTGGATGCCGTATGCTGGATGCTGGGTGCTCGCCTGCCCTACCGTTCTCCCGCTGCCGCCCTCTCCCGGTCCTTCCTCGCGGCCCTCCGCTCTCGTCTCTGGACTCTTCGCTCCAGGCCCCTCGCTCTCTGCTCTCTGTACCGTTCCCAGCAGATCGCTCAGCGGCGTGTGGGTAACGCCATGTGCTCCGATCATGAACCCTTCTTCTGAGAGTTGTTGAATCTGAGCCGTGGTCAGATACGGCCGACGTTTCTGAAGAAAAAGGTCGGTGTCGACTCCAAGCATTTGGCAGATACCATCGATCTTGTCTTCATCTCGCTGCTTCAGCCTGAACAACGCATCACAAATTGCCCGGGCGTTGCCGGAGACTAGCCCGAGCAAGTCGGCTACTGCGCGAGAACCCTGCCGCCCGACATCATCAGAGTGGTTTTGGACATGATCCACACAGAGGGAGACCTTGTTGCGAAAGAACAAGCGTTTGTTGTCGATGAAATCGGTGGTGAGGAAGAATATCGCTGGGACATCGTATTTCAGCAGAAGCGGACGGACTACGTCGAAGCACTCGCGGTAGCCGTCGTCGAAGGTTACGATCGCCGCCGGACGGCGAAAGCGGGGAGCGGGAAGCGGGGAGCGGGGAGCAGGACAGGTGGAATCGTTTATTCTTGCTCTTTGCTCTAAGCTCTCTGCTCTCCGCTCGATGAGTTCCCCATAGGAGACCACCTGGTAGTGCTTGGTCAAGTACTGCAGGTCGGCTTCGAATTGCGCCGTGCTCTTGTACGATGAAATATGCGCCGCGTGCGATGGATAGTCGTCTGTCACCAGGTGGTAGCACAGGCCGATGACGTCACGCGCGACAACACGCTCGTAGATCCTTCTTGGCAACGTTGACAGCCCGAATCGCACCGCCCATTTCACAGCAGAATGAAAAGCCCGTTTCATCGTGTCGCCGTTTACCAAGTGCGTTGCTCGAGGGCCTTGACCTTCGAAGGCCCTCGAGTGCTGGTTCCGTGCACTGCTGGACGGCTTTGGAAAGCCATCCTACGGGTCTCACAACAGAGTCTAGCCGGCCAAACGAGGCTGCACTCCCAGACTGCTCCCTTCCGCTGTGACAGAATGGTAGATCTCAACGAGTCGCCGGCTCACTTCGTGGATGTCAAACTTCGCCAACACGCGGTTCCTTGCGGCCGTTCCCATCTCCTCCCACGACGAAGCACGGGATAGTAGCTGCACAATACTCCGCTCAAGTTCGTCTACATTGCCCTCAGGCACCAAACATCCAGATATCCCGTGTTCAACTAGCTCAGGAATGCCACTGTGATCGCTCGCAACGACCGGCATACCCATGGCCATCGCCTCCTTCAGGGCGTTCGGAATGCCTTCCGAATTACCGTTCGCACCGCGAACGCTGGGTTGAAGAAAGATGTGCGACCGCTCCATCTCGGCAAGTACGTCTGCGTGGGGACGCCAACCATGAAACTTCAACAGATGGCCTACTCCCAGGTTCTCTGCCAAGCCCTCGAGCTCCCGCCGATACGGACCCTCGCCAACAATCACGTAGCTGGTTGTGTGACCTGCCGATGCAAGCCGCGCTATCGCGCGGATTGAGTGCTGGAACCCCTTCTTGTCCACTAGCCGCCCTACTGATAGCAAGCGAGGCCGCTCATGAGGGCTAAGGCTGCGAGGCCGAAATGGAAGCTTCGAACAGTCGATACCGGAACGCACGACTGTGATCCGTCGCGACGGGCACCCCAACTCCTGGAGCTGCCTGGAAAACTCCTCGCAGACGGGAAGGAACGCCTCGCAGGATTCGAACAGAGGTGAATAGTCTACCTTTTTCTGTTGGACAAGGGCGGTCAAGTCGTAGCCGCGAAACGACGTGACAATTGGGCATCGGATTATCCCGGCTCGTCGAAGTGAGACCGCCAACAGGCCGAGTGGGCCAAAGTGGCAATGGATGATGTCGTAACGTTCCCGCCCCAGAAACGGCGCTGATGCACAGACGAGCCGAAGACGGTTCGTGGGCGCCTGAAGGAATAGCCTGGCTATGGACAGACAGCTCGGCGGCTTCCGAATCACATTCGACGTGACGGCACAAGCGGCACTCGCAAATTGTCTCAGGCGACCGTTTGATAGCGGGCGTTCATAACAGATTCGCCCCAGCCGTGAACGCTCGTCCGGTCGCAGGACCATGGGGCCGCGTTTCCTGGCCACGATGTCGACGTCAATGCCCAGTTCACGCAAGTGCAGAAGTTGATTCAGAATGAAGGTTTCGTATTGACTAGGAAACCTCTTCACCCAAAACGCGACTCGCATCGGTTCAGTTCGCAGCCGGTTCAAGAACGAACCAGCCAAGTTCTTTCGTGATTGAGACGGGACAACGGTCAGCTAAGGAATCTTCCGTAGCTTCACTATGTACATGGAAGCGAAGTACTTCGACAATGCAAACGTTCCAAATCGTTCACATTGCTTGCTCAGCAAGGAGTCAATGGGCTTCAGGGCACGCCGGACCGATGATATCAAGGTAAGAGGAAACAGTGCGTAAAAGTGTGCGAAGCGTTGCCTCTCCACACGAAAACCGTGCTGCGAAGCTTGTCGACGGAACGTCCGTGGTGCGTGCTTTCTGTGCGGAATCTTATTCGTGGGCCGCGATCGTAATCTACGCCAAAACATTTGGGCCCTGACGAACATACAGTGTCGATTACGTGTTTGGATAACCGCCGCCCCATTCGGTTTGAGGATTCTGTGGATTTCTTCTAGTAGTGGTCCATCCTCGTCCAAGTACTCTATTACACCAAGGGCAGTACATGCGCTGACAGAGCCCGTCGCAACCTGGGAAAGACACTGAACATCTGCCTTAATCAGTTCAATATCGGGGGCTAGGTTAGCCGCCGCAACTAGCTGACGAGCGGCCGATAACATCTCTTCGGATATATCCACTCCTATCACGCGCTGGAATCCAAGCTGTTTCATTCTGATGAGTGCATGACCATTTCCGCACCCTAGGTCCACAGCCGTTCCCTTCGTTTCGTCCTTGATGAGGGCGATCGCCAAACGTTCCCTGATTCGAAGCGGGTAATACTCACACCAACGCTCCGTGTCACTCGTGTAAGCGGAACGCCAGCCATCGCCATGGTCATCAAAGAAGTCGGCGATTCTCTCTAGTGTCTCGGCTGAGGCTCCACTTGCCGGTTCAGTATCCGTTTTCATCTCGCTTGCGGCCCTGAATGGAAATGTGCTGAAGTTGAAGAATCGAAAGCGTCCGAAGTCAAGATCAACAGTGAATGACCTTCTGGTAACGTCCTAGTTCGCCGGTTGAGCACAACCAAGCAAGGAATTCGTCGCGCCACCTCCCAGCGACGCCTTGACAGGCCGGCTGGGCGTCAGACATTGCCAAGCTCATGAACACTTGATGATACGACTGGTTTGCTTCCTGAAGCCGACGGCCGATGCCTTTTCGCCGGTACTCGGGTAACACGATCGTATCTACCGACCAACCGACCAGCACGCTCTTGTCGCCAAGCTTCAAGGGCTCGACTTGAGCGCCCGTCTGGCCGACGATTCGCTCGCCATCGAAGGCGAGCCAGATCGGAAGCTTCCCCTCGTTCGGGTTCCCGCTCCGGTTGCGATCGCGAAGTGGATTGTTCTCAAATTGCCACTCCCAACGCTCCGGGAACTTGTACCGATGCCGGTCCGGATATGCCACTTTGAGGAATTCGGCAATCGCCGGCTTGTCGTCGAGCGTGGCTTGGCGGACGGAAGACAAGGGAAGAAGTCAGAGGTCAGAGGTCAGCGGTCAGAGGTCAGTAATCAGGGATCAGTTACCAGGGATCAGCCGTCAGGTAATAGGCAATCGTAAATCCAAAATCCCTCCGTTGGTCATTGGTGCTTGGTCATTGGTCATTTGCACGAGGCGTCGCGTTTCTTCTTTTTGAGGCGATTGTCTGGTGGCCGCCTCCGGGCGGCACGGAGCTGGTGAGCGCTGCACGACTGCTGGCCGCGCCGAATGCTGCCGGCGCTTTAGCCGGATGAACGTTTTCCATTGTGGTTTCGTCCCGCTTCGCACGCTCCGTGGCGGACGTTTCCTGCATGATTCTGCCGCGGATCATTCTGCCAAACCCACTCGTCACAGCCTGTCGATTTATGTGTCCTTGATCGGACGATCTTGATTTTTTTGCAGTGATGGTCACAGAATGCTAATCTGCGCAAACGAGACCGAGTGAACAAAACGCAAGACTTGTCATCGGCATGGAAAATGAGGTCGAATGCGAGGTCTGTTATCCGCCGCGTCCAGTGGGCAAACAGGTGGGCAAACAGGTGAGCAAACAGGTGAGCAAACTGGGGACAAAATGGGGACACGGTTGGCAATTCAAGACCAACATGCCTATAATTCAAACACTTGGTTGCGACGGAGCGACTTTGCGGCGCGTGTCTCCAACGACTTGGCGCATAAGGACTTAGAGCAAATCGCCATGGCCTTTCCTCACGGGCCAAGAGCCGTCTGGGGACAAATTGGGGACACCATTGCCTTTGCGTTGGGGTTGTATCGCTGGTTCTCTCCACGGCAAGTGTGGAGAATCAACACATGGCATCCCTCGAAAAACGCGGTACCGCTTATCGGGTAGTTTTCCGCTACGGCGGGCGAAAGTACAACCGGTCCCTGCGCACCGGCAGCGAAAAAGCAGCACAGGCGGCGCTGGCTCGCCTGGAAGACAATCTCCATCGTGTGGCCATGGGAACGTTGGTTCCTCCCGACGACGCGGACTTGGCCCTCTTTCTCCTTTCCGATGGCCGTGTGGCCCGCCAGGCCCCTCGTAGCGACATCCAGAGCCTGTCGCAACTGTTCGACGCATACCGGGCGAACCTGGCGAACGATTCGGTTGAGCCGAGCACGTTGAGGGCCGTGGACGTTGCGATCCGCCACTTGACGCGGATCTTCGGCGGCACTACCAAACTCCATACGCTTCGACTCGCGGATTTGCAGCGATACATCGAGAAGCGATCTAAAGACAAAGGCCTGCGCGGGAGGAACGTCACTGCCACAACGATTAAGAAAGATGTAGACACCCTGAAGACGATATGGAACTGGGCACTCGCTACGGACGTAGTGAATCGCCCGCTTCCGAAGAGGGGACTGCGCTATCCGAAAACCGACGAAAAGCCGCCCTTCCAGACGTGGGAAGAGATCGAACGAAGGATTGCCCGCGGAGGGCTCACCGAAGCCGAGGAGGCGGAGCTGTGGGACTGCCTGTTCCTCACGCTTCCGGAAATCGACGAACTGCTCGGGCACGTGAAGTCCGCGGCCCGACGACCGTTCATCTACCCCATGTTCGTTTTCGCCGCCCACACGGGCGCCCGGCGCAGCGAGATGATGCGTTCGGAAATCGAGGACATCGATTTTGAAGGGCAGACGGCCCTCATCCGGGAGCGAAAACGCGTGCGCGGCAAGCGGTCGACGAGGCGTGTGCCGGTTTCGCCCATGCTCGCGGACGTGCTGCGAGAGTGGTTTGAAAGGCACCCCGGCGGCAAATTCACGTTCTGCCTCGCCCCGAGGGTCGGCGGGAATGTCAAGGGTCAAGAAGTCGGGATTCAACTCAGAGAGGACCACGTATACACGCACTTCAAGGAAACGCTTGCCGGAAGCAAATGGGAGAAGCTTCGCGGTTGGCACGCGTTCCGGCATTCGTTCTGCTCGAACTGTGCGGCCAAAGGGATCGACCAGCGGCTGATCAACGCCTGGGTCGGGCATCAGACGGAAGAAATGGTCCGCCGATACAGGCATCTGATTCCGAACCAGCAGCAGGAGGCGATTCGGGTGGTTTTCGCTGAGGACTGAAGGAGCCGTGGCTTGTTTCGAACCCGCTGCGGAAGAGAGGGCTTCGGTTGTCACCATATCTTGCCAACGTCATCGGGGATCGGCTCAAGCATCATCGCGGCGGGAAGTACACGTTCTGCCTCGACTCGAAGCCGCGGCAAGGCGGCAGCAGGCGAGAAATCGGCACGCCGCGCACCAACGACAAAGTCCACGACCACTTCAAGCTAACGCGCGCCGGAAGCAAATGGCAGAAGATCCGTTGGTTGGCACATCTTTGGTCATTCGTCTTGTTCGAACTGTACAGCGAAGGCGATCGAGCAGCGGATCATCAATGCCTGGGTGGGGCACCAGACGGAGGAAATGCGCCGGCGGTGCAGGCACCTGATCCTGTACCAGCAGCAGGAGGCGATTCGGCTCGTTATCGGTGGGGAATAGGCGTGCTGAAAACAGTCGGTTACTTGGAATCCTGTGCATCCAGCCAACCGATAAGCTCGGATGGGGCGGTGAAATCTAGCAGTGCCTCGGCCAACTCCTCGAGTTGCTCGACCGGGAGTTCCGCAACGCGAGCTTCCGTTTCCGCTTCAAGCGACCCCAGCCGCTTCCGCAGCATCCGCAGGACCAAATCCGATTTTCCTTGCTTTCCGCCTCGTTCGATCCCTTGTTCGATCCCCTGTTCCATCCAACTGGTGACGATTTCCATGACTCGCTCCTGCCGTTCAGGTTCGATCTTCTTCAACTCGTCCTCGAAAACCTTCTGTTCTTCTATTGTAAGCCGAAGGTACGTGTCGACAAACCCGGAAATCAATTCTCGGCGGGCTGGATCCAACTGTAGCTTGCCCAGTAGGTCCAGGCAGGCCAACTTAACCCACGGCCGTTGGGTGGGTTGCATCCGCATTTTCGCCATCAAGGCGGCGGCAATCGGATTGGTTCGCTCGACGAAATCATGCCAATCCAACCGGTTCAATTGCACCACGCGGAAGCGAAACGCCAGAACCTCCAAGTCGGGAAACTCCACCCGGTACTGGTCCGGTTCTGCCCGCTGCGGTTGGTCGTACGAGAAGAGCGCGACCGGATACACCGGAAGGCGGTGCTTCTCGTGCAGCCGGGCGAAGTATGCGAACATCCGCTGGGCAAACTCGGCCTGCGGCTGCGCAGGAGCCAAGAGTGAGGAGTGCAGCCTGGCGCGAAATCCGGGATGCGGGGCGCCCCCCTGGTCGGCCGCTCCCGTGCTCCCTGCTCTTCGCTGACACCTGAAACTTGATACCTGAAAGCTAATCCCGCCAATCCCAATGACCGAAAAGGACTTTCGATGAGATCGTAGTGCCTTGTGGCAACCGAGGTCGACGGGTATCATCGAAAAGGCTTGTGCGCTTCGATCGCGCTGTTGAAGGAAACACAGTGCCGGCGTTTTGGCCCCCGATTTCCGATGGGGAAGGATGACGGCCATGGTGAAGGATGTTGGGGCGTTGATCGTAGAAACCGCAGGCGTTTGCGGCGGGCGACCGCGAATCGCCGGAACGGGCGTTTCGGTCCGGCGCGTAGCCGGGTGGTACAAGATGGGCCGGAGCCCGGAGGAGATGGCCGATCGATACGGGCACTTGAATCTGGCCCAAGTAGAGGCCGCGTTAGCCTACCACCACGCCAATCGATGTGAGACCGACGCGCAGGTGGGAGACGAAGAACCGCAGTACGAGCGGCTCGCGGCCAGTTGTGGGGGAGCGCCGGTGGGATCCGCGACGGTCCAGTGGCGACACCTAACACCTAATCGTGCACCTGTTACCTTCTTGTGTGGCACCTGAGGCGTGACCCCTGATGTCAAAGCTCCGGCGACACCGCATTCGCGAACTGGTTCGGCAGTTCAAAGAGAACGGCATGAAGATGATGCTGGAGCATCCGGCCAACGTCCGGGACGCGCTGGCCCTGCTCCACGCGCCGTGGCTTGACGAAATCGACTTCGGCCGCCTCGAACAGATCAAGACCACGTTTATCCGGCGCGACTACCGGCATCTGGAATCGGACATCGTCTTCACCGCACCGCTTCGCGGTCGCGGCCGATCGCGCCGGAAGTTAGTGATATACGTGTTGATCGAGCACCAATCGGAGCCGGACCGGCTGATGCCCTTGCGACTGGTCGACTCCCAATCGCAGATCTTCCGTTACCAAGTCCGCAAATGGCTCCAAACGCACGGCTCGACGCGCCGTGTGCTGCTCTCACCCGTCCTGCCGGTGGTGTTCTACACCGGCGTTCGGCGCTGGCCGGAGGTCGGCACGTTGGCTAACCTAATCGCGCGGGGTGACGAGTTCCGCGCGGTCACGCCGATTGTCGAGCATCCGCTGTTCTTGAATCTTCCGGAACTGCCGCCGGCGCAGTTGGAACACGACGGTGGTTCCTTGGGTTGGGTCCTGCGGCTGCTCCAGCGGCGCCGGGCACGGGTCCGGGAGTTCGAGGATCTGCTGGAGCACGTGGTGGCCCATTTGGAAGCGATAGGGCCAGCGGAACGGCAACGCTGGCGGGATCTACTTTCCTACATCGGCGCGATGGTCTATCATGAACGTAGTGAAAGCGAACATGCTAGGTTACAGGAAGCAATTGAACGTTCGATTGAGAACGAAGAGCTTCGTCAGGAGGTATCCAAGATGGGAAAGACGATGGCAGAAGTGCTGACGGAGAGAGGCCGGAGTGAGGGTCGAACTGAAGCTGCGGTTGAAGCCCGGCAGCAAACGCTCGTCCGTCTTCTTCAAAAGCGTTTTGGTGACGTCCCAAGCGACGTGGTGGATACGGTGCAGTCGACGACGGACGTCGATCAGCTCGACGAGTGGCTGGATCGGCTGGTCACGGTCGACACGCTGGAGGAGTTGGAAATCCCAGCGGCCAAGTGAGGCTCTTCGACTTTTGGTCTCTGCGACACTTCCACTCTACAACGGATGGACTCCGTCAGAAGGTTGTGGAAATGGGAAAGACGATGGCAGAAGTGCTGACCGAAGAAGGAGAACGAACGGGAAAACGGAAGGCGGCCGTACAGACCCGGCAACAAACGCTGGTTCGCCAGCTTCGGAAACGCTTCCGCAAGGTCCCCGCCAGCGTGGTGAACACGGTGGAGTCCACGACGGACGTGGACCAACTCGACGAGTGGCTGGACCGGTTCGCGACGGCCGACACGCTGGACGAGTTGGAAATCCCAAGGACGAAGTAAACGGCGAAGAGTATAGGCGTAGGGTAGACAGCGAACGGCAGGGAGCAGGGGAGAGAGCCACGCATAGCGAATCGCGCGAAACGCATCGCTCAACCCACCAGCCCTCATCCCGTCCCGCTGATGGCTGATCGCCGATCATTGATAACTTCCGACCCGCCATCCCTGCCCCCTGGCTGCTGCGGCCAATCATCCTATACCTTACGACACCGCACGCGCCCTGGCCAAGCCATCGTCCAAGTGGACGGTTCGCCGCTACCGGCACCTGTTCCGAACCAGCAGCGAGAGGCGATTCGGGCGGTTTACGGTGAGGATTGAAGGTGCCGTGTAAATGCCTGGCGCTGGCCCGTTCCTCTGGTGTTGCTGGCGACAAACCTCGTCTTGCGCCGGACCGCTGGCGACGAAGGATTGCGCTTTGCCGCACTTGTGCCACTCACTTGGGATGGATATGAAGCCGTTCGCCCTTCTGTTGGTTCAGGGCGAGGAGTCCATCATCCACCGGCTGCAGAAGCTGCAGAACCGTGGTAGAACTGCTTGGAGGGATCACGCCCCTGGGTCAACTCAGCCTCCAAGATAGGTAATCTTGGCTGCCGTCGGCAAATCGCAGGACGTCAATGCCGTGCGGCTCATAGCGAAAGATGATCACCCATCGCTTGAACGGAAACAGCCTCACACCCTCCCCGATTTCGGGAGCCGCCGTGCCCAAGGCGGTAGTGGTCGAGAGCTGCGCGAGTTTCTCCGCCTGAGCAATCAACTCGTCAATGATGCGGTCTGCCGTCGCTGGGCGTCGTTCTCTGAAAGCCACGTGAAACGCGATGTCCTGCAAGTCGCGTTCCGCGGCTTCGGAACGTCGGGCTGAGGGCATTAGTTACCGATTCCATCTGCTTGGAGTCGTTCCTTGACAGCGATCTTGGTTTCGTTCGCGTTGAACGCCCCGACACGTCCAGCCGCGATATCCTCCTCGGCTTCATGGACCATGTCTCGAATCGTTTGCAGTCCGCGCTGGCGTCTCTCCAGCGTGTCTATCGCCTCGCGAAGAACGTCGTCCTCCGTCTCAAACTGTCCGCTTTCGATCTGAGCGCGGACACGCTGTTCAATATCTGAAGGCAACTGATATGGCATGGGCGTCACTCCTTTCCTCTACCTGATCATACCCGTGTGACGGCCGGCCGGCAAGCACTGGTGGAGTGGCGGACAAGGTGCGGCTTCCCGGCAGAAAGAAGAACGCTGCGCAACGTCAGAAACTGGATTCCGGGGATCAGTGTATGAATCGGAATCGCGGGGTCAATCGAGTGTGCAATGGCGCTCCAGACGCACCGCTCGACGCGCCGTGTGCACCTCTCGCCCGTCCTGTCGGTGGTGTTCTACACCGGCGTTCGGCGCTGGCCGGAGGTCGGCACGTTGGTGGATCTGATCAAGCGGGGCGAGGAGTTCCGAACGGTCACGGCAATCGTCGAAGGCCCGCTGTTCCTGAATCTTCCGGAACTGCCGCCGGCGCAGTTGGAACGGGACGGCGGTTTCCTGGGTTGGGTCCTGCGGCTGCTCCAGCGGCGCCGGGCACGAGCCCGGGAGTTCGAGGAGTTGCTGGAGCGAGTGGTGGCCCATTTGGAAGCGATGGGGCCAGGGGAACGGCAGCGGTGGCGCGATCTGCTTTCCTACATCGGCGCGATGGTCTATCACACTGGACGAGCTGGAAATCCCGACGGGGAGGTGAGGATCGAGAAAGCCGCGAGGACAGAGCAGAGAGCGGGAAGCTAGAGAAATTTCCGATTTGCCATTGCCGATTGTCTGGATGCTCACGCCTGTCACTTGGCATCTCATACAAATGGCGAATGACGAGATAGTAGTCCGAGAAGAAGGCTCTCCTCACAGCGGCAGCAACCCCTCATTCTGAATCCTCGTGAGCTCCTCGTGCGAAATGATCCATTCCTTGGTGTTGCCGCGGCCACACTGGCGTTTGGAGGCCCACACGCGTCCATTGCGGCACCATTCGCGGACGGTGAATTCGGCCTTGCCGAGGATCTGCGCCACCTCGGCCACCGTGTACCATTCCTTGATTGTCCGCTCGCTCACGAGCTTACCCAAAAGCGTCTCTATACGCTCCAGACGTTCCAGAACCTGTTCGGTCACGATATGTCTCCCATTGTGACCCAGAGGTCACGCTGACGTACCAGATGATTCGGCGAAAAACGGACGGCAGCCGAGGTGGCTACCGTCCTAACGACGCGAATCACGTGCATCCATTACCCGTTGATTTGGCCTTCCTTCTCCGCCACATACTTGAGCGCCATCTCGAGTACCGTAATCGCCTGTGGAAGCTCGGCGAGGCCAAACGCACTGGATGACTTCCACTCGTCGCCATCGCGGTAGCGCCTCTGGAGATTGACGCTGCGGAATCGGCGTTCGCTTCCCTCGACTTCGTTGAGGAAAACGCTGGCCGAGACAGAACCGATCCGAAAGGTCTTTTCGGGTTTCATCGGACACCTCCGTTGATGGAAAAGAAACAGGATTCGCGAGTTCCTTGGGCACACTGCCAAGGGCCCGCACAATGCCACGACTTGCGGACAGGCGCAAGTCGAGAGGCACGGAACAAGAGTTGCTCGTACGGAGGAAACGAGCCCGCGAGCTTTGAGAAAGACCGATCAGCCCCGGTCAGTTGGCCGCGAGTGGCTGTCGTGTGGTACGCTTTCTTGCGACACTCACGAGTGCGCCTCGCGTCGTCGGCAGCCGGTCAGGGCGGCTGCCGACGTCAAATGTGGCGAAGGTGACGTTCATCCGACGTGACCTCCAGTTGGTTCTCCGGATTCGAAGTCCGCGTAGTCTGCAGCTTTGTTGAGCATTGCCGCAACCTGACGCGCGTGGCACGTGCACACACTCAGCATTTTGTCCAATTCACCGTCGTCCTCGAGGACACGAATGTCTACGAGCAAGCGATGATCGGGGCCGGTGTCGTCGAGATCAGGATCTTCGGACACATCAACGACAACTCCTCCGATGCTGAGTGACTTGAGGATCCGAGGGTTCGAATTTTTCGCATCCATGGCAAAAAGGGTTAGGAAACACAAGGCTCCGTCCACCGCGGACGAAGCCAGTCGGTCCACACCGAGACCACGAAGGCGCATCGCCTCCCTGACAAGCGTGCAGGCAATCGCGGTCTCGTGGTGTGGCTGCATGTAGATCGTTGCTCTCATATCAATTCATCCCGTCACTTTGGACGAGGTAGCTGACCGATGGTGCTGGGGCATGGAAACAAGTGCCCAGCTTATGTAACGATCACACCGTGATCGGATTGCAGCCAGTGGTTGTCGGCCGGACGCCGGGAGCGTCACCGCCTGACATCGCCTGGCTTCCTCCCGCAAGGGAAGGACGGCGGCAGTTACGGCTGCCGCCGCAGTTGTCCGGACGGATATTCCGTCCTATTCTTCCCGATTCCTACAGCCGCAAAGCGGGTTGAACTTGAGACGCTTCTCGGGGAGCTCGATGAACCGGTTCCATTCGGTCACGAGTTCCTCGCTGATGTTGCGGTACTGGTCAAGTTCATCCCACAGCTTCGATGAGTCGTAATCACCGACGAGAACCACCTGGTCCCCAGCCCAACGTCCGACGACGCTGTCGTCGGACGGGGTGATCGGCTTGCCTTCGATCCCTGCGACGGACTGGAAGGCATCCATGAGCGAACGCTGCGCTCTCTCCGGGCTCTCGGTGTCGAGTTTGACCTTCTGCGTCGAGTAACCATAGTAGTCGCCACCGCCGCCGGCCGAACTCTTGCGAAGGAGCAACGTGAAAATCGCACCCTGCGGGTTCGCCGCCCATTCCCAGAGTTTGGCACCGCCACCGAGACACCAGGGACACACGTACTCTTTCTTGTCGATGTTCACTCCTTTGAAATACTGGCCCATTGTGGTACGGGGGAAAGAAACTACGCGCCGCCGTTTCTGGCAGCGGAAAGTACCCACACCGGGTATGCGTGCACAGCGTCCGTAACCACTGTGCGACAGCATGTACCCGGCGGGGTGGCTCGTTGTGGCAGTCAGGGGACTGCCATTGTGTTTGGCTGTGGGGCACCACCGACGTGAGGCGAGGACGCCCGCGTTTCTCTGAAGAATAGCAGAGTGTTGCGCCGGTTGCTTCTCGCTGCGGCAATCTTTGCTCGCTACGTCTTCAGGCGGCATGCACGCGGCTAATAGTCGGAAGGGAGAATCGCTGTGATTGCGCCGCCTGGACCATCTTCTATGAACCACAGGTTTTCCGGATGATCGTCGTCTGCCTCGAAAACTTGGAGGTAATCCAGACCTTCGTGGTCTTCGGCAAGTTCTTGCAGTTTCATGAGGCACGCAATGATCACTTCGCGCGTGTACATTTGGATCGCCGCTGGTGTCGCGAGAAACGGCTTCTCTGCAGTCGGCCGGAAGAAGTTGTTTGACGCTGGATCGTCGAGTGGGATTTCCTGGTCTTTGAGCTTGGGAAGTTTGGTCATGCGGTAGCGGGGAAGGTGCGCAGAGAATGCTACCAGTAGTCCGATCCCATACGCCAATCGCAACACGTTTTTCTTCCGACGCCATCAGGTGTTTCGAGGCACAGTAAGGAACAAGGCCGCCGCAAACGGCTGGGCTAGCGGCACGATGTCTTTTCTTCGGCATCAGGGCACAGGGCGTTATGGGATTTAGTTCGCCGACGGCAACACTTTTCGGCTGGACTACGGAAGGCAATGGAATGTGCCGCCAGGTTGCTGAAGGTCCAGTCCGCTGGATTGCCGAAGGTAACGCAAACGACCGCTGGATTGCCGCAAGCGTATTCCACTGGATTGCCGAAGGCACTGCAACAGTCCTCTGGATTGCCGAAAGCTCTACCCGCTGGCTGGCGGCAAGCGTTAACCGCTGGATTGCCGAGGGCGTATTCCGCTGGACGGCGGAAGGGCCAGGGGTTGCGGAGCGGAGCGGAGCAACCCCTGGCAGCGTGTAACATGTTGTGTCGCAGGCGTTTGCGGAAAGGCTGGCTCGAACGGGGGCCTGTACCGGCCGGAACAGGCGGTGGTAGACGCGGTGATATATGTCAGGTTCCGGAAGAGATCGGTCTGTGCTCGAAACACCAGCTTCATCTGTGCTACTCATCTCGATACAAATGACCTTCGGTGGCCGGCGCTGCAACAGTTTTGTGATTGGGGCCCATGGTGCAGAGAGAGAAGGGGAGCGAAACACGCGAGACAAGAGCTCTGAAACCGTTCGGTGACCGCCGTGAAGCCAGAGCAAGTAGTGTGGCTGTATTGACCTTTCGACGCCTCTCGCACCGATCGCGCGTTGGGCGTGCTCTGCACCAGCGGATCGCGCCCAGGTGCGGAATGGCTCAGGAGGAGGGCCGGGACAGTGGCTGCGTTTCAGATGTTCGTTAGTCATCGGTTTACGAGGAAGCCGCTTTCGCGTCTTCGCCCTTCCTGGTCGTTTGGCTGTGCTGCTTGTGGTGGACGCGGACCGCTTTCTGCAGACACTTCCAACAAACTGGAGCGTTCTTCAAGAAGCCGCTCTCGAAGGTGACGGTTACGGCTTCACATTCTTTCTCGCACCACGTGCACGTTTCGTTTTCCTGGTAGGAGCTGATCGTAACATTCATCGAGAGATCCTTCTGAATCGAGTTTCAGTTTCGACGGCGACTGCGACAAGGAGTGTCGCGGATGCCAAACGAAAGAATACGCAGAGCTTCGGAAAGAAGAGGCTCCACAGTCAACATCGATCCAACGGGGATCAATCGACCGGCCGGTGAGCTGTTGCTGATCTGCTGAGCGCAAACGCCGCAATAGCCCATCCAGCTTCCTTCCCCAAAGGGGAGGAGGAAGGTAGTTACGGCTACCTCCTCACGTTCCACCTTCGTATCCACCGGTCGCAGGTTATCCACTCCACCGTCGGCCGTCTCAAAAAGCATCGAGGGGATAGAACTCGTCGTCGTCCTCCAGTTCGAAGACTTTGTCAAGTCCCCAGTTACCGTCGTCGACGACTTCGTGAAACAGGGAATCGTCGGTGTTGGCCGCAATATCCAGTGCCTCCTCAGCGCTGTTGGCGCACACGTCGAGGAAGCTGTATATCGAGCCACGGTTGTAGATGCGGTAGCGTCCTTTCTTTGCCTGTGATTTGCCGTCAAGATTTGCCATGATTGTGAAGGTGAAGAAACAAAACAGACTCGCCACTGATTTAGCAGCGAGTATCCACACGAAGAGGAGCCTGCAGCGTCCGTAACCGCCGCGCAAGACTGCATCTCAACGATATGGTTTCTTATCCGTATCCTCGTAGCATGGGATTGAACGAGGGCAAATTTCCTGATCGGTTCGAGCGACACTGTCACCACTTCGTATCGCTTCCAGCACCACGTACACGTTTGGCTTCCTTCGCAGTGGATGACAGAGCCGTTCATCGAAGGATCCTCACGAAGTTGAGTTGAGGCGAGTGAGCGACAGCAACTCGTGCCGCCTCGCAGTGAAAATCGCAAAGAGCTTGTGGAGTCTGTGAAAGTGGACACTCCACTTGAGGAAAATGGTCGCTTTCGGGCCGGTGAACAATTGTTGGTCAGCCTCACAGGCCAACGCTGCGATTGAGCCGCCGGGCCTCCGAAGAGCACCTGGTACGGCAGGTGCTTGTTCGGGTTTGGGTTTTCCACCGGGGCCGCAAGGCTATATAGCCAGCCCCAACCGCCGCTCGCACGAGAGGAGACGACGTTCATGATCGTCGTACTGTCTGTCCGCAATGATACGGAGATCACGCCGAACTGTTTGCAGGTCGTCTTGCATGGAGGACAAGACTTCCAGCACAACTTTGAACTGTTTGTCGTACGTCGAGAACCGCTCTTCGGTTTTGTCGAGTCGCTTCTCAACGCGTTCGAGACGTTTGTCGACGGCGTCGAAGCGTTTCTCGATCGCTCGAGCAAGCTCTGCGATGTCGGCCTTCGTAGCCGGTGCTGTGTCATCCTTGTTTGCCATAGTGCAGGGAGGGTAAAGGATACGAAAACTCGATGCAACATCGAGAAATCCATACCGCTTCCGCTTTGCGTCGTCCGTACCCGACGCAGCGTGAATTTGGAGGCGGCATGGCTGCTTAGGAACATGGGTTTCGTTTTCCTGCGGGCTATTGTTCGCAGCGTCGCGCAGATGCGAGCGAACGACATAAGAAACGCAGATGAGTGAAAGCCGGAGAGTAGGGCTCACTCGGAAAAGATGTCAAACCACTTGTGCTGACGGGTGGGCGATCTTTGAGATGCCGCTGCCGACTGTCGCCAAGCAGCCTTCGCTCAAAGCGAAGGAGCGGGGACCGTCCAGGGCTGGCCCCCGCCTGGATTCTACTCTTCCTTCGAGGCGTTCTTGTCCGCCTGTTCGGTTTCAAGGATGAACTGCCACGCCTCATGCATCAAGTGCATCGCGACGGGCGCTTCATCACGTGCGAAGGTGTCAGTTGTTCGCCACTCCTTACCGTCACGGTAGGTCCTGTGCAAACAGACCTTGTGGAAACGGACATCCTCTTTAGAGGTGTAAGCGAACACGCTCGCAGTGATACCGCGGGCACGGAATACCTCCAGGGGTTTGTTGGTGGTGTTGGAGTTTTCCATGGTTGCATGGGGGAACGTATATGGGAGATCCACACCGGCACACTCCATGATCGCAGCCTCCCTGGCGGCGCGATTCACGTCGTGTGTGGTTGGTGGTGTGGCAAGAGAGTTTTCACTTACCAAGTGTCCAGAGTGACTCGCTTTTCCAGAACCGATCACGGCGCGTGGGGTGTACCGTAGGGTGTACCGTTGGGTGTCCTCGCCGGTACAGGCCCCCGTTCGAGCCAGCCTTTCCGCAAACGCCTGCGACACAACATGTTACACGCTGCCAGGGGTTGCTCCGCTCCGCTCCGCAACCCCTGGCCCTTCCGCCGTCCAGCGGAATACGCCCTCGGCAATCCAGCGGTTAACGCTTGCCGCCAGCCAGCGGGTAGAGCTTTCGGCAATCCAGAGGACTGTTGCAGTGCCTTCGGCAATCCGGCGGTTAACGCTTACCGCCAACCAGCGGCACGTTGGTGTCCTTTCGGCCGTCCAGCCGAGTAGAGCCTCGGCAACCTGGCGGCACATTCCATCGCCTTCGGCAATTCTCGCCAAGAGTGTTGCCGCCAGCGAGCCGGACCTCAGAACGCCCTGTGCCCTGATGCCGAAGATTTTTCGGTTCTTGTTTGCGCTGCGCGTGTGTCGTCGGTGTGGCAGACATGATGTGTGGCACAACTTGGCGGAGCAACAAGCGTCGATTTTGGCGTGACGTGTCGTATTCATGTTCACTACTGATTTTGGTCTTCGGATTCCGTATGCGAGAGGCCAGCCAAGACATTTTTTTTGACTAGCGGCATCGGCTCACCTTCACAAGGATAGAAAATGGGCTCGTGTAGGATGCTGTCGGCGGCAAGATCCGTTGCGGCGGCAAACTTCCAGAGTTGTGCCGCAGGCTTTCCGCGAAATGCTTTGCGGAGCGCATCGCGGCGCCGTGCTGTCGGCGCGATGAGGAGCACTGTGAAAGCCGGCACGGTCGCTTGCGGAAAATGTCGCAGATGGAAACCGCGTTTTGCCATCTCGTCGTAGCCTTTGGTCTTGCTGGCTGAAACGCGGCGGGCGCCGCTCGTGTTTCTATCCTGCTCCAGGTAGAACACCTTGTTGTATTGTCGCACGGATAGCATGAACGCCGAGTCCGGGGCGCAGACGAGCCGAGGCGACTCGCGGAGAAGCGTATAGAGCTGGAAGTGTCTCTCCGGAGCAGACTCCTCTTTGTTCACAATGTCCCACTCGTTGAGCCAGCCCTCGAGTTTGACCTCGTCTTGAGCGGCGATGGCGCTGTCGACTGTAATATGCGTGTCGGAGACGGCAAGCCAGTGGAATACGTGATGCGACTGCGGAGCTTGGCTGGGCGTCAGCAAGTACTTTTCATCATCGAAGTATTCGGCGAGGAACTCACAACCCTTGCGGCTCGGATAATAGACTGGGCCCGGCGACCCTGCTCGCGGATGATGGAAGACCAAGTTGTGGCGGTTTATGAGATTTTCGGTCACAAGCGTCTGCAGGCGTCTGCGGGTGACGCGCGGGGAGTTGTGGTCCTCGAAACAAAGTCTCTGGATCTGCGGGCGGTTGAGCACGTAGTAGCGAGCGACGAACCGCAGGATGTTTATGTCGCGGTCTGTAATCATCCGAAACCTCGTGCGTCACGTCTGCAAGCAGAAACCGTTCGATACTCTGATCGGGGAACGATCGAGTAAGTTGGGGTTCTTGCGAAACTGCCAGACCGGGGGCCAAGAAAAAACGAAGCCGATGCGTTCCGGAAACCGGGAACGATCGGCTGAGAAGTTCGCGAGGTCGCGATGATGTACAACCGGGCAGCTCTTCTGCTTCGCCCAAGAGCGAAGTCCGAGAAAGCCGTCTCCAGAGGCCAAACCGCAGGCGGTTCGGATACTTGATTTGTAGCGAATTGCGTGGGCGAGTCAAGCGTGTTTCTTGGCAGATCCTGGGCTTCGCGAACCGTGTATTGGTGAAGCATTGGTGAAACATTGGCTTGACACTGGTGCGGTCGGTGGGGCATTCTCGTGCGGTGACACAGGAGGCCGCCTGCGAACACCGGGAACGCATGAATCAGAAGCGCGAGGCGCGGCGACTTCTTGCGAGGATGAGCCGCTGCGAAGACTACGCGCGGAAGTGGGAAGAGTTCGATTCGTGCTATCCCGATCTTCCGCGATGGGAAGCCGCGTGCCAACGCGACAAATTCGCAAGAACCTACCGGCGTCTGGTGGGGGTAGTGCCGGCGGGACGCTTGGAGCTTCGGCAGCGTTTGCAGGAGATTGTGGACCATGGCGTAAGTAGCGTTCAGGAGGCCATCGCAGAAATCAATCGGTAGATTCAAGGGAACAAATCCTTATCATGAGCCACCGTATCGTCGCCTGATTCTTCGTCGGACGATTCCCTCGCCGGAAGTGTGATCGGGGGATAGAGAACGGCCTGGAGGCGGCGTTCGGCTTCCCGATCGATGACATCGGCCGGGACGAAGAGGTCCGAGGCGAAGTTTTCTTCGATCAAGCGATCCATTGCGTCGATAACGTGTGGAAAGTGCGTTTGGATCGTGGCCAGATCGTATTTGAGATAGCCGGGAGCGGACCTTTTCACGTTCACGCGGTAGAGCTTCGGGTCGTCGACCAAACGCAGCAGCGCGCGACCTGTCGGATGATTGCGGACTTCCTGTGCCCAGATAGCGCGCTGCTCTTCGAAGGATTGATACGTGCGGCTTGCAAGTTCCAGAAAGTCTTCGTGTTCGGGAACAAGTGTTTGGTGTCTGCCTCGCGTCGTCGTGTCCGTAAAGCCGCCAGCCTCGCCGTGTCGCTGCGTGGTACTGTTGCCACGGCCGCTTCCGTGAACGCGTTGGTCGTAGTGGTCAGGTTGATGGGAGTAGTTTTCGTTTTGTGACCAGCCATGCCCGTAGTCACGGCGCCACTGGTCGGAACGCGCTTGGGCGTCAGACCAAGACGAGAGCTCAATGACTTTGTGGCCCTTCAGGAGCTGGCGCCTCGTATAGGTCTCGTCTTTGACGCGGTAAGGGTCGTACGTAATGGAGGCAAGCTCTTGGGCGAGGATATCAGCGTCTTCGCCCTGCACGCCGAAGATGAGGCGGGACTGGGCCTGAAAGATCATCGAGGTCAGGTCGTACTCGCCGCGTTTGAGTTGCGAAAACGACTGGTGGGACAAGAGCAACTGCAGGCCCAACTGGCGAACCTCGGGAAGGGCCGATTCGATGTCGGGGCCGACGAAGTTCTGGAATTCGTCGAGGAAGACGTACGTGGGATACGAAACGCCACGGGGAAGATTGCGGGCAGTGGCAATAACTTCGTTCAAGATCAATGCACCTATCGTGTTTGCGAGCTGCCCCGCCAGGCGGTTTCGGGGTGCAAGATCGACGATGACGATGTTGCCTTCGCGCATGAACCGTTCGACCTTGAAGCGACTCTCCGTAGCGCCAAACATGCGGCGCAGGATGTCACTCTCGAAGTAGGGCTTTAGGCGATTTCGCGAGGAGTCTAGGATTCGAATTGCCTCGTGAGGCGACCTTGGGTTGGTGATGTCCCGCCACTCGGCCTGGAGCGTCGGGGGCAATGCGTCGAGAAGGGCTCCGTGGTACTTGCTTCCGGGCATCAGGAAGTGTACGCAGTCTGCGATCGTAAGTCCGAGTTGTGCTGCAGCCCAGAATGCGTTGAAGGTCCAACGAGCAAGTCGGGGCATTGCCTCGATGTTGACAGATTCCCAGGCGCGCAAAACGATTTCTGTGGCTCTTTCAACCTTGAAGTAGCCGTGGGCGAGGGTTTCATAGGTGAGAGGATTGAACGGGAGAACGATGTCTTCCCTGGCTGGTTGGATGTAGACAACACGGCTGCGAACGTCTTGGGTACAGAATTCCTTGGACGCCATCCAGAGCAGTAGTTCTTGCGAGAGGTTTCCAAGCCTGTCGATGATGACGACGCATGAGCGGTCGGTGGGGTCGCGAAGCAGGGGCCGAAGGATCGTGTGAATCGCGGTGGTCTTACCTTTGCCTGTTCCGCCGATTAGGTGAAAATGCGTGGGGAAGGCGGACTTTGGGATGCGAACGTGCTCACCACTGTCGTGGTCTTGACCGAAGTGTATGGATTTCACATTCCCAGCCTTTCGAGCAGTCGTTGAGTAAGTTCGGCGTAACGCTCGTTTAGTTGGACGAGGTAGTCGTCCTTGAAGCTCTGGTGGACGTCGAGTCGCTCGATTCTGTTCTTCTCTCTCTCGTACCAGTGGGTAACTTCTTCGAGGTCGGTGAACCTCTCGGGAGGATTGACTTGCTCGTAGTGTTGGTGGATCGTTCTTTCAAGTTGGGTGGCTCGATCCAGGAAGATGTCTATTGGCTGATCGTCGGTCATGTACCTGGCGGTGAAATCGTCGAACGCCTCCTTCGGAAAGCGATCCGCGAGATCCGGGGCATAGAGGCCATAGAGTAGTTCGCAGTTCACACGGGCGTCCTGGCGTAGTCTAGCGTCCTCCTCCTGTCTTCTGCGGAGTGCTTCGGCGTCGCGGAGCGCCTGTTCTCGGTCAGGCGCCGTGCGCTCGAATTCGCGCCGCTGACGCTCAGCTTCTCGCTTCCGTTCCTGTTCTTCTTGTATTTGGCGATTGCGTTCGTCGGCGCGCTTCCGGCGCTCCTGCCGCGCCTCCTTCCCATTGGTGTAAAAGAAGTTGCCAATGGCAAGGATGATCCAGGCAGGACCGAGGGCAAGGCCTGCGGCAAAGAGGGCGGAAACGACAGCCCACAAAAGGTCCTTTGCCGTAGGGGATTGCGCGCGCAGAAGGTTCGCAATCGCGCAGATGACGAAGACTGCCGTCGCGATCCTGAATCCCCAGATATGAAGCACGGACTGGCCTTGCGTCACTTTGATGCCGATGACGTAGAGGATGCCGATAAGGACAAGGAGGCAGCAGTAGTCGCCTGGGTCGGTGAGGTTTGATATGAAGGCCATTTGGAGGAATCCTTGATGTGGGTTCCGTGTTCGCCGTTCGAGGCGGCAGGAAAGCGACGGGCCTCAGGCGGCGACTTGTTCGAGACGGTGGAGGTACTGGACGAGGAACTGTGGGACATCGGCTTGGGAGATGCGTCCTTGGTCGAGAGCGTCCGCGACCTGCCAAAACACCGTGTTGTAGAGCCAATCGTTTTCCATGAGCTGGCCAAGAAACCGTTCCTCCGTGAGTCCGATAGTCCTGCCTTGCGTCCGTTTGTAGAGACCGGCGGGAAGGTCGACGGCACGGTCTTCTGGGATGGCGGCGATACGGAAGAGTCCGCCCGGTTCCGCCTGGACGACACCGAGAGCTGCAAGCTTGCTGGCAACCGTTGGCGCGTCCTGCTCGAGTCGCAGGTCTTCGGCCGTGTGCAGCCAGGACGGCAGTTCGGGGAAGAGGACACGGACAAAGTTGACAAGGTCGCTGCTCTTGAGCTGCTCGGCAAAGAACTCAGCCGAATTGGGTTCGGCCACGGTGCGCTCCTCAACGAATAGGTATTGCAGACGTGGCTCGTGCTTGGCGAGTTGCAGGGAAGTCGTGGGACCACCAAGGGGCTGGACAACGCCGGCGAGCTTGGCAGCGGCGAGCAACTGCCGGGCGTCGTCGATGGCATCCGGCCGTTTTTCGAGAAGCCGTGTTTCCGGATAGGAGTGCTCGGGAAATAGGGGAGGGATGTCGCCATCCCGGCGCACGCGGTTCGTGTATCGCAGGGCTTGCTGAAGATTGCGTTGTGCCCCACCGGGCGCTGCCAGCGCATACTGAACAAGCGTGGCGACGTAGGGGCTCTTCAATTCGTATCCGCGCTGGGTTTCAGATTGGCTGTGGCTGCGGTTCGCGAGGTTGCACTGCGTCAGCAGTTGTTGCAGGAGCATCCGTTGTTCGGGATGACAGAAGAGGTAGCCATGCACGACCGGGGATGCTCCGGCAATTCTGCCAAAGATGGCATAGGGGCCGGATCGGCGGACGAGTTCGGCCGCCTTCTGCAGCAACAGGTGTCGCAACGAGGGATGGTCGAGCGTAATGGTAGCAACGTGTTCGACGGCCGTCTGGGGGCGGCTGAGATTCAAACGCGCATGTTCGTCCTGGTAGGCGAGGTACTCCTCGACCTTCTTCATCAGTCTGGCCTGCAGACGGTTGGCGGGGAGATCTGGCCACTCCATCGGCAAATACGTGCGGCCGCGCACGACGAGACCCTCGTGGCGAAGGAGATCGGCCACTTGCTGGGGGCGGCAGCCGCTCTTTCGGACCTCGGCCTCGATGACTTCGACAAAACGCAACGTCCCAGCAGGGTCGACGGGCATGTCAAGATCGTCAACGAGCAGAATCTCGTTGGAGGAGCGGACCGGGGTGTGGGCCTGGTCGGCAAGGGAACTGCTAACGGTGGCTAGCAGTCGTTTGTACTGTTGAAGAGCGGCGCTGGCGGTCTGGATGATTCCTGGGTGTCCCGGCCGTCCGAGGATGCGGTCGAAGAGATCGAGCAGGTGACGCTGAAGGGCGTCTGCAAATCGTCGTTCGGCGGCCGAGCGGATGGTGGGCAGAAGTTGCGTTCGCAACAGTGCCTGCTGCCCCGAGGAAAGCCAACGCTGGGGCGTGATCTTTCCGCGAAATATGCGATGAAGGACCTTCCAGAGGCCCCGAGGTGGTTGAGACATGGCGCGCAAGCGGCTGGCACAGAGCTGAAGCTTACCGGCGTCCTGAGCGCTCCAACGTCGCGGATCCCTGGTGACCGCATCGCGATGCTCGGAGAACCGACGCTGCAGAGTGTTCAAAGCGTTGTGAGCCTGCTTGGGGCCGCTTTCTGCGGCGATGGCGTCCCGAAGACGACAGATACGGTCTTGCAGGTCCGCTTCGGCTTCGCGTGCTAGTAGAGTCGCGTCGGCCAAGTCGTCCGTCCAGCGTCCATCATCGTCGACAAGATCTTCGGCGAACTGGGCGAGCTGTTTGAGGTCCGCGGCCTGCCCATCATAAGCGATGGGCCTGGGCCTAAGTTGTCCGAACCACTCATTGAAGGAGAGAGCGGCGGCGTGGAGTTCGTAGTCGGCCAGATACCGGTCTAGATCCGCCAAGGGCCGGCCAGTCCAAAGGGAAGCCAACACGCGCTTCGCAAAACGGGAGAGATAGCACCGGAAGAGTTGCATCAGGGGTAGACGTAACGCGGCGGCGCCCTTGCTATGGGTCTGGCGGGGCGCTTTCGGGAGTCTTGTGGGGCGCATTCGTGTCATGCTAAGTCCTCCGTTGAACTGGAATGTCGGCCGGTTACACCGGTGCCGTCGTGGTCGCGGGCTCGTTCGATGGCGTGTTTTCCGGCTTGGGTAAAGAGACAGGTGAAGGTCGCGTGCCCGAGCATCTCGATGAGTTCGTCGGTCGTCGCGAAATCGGCGAGCCCGTTGGTGTAATCCACCGTGTAGATACGGGTCACACGACGGGTGGCCTTGACGTAGAATTCGGTGCCGTCAGGGCGAATCTCGCGGACGAAGCCGGGAGTCTGCATCAGGCCGTAGATCCGCTGCAAGTTCTGAGCATACGTGTTGTGGATCAGACGGATCTGTTCAGGCAACGGTTGGCGAGAGGAATCCCTCAGGGGCATGCCGGGGCCCAGCAAGACGACGTGGACGCGGATATCCTGGATGCTGCGGCGCTGTGCCACGTCGTGAACCAAGGATATCAGAGGATCGAGGATGCCGCCGCTCGTTCCTCCGCTGCCCGCAACAATCATGAAACCTGTGACTTCGCGGGCAGCTTTGGCTGGCGTCACGAAATCGGCGGTGCCGCGGCAGAGTTCATCGACCCGTTCCTGCAGAGCGTGGCGAACGAGATCATAGTGGTCGAAGAAAAGCCGGCGTCCGTTGTGCGGGTTGGTGCCGGCGCCGTCCGTCCCAATCGCGACATGGTGGAGCACGTGTTCGGGTTCGAACGTCGGCGCCGCGTCGCAAGTGAGGTACCGGCAGCCTCGGGGGATACGATGGGCAGCGTCTTGGATGAAGCGGACGGCCCTTTGAACGATGCCTGTACCGGTCGTCCCGGCGCCGATGAGCATCCAGGGATGGGGCATGCACAGGCAGTAGCCAAACGTCTGGCTGTCCGCAAGGCATGCGAAGACGTGTGGATGCCCATTGCCTGACGGTGCGGGAATTCCTTCACGCACCGCCGCCACCAGATCTTGCGTATGATTCTCGACGACGTTGTAGCGTTGTCCTGTAAATCGTGACATAGGGTCTTACCTTTGCTGGATCAAAAGGGGAGAAAATCGAACACCCACTGGGTGGCCGCAAGGACCGGACTGTGGAACAGGAACATGGCGAGAGCGGCGAGCCCGGAAGCGGCCAGAGTGCGGCGGAAAGCCGTCTTCTTGGATACCTCAAGTTGCCGGTCAGATGGACCGCCTTCGACAACATGGCCGTGCAATTCCGGCTCGCCCTCGGCATCGCTCAGAATGTCGGTGACGGCGAAGACCGTGCGGTCGCCGTTTCGCAGTTCTTCTGCGATGAGCAGAGGATTGTCGGGCGAGGCGTCGTCGGATGACAGGCGGACACTGCCGTTGAAGGGTCGCGCGTGCTTGTCATCTTGCCGCTGGATGGTGAGCGGCGCCTTGGCCGTGACCCGGACTTGTCCTTTCGCGGCCCGTTCGGCCTGCAACTGCCGCGGGCCTTTCCGGGCAGACCAAGCGAACGCCTGCTCGGTGCAGTTTGGTTTTGCTTTGAACATGGCCACCACGGCCACGACAATAAACGGCAGCATCAACAGGGCAATCGCGACGAGGGTCGTGCGCACCCTGGAACCAAGCAAAGGTTCTCGGATATCGACCGAGACCGGAAACCTAACGCCGTGAACGCCTGGTGAGAAGAAACTGAGTTCTGCGATGCCGCTTCGCAAATCCTCGACGTCCTCGACCAGCAATCGATAGGTGAAGGTGACTTTTCCGTGAGGCTCGGCGGTCTGCGTCGCTTCGCAGCCGTCGGCGAGCGTCATCTCGATGCCGCGGACGTTGACGCCGGACGCGTCACGAAACGGAGTCTGCAGCGTGCTCGTGATTTCTCGCGGAAGAGTGGACTGGCTCTCGACGACGACGGTTACGATCCGCTCGAAAGGAACACCGATCTCGACGGGGAGTGGTAACTGGGGGTCACCGTCCTTTTCCTCGATGGCGTCGCCGAAGGCGCGCGGCGAACTGGCGAGCAGGTAGGGCCGCTTCAGCACGAATGTGATATCGCTGATGTTATGGACCGCGCTCACCAGGGCCGGGTCGAAGGGACGCACATCGAGGATGGCGTCGTTATCCAGGCGCCGGACCTGGAGCTCACCGGTGAAGGGGCCATCGAGAAGCGCTTGTTCGATCTGTTCTGGGAGGCGCCAACGGAGCGTGACTTGGTGGGCGCGACCCGGAAATGCCTGGATTCTCTTCTGCGTCGGTTGGATCCAGGTTTCTTGGGGCGTCGTGCCCTGCGCGTCGGCGAGGCCAACCACGCGGACCTCGAGCGGCACCGGATAGTCGATGTGTGCCGTGCGGAGCGTGAACGTGGCCGTGCCTTCACGAACGGCGTCGCCTATCTGGGGCAGATCCAGATGGTCGTCGCTGCGACTGGAGTCGTCGTATTGGATGGTCACGTGCTCGTCGCCCTGTTGGGCTTGCACGTGGCGGCGCAGTTTCAGACGGAGTTGCGCACCTGATTCGAGAAGGAAATGAACCTCCAGGTCGTAGAAGCCGGGGGGAAACTGTACGGGCGAAGCCGAGCGAAAGGCTCCGGGCGAGCCGGTGTTGGGCTCCGTGTCCAAGCGGATTTCACTGCCGTCCGTCTCTCGCCGCCAGACCAACTCCACGCCGGTGAGCGGCAGGAACTTCGGATCGTCTCTGAATCGCAAACCCACGTTCCATTGGACGCCGTGCTGGATCGGGACCGCATACGGTGGCGAATCGTCTGGGCCGCGGTGCTCAGGCCTGGCTTCTATCAGCAGATTCTCGGACACACGCAAGTGCGTATAGATCGTCATTTCCGGCGCATGGAGGCTCAGCGTCGGAGACTGAAATCGAATGCAAAGCTCCGTTCCTTCCGTGACGTTCGGCAGCGCGAAGGTACCGCCCACTACGTTTCCAGCCGCATCGAAGATGAGGGACGTGTTGGCGTCGTGATTCTGGACGTCGAACACGTAGGTCACGCCGTTGGCTTCGATCTGCAGCTCGGCTTGCTCCTGAAAGCGCGGAATGGGCGTATGGAACACCAGCGTCACCAGTGCCGCCTCGCCGACGAAATCAAGAGGATGGACGAACTGTCGCTGAAAACTGCCAGTATCAGCTGGTATGTGAACTGGTGGCGGGACGATTATGCCATCAAGCTGCGTGAGGCCGAGGTCATGAATTCGCTTGACGACAGTGTTCGCAGGCCGAACAACGGCGTAGTCGTCGGCGGCGCCGCCAGCGGCGTCGTGGATTTGGCGCAGCTCCTGAAGCTGCCCGGCAAAATCGAGCGACACGAAGCGAACCTTTCGGCCTTTGAGCACCGCAGCGTGCTCAAGACAGGCGTCGAACTCAGCCTTGATCTGCAAGTCGTAAAGCTTGCGAAACTCTTCGGTGGTCGGGTCCTTCCAGGCAAGGTGACGTTTCTCCACGAGTTCCTGGATGATACCCGGTGGATAGGGCAGCGACTGAATGGCTTTCAACTGGCGGTCCATCTCCTCCTGGATTCCGCTGAAGTCGTCGGGTCGCAGCCGGCCGCTGGAGGGCCGGCCATCGCCCGCGTTGACCACGGTGATGCGGGCGGCCGTCGGCAGAGCCTTGACCATGCGCACACAGTGCTGCATGGCTTCGTCCTGGGGAGTTCCGCCGTTTGGCTTCTGCCACTCGTTGAGCAACCGCGTGTGCAGCGACTTGAGCGCGGAGGTCGGCATGTCGTTCTCATCGCCCAGAATCTTGACCCCGTTTCCGTTGAACAAGATAACGGCGATCTTGACTTGGCGGTCGGATAGGATCGCGACCTGTAGGGTCTGGGTGACAGCCGCCAAAATCGTGTGGGGTTCTGGAAGTTGGTGCATCGACTCGGAGCAGTCGATCATAAAGATGATGTAATGCTCCGTGCCGGGGTCGACACTAGCCGCGGATCGTGGAGCACCAGCGGTGGTCTGCCCCGCGGCCAGACTTGCAAGCGGCGGCAATTGGCCGCAGAGCATCATGACCAGCGTGAAAACTGCAATGACTGTTCTTTTGGTGGGTTGCATGACTTCTCCTTTCATTCGTCTACTTCACAACAAGAGTTACGTTCACGGTCTTGACACCAGACAAACTGGACTTGATGGCAATCTCGCCGCGGTACTCTCCGGGCTCGTCGGGAGCGACCAGGAAGCCCTGTAGTGTGGCGCGGCCGTTCGTCGTCACCGCGTTCCCTGATGACCAGCGAAACTCAGGCGGGGCCGTGAGCTGGTCATCCTCGACGTTGCTTAGCGGCTTACTTTCGACAGCGAGTTGGTCAGCGCCGGCGCCACCCGGCCCGAGCTTGATGCTCAGGTGGAACTGCACTACGCTTCTCGCTTCTGCAGTCAGGCGGACTTCGCCGGGGGTCACGATGATCGGGCTCGGTGCTGTTCCCGGATCTACAATCGTCAGCCCAACACGAACCACGGTCTCGGTCCCGTTGGGTCGTCGAACGCGGACGGAGGCTTGGTGGTTGCCGCGCGAGGTGACCAGCGGTGAGACAGCCAGCTTGATCGGTATCGCGACGTTCGCCTTGGCCTTGACGGTTGGCACACCTTCCGGAACGACCAGCTCGATCAGGCCGCCTTGGGCCTGCACCGGTTCGGCAGCCAGCGTGAGTCGCTGCTCTGATAGGCCGTGGTTTCGAATCGTAAGCGTGCCTTCTCGGATTGTGCCCGGTTCGACCTTGCCGAAATTGAGCTCCTCCGCAGTCAAGGTGTCGGTGATGATCAGTCGCAGTGCAATGTCCCATGTTCTCTGCGGGGCTTCGTTCAGGACGAACGTTGCGCTACCGGCGTACATGCCGGGTGGCACGTCGGTGATGTCCGCCGTCAAATCGACGGTCGCGGGCTTCGCTTTGGTGGGAGAGACCGTGGCGACCGAACCGCTCATCGCGACAACGTCGGCGCCATTCGAGAGATCCGTAACGCGAACCGAGTAGGTGGCCGGTTTGTCGTCGAGTGACGGGATGGGGATAGGCGGCAGCTTGACTTGGCCGGCACCCGCAGAAAACGCTCCCAGATCCAGTTGCTTGGTCAACGCCAAACCGAGATAGCGAGGTCTGACTCGGAAGTGGAAGGGGATGCTGAGCGGGACTATCATATCAACCGATGGCTCGGCGACGACAAGGCTCCCGGTGAAGTCCCCTTCACGCGTCGCCTCAAACTCGAATTCCAGCGTATCATCAGATTGTCGGCTGCGTAGAAGTTGAAGTTCGCTGCTCGAACCCTGGAGTTCGATCTGAAGGGGATTAGGGATTCCTGTGTCCGGATCGCTCGTCACCAGCTTGACTGACATGCGAAACTTACCGACATCGGCCGTCGCGGTCAGGAGCGCAGGCTCAGAGGTGAGGGTCGCCGGTTCCTTGATGAGGATCGTCTGCTCATCGAATGCGTCCCAGGCTTCGCCCGATGAGGCTATGATACGCGAACCTTGAACTACTTTGTGAGGGCCGGGCTTTGTGGGCGGCGGCAGAGTACCTGTCATGACAGGCTGCGTCGGCGAGGGCTGTGCCGGAACCGTGGCAAGGGGGTTTCCCTGGCCATCCTGCAGTTGATAACCAAAGACTAGATCAGGTCGATTGCGTGGGTCGATCTGGTTGCCTTGATTATCGCGTAGCTCCGTGACGACCCTGATCGGGCGACCGGTAGGAGCCATGCCATTCTGTGTTTCGATAGTCATGGGGGCGTGAGGCTGATCGTTGCGTAGGACACGGGCAAGTCGCCCGTCCGGGCTGAAGCGATGGAGGATGTCGATGGTAAGGTTGGTGGCATTAGCCAGTGCGACGCGAGAGACCAGCACGTCTTCGTCTGGAAGTCTCGCGCGATGCTGGTACGGCGGGGCGGGGAGAGCCGGTGTGGCATCGATCGTGGGAATGGCGGCGTAACCAATTGCGATCACATCGCCATATGTCCCCGGAAACGCCAGCTTCTCCTCGCGCGGCCTATGGGAGCGGTAATAACCGAAGGATTGGGCGAGCTTTAGCAAGTGTTCGGTCAATTTCTGAGCCGAATCGAGGTGGACGGCTGCACCGCCGCTGGTCGCCGCCATTTTGTTAAGGAGTTGCTGAGCCTTCTTGGTTGTCTCCACGCCAACGGTATAGATAGGACCTGGCGCCCGGCGCACGGCGGCCAGCACCTTGGCATCGCTGCCTGTATTGTTCTCGCCGTCGGAAGCGAACAGGGTGACCGTCCCTTTCGGCATCGCCGCCAGGGCGTTTATGGCAGCGAGATAGTTGGTGCCGCCGCCGGTGCCCAGGGAATCGATGAATTCCATTGCCAACCGGCGCGAGTCGGGATCAGACAGGGTAACCTGTTTGCTCTGATGCGCGTGGTCGCAAAATGCGATGACCGTGAGGTCGCCGTCGAGCAACGCGATCGCGAGCTTAGCGCCCTCCTTGAGTCTGGGGAGCTTCTCGCCCTCGTCCATGGAGCTTGAGACATCGAGTACGAAAGCGAAGCGGCGCATCTGACGCTTCGGCGTTTCGGGTAGCGAAACGGGCGCCGTGACTGCCGGCTTTTTGGCCGGAAGTTCCACTTCGGCGGCTTGAAGGGCATAGGCCACCGACAAGCAGCAAAGGAGCACTATCAGTTGCTGGAAGATTCGAGCGAGGGCTGTTTTCCGGGTGGGCTTTGTCATGTCTTGGTCCTCCGTTTCTTGCGTTGTGGGGTACGGATGTCACTCGGTTTATGGTCCAAACAGGTCATTTGGAGTCGCATCGGACTCCTCGTTTGAAGCGTGGACTGGCCCCGGGGATACGCGGCCAGGAAGGTGTTCTGTTTCATTGGGGACATGGGCAAGGGCCGTGGATAGGAATCGGCGGATCTCATGGAGATGGCAGTAAACGCCGTGGTTCTTGCTGCCCATGAGGCACACACCAAGCAGCGCACCCGAGGAGTTGGCGAGCGGCCCGCCGCTTTCACCGTTGAACGGCTCCCTTCCATCGGTTTGCCATACGTCCAAACGCCTGCCCTCGTGCATGACCGGCCCGCCGGACTTAACGGCAATCCTCCAGAGCAAGGGTTGCGGCTCACCGGAAGAGCAACCGCAGGCGATGGCGGCAAACGGAGGCGACGGCAATTTGTCGAGGGGGCAAAGGGGGAGCGTCTGAAGCACCGCGCCGCCCGTATCGAGGCGAAGCAAAGCAAGATCGGATTTGGCGTTCCATGCGACCAGACAGACGGACGCTTCGGAAAAGCGATGCGCTGGGAACGGATAGTGATCGAGGGAAAAGGTCTCGACGGTGATGGACTTGGCGTTATCGAGGGTATGCGCGGCGGTCAGGATATAGGCCTGTCGGCGATTTGCTGCCCGGGCAACGACGACACCGCTGCCAACGGACGCGAGGTCTTCGGGCTTCTCGGCGACAATGCGAACGGTGGAAGTGAGCAGCATGGTCCTCGCGTCGGGAGAATCGGCGATGGCCGACGGAAGGCAAGCAACTACGATGAGTGGAACGACGGGCAGGGAACGAATCATGGCGGAAATCAACCAAACAGAAGAAAGTGTGACGGTTCCTTGTGTGTCCATTGGATCAATCTTGCACTTGAGTTTATGCAGCGTTGAGCCACATACCATTTCAAGCGGATTGCAACTGAGTTTCGAGCAGATCGTTGGCGATTTGCACGTGCCGACCTTCATCCCGAAATAATGTGCAAAGACCAACGGAGACACTCGCACGAGGAAGTTCGTAAAAACTCTCATCGACGCCAATTTCGTCGCGCGAGACAGCCAGACGGTACTCTGTGCCGACGCCGGTCTCGACGATCATGTTCCCCGTGCCGGGGTCTGTTTGCTGGTCGATCGCGCGGCGCAGGCGGTGTATCTGTAGTCGAACGTATTCGAGATCTACCTGGGTACTCGGGACGGATCGATATCCAGTTCGTGTGGTAAATCGCGACGTGACGAGTTCAAGCAGTTCCTCAAACAACCTCGACGAGAGCAGCACTGGTCGATTATGAATGAAGACAACGTGTCTTCTGTTGCGGCGGTGGCCAGTGATCACGAGTACTGCTGATTCAGAGGCGTTTGCCTGTGTAAAGTCGAATTCGACTGGCGATGATTGTGCAACGTCCAACGGTGTTGACATTGGTAGCACCTTGCTTCGAACTAGGAAGAGCGACGACGACGCTTCGAACGAGGGGTAAATCCCTTCTCGCGAAAGGCTGGAGCGCGGTACGTCGTTACGACGACGTCCTGGCCCGTGGCGATCACGTGGAGTCCATCGAGCTTCTCGTCAATTAGTCCTTGCGATGCGTGTATCTCCCGGCGACCGATGACGTAAAGGCGGTACTGGCCTTGGTAGAAAAGCCGTCCATAATCGAAAGCTAGCCGAACGTGCGCCTCGGCAATGTTTCGCATCTGCATTCGCATGATGGCGTGATCGGTCAGCAGCAAATCCATTGATGGATAGGGACTTAAGGGTGCGATCATGGTTCAGTCTTTCCTGCAAGAGAGGTTGCGTCAGTTGGGAAAGCCTCGTTGTGCAATTCATGGTCTCAGCCGAGGAACTAGGCCCCCATGAGGGAGAGAGCCAGGTAAATGAAAACTAGCGCCATGGCGTCGAATCGGTGGCGGGGAATGCTTCCCCCGGTTCACCTTCTGCTTGGACTTTCTGCGTGGCAGCGGGAACCTCAACAGCATCGGCGGGGAGAAAGGTGTAGTGGATGGCGACGGCGCTAACCGTCAGGGCCCCGACTAGCAATGCGCAGGTCACGGCCGGGACGAGGAGCCAGCGATTAACCTCCTCGCCGCGGCGTCTGAGTTCGGCGGTGCGCCAGGCCGCTAGCTCGTCTTTGTCGCAATTCCACGGTGCCGCGGCTCGGTCGGGGAAGGTGCCAATCGCGGCGCGTGCTTCCTGGAATTCGGCATATGCCTGCTCGAAGGATGTTCCGGAGTCGAGGGCGTCGGCGAATGCTAGATCGGTGTCGCCTGCGTGGCGGAGTTTCGCAGCGACTTCTTTTTCGACAGCGGAAGCTACCGCACTCAGCCGGTTACCCCTGAGGGCAAAGAGGACGGCCGCGACAATAGCCAGGGCGATCAGCCCCAGCACAGATAAGATTGCCATAGTGATCATGATTAAGATCTCCAGATAGAAAACGTTGAGCGCAGAGCCGGGTTCTCAAGCTCTGGACAGTTGGCGAAGAAACTAACCGAAAACGGGTGGACGTGATTCGCGGGAATGCCCAAGCCGTGCCGAGAGGCCTATCACAATTCGCCGCCCGTTTGCACTCAGGACCTGCATGCCGTATTGCACCACGCTGTCAACACCATCGTCGCGTTGCCGGATCGCGAGCTTTGCGTCTTGCTTCAACGAGACGAGCCTTTTGCCGCTCATGGAGCCGGAGCAATCCGTGATCAACGCAACCGAATCGCTGGCCGCGGCAACGGTCGCGAATATCACGGCTAGGACAACGCTGGGTGCCGTTTGTCTGATCATGGTTAAAGTCTCCTCTGTTCTGGAAGGGGTTAGAGGCACGCATGATCTACACCAATGCTGTCATGCGTAAAGCCTCCAAAACGGACACATACGTTTTGATAGCCAAGGCGGCTGGCCTGAAAGTCCGGGGCGTGGCACCGTGCTACCTCGTTGCGAAAGTGATGTTTTGTGCCTTCCAAGCTGTAATGCCAATGAAACGTTCGTTCTTTAGGAAAGAAATCCGGAAAATGTCAAAAACATCGAGAGGGGAGTCACGCGGCAACGCACGGCCGTGCGCGAGCGGATCGGGAAGCTCCATTTGCACGTACGTTGATGCTGTGAGATAATGTGTTTGCGTAACTATTCTGGATGCCAAGCAAACCCACAGACGACGGCATGAACTCGGAATCAACTTCTTCGTCGTTTCGAGAAGATTTGGGGCTGCCTGAGCAAACCAAGTTTGTTCCTGGGCGCCCGCCCCGAGAGCCGAACATCGACGATGTTCGAGCGTATCACGCGAACGAACTGCCCCCGGAAAAGAATGGGGAGGTACGAGACCTGATCATGATGTTCGAGGGATGGAGGGAACTCAGTCGACAGGTACTCGATGAGCGGGCGAGGGTCTATCGCCAGCGAAAAGGTGACATCCTGAATGGCGAGGATCAGCCATAATGGCTTACGGGCAAATCGACGAAATCGAGCCAGCCAAAACGCTCGACGAGCTAGAGGACATGATCCGTCGTCGAGGATGGGGCGAGCACATATTCCACGAGCTCATCAAACAACCAGTGGTGGAGACACTCGTAGGAGACATTGCTCGCCGATACTGCTATCGGGTCCATTACTGCTGGGAGGCTTTGCGTGACACAATCTTGAGCGATCTTTGGGTGGAGCTTCCGAAATACAATTTCCCTCCACCTCCGGGATACACTTTCGCTCAGCATTTTTGTGGATTCGTGTGCAACTGCTACCATCGCTTTGCACGAGGCGAGAAGCGTCACGCCCGACTTACCTTGACAGACAGCGTCGAATTTGAATCCGTTGCCGAAGAATGCCACCTGGATAGCATTGAGGCACTAGTCCGCGATGCTGCACAGGGGATGACGGGGATAAAAGGGGATATCGTGCGGATGATCCTTGATACGGATGTCCCTCAGAAAGAAATTGCGGAGATTTTCGATGTCTCAGAAGGCTACGTCAGCCAGGTGAAGAAGGAGTTCCTCAAAAAAGCACGCTCACTCGTGGAACTGATCGATGAATGACGGAAAGAGTCTCCGAGAAGAGCTTGGCCTTCCACGAAGCCCTCGCTACGTCGATGGACCTCCCCCGCGTGAGCCGAACATCGACGAGGTGCGAGCGTACCACGCGAACGAGCTTCCCCCGGAAAAGAATGGGGAGGTGCGGGACCTGATCATGATGTTTGAGGGATGGAGAGAACTCAGCCGGCAGGTACTCGAGGAGCGGGCGAAGGCATATCGGGAAACGGATCATGCCCCCATACCATCGGCCACGGATTTCCGAGGAAGCGTCAGAAAGGTGTGGCGTAGACGGCTCGTTGTCGGAGCGTCCGTAACAGCAATTGTCGCGTCGATTGTGATCACCATTCTCTCGTTCTCATTTCCGGCTACGACAACGGAGATTCTCGATGGCAACAGGCGGATCGTGCGGAGCCAGGATGGTTGGAAGGGTCTCGATGCATATCCCAACCGCTGGCGGCCAAGCCTGGAGAGGGTGCTTGCGGAGTTAGAGTACGAAGTTGACGCGGAGGTTGATCGTTTAACGCAGGAACTCCGAGAACAGGGAGTGTTATCACAGGTGGATCCGTACAAGGCGTTCAGAAGTCCCGTCAATACAGTGATCGATGTTGACAAACCCGTATTGAAATGGCGACAACCGAGTGCTGGTGCATTCGCGTTCGACGTGTTTGTGTTTGACTCAGAGGGCAATAAGGTTGATGGTGGTAGAGTCGAGGGCACGAGCTGGCAGGTGTCGCAGCCTCTGCAGCGAATGAAAACATATTCCTGGAGCCTACTGGCACACTCACCTAACTCCGACCCAAGACCCGCGCCCCCCGACGGAATTCCGAAGCCAAAATTCATGATTCTTGACGCTCGGACGGAAGCAGAGATCCAGCAGCGCTTGGAAGACGTCGGCGATTCGCACTTGCTTAGATCGATTGTCTTTGCCAGAGCCGGCTTGCTGGAAAGGGCAGAAATGGAGTTGTCTCACCTGCAAAAGGCCAATTCGGATTCCGCAGACCTCCTGCAACTGTTGAAGAGTCTTCAGCGCCAGCGAATCGGAGCGCGTTAACATGAATCCAACCGCGCTATCGCGTCGTGCGATCGATAGCTGGTTCTTTCTCGTGATAACGATGGTGCTTTTGGGCTGCACCGGGTCGCCTGACGCCCCACAGGCTTTGAGCAAGGGGCCGGCTGAGGATGAGACTTACGACGGATTCGGTGAACCAGATCCCAACGCGATGAGCGGCAATGAAGAATCGGTGCGTTGGGCGATCCTCGTCGGAATTAATGACTACGGGGAGGATTGGGGGCCGTTACGTTGCGCCGTGAACGGCGCATTTCGCGTACGCAATGTGCTACGTGACGAGTTTGGCTACCGCCCAGAAAACCTCAAGTTACTGGTGGACGAAGAGGCCACGGAAGGGGCCATCATCTCGGCGATTGAGGAGGTCGAGCGGAGTCGCGTTACATCGCGTGACTCGCTGCTTTTCTACTTCGCGGGACACGGCACGCCGGAAGGCCGGCTCGTGGCTATCGATTCTTCACTAGGCGCTTCGAAGGGAGTTGACGGAACACGCGGCACCGCTGGATTGACGGTCGCGAAGATCCGTAGCCTGTTGGTTTCTTCGCTGCTTCGCTACCGGGCCGTTGTCTTGGACACTTGCTTCTCCGGGACGATCTTTGAGGAGATTCCACCGGCGCAGTCCGATTCGGATGGTGTCTTCATTTGTCTGACTGCCGCCCGACCGACGGACTTCGCTTTCGATGGCCGCTTAGAGTCAGAGCTATCTCCTTTCACGTGGCATTTTCTTGACGTTCTGAAAAAGAGGGCGAATTCGGAACGGAGCGACCACTCGTTTTCGTTCAAGCAACTGGCAAGCCAGATGACCAGTCGTGCTTCCGGCCCGGGTACCGATCCAGAGACGACCGAATCGAACGGGGCGGACCGGGATTCACTACGCATGAGGGTTCAGCCGCACTGGGGGCTACTGGGGCCTGGCAAAGAGGACTTCATGTTCCGAGAGACATTTCGTCGGGCGACTCCCGTTGAACAGGAACGTGAGCGCAAAGAGCAGGAGCGAATAGCTTCTCTCTCTCGACAGGTGGCTCTGGCTTCTCGAGGATGCCGGATGACACATCCTCAACGCAGCCTATTGTTGGCAAATGAAGCCTTCCGGGTCTCGTCCGCTGGGGCCAAATCCACTGATGCTCATCAGAACCTAAGAGACGCTTTGACTGAGATCGGCGGTACACCACTAACAGGCCACGAGGGAGGAGTCGGTTGCCTAGTTATCAGCCCAGACGATCGATGGTTGTTCAGTTGCGGTGCTGATGACACAGTCCGAGCGTGGAATCTTGGGAATGACGCGCCGCCGACCATCGTCGCCAAACATTTGGAGCGTATTACCGATTTAGGCTTGAGCCCCGACGGCCGATATTTGGCGGCGGCCAGCACGGATGGTTCGATGAGCCTGCTCACTCTCAATTACGACGATCCCGGTGCGTCAAGTCGCACGCGGCGGTTTCACAACAGTTACATCGAACACGTGGAGTTTAGTAAGAATGGCAAGTGGCTCGCGTCCGCCAGCCTCGACGGATACGTGCGGCTGTGGCAATTCTCGGGCGGCGTGCTGCCTCAGGAGGCAATTGTGCTGGAGGGGTACTCCGCCGACGCCGACAGGTTCCCGATCGAGTCGCTCGTGTTTACGAATGATTCACGCTTCTTGATAGCAACTTGCGCTGATCGGTCTTGCACTGTTTGGGAACTTGACCAGATGACACAGTCGCGAGATGGCTTGATACTCCACAAACACACCTACGCATTACGGCATGCCACGGTGTCGAGCGATGATCGATATCTGGCGGCCGGAGACGAGGAAGGCACGATTTGCCTGTGGAACCTGGACGTACTCGCCGCGAACACCGAGCCGAGGAAACTCACGGGGCACGGGGACCTAATCGACGACCTCCGATTCACTCCCGATGGGCGACTGGTTTCTGTTGGTTCGGACCGCACAGTCCGTGTGTGGAGCGATCTCGAATCATCGCCTGCCTCTTGCCGAGTCCTTGTCGGGCACGCATCTGGCGTCGACTGCATTGCGATCGCCCCGTCGGGAGACACGATCGCAACGGGAAGCAGCGACCATACCATCCGGATCTGGGACATTGCCAACGACAAGGCAACATCCGCGGTTCTCCGGGGGCACGAGGGAACCATCACCGCACTCAGTTTCAGCGGGGATGGACGTTGGCTGTTCTCCGCTTCGTCCGACCATACAATTCGTCGGTGGCGCTACGCCGGACTGGAAACAGGCACACACAGCCTCGCCGGAGACTTCAATCCAGCAAAATATGCGCGGTCGAGCAGTGATGGCCGCTGGCTCGTCGGCCAATCCTACAGCGGGATCTCCTTGTGGGAACTTAGCAACAACGACATCAGACACCACGGCGTGGATCTGCAATCCGAACTCTCGACGATGCAGATGGCAGGTAGTCGTTGGCTCGCGACAGGAATGACGGACGGCACGCTGTCTTTCTTCGACGTCACCTCAAAGCAACCGCTCAAGACAAAGCAACAGCTAATCAACGCACACCCCGATCGAATCTCATCCATCGAGTTCAGTCCAGACATGCGCTGGGTAGCATCCAAGTCCCGATCAGAAGCTTCAGAGGGTGGCAAGCGCACGTCGAAGTTGATCATCTGGGACTTGAACAGCGGTACCCCAAAGCAACATGCGGTTCTTGACGACCCGCTGTTGAGTTTTGCATTCAACGCCGATTCCTCGCGGTTGGTACTCTACGACATGTATGAGGACACGGCACAGTATTGGGACGTCCCGTTCGAGGAGAGCCCAGTTTCGTGCGAGGTCTTGTCGGGTAACAACGCTTCAATTTGGAGTTTTGACGGACGTTGGCTGTCCATACCTGTCCGCGATACCGTTCTGGTTTGGGACATGCTTGCTGAGGATCCGAATGAGTCGAACTTTCGGATCCGGCATCGAGAGATCAATATCGAAAAGGTCTCATTCAGCCCGTTTAACGATTTCGTGGCCGTAGCCACCGGTACCACGCTCGATGCGGAACACGAAGTGTACCTCTATGCGCTGAAGTCCGGGAAACCGTTTGGAACGCCACACCGTCTCGTTGGACACGAGAATGAGATCTGCTGGATCTTGTTTGATTCCGCAGGCGATCGTTTGCTGACCTCGGCGTTTGACGGTGACATTCGGATTTGGGATTTGACTTCTAGCGACTTGCACGCGTCGTGTGAAATCTTGCATGATCGAGATAGCGGACGCACTTGGCTGCAGCTTTCAGCAGACGGAAGATGGCTCATTGCCAACGCGGAGGACGCGGAACCCCATCTTTGGGATCTGAAGTCGCAGGACACATTGGATAAGCCGGTCATTCTTAGAGGTTATGAACACGCCTCCTTTATTTCGGCGACGGGCTGGCTGTGCTGCATCCGAAAACGTCCCAGTAGATTCTACGGAGTCAGGCACTGTGAGGTACAGCCGTTGGACCCCCATGACCTAGCCCGCATGTCGGCACGCATTGCAGGCAGGGAACTCACCGAGAACGAGAAACAACAGTTCCTTCTTGACTAGCGACACTTGCACGAAGGCATTACGAATCACCGGGAGGATTCTGGCGATGCTTCTTAAATCTGTTCGAGGACTGGCAATTCTCGCCGTTCTGGTCGCTAATGTCGCTGCCGCGGATGAATGGTCCCGACTTGCCGGTCGGTGGTCGATTGAAACCCTGACGGCCAACGGCCGCACGCTGCTCGATTCGAAGACACGGTCCGCGGAGCTGATCATCCGCCGCTTTGGACGACAACGGGTGATTCTTCGAACCGAAGAAAAAGATGACATCTATCTCGCATTTGAACTAGACCAGACCACGTCACCGAAGTCAGCGACGGCAACGTTCGAGGACTCGGGGATGGTCATGAAAGTGCTTGCGATCTATCGGCTGGAAGGAGATCGGTTGACGGTCTGTTTCAATGGAGGCCGTGCCGATCGGATAGAAGAGCGTCCGGAATCCTTTGACGACTCTGACGGAATCCTCTTGGAATGTAAGCGCATTGCCGCTTGGCCGGGCGCGGGTGTCAGCGACGAGTGGGAAACGGCCATTGTCGAGAACTCTGTCGGCATGAAGCTGGTAAGGATTCCTCCAGGCGAATTCTACATGGGCTCGATTGCCAGTGCCGTCGAAGACGAGACTCGGCATCGTGTCGCGATTCGCCGCCCATATCATATTTCCGGTTGTGAAGTCACAAGTGAGCAGTACGCCAGCGTCGTTGACAAAGAGATGGCAGGTATGGAGACATTAAGTAAGCAGGTAACCCTTGACTATCCGGTTACCAACGTCTCGTGGAATGAAGCGGTTGAGTTTTGCAGGCTGCTTTCGTCGCTGCCAGAAGAACAGAAGAGCGGCCGAGTGTACCGGTTGCCTACGGAAGCCGAATGGGAGCGAGCTTGTCGTGGCGGAAGCATTACTCGCTTCGCGAATGGAAACAAGTTGCACCACTCGCTCGCTAATACCCAGCGCTCCGATGGCCAGGAGAGCGCGTTACGAGGGGTTGCCCGGTATGCGCCAAATCCGTATGGGCTGTATGACATGCATGGCAACGTCTACGAGTGGTGCCATGATTGGTACGGGCCGTACTATAGCGGGGCTCCTGTCTTAGTAGATCCGCAGGGCCCCCTAAAGGGAACCCAACGAGTTGTTCGCGGCGGAAGCTTTCTGACTGCGCCAAGGGATTGTCGGTGTGCGCGCCGATCGAGACGGGACCCAGAGACGCGATCCCCGGATGTCGGATTCCGAGTCGTCTGTGAATTTGTCAAGGTCGCCCCAGACTACGTTGCCATCCGGCGCGACTGCCATGCCGAAAGGTCTTATGCGGCGGTGTGGTACAGAACTTC
>CAZURK010000044.1:0-68134 GCA_964623055.1 uncultured Pirellulaceae bacterium
CGTGGGATAGTATTCCAGCCTGTCGTTTTTCCATACTTCCGACAGGCTGGAAGCCTATCCCACGAGTTTTGTCGGGCGCGTCAGGAATGCCCAACCTACAAGAGCAAGAGACGCGAGGTGCTAGTGCATCGCTTTCCCCTCGGCCAACCGAGCCGCAATCCCCTGGGCCGTCTTGCTCACCGCGAGGCCCCCCAGCGCCGTGCATCGCAGTTCGCGCGGCAGGCTTCGGCCAACTTGGTCGGCCGTTTCGATCGCTTCGTCCAGGGGGATGACGGCATCATAGTCGGCCAGCGCCATGTTGGCGGAGGACAGGGCGTTGCTTGCAGCCAGGACGTTTTTGCCCAGGCAAGGCACCTCCACGCGGCTGGCCACCGGATCGCAGATCATGCCGAGAGAACTCTGCAACGCCATCGACGCGGCCGCAATCGCCTGCGATGTGCTACCATTACCCAGCGTCACAAGCGCGGCGGCGGCCATGCTGGCGGCGGCACCACATTCGGCCTGACAACCGGCTACTTCCGCGGCGAACGTTGAACGGGTGGCGATGAACACGCCAATCAAGCCGGCGGCCAACATGGCCTTGGCGACGGGTTCGTCGGGTAGATTCAGTTCGTCGGCCACCGCCACGCATGCGCCGGGCAGCGCGCCGCATGCTCCTGCTGTCGGCGCCGCGACGATGATACCCATCGAACTCTTCACCTCCATCAACGCCGTGATGTAGAGCACGATCCGGTTCAGCGCGCCGGTATCCAGCAACCGACCCGAATCCATTCGCGACTTGAAGACACCGCTCTGATGGCCGAGTATGCGATCCTGATACTCCGTACCGTCGATTCCCTGCTGAATCGAACGACGTAGGATGCGAACGATCTCGGTCATGCGAGCAAGGACTTCGTCCTCGCCCAGTTGGCCTCGTTCCGTTTCGTACTCGACGGCCAGTTGCCATAGTGGTGACTCCCTCTCGCCATCATGGTCAAACATCTCCTCGCAAGTGGAGAAAGGCACCGTCAGGTTCTTCCGCGACATCACAGGCAAAACGGGCGCCAAGCGATGGACACTGCGAATTGCCGATGTCGCCCGCAGGCTTGCCAACGTCGCCTCGCCGACGAACTGTTGGGCCTTTACTTGTACCAGTTGTTTGTCCCCGGATTGGCGAAGCAGGATTTCGTCCGCATCGAATACCTCGGCAAGTTCATTTACTACCGCGTCGCCATCGCTCGTAGTGAAGACAAGAGTTTCTCGATAGTCGCCGCCGATCGAGGCGGGAAGCCCGTCGATTTCGATGATCTCCATCATGCCGCCGCCAGTGGAGACAGCGACCAGCGAATGTTGGTCCCGTGCATTACGCAGCGTCAGCCGGTAGGTATTGGGATGCGGATCGCCGGAGTCGACGATCGTGATCTGTGCGCGGCCACCTGCCTCTCGAATTGCCTTTGCCGAATCGGGCAGCCGTTCGTCATCGGCCTCCCATCCCAGCAGGCCGCCGAACAGACCCATGTCCGATCCTTGACTCTCATGCGTCGTGGCCAGCGCCCCGTTGCGGTCGAACTCGACCAGGACTTCCGCGATGTCACCGTCCATCAGGTCGCGAGCCAATCTGCCGATGCGCAAAGCGGCAGCACAATGAGAACTGGACGGCCCGCGCATGACGGGGCCAATGACGTCGTTGAAGATGCTGATCATGGCGACCTTTTCTCGGACGAAACGAGGATCCCATAGTTTACGTAAGATCGCTCTCTGAGCCCATTGGCCTTCTTGCGACATCCGGACGAGGGATTGTAGGATCTAAGAAACCTTCCGCGTCAACTGCAAGAGGTAGCCACCCAATGGTTCTGACGCTCATCATCCGCCTTGTGCAACAGCGAACGCAGGTCCTGGCCGCGTTGATCGGAGCAATGGTACTGGTGACACCTGACAAGATAGTCGCTGCATCGGACGGCGGTGATGCTAAGCCAAACGTGCTGTTCATTGCGGTGGATGATCTGCGGCCCGAGTTGGGCTGTTACGGCGTGCGAGAGATCATCGCACCAAGCATCGACGCGCTTGCCGAGCAGGGCGTGACCTTTTCACGAGCGTACTGCCAACAGGCTGTCTGTAATCCTTCGCGAGTCAGTCTGCTGACAGGGCTGCGGCCGGATTCGGCCAAAGTTTGGGATTTGGTAACCGAGTTTCGAGACACCGTTCCCGACGTGGTCACACTGCCGCAGCACTTCAAGCAGAACGGCTACTACGCCGTGGGGATGGGAAAGATCTTCCACAATCCGTTTCCGGATCCGGAATCTTGGACGATCCCCGAGCAGCCGAAGCCCAAGGGGTACGCTTGGCATTCGGAGGAGACTCAAGAGCGTCTGAAGCGGGCTCGGGACGAGGCCCGGCGGGCGGGAATGACCGAGCGGCAAATCGGCAATCGAATTCGTGGCCCGGCCACGGACATCGAAGACGTGCCCGACAATCGTCGGTTCGACGGCGCCTTGGGGGATCTTGCTCTGGAACATCTACGGAAGGCGGACGCCCAGCAGTCACCGTTCTTTCTCGCTGTGGGATTCATCTTGCCCCATCTCCCTTGGACGCCGCCCAGGAAGTACTGGGATCTTTATGATCCAGCCGAGATTCCCATGGCGGCGAACGGCTTTCTACCCAAGGGGATGCCAGCCGTAGCCTTCGGCGATAGGTCGATGGGCGGAATGTACGAACTGATGGATTGCATGGACATCAAAGATGCACCGAGCCCTTTCATGGGTAGCCTGACCGAGGCCCAGCGTCGACGGCTCAAACACGGTTACTATGCATCGGTCAGTTTCGTGGACGCACAGATTGGCCGGCTGATAGAGGAATTGAAGCGACTCGGCCTGGAGGACGATACGATCGTCGTGCTCTGGGGCGACCACGGTTGGAAGCTGGGCGAGCACAACGGATGGTGCAAGCAGACCAACTACGAAATCGACACGCGTTCACCGCTGATCATCGCCGCTCCCGGTGCCAAGGCTAACGGGCAAACCAGCGACGCACTGGTGGAGTTTCTGGATATCTATCCCACGCTCTGCGAGTTGGCCGGGCTGCCGCTTCCTGACCATCTGGAGGGCAAGAGCATGGCCCCCTTGCTCGACGATCCCAATCAGCCGTGGAAGACTGCCGCCTTCAGCCAGTTTCCGCGCCGCCACCAGGGCCGCAACTACGCAGGTTACGCCATGCGGACCGATCGGTATCGCTACGTCGAATGGATCGACCGCCGAACGCGCGACGTTGTTGCCACCGAGTTGTACGACCACATGAGCGATTCTGCTGAAAACACGAACATTGCTGGCCAAGCGGAAAACAAACCCCTGCTTGCAAGACTCAGCCGTCAGATGTGGAATACATTACCGCAACCGCCGGACTAAGTTCCTCGCGGCGTCAACGTCGGCACGCGATCTTCCGAAATCGCGGGGACGTCCTGCTGACACTGTCCTGGAGAACACAAGGTTGATTCCCCGTTTTTCCTAAGACCCTCCGGTTTCACGATCGCCACGACAGAACCTGGTACTGCATCGAGGAGATGACACCTATGAACTCGCAAGCGAAGCATCCATTACGCCGCCAGCAAACGCTACTCGTGTGTGTCGGCATTTTGGCGCTGTCATTCACTAGCATTTGCACGGGAGCACAAGGTGAGAGGCCAGCAGTTCCCGTCATCAAGGACGGTGAAGCGCAGATCGTTCCTGAATTCAAAGACCCCGATTTGTGGGTCCGCCACGATCTCTGGGTCGAAACGGAGTTCGATTCCGACGATGATGGCAAACCAGACCGCATGCACGTGGCCGTCACCCGGCCTCGGCAAACCGAGTCCGAGGGGCTCAAACTCCCGGTGATCTACGTGTCGAGCCCTTACTTCGCGGGGACCATTCCAAAAGTGAAGGAGTACTTTTGGAACCCTCGGCACGAACTCGGCGCCACTCCGCCGAAGCGAAAGGTGGCTCCTCCGTTCAAACGCAGGGGCGTGCGTCCCATCATCTCCAAGTCGCATCTAAATGACTGGGTGCCGCGTGGCTTTGTTGTCGTCCACTCGTCGTCGCCAGGAACTGGGCTTTCGCAAGGTTGCCCCACCGTCGGCGGTGACAACGAATCGCTCGCGCCGAAAGCCGTTATTGATTGGCTGGGCGGTCGCGCGCCCGGATACACCACGCCCGACGGCGATGAAGAGGTTGTCGCCTACTGGTCTACCGGAAAGGTAGGAATGACAGGCACGTCCTACAACGGGACGATCCCACTGGCCGCTGCGACCACCGGCGTCGACGGCCTGGAAGCGATCATTCCCATCGCGCCAAATACGTCGTACTACCACTACTATCGCTCCCATGGATTGGTCCGCCACCCGTACGGATATATGGGCGAGGACATCGACTGCCTCTACGACTACATCCACAGCGGCAATCCAGAAAAACGCGAGCACTGCGACTGCACTGTTCGGGACAAAGAGATGGCCAATGGATTCGATCGGGTGACCGGCGACTACAACGACTTCTGGGCTGGTCGAGACTATCTTAACGACCTGGTCCCGATGAAAGCCGCCACGTTGATGGCCCACGCATTCAACGACTGGAACGTCATGCCGGAACACAGCGTGCGAATCTATCAAGCGCTCAAAGCCAAAGGCGTCCCGGTCCAGGCGTACTTCCACCAGGGAGGTCATGGTGGGGCGCCTCCGATGAAGATGATGAATCGATGGTTTACTCGCTATCTGCACGGCGTCGAAAACGGCGTCGAGAAAGACTCGCGGGTCTGGATTGCTCGCGAGAACGCCGATAGAGCCAAACCGACTGCCTACGAAGACTACCCGAACCCTGGGGCGTCTCCTGTCTCGCTGTATCTTGTCGGCGGCAGCCCGGAGCAGGGACGGCTCAGCCCCGTCTCGATGCCCAAGCAGGGCACCGAAACGCTGGTAGACAACTTTTCGTTTAGCGGCGCCGCACTGGCAAAGGCCGAATGGACAGAACATCGCCTGATCTACGTGACCTCGAAGCTGACTGAAGCGGTTCACCTGTCAGGCACTCCGCGTATCACCATCCGACTAGCTAGCAGCAAACCCGCCGCCAACTTGTCGGTCTGGCTTGTATCTCTGCCGTGGAACGAGTCCAGGAACGCAAAGATTACGGACAATATTATCACGCGCGGCTGGGCCGATCCTCAGAATCATCGCTCGCTCACTGAAAGCGAAACCCTCGTGCCGGGCCAGTTCTACGAAATGGGCTTCGATCTCCAGCCGGACGACCAGATCATCCCTAAAGGGCAGCAGATTGGCCTGATGATTTTCTCGAGCGACCGCGACTTCACGCTCTGGCCCACGCCGGGCACGGAGTTGACGGTCGACCTGGACGCAACATCCATCGAGCTGCCGGTGCTGGGCGGTTCCGAGGCATTTGCGAAAGCCCTTGGGAAAGAGCCAAGCGAGCCAGATGCCACGGAATGACGGCGACCCTACAAATAAATTGGGAAAACGATGAACACCTCTCGGGAACATGTGAGCCTCGCGTTGACCGTGCTCGTTGTCATGCTGGCGACAGCGCGGGATGCGTCGGCCGACAAGCCGCAGCATCCCAATGTGCTGTTCATCTCTGTCGATGATCTCAATGACTGGACGGGCTGCCTCGGCGGGCACCCTCAGGCGAAGACACCGAATATCGATCGGCTCGCGGCCAGCGGAGTTCTGTTCACGAATGCCCATTGTCCGGCCCCCGCCTGCAATCCCTCACGCACGGCCATCATGACGGGAATCTCGCCGCACAAGTCCGGTCTGTATGACAACCGTCAGAAGATGCGGCAAATCCTCCCTGATGCCGAGCTGTTGCCGAAATATTTCGCTACTCACGGCTACTGGGCGGGTGGGTCTGGGAAGATTCTGCACTACTTCATCGATGCACAATCGTGGGATGAATACTACCCGGCAAAGGAGACGGAAGATCCGTTTCCTCGTACTCTGTATCCGGAACAACGGCCTGTCAGTTTGCCTCGCGGTGGCCCTTGGCAGTATGTCGAAACCGACTGGGGACCGCTGGATGCGACGGACGAGGAGTTTGGCGGCGATTGGCTCGTCTCGAAATGGATCGGTGAACAACTTCGGAAACGGCACGACAAGCCGTTCTTCCTGGCATGCGGCATCTATCGGCCCCATGAGCCGTGGTTTGTTCCGAAGAAGTACTTTGATCTTTTCCCCATCGAGGACATTCAACTGCCACCGGGCTACAAGGAGGATGATCTCGATGATCTTCCCCCCGCCGGTAAGCGTCGCGGCCCCAATCGCTATTTCGCCCATATCCGAGCCCACAAGCAGTGGAAGGAGGGAATTCGGGGCTACCTGGCGTCGATCGCATTTGCCGATGCCATGGTCGGTCGCGTTATCGACTCGCTCGAAAGCGGTCCGAATCGCGACAATACGATCGTCGTGCTGTGGAGCGATCACGGTTGGCATCTGGGCGAGAAGCAGCACTGGCAGAAGTTCACGGCTTGGCGAGTCTGCACTCGTGTTCCGCTGATTGTGCGAGTTCCCGCAGGAACTTCGGGACTGCCAGCCGGCACGCGCCCTGGAAGCACCTGCGCATGGCCGGTCAATCTTCTAAGTCTGTTCCCAACACTGACTGAACTGGCCGGTCTGCCACATAAGCCGGACAACGACGGGCCCAGTATCGTTCCGCTCCTCAGAAACCCGAAAGCAGACTGGCCTCACGTTTCCATTACGTACCTGTCTGAACCCGGCAGTTATGGGCTCAGTGAGGAGCGTTGGCGGTATATCCACTACGCGAACGGTGACGAAGAGCTTTATGACTGCCAACAAGATCCCTATGAATGGACGAACCTCGGGGCCGCCGCGGATCACGCGGCCAGGCTGGAGGAATTTCGGGCACTGGCACCGCAGACATTTGCACCACGGGTGCCGCCCACGGACGAATCGCTGCCGAAACTGAAGTGGCACGCGGCTGCCGGGTCACCGGCGCCGGCCTCGAAGCCGGATGGCGACCCGTTCGACGTTGTCTTCTTCAACGAGCGCAGGGATCCAGTCAATCTCCACTGGATGGACCGCCAAGGAAAGCCAAAACCCTACGGCGCCGTCGCTCCCGGCCAGCGCAAGCGTCAGAGAACTCGCCCAGGTGCAGTGTGGCTCATAACCGACTCACAGGACAAACCTCTTGGGCACTTCATCGTCGATGATCGCACTGCCCGGGCCCTCATCCCGGAGAGTGAATGATCAATGGTCTATAGGTCGTTCCGTTACCTGGAGGCGTCAATCACATGTTTCGAGTCTTCTTGTCGATAGGGCTATTTGGCTTCTTCACCATCATCGCTATTGCGGCTGGATCGTCTTCTGCCGCAGAGCGGCCAAACGTACTGTTTGTGATTGTGGACGACTTGCGCCCGGAGCTGGGAGACCAACTCAACACGCTCGCCAAAGAGTTGCTAGCTAGCGACGGCAAACGTGGAGCGAGAAAAGCCCACGGCGGCGGCCCCGCCATCGCCGTGGTGACAGGAGCCAAGTCGAAAGGCGACGCGATCGACACCCTACTCATCTACCACACAGCCGCCGCCCCGCTGACCTGCCCCAAGTGCATCCAGCCCCGCAAGAAAGCGAAGGGCGGCCAGCGATTTTGAATTCAGACTGCGCCCCGCCCGTCACTTCCATGCATGTTCTTCTTAGCGGCCCAATTGGACCAGCTTGCCATATTCTCTGGGTTCAACTCCGGTCGCATTTCGACCGGAAGGTTGGTGTAGTGACGGGCACAGTTCATCCAACAGGAGTCGTTGATCGTCGCAAACACCTCTGGGCTCGCACCAGAAAAAGTGTGCTGTTTCCAGTATTCCTGAAACGCCTCGGCGCGAGGATCGTCGGTGATGATCAAGCCGCTGGCCATAGCCGAGGTAGCGATTTCTGCCAATGATTCGGGCGAAAGTGACTCAGCCTCTGTGAAAGCCCAGTTGTGCGTTGAAATGCGTAGGACGCCGTTGGGGCCAACGCCGGGATGGGAAAGGTTGTTGCGCGACATCGCATCGCTTGAGAGGGCCGACAAATACGCCGCAAACGCAAAGCTGTGTGCTGAATGAATTCGTAGCTGAAAAGAGTAGAGCCAGGCCGCCAACGACGGCATATCAACCTCCGCGTTATACGTCCATTTGTTCCACTTGAGCGTTACCGGTACGGACGCCGCCGGAGTCGGGCCCGCATCGGAAGCAGCACTTGCGTCAATCTGCGCGTTCTTCACGCGGATTTCTTGCTCAAGTTGATGAACACGTTGTGCCAGTTCGTATTTCTCTGATTTCAGGCTCTGCACTTCCATTTCAATATCGCCGCGGACCCAACCGGGACGAGGGATTATCGCAATTGCCTTTGCCAATGAAGCAACAACTTTCGTGCTCAAATCAGACTTGTCACGCCAAAACGTGACTTGGTGCGTGTCAGTCACCTTTTTGCGGAATGCTCGTAGCAGCCGTTGGGCCTTTGCCGTCTTTTCTACCACTCCGGCTGGGAGTTTATCGATGTCTTCGTGTATGAACGCAAGGATCGGCACACCCTTGGATGATGCGTAATCAAATTCGCGTTCGACAAAACTCACGCCGACTTCACTGAGCGTCCCGTATCTTCCGGCTAAGACGAGCACGAAGTAATCCGACAGGTCAATCGTTCGCTCAATCACCGTCCAGCTGTCCTCGGCGTCCGAGCCGAACAACTCCATCCCCGCTGGGAAATGCCCCATTGCTTGGATTGCATTCGCGATTTCGTCCCGCTCAGGGCGCAGGTCCGCATAGGTGGAGCTTATGAAACTCTGAAATCGCTTCTTAAGTGCCATGGTGTCTCGGTGGCTAACGGAGTGCAGGCAAGACAGCCGGGAACTCAACATGGCGAGCTGGCTACTTGCTGGGCCCATTATATGCGGGGGGCAAACGAAAGGCCACACGGACGATACTGGGAATTGACGAACACGAGGCCAATACATACCATTTGGGTCCTTTCTGGCTTGGTTCCGGCCAAGAGCCCTACGGGAACCCTGCAAGTTTTTCTGTGTCTTAACACGTCTCATTTTTCAGGCATTTCCGCCACGTGCAGTGGCACGATTGGGTCCACGAGGCTGGAGTAGCCGGAGAACTGAGAGCAATCGAGCTATACGATCAGCAAAGCGATCCCGACGAGAACATCAACATTGCCAACCTTGTGGAGAATCGGGAATTGGTCCAAAAGCTCTCCAAACAAATGCAAACAATTTGGCCGAACGGCGTCTTACGACCAGATGCTCGGAGGGAACGTTGATGTTTGCAGGCGACTCAGCCTCGCAATCCTTCAAACGGTTGGTATTCTGAAACGTGTTGCGTTCGAGTTCGCCCATTACGTGCGCCGGGGCTCGAACGCTTACCTCACCCTCAATGACACAAAGAAAACACCATGAAACGTCTCTTTTTCTCGCTGCTGGTTATCCTCTCTGCGGCGGCCACCGTCTGTGCGGCAGAAGACGCGAAGACCACGACCGTTACGTTCTATCACACGTCCGACCTGCACGAGCACTCCGCGCCAATGGCGCAAATCGCCGGGTTTGTCGAGGCCCGAAAGAAGGAACAGCCCAACGTCCTGCTGGTCGATACGGGCGACTGGTTCAACAAGGGCGATCTGACCGACTTGAACACCCGCGGCGAAGCGATGGCCGCCATGCTCGGCGTCTGCAAGTACGATGCGGTGATTCCGGGCAACCACGATTACTCGTTCGGCACCAGCCGGCTGGCTGAGTTGATTGACGCGCACTCGCTGCCGATGGTGGCGGCCAACTGCCGATGGCCGGACGAGATCAAGCCGCGTCAAGCCGCACCGTTTCGCATCTTCAAACTCGAAGGAATCACGGTTGGGATCATCGGCACGGCCACACCAATCTCGACCCAGCGGAAGGACAAGCTACTGGAAATCCTCCCGATCGGCGGGTCGCTCGGCGTCGTGGTGGCCGAGTTGGATCGGCAAGTCGACGTGATCGCGCTGCTGACGCATGTTGGCGTCGAGGCCGACCGCAAGCTGGCCCGTGCTCTGCCGCGTGTGGACGTGATCTTCGGCGGCCACAACCACAAGCGAATCGCGGAACTCGACTTCGACGCCGAGACGCAGACGGTGATTCAGCACAGCGGCGGAGTTGGCAAATGCATCGGAGAGTTGACGTTGACCTGGGACGGCGAGAAGATCGTCGACCGCAAGGTTAATCTGTTGAAAGTCACCGCAGAGATGCCATCATCGGCCGCGGTCGAGTCCGTACGCGCCAAGTACGTTTCCAAGCCGCTGGCCGAAGAGCAACCTTCGCCGGCAGTGCAGGAGCCTGCGGAGACTCGGTAACGCCCACAAAAGGTCCGTGTGGGGTCACCCATAACCGCCATCGTGTCAATCCCGGGTTCTCGCGACTCTTCTGAGAACGGCCGTTTCTTGAATTGCCGACTATTCCCAAGAAATATTGCGTTAGATTCTCGGGTGACCGGGAGCCCATCTAGCCAGCGAGCTGCCAACGACCCACCCTCTGGGAGAATCGGCCTGTCTACTGTTTTTACCGTTGATATCTACCGATTAAGCAGTAGAATGCTGATAGTTTCACCAAAGAGCGAATACGCTGCCGCAAGCCATCAGGGACTTGTCATGCCCCGACCCAAACACGAACATCCCACGCCCGGCGAGTTGGAGGTCCTGAAGATCCTCTGGGATCGAGGGCCGTCAACCGTTCGGGAGGTGATGGAAATCCTCAATCACCAGCGCCGCCGGGCCTACACGTCGGTGATGAGTCTGCTGGGCGTGATGACCGACAAAGGGTTGCTTGCTCGTCAGCCGCAGGGTCGAGCGTTCCTGTATCGGGCGGCGGTTGGGCGAGAAAAGACGCTTGGCGAGATGGTCAACGATCTTGTGGGGCGGGCCTTCGAGGGCTCGGCCAACGCCATGATCGTCCGACTGCTCGACCGGTCTGCTCCGTCGCCGGAGGAGATCGAGAAGATCCGCGAGACGATCGACGAGTATCGCCAACGCTCGGGAGAAGAATAGCAATGCCGCTGCTCGACGTGCTCAGCCAACCCGTCTGGCAACGACTAACCTGGACGCTGCTGCATTTCCTGTGGCAGGGACTGGGGATTGCGGCGATGATGTTGGCCCTGTTCTGGCTGTTTCGCGTGCGTGGTGCGCATTTGCGGTATGCGATTTCTCTCTTCGCCATGCTGCTGATGGCGCTCTGCCCGCCGATAACGTTTATCGTGTTGGAGAGGTCGTCAGAACGGACCGCGGCATCGGACTCGACGCCGGAGGAGATCGCGACACTCGACGCACTCCGACGGCAGCCCTCTTCCTCAAACACGGTTGCACCACAAGCCGCATCTGCCGGCCGGCCGGCAGACTCAGGTGGGACGGCCGAGCCGAACAGCGCAGTTGCCGACTACATTCGGCCGATCCATCCGTACTTGCTGATCGGTTGGATTGTCGGTGTGTTTCTGCTGGCCGGTCGGTTGCTGTTGGGGCAGTTGGGCGCGCATCGGATTCGGCGAAGTGGGCGGCCGATCACCGCGGAGTTGGCCGCTTGCGTGGCCCAACTCGGGCGGCGGATCGGACTGCGATCGGCCGCGTCGGTGTTCGGCTCGGAGAAGATTCGTGAGGCCGTGGTGGTGGGTGTGTTGCGGCCGGTTGTTCTACTGCCGGCCGGATGGCTAACCGGGATGACGCCCGAGATTCTCGAAGCGATCATCGCCCATGAACTGGCCCATGTTCGACGTTGGGACCTTTGGGCGAATCTCTTTCAGCGTTTGGTCGAGACGCTGTTGTTCTATCACCCGATCGTTTGGTGGCTGTCGCGGCGGATTCGCAGCGAGCGGGAGATGTGCTGCGACGAGTTGGCCGTGGAAGCCACTGGAAAACGAGTAGTCTATGCAACCGCACTAGAACAGGCGGCCCGCCGTCGAGCCGATTCTGTACGGCCGGTGTTGGGGATGGCCATAGGAGGTGAAAAGATGACACTACTTGGTCGCGTCCGCAATGTCTTGGGGGTTTCTCCATCGCACGAGAAGGCCCGCTGGTGGCCGGCCGGTTTGTTAGCGCTGTTGGTGCCGCTACTGACCAGCGCGAGTATTGCCGAAACAGTGCTTACCTGGGAGGCAAATCCCTTCACCGACGTCCGGACCATCACGGTCGAGCAGAGGCGCGACGGTCCGGGCAAACCCAAGACCTATCTGATCGACGACCCCAAGACGGTAGCTTCACTGATCGCTCGATTGAAGATCCGCAGCATCTGGAACAACCATCCGATTGGTCTGGAGGTGTCGACCCGGATCACGTTTCAGAAGAAAGACGGCACCACGCGGCGGGTGGAAGTGATGGATGACGACTACCTGGAACTGGAAGGAAACGCCGTTTACGTCGACCGCGCGTTCATCGTTGCGTTGAATCGGCACTTGACGCAGCGAACCGGCAGGAAGGTCGACCTGATGGAGTTCCTGCCGGTTCGCCCGGAAGACAGACCGCCGCCGTACGTGGCCCCTTCGAGGCGATCGCTGACGGCCGGGATCGCGAGTCTCCAAGTGAAATACGACTCGGGCGGGGGATTACGGGCAACCTGGATTCGGGAGCGGAAGGCGCTTGACGAGATCCAGCAGGCGTTGAAGATTCTCGAGCATGAACCCGACTGGACCGGGCAGTCCCGGGGCAGTGACTTCACACTCATCTCCAAGGACGGCAGCCAATTCCTCGGCACCTTCCTCAACGAGAAGCAGATTTCCGGCTTCAAGCTGGGCCGATTCACCGTGGAGCCGTCGTTCATCGAGGCGGTCAACCGGCACGTCAGCCGCATCGACGGGCGAACGATCGACATCTTGGCCGAGAACCCCTTGACCGAGCGGCAACTCGAAGGCGAGCGGGAGTTCCGCGAGCTGCTCTCCGCGGCCACCGCCTTCCACTTTCCGGCCAAGGTGAGAGGCAAACCCCGGATCCTCCCGGTCACCGATCCCGATCAAGTGGCCGAACTTGTCGGTGTCTTGGACGACGTCGAGTTGCCGCTGAAGCAGCGAAAGCTGGCCAAGGACGATTTCTTCATCGAGATCACAACCGAGGGGAACAAGAAAGTCCGCCTCAGCTATCTCCAAAGGGGCAACGACGACGAACTCGTGGATTCCGCGCCGTTTTGCTGCGATCTGATCGACGTGTCTGGTTTCGGCCAGATCTGGCTGGACAACCAGTGGAAATACCGCTTCCTCGACATCGTCTATTCGCGCGAGCAGGCGATCGAAGAGCGGGAGAAGCTCGCAACAATCAGGGTTGTCGCAGGCGATCTGCCGGGGTTTTTGAAGAAAGTCGTCAGTGTGACCGCCTGCTATCGAGAAGGCGGCGAGCAACGTGTTTGGTGTCTGCCGACCGATCGCAGCCGCACGGTCATCGACGCCCTGAAGATCGACAAGGTCCAGCCGTTGGACTGGAACGCTTCGCGTTGGAAAGCGGAATTGACAAGGCTCTACGACGGCAAGGCCGGAACCTTGACGCTCACGCCCGGCGTGGGCTTCGATCTGCAGTTGGTCATCGTCGGCGAAAAGGAGTTGCTGATTCCCCGCTACGGCCGCGTGACGCTGAAGACCGGCCCCATCGAAGCGATCAAGAAGGCCGTCGCCGACGATCCCGACAAGCCGGACTCGGTGGGCCTCCTGCCGCTGTGATGGGAAGACCTCGGCAACAGCGCGGAACGGGAGAAAGGACGCCATGAGACGTTATGAGTATCCCGCCGACCTTGCGGCCGAACTCGGGCGAGAGCGCCGGCGACGCCTGGTATTGTGGTGCTGTATCGCTTCGGTCGTCTTGCTGGCCGCCGTCTACGCGGGCGTTCAGAACGACGCAATGCTGGGCTCGGCCGTGGGCGCGAGCCTGATGATCGCGATCCTGGGAGTCTTCGAGGCTGTGCTGAGCCGGTTTGCCCGACGAACGTCGCGCCTGGCCGGTCACGTGCTGGAGGTCGATGGAGACCGGGTTCGCCAGCTCGATCGCGACGGATCACTGGTCGATGAGATCGACTTGAGCCAGCCGTACGCTGTCAGCTACCCGTATCACGTCTGCGGCAACGCCATCTACCACGTTCGGCAACGTTTGGATTCCGGCCAGTCGCGACAGATCGAGTTCAGCTCCCGAATCACCGACGCAAAACACCTGGTCATCGAGGTGCTGCAACACGACGAATGGCCACCCGGGGAGAACGACACGGCATGATTGTGCCCGCTGTGCGGCGCGTGATTCAAGCCAGGAACGCTTTAGGGATCAACTCAAATGAGAGGTATCGGATTATGCTCATCACCTGTCTATTTCACACATGCATGTGCTCAGTAGTCCTGGCCGTGCCGGCTGAACCGTCATGCGGCTGGCCTGAGACGGCAGGCCCGAATCCACCGACGGCCGTCCAGCAACCAGATCGAGTGGATACGTTGACCGACGCTGAACTGGCCAAGATCGACTCCGACCTTAAGAGTCCTGACTGGCACATCAGGCGCCGCGCATTATGGCGAATGGCGCATGCAGGTTGTTCTGCCGATGCTGTGATCGACAAATACGTAGCCGTCGCCGCGCCTGCCCTTCAGTACCCCGGAGATTGCGCGCAAACGCCTATCAGTCAGGTTCTCCAAGTCCTCGGAAAACCGGCGTTTCCTCATAGCGAAGTGGCAGGCAGGGGGGAGAGCCGATCAACGGACACTCGACGAGCTCCTTAAGGTGGCCGGGGACCGTACGCGCCTGACTGACATCCTGCTGGCGAACCTCATGTACATGGCGGACCATTCGCTGAGCGCCGGCGATGTGCCGGCCTTGATAGCGCGGGCTGCGGATGAAACCGCCGAAGAAGACATTCGCGTTGGCGCGGTCAATTTGCTGGGACTGTGGGGGGCACTACCCAAAAACGCGACCAAGGCGTTTCTTCGACTGACGACATCCAAATCCGAAAGATTATCGCTCGCAGCGGCGGGCGCCATCGGCGCCGTCCTGGAAGACCCCAAGGATACCTCGCAACTCGTTCGCGCCGTCCAATCACGCGCCAAGAACGAGCAGCGCGTCCTTGTTCGGCAGGCCCTTGACGAGAGCGCAAGGATCCTCGTTGGAAGTTCCCAAGAGGAGCTCGATAGAAAACGCATGGAACGAGTTCAGAGGGGGTGGTAGTATTCCTTCCGATGCGCCGTGCGACGTGATAGCCTGCAACGAAGCAGTCTGTAGATGATACACGGGTCAGTCTAAAACCAAGATCCCGACAGCGGCGCTCGATGATCTTCAGCCATTCGCAGAAACTCGCCAAGAAGATCAACGTTACTCGGTGTGACGAATGACCGAATCCTACGAAAACGAAGCCGAACTTGCCGAGTTCACCGCTTTTGTAAAGCAGCGTAATCCATCCCGTCGTCTTCACGACCGCGAGCGATACGTGCTCAGTGTGTACAGGAAACACTTCGCGGAGATCAAGGCAAGAGTTGAAGGCGATCTTTCATAGATCGCTGCTATCGGAACCCGAGAGAGATGGGAGATTGAAGATGTCACTCGTTACCGCTTCTTTACTCGTAATGTCGTTCGCCGGAAGTGCCGACGCGGAAATGCCTGCCGACTTCCTCAAAGTCGAGTCCAGAGCATGGAGCCGCTGGCTCGACGAAAACCTTCATGTGTTTTGGCATGGAATCCCGCTCAGGGATGTGTTGGCGAGCGAATTTGGCGCTGCCGCCTTCACCGTTGATGACGTGAAAGCCCTTGGCACGCCGATCACTTTTGATGCCAGCAACATGACGCGGGGAGCCTCGCTGTGGCGTCTAAGTCAGCGATACGGCTTCACCATACGATGGGCACAGAAGGATGAGCCAAGGATCTTTCTGGGCTTGTCCGAAGCCGAGCATCGTGAACACCAAGTAGGCGGCGTCACTTTGACTGCGATCACCCAGGTTATGCGGTCAGACTACAAGACCTACCAGGATTTGAAGCGGAGAGGGCAAGTCACCAAAGAAGAGATCATGGACGGTATCCTCTACTATGCCATTGATGTGGATCGTGACCTGAATTTCGGTGACGCCGCCGCCCATGTGAATGAGGTACAACGCTACAAGACGAAGGTGCCGGGAGAAGCTGGAATCGAGGCACAATTCACTGCAAGGGTAAGATGGATCGAGACTATCGGCAGACGCAACGCAGAGGTAGTCCCAATCGGAGTGGACCCTCGCTGGTTGGTGGGAATCGAAATACTCTCCATTCAGAAGCCTGCGGATCGGTTTGACAAGAAAGGCGATACTATTCTGGCGATCCACAATCCAGTGCGGGTTTTCCTCGATGATCGTGAGAAGACTCTTGGCAAGCTGTACGAATTCAAGACAGTGGGATTCCTGCATGACGGTCGTCCCACCTACCTTCGCGTTGAGGCCCAAGAAAAAGACGAGACGGAACCGAAGTAGTTGTCGCAACCCACTTCCGGTCTCAGATCTGAAGCTGGATACCAAGCCGAAATCAGAGGCAAAGCTGCGTCCCCGGGCCGGAGCCGGCACCACACTAACGATCGGGGTAAGACAATGGAGCATACGATGCCGACAATAACGTACGTGTCAATCTGCTTCGCCGTGTTGCTCTCTTCATGTGGCCGTTGTGTCTCGTCACCCGAATACCAGGCGCACGAGAAGGTTCGGCAGCAGTTCATCAAGCGCGCCAGGTCGTTCGTTCCCGAGGGTGAGCTGGACCAGATCGACGAGAGCTATTTTACCGGTGAGGGCTTCCGCGACTGGTTCCGGTTTCCGTTGGTCTACCCTTACGAAATGGAAATGATCGATGGCCTGGATGACGGTTCGATCGCGGGCGGAGACGCCGCCAGAATCACCGGTATTACTCATTGTGCATTCGACGCCCGCGTTCTTGTGGGGAAGTCCGAAGATGGATGGCTATTGTTTGAGTTTGAGAGCGGGGAACTCGGGTCCTTTACCTCCAAGCAAGACGTGATGGCGGAGGCCGTGAAACGCGGCTTCGACCCCAAGATTGAAATCCTCAGTGTGGAGGAGCAGTTTAGGCGATTCGCGAGTGACTGGTGATTTGGCGGCCCGCTCGACAGGCAGCGTACGTGCCGGAATGAGGTCCTGCCCTTTGACTGAAATGCAGCCGTGCCGTACATCGAGAAACGACTCCCGAGCGATTCTGGCGGCGGCAAACGCCAGCGGACTGTCCTACGAGTGAAAACGGAACCCAAGGAGACTGACCGATGAAGCAAACCTCTCGACGAACAAGCCGGATGCGTACGGCCGCCTGTTCGCTGTCCCTGTGCCTCGCTGCGGCGGCCGTGTTGACCGCCGCTGATGCCGACACGAGGCCTGCCGCGGAAGCGGACAGGGATGCGGCCGGGAAGCAACGGCTGGAAGACAAAATCATGGAGGCCGTTCGGGCGTACGCCGAAGCCGACGATCACGTGGAGGCCATGTTGGCAGAAATGAAACAGGCCGAAAACGAGTTGGCCCAGTTTCTCAAGAATGCCCAAGAGAAGGGAATCCGGGTGAAGAGAACGGATCCTGAGTACGAGGCGTTGCTGGGGCGGGCCTCGCCCCGACGAATATGGAGGTACGCCGGCAGAAGGAGCCCGAAGGTCAGGGCTGCGATTGATCAGTGGATCGAGCGATATCCGCCCCGGCTCGGACGTGACTTTTTCTACATCGACACGCTGCCGATGGATAATCCCAACATCAAGGTCTTATTCCCAGACCCGAAAGCCACGACGCCGGAGACGTTCACGCACGTCATCAAAGACGGTGACACCACCTATACGATCGACTATTCGCGTTTCAGCCTGTACACGCACGACTGCAAATTCCTCTATCCCGCGGGCGATCATCCGTGGGAGCTTGATCCGGCGAAATTCCCCGCCTTCGATCATGGCCCGGACAGGACCTACGTCGGCAAGATACACGAATACCCCACGTGGTTTGCCATCGGGTACGTGCGAGAGGATGGCACGGTCCGCGGTTTGATCTACGGCGAGCGACGACAGGAATGGACGGATTTCGAAGGAACGAGGATCCTCAGACGCCACCTGGATAAGTGCCGTTTCCGAGATGATTACTACACCTATGTGGACATCGAGGTGCCGGCACCCGGTTTCCGGGATGGGCCCATCTACGAAATCCCGATTGGAATTGAGATTTCCTACCAGAATCTGCTCAAGTCGAAAGGCAGCATTCCGATCCTGTTCGAAGTGCTGGAAATGGCGTGGCTGGAAGTCGCAACTGCCTATTGGGGACATTGTCGTATGCACGTCAGGCCGGCACAGGTGGTAGTGAGAACCGGCATGAAGACCTGCCCTCATGCAACCCGCTTCAAGGATTTCGACGAAACGACGACACCGGTATGGGCAGCCAAGTCGCTCGAACTACCGGAAGAGTATTTTCCCGAGCTTACGGCCGAAGAAAGGAGTTACGGGCCTGCAAACAACATTGGGCGGCAGGTCTGGCCGAAGGTGTGGCCAGAATTGAAGGTAGACAAGATCATCCATATCAATTTCGGTGCTGTTGCATCCCTCGGCGGGAACGTGTGTTCGACCCACTTCTACCCGTCAACGCGGTTGAAACCGTATAACAAGATTCCCTGTCGCGAACAAATCCTAACGCATACTCTGTTGCACGAGTTCAGCCATACCTATCGTGGAAGGCACTTCACCGGGTACGAGGAAGGATTGACCATGTATGCCCATGGGGGGCACAAGCCGAGCCCGACCCGGATTGTCGGCAGTCATGTGGTGAAATTCAGAAAGCACCATGAGGACACATACAGGGAGCACAACCGACCTGTGAGAATCGCCACCGATACCAGCGATGCTCCGTTGCCGCCTTACGCGTCTTTGGAAATGTTGCAGATAGTCAATACGGGCCAAAAGAAGATTGACGTACTAGCGAACGATCATGACTACAACGGCGATCCGATCCAGCTCGTTTTTGTGGACAAGACCTCGCGACGGGGAGGCACGGTAACCGTTTCCGCGGACCATACGGTGGTCTATACTCCTCCCGCGCACAAGATCGGGCTCGACCGTTTCAAGTATCGCATCGCTGACTCGACGGGCTACGAATCCGTCGGCTACGTGATTATCGACCTTGTCAATCCATCGCAGTATTACTACCCAGGCGGACCGGAAACCGCCGAGTCGCGCGGCTTCACCGGCGCTCAGGTGGCTTTCGTTCCGAGGACGAACCGGAGGAAAGCAACGGCCGTCGTGGCAGATACTCTGCCCGTGGAAATCATGGTTCCTGAAGCGGGACACTACACGATCGACTTCAAGTTCTTCATCCGAGGTGATTGGAAGGCGGGAGTTGCCCCCAGGACACATCTCATTTCGGTCAACGGCAAGGCTTTCGAGGAAGTCGTGTTTCACTCGCCCCAACCCACGGACGAATGGAGACGTAAGAAGGTCTACAACCTTCCGCTGAAGAAGGGCGCGAACACACTGATGATCTCATCGCTTTCGGGTAATAAAGTCAGCGGAAAAGCGATAAGAGGAAACCTGCCGAGTACCGCTCCGACCACCTTCCGCAGAATTGCCGTGTCTTCAGCGGGCTCCTATATCATCGGTTTTTCCGGTGCCGGAAGAAACGCGTCTTTCGACCTCATTGAGTCCGGGGAGTTGTTCAAGACCCACGTCAACGGACTGGAATACGGCTGGAGCAGTGAGAACGCTCCAAGCAGCGCTGGTGCGGTCGGATTCATGGATCGACGGGGGCAAGCAACTGGGAACAAATGGGAGATGGTCCTGCCGAACGGTACGTACAACGTGCTGTTGGGATGCAGAGGTGGTGAGTACGGTGCACTGGATTACCATGCGTACAAGACCGACATATTTCGAGAAGGTTCGGGCAAGGCCTCAAACGTCAACAACTTCCGAGTCGAGGGAGTGCCTTTTCATGATACGGATGGCCCGGAGAACATTCTGAACCTGATCGAGCACCAAGTAACGGTCAAAGATGGCAGACTTACTGTTGAAGTTGGCGAAGGCGCTCTGGCCCCTCGGCTTTGCTACATCAATATCAGTAGAGTCAATTAGATTCATAGAAGGTGCTGCAGTACGAGTGTCGGGGTGGGGGCGGGCAACCCCACCAGTCGTAGCGACTGAAAACCGTTCAGTGGACGAAACTCGATGCAATTCAGCGTGGCGCGATGGAATTGTAACAAGGGAGCGGAAGCATCCCCCTGTAGCTGCCCTTCACCCTGCTTTTCGCCGTGTCACATACGGTTTTCAATCTGTAACCGTGGATGGCCCCGTCTGCAGAGTGTAGCTTTTCGGGAGCGTGCGTAGGCTGAAGCGAAACCTGCGGCGGTTGGAGTTTGTCGGATATTGCTTCATGCAGAGACTGACCAATGACTTACACAACCTCGGAGTGGAGGGGAACATGACACAGACGGCTATATTCCCAGGACGATACGTTCAAGGCGAAGGCGTTTTGGAGCGTCTCGGCGACGAGGTCACGCGGTTGGGCAGCCGTGCGTTGATCGTTGCCGGGAGGACTGCGGCGCAGGAGATCGTTCCAGGCTATCTCGACAAGTGGCAAGCGGTTTTTCAAGCTCATGTTGAACCGTTTGGCGGTGAATGCTCGGATCCTGAGATCGAACGCCTTTGCGCCTTGGCCTCCGAAAAGCAATGCGATGTCATTGTTGGGATGGGCGGCGGCAAGATTATCGATACGGCCAAGGCGGTTGGCCATCTGGCAAATGCACGCGTAGCCATTGTGCCCACCATCGCGTCGACCGACGCTCCAACAAGTGCCGTGTCGGTAATCTACACTGTCGACGGCGCATTTCAGCGGTATCTGTTTGTGCCGCGGAATCCAGACCTCGTGCTGGCCGATACCGCGGTGATCGCGCGGGCCCCGGTTCGCTTTCTGGTGGCTGGAATGGGTGACGCGCTGGCGACTTGGTTCGAGGCGGAATCGTGCCGACAAAGCTATGCTGAGAATCAGTGCGGGGGCAACGGGACGCTCGCCGCCTACGCCATTGCTCGTTTGTGTTACGACACGATTCTTCAGCACGGAGTGGCGGCGAAGGCGGCATGCGCCGAGGGCGTTGTGACGCCGGCATTGTCGCACGTGGTCGAGGCAAACACGCTGCTCAGCGGACTTGGCTTCGAAAGCGGTGGGCTTGCTGCTCCGCATTCGATCCACAACGGTTTGACTCGACTCGAAGGCACGCACGACTATTACCACGGCGAAAAGGTGGCCATCGGCGTGCTGGCCAGCCTGTTCCTTACCGACCGACCGAAGTCGCTGATCGAAGAAGCCTACGAGTTCTGCGAGTCGGTTGGCCTGCCGACCACGTTGGCCGATGTGGGCCTTGCCGACGTGACCAACGAAGATCTGATGCTGGTGGCCGAAGGAGCCTGCGCCGAGGGCGAAACGATCTACCATGAACCGTGTCCCGTTTCCCCAGCCGCGGTGCTGGCCGCGCTCAAAACGGCTGACCGTATCGGCCGGCAGCGGCAAGGTTGACTACGATCTCGGCTATCGAGGCTACGTCGATGTGCGTTGCGTCTGAAGACCACGGAATCTTCCGCCATCGCCGTGTTCTCGCTCCCAAACAGCGCGAATCTGCTACAATATCCCATAGGTTCAGTTTGCACGGTCTCGTCACGTTAAGTGGCGACCAGTCTCTCCGTCTATCGTGGGGGAAGGTCAAATGGAACTCGTTGCCGGTAGCCTGAACGTCGAAGTCGACGAGTACCTGCACGCTGGATATCTGTCCGCAAGTCCTCGGACTTTCAAAGATTATGGGGCCCATAGTCTCCAGCATGCCAAGACCAACCTGATCGATGTCAAGGCAGCCTTGCGGCTAGAGAGTGCTGAGAGTCAGTCCACACATCAGCCGACAGCCGAAGTCTCCGTCCGACCGACGGCATTGGCACCGGCTTCCATGGCCAGCGAAGGCTTTCTGTTGGCGACATTGTTCTTCTTCTTTGCTTATCTCATCGGCCTCTACTATCGCCGCATCCGAAAAATGGAGAAGCCCGGATGGCGTCCTTGGCTATTGGCTGTGACGCCACTGCTGGTTGTCGTTGTCGGCTCCTGCGCGTATCAAGTCTATGAAGAGCACCGATTGAATAGCCTTCCTCCGCCATGGACGGGCGTCCCCGTCGAAGGTTACGAGAACCCGGTGGCGGCAACACAGGCGATCTTGCATGGTTTGGTGGCAAACGCACTTCCAGGAAGCTCGGCGGACGTCAGGGAACTGGCCGCAATCCAGCACGAGGTGGCGTTTCCCGTCCCGACCGAGAATTATACGCCCGGCATGTCCTACGCTCAGACAATGTACGGTCGCGATGGGTGGGGTAGGGAGTTCAAATTCGACCCACTCCCAAAAGGATGCTATCGCATCGTCAGTGCAGGCGCAGACGGATCGCATGGCACGTCGGACGACATCGTTCTGGTCACGCCCAAGAAGGACGCTGACAACTGGGAGCAATTGGTCAATGGAGTGTACATGCGCCGGATGCCCGGAGATACGTATGCCTGTTTCATTCACCGTGTCACGCATGCTAACTTCCGCTGGATGGACTCGGCGATGGCTCGGGATCTAACCGGAACAGAGGTGTTCGATACGTTCAGCTTTGATGATCAGTCGCGTGGCACAAAGGAGGAACATCCTATTTTGGCTCAACTGAGGGAGCATCAGGAATCCCACCCGCTCGACCAAGAGTCAGATCCGCTGTTTTTCGTCCACATTGCGCCTACCGAGGATGGTTGACGAACCGGCAGCCGCGGCTGGAGAGCATCAATCGCCAACCGATGCCTCTCCCAAAAGACTGATGCGCGAAGCACTGTCGCTTGCGCTGATCTTGGGTCTTACGCTCGGCGTGTCGGCGCTGGAACGACGCGATCTCATTCCGTGGCAGGGCTATCCGTCGTCCTTGCTTCTTCTGATTCTCTGTCTGTGGCACTGGAAGCATTTTCGTATTGACCTCCGGCTCTTTCGCCCACAGACACAGCGCCGGGTATTTCCACTCGTTTTCTCTGCCGTGCTTGTGGCGACGCTGCTGCTTTTCGCGAATGTACCGCTTTCGCCCAGGGTCGGTTATGCTCCCTCGTACTGGCAGTTGCTGCACTTGATCGTGGTTGTGCCTCTATCCGAAGAGTTGTATTTCAGGGGATTGCTTCTGGAGCATTTGCGTAGAGGATTCTCTGCCATTCACGCCGTCGTGCTTTGTACGTTGTTGTTTGGTCTTCTCCATCTGCCGGCCGGGGCGGGGTTCCTGGCCGGAGGACTTTCGTTGGTCGCGTGTATACTGGTGTTAAGAAACGGCTCGCTCGTCTACGCCTTTCAGCTACACGTGGCGTGGAACGCGATGACGCAAATCGCCCGTATCAATGACCGCTCGTCGCGGTGGCTTTGGGCAGCCACGGCATCCGCCATTATCGCCGCGTTGGCGGCCGGTCTGTTCACTGGACGATCGACTCGTGATTCAACTCCATGACCACCTCGAAGCCCGGAAAGCGTCCCTGCACGAAGAGCGTGACGAACGACACCTCTTCGTCTGGGGAGATCTCGGCCAATGGCTGGTGGTCGACGACGAGGCCGCGATCCTGCTAAAGTGCTTTGCCGAATCACGGTCGGTTGCCGAGGCGTTGACGGAATACTCCCGCGCGGTCAACAAGAGTCGCGACGCTGCGGTGCAAGAAGCCTTGCCCGTGGTTGACGCTCTGGTTGAACGGGGAATTCTCGGCTCGCCACCGCCATCGCCGTCGCCACCCGAAGAGCGTTTGCGGGTCTCGAACCTGACTTTCAACATCACCAATCAGTGCAATTTGCGCTGTCCTTGGTGCTACAATCCGCGTTCGGAAGACTGCGAGATCCCAGTTTCTGATCTGATGAACTGGTTGGACAAGGGGGCCGAAGCACTTGACCGCGACGCTGCGTTCATCATTCTCGGTGGCGAACCTTTTCTCGACGAAGCGCGGTTGCTGTCAACCGTTCAAGAAGTTCGCGAGCGATCGTCCGGCGAGATCCTCGTATCGACCAACGGAACGCTCCTCGGCGATCAAGCCCCAGGGGAACTTGCTGCGGCCGACGCGACCGTGCAGATCTCTCTCGACAGTCCCTCGCCAGAGCGACACAATGCGATCCGCGGCAACCGTGTGTTCGAGCGTGCTGTGTCGACCACCAAGCGACTGATCGATGCAGGCGTACATACCGTTCTTTCCATGGTCTTGACGCAGTCGAGCGAAGAGGAGCTTGAGGCATACTTCGATCTGGCCGTCGAGATCGGTGCACACGAGGTGCGTTTTGTTCCGCTTCGCCGGATTGGTTGCGGAGTCGACTATTCTGATGTGGCCCCGGATCTGTACGAGTGTTTTCGAAGACTTGTGGAAATCCTGAGACGAAGGCCCGAACTGGCCCAATTGCTACATCGTGACTTCTTCTCCATCCTCATGACCGTGTGTCGCTTCAGCCGCCTCCGCAGCAATTGCGGGATCGGTCGCCGGTGTTTGTTTGTCGATGCCAGCGGAGATATCTTCCCGTGTCCGAATCATCGCGGCAGCAAGTATTCCTGCGGCAACGTGAGCACGGCACCCCTTGCCCAGTTACTTGAGGACTCGATGGTGCTAAATGACCTTCGAGGCCGATACCATCTCGACGGTATGCCAACGTGTGCGCGGTGTGCGTACCGCTACTGGTGTGCGGGGGACTGCCGTGCCGAAGCCCTTGCCACCACCGGCAGGCCAAACGCGCCCTCGCCATACTGCGATGCCATCAAAAAAGTAATGACGGAGATGTTCTGGTTGATGGCCGACGGCTGGCAGGGAATGGGCAACCGAGAACAGGTAGTCCGACCCTGGAGTTGAGATGACTCGTGACGAATCGCAGTTTATAATGGAAGGCCGTTCGGCCTCCTCCGGAGAGAGACATGTCACAGTCCTCGGTGGCTTGCCCGCATTGCCAACATCACCTGGCCAATTCTCCCGAATTGGCCGGTCTGGCCGTCAATTGCCCTGAGTGCGGTGGTCAGTGTCTCATGCCTGCGGCGAACCCAGTTGCAGCCCCTCCGCCGCCTAAGGCCAAACCGGCCGCAGCACGTCCTGCCCCGGCGAAGAACCCAAGACCCGCGGCCCCTGCCACCGCTGGCCCCACCGTCGCGCCACCTGGTGCGGAAACACCTTTGATCAACACCGACCCTGCCGCGCCCAAAACCAAACGATCGACGCCGCGCGGTCGAAGACGCAAGTCCCCGGCTTCGGCTTGGGGGCTGGCCGGACTGTTGGTCACACCGGCAATCATCGGTCTTGTCGTTGTGTTGCTGGTCGTTGGGCTGAAGGAGAATAAGAACGCGGAACAGCGGTTGTTCGGGACTTGGGAGGTCGATTTGGACGATCTTGCCCGCCAGGGACTGGGCACGGGGGTTGGTGCTGGATTCCACAGCCGCGAAAACCCTGGCGACGCCCTTCGCGATGCGGGAATCAGGGTCGGCATCCGCTTCCAGAAAGACGGACGTGTCTTCCTGGATTCCCGCGTCCCGGACGAGTCGGAGCGGGCGTGGGGTAGCTGGAAAGTGGTGCGATCCAAGAAGACATCGATGCGAGTTTCGATCGACTGGGACGACGAATTCGGACGCGAACTCGTCGACATCGAGTTTCTATCCCAGGATCGTTATAGGGCGAAATCCACTGCGCTCTTTGACCGCACCACGCTGGTTTATCAACGCCTCGAGCCCCCCAGCACGGCTAACAAGTAAGCCGTGCCACGCGCCTGCACACAAGGCACAGCCAAGGAAGGAAACTGCACATGCTTGCACGATACGCGTTCTGGACCATCCTCTTGGCTCCCCTCGCCTCCAGCGTCGCTGGCGAACTGCTACCGCGTGCTTCAGAGCCCGTCGAAGTCGTACTTCCCGATTTCGGTGCGGAAGTGCGAGCCTTCGACGCGCCGGACCGTCGGCCTGTGGCGTGGTGGCCGCATGTGGTCAATGCCGCTTGGGGCGGCGGTCGCGGCGGGCCGGAACGCCGGGGCGGGTGGCTGGACGAGCATTGGGAAATGGTCGACTACTTGGACCGTTCGGCTGATTACACGACTCACGAGTATCTCAAGCACCGCGGAATCTGGTACGAAGTGTATGGCAGCAACGAGTACCAGGAGACTATCCACTTCCACGAGGAGGGCGCCCGCGAACTGCTCTGGGAGAACGGTATCGCCCGCGACATGCTTGGTAAGCACGTGCTCAGCGAGCACTACAACACCGGGGTCGACTGGTGGCGCGAGCGTATCGGCTGGGATGCGTACATCGTCTGCAACAACGCGCCGCGCTGGTGGTCGGTGATCAACTACGACTGGCTCACCAGCCCGCTTCTTGGCTTTGCCATCAGCCAGGACAACATCGGCGGTCCGACGTCGCGGATCGGCGCCGGCGGACACGGCCGCTATTGCGACTACTGCAACGCCAAGTTCTTTCACCACCTCGCCCAAGCCGATCGGCTGCCGGAATTCCGCCGCCAGTACAAGCACATTCGGGGCTACGTCCAAGCCAACATGATGGACGTGGTTCACCAATTGCCACCGCACGCACAGCATCGCTGGAACGCGGCCGAGGCCGAATTGATGGCACGCATGTGCGAACCGCCCGTGATGTCGGAGTACCACAAATTCCTTTACATCTCCCACCTGCACAACTTCATCCGGCACTACCAGGACGCCAAGTTGATCGCCCAGCGGCAGGGACGCCAATACGACGTGCACGGGAATCAGGGCGGGTCGTTCATCGGGCCGAACCCGTATCAAGTGGCACTGTCCGACTTCGTCGACACCGTCTGGTTCGAGAGCAAAGGGATTTCGACGTACGACATGTTCAAGTTCGGCTGGAACAATGCATCGGGCGCCTTCCGGTACAAGATGGGCCGGGCCATGACTCGCGGCGTGAAGCCGTTCATGTCGATGACCGGCTTCCACAAGCACACGGCAGACATCGTCGAACACGAAATGGCCGAAGCCTGCGCTGGCGGCGGTGTGTTGTTCGTGAACCAACAAGCGTTCGAGCAAGAGCCGATTCTGCTGGACAAACTGACCGAGTACTTCCGCCTGCGCCACAATCACCGCGCGATCTACGCCAATCACACAAAGCAACCGTATGCCCGGGTCGCCCTGGCGTACTCGATCCCCACGATGATGTACCGCAACTACCAGTACACCGGCGACGCCCCGCCGAACAACGCCCTGCCCGGCACGGCCCGAGCGTTGGAGGAAGGTCACATCCCGTTCGAAGTCGTTATCCTGAACCACCCGGAAATCCACGCCGACCGCGTGACGCTGGAACAGCTCAAGCTGTACCGAATGATCATACTCCCGGCACTGGAATGTCTCAGTGACGCACAGATCGACTTGTTCACCCGGTATGTGCAGACCGGCGGCACTTTGGGACTGATCGGCCAGTCCGGCATCCGCGACGAGAACAATCTGCCGCGTTCCGGTTCGGCGGAGCCCCAATGGCAGAAGGCAGGCCGCGTCATCGACATCCTTCCCGGTCGCAACTTTCTGCCGACTCGCACGCGCGAAAACGATCAGACGCGCGAGCTGACGGCAGTGGCGCTCGAAGCGCTGCGCCAAGGTCTCGACAGCGATACGATCATCTCAGGCAATCTACCGCGGTTGCTCTGGATCAACACGTGGAATCACGGAAATGACTTCATCAGCGTTCACTTCGTCAACTACAACGTCGACTTCGAATCCGGCAATGCCACGCCGACCGAGTCGGCGGAAGTGACCGTGACGCTACCGCCGGATATCCCAGCCGAACAGGCTGCCTGGCTTGGACCTGACGGCACACGGCGAACACTGCGAATGGTGGTTCAAGGAACGAAAGTCACGGTGACACTGCCGCCGGTCCGGGTCTACGGCGTGCTGATCGTGGGTCGCAAAGAACTGGATCGAGCATACAACTCATTGGTACGCGGCGACGCCCTGATGGCACGTGCCACGATGGCCTGCGACGGACAATGGAACGAGTTAGAGGACCGTGCGGATGCGCTCGCTGCCAGACGTACGGTCGTCGCGACTGAGTTGAACCGAAACGGCGGAGTGGCTGCAGCCGAAGACTATGCCCGGCAGGCGTCGGCTCTCATCCAGGAGATCCAGCGTTCACAGGATGTCGCCTACATGTGCCGCGTAAGTGAAAGTGTCAATACGGACGGCGCAGTGCTGGCGCTCGATTTCGGTGGATCACGCGAACAGCCTCTGTGGCGCATCGTGGAGCCAACAACCACTTACGATCCGCAGACCGGTTTTGGCTGGCTTCCGTGGAATGACGAAACCGACGCCACGCCCGAGGAGCGATACTACGCGATGGCGCAGAAGTACGGCGGCAGCATGGCAACCCAGGTAACCGCTGGTCGATTGCTGTTCTGGCCCTACCGCCAGCCGCCTCCCGCGCCACTCAGCACGAACCTCGCGTGCGGCATGTCTCGTAGGTTTCGCATCGACATCGAACCGGGCGATTACACCGTGCGCGTGGTGACCACGAATCCGTCATGGACCAATCGCAATTTCTTCGTTTCCGGCATGGTACGTCTGAACGACGAGTATCGACTGTTGGACGCGGTACACGACAAAGGAACTCTGGAATCGCGCGAATTCTTCGTCAAAACACCCGACGGCAAGCTCGATTTCACCTTCGGCGGCCCAACCGGTTGGGGTGTGGCCGCTCTGATAATCCGACGCGGCGGTCGTTCCACGAGCGATCACCAAACGACCGAAGGCTTGCGTGCTTGGCACGTCAGTCCGCGCTTTGCCAATCCCGACTGGTACCCAATCACTCAGGTGACCTGCCCACCGGAACGTCGACTTGCCAGTCTCCCCGAGGCCGACTGGACCATGATCAAGGCCCCCGTCGCCGGTCTTCCCGTGGTCGATATGGGCACGAACCGCCAAGCCGAGATCGGCGACGTCGTATACGCTGCTACGACGATCGAGTCACCAACAGCGCGAGATGTCCATTTCCATTTTGGCGCCACCAGCCAAGCGCAGTTGTGGCTCAACGGCAAGTCAATCGGATACGCGCCGAACGAAAAGGGCTTGCGACGCGACGAGTTGGTCGTTCCGGTACATCTCGCCGAAGGAGAGAATACGCTGGTGGTCAAAATCCAGCGATTCTGGGAACGTCGTTGGATGTTCTACGCCAGCCTGACCGACGGGGGCGATTAGGGACACTAGCCAGGAATAGGATCCCAACGAATTTAGGGAGACGACGAATGGCAGATGTATTCGTGGACTCCTATTCGTCGTCTCCCTAAATTCGTTGGATTCCGTTCTCGACTGCTACCGCTACTTGGCATGTGCCGCCACTTCGACCAGGTGTCGGCCGGTGTTGGCGGAGTTGTGGGGTTGGGTGATGCGGATGTAGCGAGTGGGGCGCGGGTCGAAGCGGCAGATGTAGCCTTCCGCGGTTGAAAGCTCTTTGTTGTCCAAGTGGTCGGCGACCGTGGTCCATGTCTCGCCGTCCAATGAGGTTTCGACGGTGAAGCCGTAGTGGCGCTGATCGGCGTAGTAGCCCACCACGACGACGCGCCCGATCGTTGTGGGTTGTTCCAGGTCCACCTGCCACCAAGCGGCCTTGTCCTGTGACACGTCGGTCGCCCAGAATTGATCCGTGTTTCGTGACCAGCCGTCGTTTGCCAAGTGGGCTGGGTGCGGCGGCAATGCGTGGGAACAGGTGACGGGTTTGCCGGTGGTGAGACTGATCATGTCCGGCTCGAAGGCTCTCTCGTATTTTTTCCATAGTTTGCGGGCCACAACGACACTGTCACCGCGCGGTTCAGTTGCGTAGGTTTCGCGCTGGTCCGACCAGGCGGCCATCCATGGCCGGAGTTTTTCGTTGAACGCCTTGCTGTCGAACGGCTCGTTGGCCTTCAACGATTGAGCCGCCTCGTCTAGGAACGGCTCCCAACGCTTGAGATAGTAGCCGCTGAGCAAGCCGGACCATTCCTTGCGCGCGTAGTCGTCAATCGCTGGACCCTCGCCCCAAAGGGTTAGCACGCGACGGGCGTTCCACTCGAATCGAGCCCGTTCGTCGTCGGTCGTGCCCCATCGTTTGGCGTCTTCCAGACAACGGCCCAGCAAGAATTCGCGACGCGTGGCCAGCAGTTCGTCCAGGTCACGGATCAGTTGCAGGAATCGCTGCGAAGCTTGTACGAACGCCTGATGATCTTTGGCCCGGTGCGCGGCTACCACTTCGTTCTGCAGGTCGGCAGCGTGATTGCTAAGCGACTGGCGCGCAACGTTCACCAGATCGAAGCGGTACGTATCCACGTCGCCCAAATCGTCGCCCGCCCGCAACAGAGCTTCCCACGCTTGGGCCACACGACCCGTGTGGTAGGGTGCGGCTCGGGCCGGGCTGAGCGTCGGCAGGCTACTGATTATCGAGCGTGTGCGATACGGCGCGATGTAGACCGTGTCCTTGAGAATCTGCCATGACCGCTCGGCATCCGCGTCAGATTGGCCGTAACGGTGGTGTGCGAAATCGCGAATCCACGTGTCCAAGTCGACTGGCTCGTTGCGCCAAGCCGTTTCGTACATGATGTCGTAGACCACTGGGTTGTAGCCCAATCCTTCATTGACAAAGCCCAAACCGGACAGCTTGCCGCCTTTCACGTCGCATCGGGCCAAGTGAGGATTCTGATTCGTCCGAGGCAACGAACCGCCCAGATACACGGTGCAGCCGAAGTTATGCACATTGCACCACACCCAGGGCTTTCCGAAGAACGCCTCAGTTTCGCTCCACATGGGCCGCGATTCGCAGAACAAGTCCAGCACCAACATGCGATCGTCGGGGACGGCTCCCAGAAACGCCTTGATCCGTGGCTGCGTCCAGAACGAACGTTTGAACGAGAACGTCCAGCCCTGCAGCACCCAGACGGCTTGCGGATCGGTCTTGGCCATTCCGTCGTAGATCGCTCGGCTCAGATCGGCCAGGTCTTTCAATTCGCCGGTGGGCGGAGTCATCTCGATAAACGTATCGGCGTCGTACAGATGATCCGTGCCGAAGCGTTTCGTCTGTTCCTCCATGAACAGGCGTGCGATCTTGGGGAACAGCGGATCGAGCGGATCGAGCAAGTTCGTTTGCCATTCGATCCAGTGAATCTGGTGTAACTTCGCGTCCGGGTACTTCTCGGCAACTGCGGCTGGTACGTGCCCAGTAAAACCTTGCAGGATCGGAGTCATCCCCAATTGTCGCTGCCGGGCCAGAATCTGCTTCTCCAAATCCTCGTGGCGGTCGATCCAACTTTGCGGTAACGGCCCGCCCCAGCCGTCCAGGCAGCCCATCCATTGAAACGGCAAGAACGGCGGTCCGGACAGGAACTGCGAGATTTGTTCGTCCGTGATTCCAAGCTGTTTACACACAGCCTGCCAGACCGCCTCCTGTCCGGTGACCGCTAGCGGTGCGTTGATTCCGTTCAGGGCCATCCAGTCGATTAACCTCTCCCACTGGTCCCAATCCCACCACGGTAGCGAGTAGCCAAAGCAGCAGTAGTTCAGGAAGTAACGGTATCGCGCCCACGTCACGCGTCGCACCTTCGATTGGACCTCTGGCAGAGGATCGGGCAGATTCAATTGGGTGCCGCACCACGACACATGGCAGTGGCAGTGGTTTTCCAGGTACCAGTTCAGCCCCGTGGCCATAGCCACGCCCGTATTACCGCGAATCACGATTCGGTCGTCGCGGCTTTCGACCTCGAAGACATCTCGCCCGTGGGCTGGCGGAATCACCTCGAAAACGAACCGATCGACATATTCCGGCAGCAGTCGCTGGACCAGTGCGCGTGCGGCCACCGGCGCGTCCGGGTCCGTCCGGCCCTTCCAACTCATCGGCTTTTTGTCCAACGGGCGATAGTTCACGCCCGCCGCCTTCAGCCGCTTCAAATGATGATCCAGACGGACCTGGAATAGCTCGTAGTTGCGGTTCTCCTTGGGCGACCACACTACCTCGCTCAACGCACAAGCGCGAGGGAACGCCATGTACTGCAGGTGTTTCGCATCGGGGATATATTCTCGCCAATGCTGAGCTTGCGCACCGAGCACGTGTTTCGCCTGCTCGGCCGAGAGTGCGGCGGGGATTGGTTCGTACCCATACACCTTCTCCAGCGGGAGATTTCCGCCGATTGCGAGAGGTTCGGATTCGGCGGGTCCCTGATAGTAGTCGAAATACGTGTGCGACGTGGGGGCCATGATCACGTCGTGGCCGGCCTGCGCGGCTGTGATGCCGCCTTTCTCGCCACGCCAGCTCATTACCACGGCCCCCGGCGCAAGACCGCCTTCGAGAATCTCGTCCCAACCGACCAGTCGGCGGCCGTGTTCGGTCAGAAACGCGTCGATCTGCCGAGTGAACCAGGCCTGAAGCTCCGCCTCGTCCTTAAGCTTCAGATCGCGGATCATCTGTTGGATTTCGTCGCTGGCTTTCCATTGCGTCTTGTGTGCCTCGTCGCCACCGATGTGGATGTAGCGACTAGGGAACATATCCATGACTTCCGTCAACACGTCTTTGCAGAACTCAATCGTCTGCGGTCGCGGTGCGAGGATATCGTCACTGATGCCCCAGTGTGTCCACGGCTTGATACCCTTCTGTTTCTCGGGAAAGACTCCCAGATGTGGATAGGAGGCGATTGCTGCTCGTGCGTGACCGGGCATCTCGATCTCGGGCATGATCGTGATGTGTCGATCCGCCGCGTACTGGACGATCTCGCGCATGTCGTCCTGCGTGTAGAAACCGCCGTGGCGTTTGCCGTCGAACTGCCACGGCTTGTCTCTGTAGTGGCCGATCAACGTTTCGTCACGCCACGCACCAATTTCGGTCAGCCGCGGATATTTCTTGATCTCGATTCGCCAGCCCTGATCGTCGGTCAGGTGAAGCTGCAAACGGTTGAACTTGTGCAGCGCCATCGCGTCGATGAACCGCAGCATGTCCGCCTTGGGAAGGAAATGCCGCGCCGGATCAAGCAACAGCCCGCGCCAGGCGAACCTCGGAAAATCGATAATCCGAACGCAGGGAACAACCCAGTCGACGCCCTCGGCCTTCGCCTTGCCAAACGCTTGCGGTGGCAGCAACTGACGCAGCGTCTGGCCGCCATAGAACAACCCGGGAGATCCGGCGGCATGGATTTCAATCCGTCTTGTCGTGACATCCAGTATGTAGCCCTCTTTCCCGAGCTTCTCCTTCAACGATTCGTCCAAGGTCAGCGTGACAAAGCTATCGGCGTTTGACGCCGTCTCCAACGTCTCCGAACGGAAGCCCATCGCCGGTGCCAATGCATCGACAAGCTTCAAAGCTTCTGCCTTTGCTTCACCAACAGCCACTACCTCGGTTGTCGAAGAGAGCTGGAAGACGCCCTGTTTCATTTCCAGCGTAACAGGCTGTGGGATCACCAATGGCATTGACTGGGGAGTGCTCGCCGTGTCGCCATGTACCGGCATTGCCACCAAGCAACCGAGAGCGGTAGACCGTACGATAACTGATACAGCAATCTTCTTTGTCATAGTTCACCTCGACGGGTTGCCGACAAGCAGCCAATTCAAAGACGTTTGTTCACAAGAGGTCTTGTTGATTCCGTCAGACCCGTACGCGATTATACCGAAACCGTGTGATGATTTGGTGCCAATACGCGGCTATTTCGAACGGTTGCGCTTTACAGGTGTCGTTGTCCCGGGGGAGAATTACCGTGTTGGGTACAACGATCGCTCGCAGGCGATCATATACGATCGGTTCCCGGTAACTGCGAGATGACTCGATACCACTGCCACGTGAGAACGGAGCGGACCCATGAGATCCTTATTCGTTTGGCTGACACCCTGCGTTCTGGTAGTGTCCGTCCATGCGCAGGAACGCTTCAGCGCGCCGTACAAGTTAGAGGACGTGAAGTACATCGACCGTTTTGTCGGCTCGAAAGCAGAAAAGGAGTTGTTGGCGAAGCAGGGATTCGTGGTTACCCGCCAGCATTTCACGCAGATATTCGCCGCGTACCTCAAGCTTGCGCAAAGCGAACCCTGGTTGCCGAACTACGTCACGGTGGACAGCGCATGGCATGCGTATCATGTGCTTCTGGAAGAGGGTATCCGTCAGTTGGAGGAGCATCAGGCAGCGGTCCTTCGACGATTCTCGGCGCGGCTACTGGAGGCGACTCTGGAGAAGAGCCGGGGGTCGGGAGACTTGTATTGGGACTTGGCCGCATTCGCCGCCGTCGGATTGGCGTTGCAGGATTCGGACTCCGTCTCGACGCGGGAGCCGAACTTGCGCAAGGTCGTTTCCGGAATCACCGACGCGATCGAATCCGGAGACGGACCGGCGCGAGTGTTGTTTTTCGGGCTTCCGATCGCTCCAGCACACTTTCGTGCGGCGAGTTTCTACACAAAGAGTCCCAGACTTCGCGCCTACTTCGTTGCGCGACAGTGGTACGCGAAGTGCGTCTTCCGCCTCAAGTCGCCTGCCGAGACGGAACGGGCGGTGCACCTGGCGCTGCTGATCGACGGAGACGAGAAGTTGAAGACACTTCACGATCAGCTTTGTGAGCCCTACGACCTATTGCTCGGCCCTCCGGACGATGCGGGCGTGACGGAGTACGTGGAGCTGGCGCGAGATTCCATTGGACCGGAACCTCGCGCAGACCAGATCTCGAAGGTCTTGGACACGTTCCGCCAGAGGGCTTCGCACCTGCCCGACCCGAAGCTCAACGACCAACTCTTACCGCCGGAGCAGTACGCGAGGTTTGCCGAAGAAACCAGAGGATTCCGCCTGCTGCCGGCGCGACGATGTCCTTCGGCAGTATTATTCCACAGGACCTCCGACCCGATGATCCCGGGCCGAATACTACCCTCCGGCGTCGATTTCTTCGCTGTTGGACCGTTGGCATGTGAAGCGGCTCGCCGCGCTTTGCGGGCATCGGTGGAAGAGGAAGGCGTTTACGATGCAATCATACGTGCGGAAGCCGAACCGCTCCCCGACAGTCTTCACGGTAAAGCGTTGGAACTACTGAAACTGCTACAGCAGCCGCTGCCAAGAACCGCCCCAGCCCCATTGCGGACTGTTGCCTGGCAGGACAAGCAGCTTTGGACCGCGCTGGGCGCATGGGCCGAACAACGCCACACATGGGCCGCGCAATTGAAGCTCAGCGTACTGGTCCTCGACGGGGACAAACAGCCACCGGGGTACGTGTCGCCGTATCCGAAATTCTTCAAAGAGCTAGGAGAACTCGCCCGCCAGACGGTGGCAATGCTTGAGAATTATCGTTTTGAGCCCCATGCCGAGGTCGCCGGCCAAGAGATTCTGGATGTCTTGGGCCAATCCAAAGACCTGATCAAGCGGGCTGAAGCGGGACAGCCGTACGAACGCGGGGTCCTGGAGTCGATGTTACAACCGCTCCGCAATCTGCACGGCACCTACTGTCGCCGAACCGGGACGCGCGATCAAACTGACCAACGGGAATGGCTGCGTGGCGCCGGAACCTTGGAACGACTTGCCCGGAGATGGATCGAAGGGAAAGACCTTGGCGCGGTCGACCGGGAGTTGATCCGGCTATGGGCGACGCCGGAAGGACGTGATCCCATAAAGCTGCTGCCCCAATTTGCCGACACATGCGATCGGCTGGCTGAGATCGCCCGGAAGCAGTTGGATGGCCAGCCGCTCGACGCCGAGGACGCCGAATTCATCCAATACTATGGCCAGACGCTCGCCCGATTCCACTTCTACGACGACCACGCCTGGCTGTTTCCCCAAGACGATTTCCCGCTGGTGACACCGGTTGTTGTCAGCCCCATAACCGGCCAGATCCTCTACGCCGGTCTCAGCCGGCCCGAGGCGCTGTACGTGATCTTGGACGTGGACGGCCATCCGGTACTGCACCGCGGCGCCGTCCTCTCCTATCGCGAGTTCCCAAGGCCGCTGAACGAACTCTTGGACGACGACTCGTGGACCAAAGATGTAAAGGCCGGGAAAGCCCCTCCGCCGCCAGCGTTCACATCTTCTTTTCGATGAGTCATCCGCTTGGCATCATGGCTATTCCTTGTGCCAGGAGGCAGACACCGGCGATCAGCAGGGCGATGCCCAGGATGATCCAGATGATGCTCTCGCGGCTGGCGCCTTTCCATTCGTGCGTGCGGAAGCCGTGGAAGTTACCGACGATGATAGCGAACGACATGAAGACTGGGTAACCGACTGAGACTCCAAGGTCGCCCACATTCAGCGCACCTAGCCCGAAAAAGAAAATCGCTGCGTCGTGCAACACGGCCATGATGGCGGCCAACAGCAGGATTCGGCCCACGCCGGGTCTGGAAAGGCGTCCCCAGGTCCTGTTCCTGGTCAGTTGGACGGCACAGTACAGGCAGGATGAAACGGCTCCGCCCCAGAGGATCATGGCCGTTACGGCCCATGCCGCTGCCCACTTGGGATTGCTCAATTCGGCCTGATCGCCGATCGGACCTGCGAAGCGCACCGCCACTGCGTAACAGGCGCAGAGGACACCAGAAACGACGGCGATCACAAGCCCGATGAGTATTTTGGGCTGCTTCGTGGCCGAAGAATCGGCCTTGTCCGAGTCAAAGCCATCTTCCTTGAGGCTGCGGTCTTTCAGAATGCCAGCCCGTCCGGAAACGGTCACGCCGATCAGACAGACTGCCACGCCGGCCAAGAACAGGCAACCGTGGGACGTGAGAATCTGATGCGCGTCGAACAGCAGCATGGGGATCAGGAAACCGAACGCCATTTGCGCCCCGTAGTTCAAAGCGTAAGCCAGAGAGAGTCCAATAAAGGAGAAACTCATCCCCAGCGTCATCGACCCCAGCCCCCAGAGCAGCCCGAAAACCAATACGGGGATGATCGTAGACGTGCCGACGCGAGAGTAGACGCCGCCCAGATCGTTGACCACCAGCGGAGCCACCACGACGGGAATCAGAATCGTCACGAAGAAGAAGAACGGACCCCAAAGCACCTCCCAAGGCGTGTCCTTCTTGACGAATTTGCTGGGCAACCCGAAAGAGCCTCCGCAAATCGCTCCGATGATCAAAAACCCAAATCCCAGCACTTGTTCATGCATGGTTCCCCTCCTGCTTAGCCCTTTGTTGGCCGGTTTGGAGTTCTTCGAGATATGATCTGTATAACGCAACCGCTTGGTCGTCCGAGATCATCCGCCCAACAACTAGCCGCGCCCGCGCCGTGCTGGCTTGATTGGCCTGCAAATCGCGACCGAACAGGGACAGGTAGAGCGAACGATGACTCTCCTCGCCGTAGGGCGTTGCCACGGCAAAGCAGTCTTCCGCCGGCGCCATCACCAGACCAGCTAGGCCGGTTTCCGTATCGCGTCGCATGGCCAGCGGCGCGGCAAGGCGGGGCATGATTTTCCATTCGACCGGGCTTGGCGGCCGTCGCCAGCGGCCGTCATGGATGATCTCGACCGCTTTGTCGTCGCGGGGGAACATCTGCCACTTGGCGTATGATTCCTTGGCCTCCAGAAAGCCCGGCATGCCATTCGTTTCGGGGCAACCATCGACATAGACCAACGACTTCGCAAAGCCCTGGAAATACGAAGACAGGAACACCTCGAATCGCTTGAGGTCCTTCTGCGGAACCACAGTGGTCGTGACATCGAGCGTATTGCGAGCCGCCCAACGGTGGACTGCCTTCATGTCAAAGGGATGCTCGTCGTCCGCCGACCACCGTACTTCGGACGCTCCGCAGGGAAGCACCCGCGCCTGGCTGGCCCAGTCCCACGCGGCATGCCCGTATCGGGCCCGGTCGTCTAGGAGCCGGTAGTGGGAAAACAATCCGTAAGCGCGAGCAATCGCCGTTCCAGATGTGGAGTCCACCAAGGACGTCAATCCGAGCGATCGGCCCTGAGACCGCAGCGTTCCTCGAAGAGCACCGGTATCGAAGTGATATTCTCTCCCCTGTGCTGTGAAAGTCAGGCTGGCCTCAGCTATCTCTTTCGGTTTCGATTCTGCGGCCGGTAGATATCGACTGTGGCATAATGCCAGGCTTGCCGCCGCAGTCGTGCCGAGAAAACGTCGTCGGTTCAGGTGCTTGTTCATGGTGCGCCTTCTCTCGTTGTCTGTTGAGTGTGACGGGAACACGGGAGGGCGAAGCTCCTGCTGAGCCGGCTCCCCCGTGCAAATATCCGGCTCGGCCGGAGCCTCGCCCTCCCATCGGCTTTCTCTGCCCCCCTGTTTCATTCCGGTAGTCGCCATTCCAGGATGCCGCCCGAGAAACTCTCCTGGAGTTGAACCTCAAGGCGGATGGCCGTCGCAGTGACCGACTCGAAAGTCACTCGGTTGAACTTGTCTTTCTCAACACTGTACGGCGAGGCGGCCTCGACCGGTTTCCACTGGTCGCCGTCTTTCCAGAGCAATCGCCAGCTTGCCGGCACGCGGCACTGTCCGCGGCCCGTGTCGTCGAACCAGTAGATCTCGGCCTTCGACAGCGTTTTAGGCTTCTCGAATTCATAGCCTACCCACTCGGTCGTGCCTCGGTGATCCCACCACGTGAATCTGGGGATATCATGGTCGATCGAGTTCTTGGGCAGGATATTGTCATTCAAGGCGAATTCGCTGTCGCGGGGGCAGCGGTGTGAAGAGGACGTCTTCGCAACGATTGCCACCGTCGCTCCTTCCGGGTCTGCGGCATCGGGCAATTCGGCTGGGACCCAAACGACCATTTGCCCCGGCTCGCGGTTATCCCATGCATAGTAGGGAATCGCTGTGAGATCGACATCGCGGCTTTCCACGCGGAATCCGTCATCCGTCTCCACGACGCCTTGCTGCCGACCCTTAACCTTGACCACCGTGACGCCGCCGAGCAGGTTGGACCGGAATTCCGTCTCGAACTTCGCGTCTTTGGGAATCGCAACTTGATCCACGTAACACGGGTTGTCCGTGTCCTCCAAGCAGTAGACGACCGGCCCGCGCATGATGGCCAGTCGACCTGCGTTCTCTTCGACATTGGGATCGGACGCGACTTGGCGGACGGTCATTGGGAAGTTCTGCGTGATAGTGTCACCCGCCTTCCACGCGCGTCGCAGTGACACAAAACCGTCTTTGGGCGTTGCGTTCACATCTTCACCATTCACGGCAACGGTCGCGTCTTCGCACCATCCGGGGACGCGTAGTCGCACGGTGAATTCCTCGGCCACGTCCGGCTCGACGACGATCGTCACCGCGCCGTCCCAGGGATAGCTTGTGTTTTGCACGAGTTGTACCTTGCCATTCTTCAGTGGCACCGTGCCCGTGCCTCCGACGTACTGCAGCACGCACACGCCTTCGCCGTCGGCCATCGTGCCGTAGACGTACTGCCCAAGCGAAGCGATAAAGCGGACCACATTCGTCGGGCAACACGCGCATCCGTACCATGGCTGCCGATGGTGGCCCCCGCGGCTGGCCAATGGATTTACGTAGAAGAACTTCGAGCCGTCGAGCGAGATGCCGGAAATGGCACCGTTGTACAGCAGTCGTTCGACCAGATCGGCGAAACGACCCTCGCCGTGCAGCAGGGCCAGGCGATGATTCCAGAACACCATGCCGATCGAAGCACAGGTTTCGCAATAAGCGTTGTAGTTGGGCAGATAATACGGTCGAGCGAAACCCTCGCCGTGCCCCTGCACGCCGACGCCGCCGGTGACATACATCTTCTTGTTGACGATAAACTGCCAAAGCCGCTCCATCGTGTCGATATAGCCTTGATCGCCGTCGACGGCCGCCAGATCAGCCACGCCGCTGTAGAAGTACAGGAAACGAACGGCGTGGCCCACAGGTTCGTCCTGCTCGCGCACCGGCTTGTGGTCCTGGCAGTAACCGCCGAACAACCGCCGATGCTCGTCGTTCCCGTGTTCTTCCACAAGGTAACGGGCCAATTCCAAATAACGGTCTTCGCCCGTCGCTCGCCAGAGTTTCACCAGGGCCAGTTCGATCTCGGGATGTCCGGCGACGCCGTGCCGCTTATCGGGCCCGAAGACGGTGCCGATGTAGTCGGCGAACTTGCAGGCCACATCCAGAAAGGTCCGTTTGCCGGTTGCGTGGTAATGGGCGACCGCGGCCTCGAACATATGACCCGCACAGTACAGTTCGTGGGCATGCTGCAGATTCTGCCATCGTTTCTCCGGCTCCTTGACCGAAAACCACGTGTTCAGATAGCCATCAGGCTCTTGCGAGCGGCGGATGTTGTCCACGATCTCGTCCAGCCGCGCGGCCAGTTCGGGATCGGGATGTGTGTGCAGCGAGTAGGCGACGCCTTCCAGCACCTTGTAGACATCCGAGTCGTGGAATATGTGGCCGCGAAACGGACCGATGGTGGCAACCCCACCAGCATGCCGGAAGTTGTCAAGCCGTCCCGTCTCCTCGCACGTGTCCAAGTTGTGCGGGATCGACACCGTGCGATTAGTCTCCATACGGGGCGACCAGAAACCGCTTTGGATCGTCACGTCGCTGAAGTTTACGGGCGTCATCTTCGCCACTTCGCCCGCGCGGGCCGAGTACGCAAGGATCGCCAGCACCGAGCCGCATAGAATAGTTCTCGTTTTCATTCGTTCGTTTGCTCCTATGGCAGTCAGAAGTGTCAATCTCGGTCGGCCGCCGTCATTGCAGCGGACCCCAAATCTCGACCAACAGGTCGTGTATCGCTGGATCGTGCTCCTTCAGTTCCGCTCGCACAAACGGATAAAAATCGTTGCGGTAGAAATACGCCTCGGTTGCTTCGGCAAAGTACTCTTTGTGGTCCTTCATCGCGTAGTGGCGCACGTGTTTGCCGGTGTACAGCAACACCTTTTCGTAGGTCCCGGCCGACTTTGCCTTTTCATACGCCCGGATGATGTCCGGACGATCGAAGCTTAGCACTTGATCGTGATAGGAATGGGCTAATTCGTGCAGCACAACCGCCGGGTGTTTTACTAATTGGTGCCGGGAAAGAAGAGTGCTTGCCCGCGTGATGTGCACTTTCTTCGCCAGTCGTGGATCGTGGCCGTGGGATTTGAGCCATTCGATGTTCGGGTGGTACTGCATGGCTCCGAGCGTCGGATGGTGATGCTCGATCCAGATCTCCAGCTTCCGCACGTCGCGCAGCCGATCTTCCGGCATCAGCAGAGCGATCCGCTGCAGATGATTGGCCAACATGCCCAAAACGCGAGCCCCTTCCTCCTGATGCTCTCCATCCAAGAGTGCGGGATCCACATGGACCGTCCAGCCTTCGATCTCTTTCACGACGGGATCGAAACGGACGCCCGCGGCTCGTTCCGGCTTACCGCCCGAAACTGCCCTCGCCTCGCCTCCCGCGACAGACCGTCCCGTCGCCAAGAGCAGCAGGCAGCCAATCAACCATCCGATGTTCACTGACTTCATTCGTTTTCCTTCGCAGAGTGTGGCGTTCAACAGGCAAACCGTTATAGAATCTAGACGCCACGCTCCGTTATCGCAAGAAGCCCGTGGTTTAGAGTATCATTGTTATGCAGCCATCAGCTATGCCCTCGCCGACAAAGGAGAAGGAGTTATCCGATGACTCGTCGAATCCAACTGGCAGCGATCTTGGCCCTGTTGGCCCCGTCCGGCCAGCTCCCCGCGGCTGGGGTCGATTCAAGCAGGAATACTGATGGTGTGCTGACCTGGCATATGGGCACTATCCAACCTGGTCAGTCGACGCGCCAAGTGGTACTGTTCGCATACGCCGAGTCGCCACAAGGCGTAGCCAAACACCTGGATGCTGCGCGGCGACAATTCGCGCAGCCATCCGACCCGCCGGCCGTGCCCACCGACCAGCCGGCTCCGTCGCTGGTGTGGATCGAGAACAACGTGACCGACTTCGCCCTGGCCGGTCCGGGACATTTCTTCTGGGAAGGTGTGAAACGGCAGAGTCTCGTTTGTTCCAAGGGCGGGCAGTTGAGTCGGTTCGGCTACTATCTCGGTTACCACGACGGTGCCGCGCGACGGGCCGGAACACTCATCAACTCCACGAAGTTGGAGAACTTGCAGATCGTCCAGCCGATGCGGCCCATCGACGGCAAGCAAGCGGTAGGCATCGTCGAGACCGCCGACAAGAAGCTGCGCACGCGAATTCGTCCCGTGATGGGCGAAGGCCCGGTAGTGGCGGTCGAATTCGTGATGACCAACCTCTCGGGCCAGCCACTTGACCAGATGCGGCTTTCGGTCTACTCGAACCTCGAATCGGCCCACACGCACGAAGGCGACTACAGCACGCTGGACCGCCTGACCGACGGTCTGCTGGTGTTCGATCCGGCAACAAGGATGTGCGTCGTGATGGCCGGGTTGTCCACGCCCTCGTTGGGCTATTCGGGCAACTGGGCGTCGCAAAGGCAGCTTGCCGAGGGTACGGGCATCGCCCCGGACAAATGGAACGAGTTCACCGGATCGGGAGAAGATCTCAAAGAGCTGCTCGCCAAGTTGCCAAAGCCCAACGTGCCACACCCGATCGCCGCGCCGAGCGGTGGTCCGGCCACGCCCGAGACTCGCGACCTGACTCCCACCGAGGCGCGCGACGTCTTGCACCGCGATTGGCTGTTTCAGACCGATGGCAAGCCAACGGTGGCCCGCGCGCTCGAAGAGATCGGTTGGGCCCGCGAGTTGGCCGCCCGATTCGGCCGCCATCCGCAACCGCCCGATCTGTCGGCCGAGTTGTCGTGCCTAGCCGATCTGGAAAAGCGGCTTGCCGCTGTCGATGCGAACGCAGCCGACCCGGTCACGGTGCAGGAGTTGTACTTGGCCGTGCGTGCCGCAAAGCGTGAGGTGGTCCTCAAGAACCCGGCGATTAACTTCACCAGCGTGCTGCTGATCGACAACCCCAATCCGCAAGGCGCCGAGTGGCCGCATCAGGCCCGGCATCGCAACGGCATGATGGCCGTTCCGGGCGGCCGGTTGCTGGTGCTGGAAGGATTGCACCCCGGCGGACACCTGCGGCAGTTGGCCCCCGACAAACCTGGCAGCTTCTGGCGACCCGACGTCTCCTTTGACGGCCAGCGGGTGCTGTTCTGCTACAAGGCACACGACGATATCAGCTTCCATTTGTACGAGATCAATATCGACGGAACTGGACTGAGGCAGCTTACGGCGGGCGATTACGACGACATCGACCCGATCCACCTGCCCGACGGGCATATCGTCTTCACCACCACGCGAGCTAACACGTACGTCCGCTGCATGCCTTACACTTACTGCTACGTGCTGGCCCGGTGCGATGCTGACGGCAAGAACGTCTACATCATCAGCCGCAACAACGAGCCCGACTGGTGTCCGGCGGTGCTGAACGACGGGCGTGTCTGCTACTCGCGGTGGGAGTATCACGACAAGGCCCTGTGGCGGATTCAGAGCCTGTGGTCCATGAATCAGGACGGCACCGGCGTGGCCACGTTTTGGGGCAACCAGAGCGTCTGGCCCGATCACCTGGCTGAACCGCGGCCCATCCCAGGCAGTTATCGCGTGATGTTTACCGGCGTGGCGCACCACAACTGGTTTGCGGGCTCGATCGGCATTCTTGATACGGCTAAGGGCCGCAATTTCCCGTTCGGGCTGACCAAAGTCACCTGCGATATGCCCTGGCCCGAGTGCGGAACACCTCCGCTGGACCCGCACGAGGCCGACGACTATCACGCCTCGGGCCGGTTCACCGCCTACAAATCGCCGTACCCGATCTCGGAGGAGGATTTCCTCGTGTCGGCCAATCGCGACGGCAAGTTCCATCTGTACCTGATGGACGTACACGGCAACCGCGAACTGATCTACGAAGCAGTCCACAACGCCTGGTATGCAATGCCGGCGTCGGCGCGGCCCATGCCGCAACCACACGCCGACCGCGTCGTCTGGCCCGGCACGGGCGACGAGCGCCAGCCGGCCGAGCCGGGCGTGATCTACAGCGCCAACGTATATCAAGGTGTACACGATTTGCCGGAGGGGATCGTCAAGTACCTCCGTGTCATCCAGATGGACGCCCGAACCTACTCGACCTGGACGCGCGACGGGCGTTTCTCGGGCCCGGTGGTTTCGGCCATCCAGGACGACGGCGTGAAGCGAATCCTGGGTACCACGCCCGTGCTGGCCGACGGCTCGGTGTCGGTCAAGGTGCCGGCCGGCAAGGCGTTGCATTTCCAACTACTGGACGAACGCTATCGGGCGCTGCACACGATGCGTTCGTTCACCGGCGTGATGCCGGGCGAGCGTCGCGGCTGCGTCGGCTGCCACGAGCTACACAGCAACTCGCCGGTCAACCAGCAAAGCCTGGCCGCTCGACGTCCACCGGTCGAACTGACCACGCCGCCGTGGGGCACGGAGAGCATCAGCTACGAACAGCTCGTCCAACCGGTGCTGGACCGTTACTGCGGCGAATGCCACCAGGGCGACGGCGAGGCGCGCAAGGATTTCGACCTGACCTTGCGCTCCGGCAAAAGCCCTTTCAAAGAGCCGTACCTGAGCCTGGTCGGTTACGCCCACTATTTTCGTGGCGTCTCCGACGTCAAAGACGAGGGCATCGCCGGAGCGCTGAAAGCCGAGAACTTCGACCAGAGCGACCCGACCAGCTACCTCACGTTCCGTCCGATGAAATATCTGTCGTACAAGAGCCGCCTGATCGAGATGGCCTCCAGCGGTAAGCACTACGACGTGAAGCTCGACGCGACCAGCCTGAGGCAACTGATCGGTTGGGTCGACGCCAACTGTCCCTACCGTGGCGACCACGAGGTGCGCGCCATCCCCGACCCCAACTTCGCGGGAATCGAGGCATTGCCCATCCGACCGAGAACGAAAACGGCACCGCGGATTGCGCGACCGTAACCAAAGTAGGACGGAATGCGTGCAGAAGAGATGGGATGAACAACAGCAGCACGAGAAGAGAGTTTTTGCAGCGGACCTCCAGCACGGCGTTCGGACTTGCCGTCGCGGCGCCGGTGGTGATTAGTGCTTCTGCACTCGACGGGAAGGCGCCGGCACCGAGCGAGCGGATCAACGTGGCGTGCATCGGCGTAGGGGGCCAGGGCGCTCCGGTTGATATGAAGGCCTATCTCAGCCTGCCCGAGGCCCGGGTGGCGGCCGTGTGTGACGTCGATGGCAAGCGTCTTGCCGCGGCCAAACAGACAGTAGACCAAACTTACGGCAACCGGGGCTGCGCAGCGATCCGCGATTTTCGCGAGATTCTGGCCCGGCCCGATATCGACGCCGTGCATATCGCAACTCCCGATCATTGGCACGTACCGATGGCAGTCGCCGCGTGCAAGCAGGGCAAGGATGTGTACTGCCAGAAACCGCTGTCGCTGACGGTGCGCGAGGCGCGCAGAGCCGTCGAGGTGGCCCGACGTTACGAGCGGGTCTTCCAGGTGGGCACACAGAACCGCTCGAATGCCAGTGCCCGCCGCGCGTGCGAGTTGGTTCGCAACGGACGACTTGGCGAACTGGAATACATCGAGGTCGGCACGTGGCACATCTCGTATCCGTGCTCCCTGCCGGGCGAGCCCGTTCCATCACACGTCGACTGGGAGATGTTCCTCGGGCCGGCGCCCTGGCGGCCGTTCCACCGCGAGATCCAGAGGCCCAAGGGCTGGATCCGATTCTTCGACTACAGCGGCGGCGGCGTGACCGACTGCGGCGCGCACTTCTACGATCTGGTGCAATGGGCTCTCGGCACCGAAGACACCGGCCCGGTCGAGATTATCCCGCTGGATCCTCGGAAAGACGGCGGACGGTTCGTCAGCTACCGATACGCCAACGGCGCAACTGTGTACCGTACGAACGGGAATCACATGCGACTAGTCGGCACGGAAGGCACAATAGACTTGGACGTCTGCGCCTGGGCGGCCATCAAGAAGGCCGAACCAGCGACACTTGCCCGGGAAACGACTTTGCCCGAGGAAGTACACCTGGGGGAAAGCACTCATCACTATGCGGATTTCATCGAGTGCGTCCGCACTCGAAAGAAACCGGCGGCCGACGTCGAACTGGGCTGTCGGGCCGCAACCATCTGCCACATCGGCAACATTGCCGAGTGGCTCGGGCGTCCGCTTAGGTGGAATCCGCACAAAGAGGAATTCCTCAACGATCCGGAAGCCAACCTCTGGCTGGATCGCGCCAAACGGGAACCGTGGAGCGTTTGACGTCACAGCCGGGCTAGGTCTTCGTACACGTCGATAAGGGCGTGGTAACACTTCTGGAAGATCGGCTTCATCTTCGCGTACTGCTTCGCCGTTTGTGGGTCGGGATCGTGTACGCTGTCCACGCTGATGAAGCGGTCGACCACGCCAAAATCTTCGAACACGCCGGCCGCGACGCCTGCGGTTACAGCCGCGCCCATCGAGGTTGCTTCCTCCAGCACGCTGAGCTTCCGGATCTGACAGCCGTAGATGTCGGCCATCATCTGCCGCCACACGGCGCCCTTCGCCCCGCCGCCGATGACGGTCACGCCGTCGAACGCCACGTGTTCGCGCAGGATATCGGCGATGATGCACAGATTGTACGTCACGCCCTCGAGCACCGCCCGTAGCATGTCGGCTCGCGTGTGGCTGAGCGTCAGGCCGATGAACGCACCGCGAGCGTTCGGGTTCCACCACGGCGTTCGCTCGCCCAGCAGATACGGCAGGAATACCAGCCCGTTCGCGCCGGGCGGCGACTGCGCGATCTTCTCGTTGATCAACTCGTATGGGCTCACTCCCTGCGCCTCCGCCTCGGCGACCTCCGCCCGGCACACCTCGTTTTTGAGCCACTGGTACGACGAACCCGCCGTCTGCATCGTCCCGGCGGGTTGAAGGTAGCCCGGCACAACGTGAGCCCAGTTCATCGTGCGCATCTGCGGGTCCACGATGGGCTTGTCCGACGTTAGCGCAATCCACGACGACGACCCGACGTACCCGTACGCCGTCCCAGGCTGGATGCAGCCGACGCCCACGGCCGCGCAGCTTCCGTCGCCCCCGCCGACCGCCACCGGCGTGCCTTCCTTCAGGCCCGTCGCCCGCGCGGCTTCGCTTGTGACCGTACCGAGAACTTCGGTCGAGGGGCGCGCCTCGGGAAGCATGGCACCATCCACTTCGGCGGCATCGACGATCTTTGCTGACCACTGAAACGTGTTCAGGTCGAAGGCATTCGTGCCAGACGCGTCCGAGTAGTCCGTCGCAATCCGCCCAGTTAGCTTATAGTTGATGTAGTCCTTGGCGTTGAGCATGCTCGCTGTGGCGGCGTACACGTCCGGTTCGTTGGCCTTAAGCCACATCAGCTTCTCGATCGAGTACGACGGGCTGACGCGGTGGCCCACGATGCCGTAGAACTCCTCCGCGCCAATCTTGTCGAGCAACCGATCGGCCTCGACCGTAGCCCGCTGGTCGCAGTAGATGATCGACGGTCGCAGCGGCGCGCCGTCGGCGTCGACCGGCAGGCAGCCCATCATCTGCCCACTGAGCGCCACCGCCACTACATCGCCCGGATCGACGTCGGCCAAGAGCGCCTGCGACGACTCGCACACGGCCCGCCACCAGTCCGCCGGATCTTGTTCCGCCCAGTTGTTGTGAAAGAACTTCGTCTCATATGCGCTCGTCCGGCTGACCACCATGCTGCCATCGCTGTCGAACAGCGTGGCCTTGTTTCCGGACGTACCCAGGTCGTGTGCGAGCAGATATTGTGCCATCAGTGGTTCCTTTCCTTCGCCGACAAGACCCCCATAGGGAAGTCTTGGAACGACTGGTTCTTACTGTTGGCCAGCTTCGGCCGGTAGGGAGCGGTTTCTTGCGCAGAGAGTACCGACGTTAGTAGCAGTGTGCAACAGAGAGATTGCAGCCATCAATGTCACGTTCTTGATTCTCATTCGATTTTTCCTGCAAGAGTCCTTGGATTCTACGCTTGCGGGCTACGCTGCCCTGAAGGAACATGGTGTGCCTATTCAAAGTCTCCCAGCGGCACGTCCATCCAGTCTTCCACTTCGACCGCGCGGGTGGTCCAGTCGCCAAGCACGTCCCAACGCGGGTAGTAATGCATCGCTTCCAAGCCGCGACCGCCGGTGACGGCCGTGTCGGGGTCGATCTTGCCGGTGGCCAGGCGAACGTCCCAGACGTATTGCCATTGGGCCCATCCGTAGGGCGGGCGGTAGGGCTCGTTCCAGGTGTGGATCGAGTGCCACGACTGCCGGTCCAGCCCCTTGCGCCGGTGCAGCGTGCCTTCCGCCGGCAGGCCCGGCGCGTCGGGGCGGGCCAGCCGCTTGCGGACGCGCTCGAGGTATTTGCCCTTCACTGACCCGTTCACTCCTTCCGCGAGGCTCTTGCCGCGCAGCGGCAAGGTCAGCTCCTCGTCGATGCACCGCCGGGCCGCGGCCAGGCGCACTTCGAGGTACTCGTGTGGCGAGTACTCCTTCGGACCGCGATACCATTGGCGCAGTGCCTCCAGACCACCGGACTTCAATTGGGCCAATACCTTCTCCGTGTCGGCCAGTTGCACCTTGGACCGGTTGATCTTCTTCCATGGGGCGTCGGTCCACTGTTGGGGCCAGGTGTCCGGCTGGTCGTAACGATAGATTTTGCCTTGCCAGGTGAAAATCTCCGAACCATCGGGTAGGTACTGGTAGGCCCAACCGCCGCCCAGCGGATAGTCGTCGGGATGCTCCTGCGCCTTGAGCCATCGGTAGCTCTCCTCGAGCAAAGTGCGATAGCGTTCGTTGCCAGTCATTCCGTAGAACCACGTGAGCATCGGGCCGATGAACCGGTTGAACGTCCTGGGACCGATCACTGCCCCCTCGAAACCGCGGGCGCTGGCCGGCGTGTTATCGGCCTTGTACTGCTGGCACCAGCCGCGGACGTCGCCCTTGCCGAGTTGGGTGTCGAATATCCACTGTCCGATCTTCGCCGTGCGTTTCAGGTATTTCTTGTCGCCGGTCACGTGATACATCATGATCGTCATTCGCATGGGGTCGGTCGTGGCATAGTCGTTGTACGACCCTCCGTCGGATTGGTAGTGACGGTGGCGCCGCAAAGCGCCGGCATTGTAGATGTCCCCGCACCAGCCGTACTCAGGATCCTGGACATGCTCGGCGAACAGGTCGGCGCACCGCTTGGCGGCATCGAGATGCTTCTGCTCGCCAGTATGCCGATAGGCATACAGCAGGTAGGCAAAGGGGCGGAACTGGCAGCCGTCTTGAACTCGGGCCATGTTCCGATCTCCGCCTACACTCACACGGCCATTGCGGTCGACGGTGTGGGGCCCGCCGGCAAAGTGGCCATTGGGCTGTTGCACCACGAGCAGAGCATCGGCCGTCTTGAGAGCCTGCTTCAGGTACTTCTGGTCGCCAAGCATCTCGTAGGCGCGAAACAACTGGGCCCCTGCGTCGCAGATCCCGCCGCGGCTCAAGTTGAACTGGGCCCGGTCGCCCTCGACCCGGACGTGGCCAAGCAGATCGGGGTAGACGCCGAAATCGCCGTACGTGGCGATGCGGGCATCGAGCCAGGCGCGGATGTCGGCCTCGCCCTGCTCGTAAAGTTGCATGTCGATTTTCGTGATAGCCGCGTCCAGTTCGGTTTGCGTGTCGGCCTGGGCTTGCGAGTCGGCAAGCACCAGCAATCCAAATACCGCTGCGGCCAGTGCGAGCGGGAGTAGGTAGCGTCTTCTCACGGGTGACTCCTTTCGAGAAAGGGCGGGTGCTCCGAAATAGCCAACATTATGACGGCAAGAGACAGCGGCAGTTTGCTCATCATCGTTGATAAATAACCGGCCCACATAGTTTCACTTGCTTCACGATGATACGCTCCTTTCGCTGATGTTGGTTTCATCGTTCAAAGTCCTTGCAGGCCGCCATGCCAATCACTGTGTCGGCCGCCCCGTAGTAAAGTAGCCATCTCCCTTTGAAGAGGACTAGACCGTTGGCCACCGTGGTGTGGCCGGTCATTCCCCGCTTTTCCCAGTCATATTCCGGATAGAGAAACGGCTCCTTCTGCTCTTTCAACACGGTCTTCATGTCGTTGCGATCGATCAAGGATTGACGGAGCACCCAGGTGCCGAGCGAATGGTGCCCCCCTTGTGTCATCAGCAAGATGCCGTCGTCGCGCAGTAGTGCGATGGCGCCGGCCTCGCGTCCTCCCCCCGGCCAGACGGCTTTGCCGGTCGGCGTCCAGTCGATGAGGTTTTCGCTCCAAGCCAGAGCGCAGGGGTGCGTGTAGTACATCCAGTACTTGCCGTCGATCTTCGCGGCGATAAGCCGATCACCTTCCCGCCGGGAAACGACCACCCCGGTCCGCGATCCAGGCACTTTCTCCGGTGCAGCTTTACGGAAGGCCGGGCCGTGCTTGGTCCAGGAAACCAGGTCGCGGGACGTTGCCACGGACATGGTGTCTCGCTTGCCGTTCCAGGTCGTGTAGTTCATGTAATAGGTGCCGTCTTCGCCCTCGATGATATGCAGATCTTCGCAACCGCCTTCCCACTCGTACTTCTTCCACTGGTCGTTGGCCGGGTAGACGACCGGTTCTGGGTGGCGGGTGAAGTTGACACCGTCCTCGCTATAGGCTAGGCCGATGCGGCACGTGCGGCCCCAGCCTAAATCAGGGCTACGGTCGTCCGCCCGGTAGAGAATATAGACTTTGTCGTCTTTGACCACGGCTGCCGGATTGTAGGTATTCCGTTCCTCCCAGCGAACTTCCTTGCCGCGAATAGGACATGTAAAGACGGAGTCGGGCGTTGGACGCAGGACCGGCTCGTTGCGTTTAATAAACGGCCCAATGTCCCAGTCGTTCCTTGCGGTTTGGCTCGACGCGGGCGAAGGGAAGAAAATGGGCGCGGCGACGGTCGATGCCGCAACGCCCATGTTGCGCAGGAAATCCCGCCGCGTCGCTTGGTGATTACACATACGTTCTGTCAGTCTTTTCATCTTGTTCTTCCTCAGTTGTTTCCTCACACGACTAAGGCAGCATTCTGCGAAGTGTCATGCCGCTGTCGTTGGATCGGTAGAGGCCATCCGTCCCCAGGATCCACCAGTTGTTGCCCGTTGCCGATGCTGTCTGGTCGCCGGCGACGATGGCTATCAGGCCTTTGGGAATATCGCCTTTGCACGTCGTCCACGACCATACGTCACCGCCCAGATCGCAGCGGGACAGGCGGCCCGGCGCTTTGGGGTCCAGGGCCTGGACAAACTTGCGAGTGCATAGCTGGGAACCGGCAATGCTGCCACCCAAGGCGGTAAAAGGCCGGAGCGATTCCAGCGGAAGCGACGTAGCGAACAAGCAGCTCTCCGCCCCTTGCGACAAGGAGTGGAGCAGGCCGTGCGTTGTGCCGGAGATCCACACGTGAGGATTGCAGCGGAGCGAGTGCGCGCCCAGATAGCCCAGATCGGTCCGCGAGGAAATCGCGCGGAAGGTCTTGCCGTTGTCGTGAGATATGTGGACGATCGACGATTGCTCCGTCGTGGGAAAGGCCGGCCTGCCGCGTCCCAAGAGCGACATGAAACGGTCCGGACAGGTTACCGCTTGAATGACCGTCTGACCGAATTGGTTGCGAAAGTAGGGATTTACGTGCAGGGCCGTAAAACGTTGTCCTTCCGCAGCAACGCGCTCCCACGTGTCCCCGCCATCGCCCGTGCGATGCAGTCCGAGCGTCTCACAGCCGACCAGCAGTGTGTTCGGCTCCATCGGCAGATAGGCCACCACTTCACCGCAGAGCGCCGACGGGCCAACGGCGTCGAAATCGCACACAAGGGACAACTTCCGCCAACTTCTGCCCGCGTCACTCGTCTTGTACAGTCCCCCTTCGAACTTGCCGTGGGCGTTGGTCTTGCCCGCCGCGCGTACCATGACATCGGGATTGGCCGGATGGATGGCGACGCTGCGGACGGCATTGGCGGCTCCTTGCAGCTTTCCATTGGCAGCGTTCCAGGTCTTGCCGCCGTTTTCCGAACGCAACAGGCCACGGTCCGTTGTGCGTACCACGACGACCTGCGGGTCCGATGGTGCCACGACCACACCCGTTAGACGAGCCGACTGCGTCCCGGTCGCCGCGATGACCGGTGTGTGGAGATCCTCGGCCGCGCCGGGTTGTAACGAAACGTGCGAGACAGATGCCCGAAAGTACATTTGGGCGTCTTGCGGCAAAGCCCGGAAGACGACTCCGGCACCGACTTTCGGCGCGACCTGCTTGAAGTGGCACGTGCCGAACTGCCAGGTGCGCCCGTCGGCCGAGGTCCACGCGCTGAAAAGACTGCCCCGGCGGACGATCCGCAACCAGCGGTGACCGTCGGGAAACCGTTGAAAACTCTGACGCGTTCCTGCGCCGTCTCCCTGGTCGGGTGTTGTGCGGAGTCCGTTGGCGGCCACCTGCATCAGTCCAAATTCCTTCCCCCAGCCATAATTGTTCCTCTCGGGACGTTCACGAACCGTCAAGCCGACCCAGGAACTTCCGTTGACCGGTTCACCACGAAGGCCCAGGCATTAGTCGATCTTGCAGGTTAAGGTGAAATCACCTTCGATTGGGCGGCTGATCACGTACTCCCCCTCGCCAACGAACGAGAAGGCGTCGGGGGCCGTTTGGAGAATGTTGAACGTCGCCTTCGATTCGCCGGCGATTCCCAAGTCCCAGTTGTCGAGCCGCTTCATTGCCACGGTGACAGGCACCGCTTGCGTGTCGAGTGTGTGGGGCGGCTGGGCCGCCAACCGAATGCGAGCTTCCGCTCGGTTGCCTTTGTCCGCTCCCGTTGGTCGCTCGGATTTGTCGAGAATTTCAGAATCATGACGGTTAGTAGTATAGTAGACCCGAGCCCACACTTTGTGTTTGCCGGCCGGAAGGACCCCGGCATACTTAAGCGAGTCGCCTTCGGCGGAACTGATCTGCATCTTGTCAAAGAAGAAATGGATCTTCTCGATCTTGTGGCCGCGGGGGGATGTCTTCACTTCCGCCGTGATGCCGCCACGATCGTCTGCCTGGCCCGCGAGAGTGGCCTCCGGCATCGTGTCGCCCGCCTCGTGCAACAGCAACGGCGGTGGAATCTCCTGACGCTCGATGCCCGGACCTTCCCATTCCAACTGGAAGAACGGCTTATGGCGGTCGACGAAGTAGTCGACCGCCAGAGGATGATCTCCTCGGGCAAGATGGAGACCGGCAACTTTGTCCTCAGGCCCGTGCAAGCCGTCCCAGACGATCGCGTCCTGACCGTCCAGTTGGATTCGATAACCGTCGGTCCCTTTCATCCGGAGCAGGTAGAATCCCGTCTCGGGAACTCGCAACAGTCCCCGAAAACGGAAAGCATAGCCGGTACGTCGCTGGCCCCGCAGTTCGATATCGAAGCCGCGGCAGGTGCCCCGCTGGACGAGTCGGCCGTCCTCCAATTCATCGAGCGACACCCAAATATGGCGTTCGCGGCGACTCTGCTCGGCCTTTTCGCAGGGAGGATAGACGACGTTGACGTGTCGATCGGTGTCCTTGACCCAAAGTTCATACTCTAGCCCGGGAGCCGTTTTCACGGCAACCGGTTCTGTGGGCGGTGTTGTCGTGCTCGCCTGCACGACAATCGGCTCGATCGGCTGGTCGAAGATGTCGGTCATTGAAAATCGGATCGTGGGATTTTCAACCGCTGCGGCCAAAACGACGTTGCGCGTGACGGGCATGCGCTCCTCGCGTACCGCAACGGGTTGCCCCGAGCACCGAGGATTATCGAACACCTCGATCTTAAACTGGTATTGAGGCGACGCGGAATCGGGCACTTCCCACGAGACCATCACCTGCTTCCCGTTGGATCGCGCCTGCACGCGTTCGACGCGGGGCTGATCGAGCGTGGGCCGGTCGGGTTGCTTGACCGTGAATGAATACTTTTTCCCTTCGGCCAGCGGCTCGCCTTCTAGCAATTGCGGCACCATAGCCCGGTTGCTGCTCAGTTCCATCGCCACGGTGCGACCATCGTCTATTTTGTTGACGGCCCAATAGTTCTTGAGCGTCAGCCCCTTTTGAACGTCGATGGTGACGGTGTCGGATTTGCGCCAACGGCCGTCCTTTCGATAGTAGCCAAGCCTGCGATGAATCGCTCGCGCCGACCGGCATTCGTTGCCAAAGTCTTCCAGAAACCCGGCGTTGCCATTGAAGGCCTGGGCGGCGATCGGCAGGCGCATGATGCCGTAAAGATACCAGCGACCGTCTTCGACGTCTTTCACCCAGCGACCGATGTATGAGACGTTCGGTTCATCATCGCCGAGCGGCGTCCAGATGCGCATCATCATCGTATACCAGCGATTCTGCTGGATGACCGGCCACGTGCCGAACAGGGCGCCGCTCGCGCCTTCGCCGATGTACTGATAGGCGAATGTATGCTGCGAAGCGGCCACCACGCGGACCGGCTCCCGTTGGGCGTTGCTCCCCCAGAACGACCAGATCGAACCGGGCCGAAACGCCGCCTGGACCTCAGGATCGAGGTTCGGGCGATGGTCGGGCCCGACCGTCGCCACCGATCCGGCGAAACCGCCGTACGCACTCACCCCAGGCGGCGTCGTTCCGAAATTCCAGTTGGCCGAGTAGGTCGATTCGGCCCACCACGGCCAGCGAAGGTCCATCATCATAATGTCCGCGCCGTTTTCGACGTTCTCGCCGTACCAAGTGGCGTGCGCGGCCGGCGGGAACATGGCAAATGAGAATATGGCGAGCACCAACACGCATGAGAACTTTGTCACTTCAATCTCCTATACAAAGAGCACTCACGACGTTCGACCTAATCGAGCGACACGCCCATCTCCTCGAATTGGGCGGCCGCGTTGAGGAAGTGGGCTGTCTGCCAATAGACGGTCCAGTCTTCCCGGTAGGTGCCGCGCATCTTGTGTACGTCCTGAATGTGGTTCATGCCTTGCACGAAGTTCGTGTGGTTGAGTTGTTCGCCCTGGCTGCCGTCCGAATCGAGCATTTGTCCACACGTGCGATACATGACGATCGCCAGTTTCTTCAGGTCGTCGCGCTGAAGGTATTCGCCCATGCGATAGACCTCGGGCGTGTAGAGCACGCCGTAGACGTCGAGGTGTTGATTCTGGGCCGAGACGGTGGTCCAGCCGCGCGTCTTCAAACCGTGGTCGTGCAACCGGCCCGCCGGCATGTCGATGTCCCAAACGACGGTGTAGGTAAGCGTCACGTCCATCGCGTGCTCGGCCCACTCGAGGTACTTGGGGTCGTCGGTCATCTCGTAGACGGCCAGGAACGCTTGGAAGCAGCCCCAGGCACCTTCATTGTCCTCGCAGCTTGCATCCAGCGTACCGCCCCAATACGGTTCGGTCATGTCGAGGTGGCGGTCCGCGTAGTGCTCGGCCGCCTTGATCGCGGCACGGCGATACGACGGCGTACCGAACAACCCGAACGCCTTGCACAGGGGCGAGATGAGAAACCCTTCGTTCGTCGATTTCGGCCGCCAGCCGTCGTCGAGGATGCGTGCCGCATGAACGTCGCACGCCTTGCGCAGGAAGGCCTCCCACTTCGTTGTGTCGACCGCATCCATCTTCCGGCCGGCGAGAATGGCCCGGGCAAATGTCTCCATCGCCTGGCCCTGCGATACGGGATCCGGTGCGTACCACTTGTTCTGGTCGGGGTTGTAGCGGACGGGGAAACCGTGCGGGCCGACCGGCGAGGTCGAGAGATGGTCCAAAATCCGTTGGGCCATGGCGACGGCGTCCGGAGCGCTGAGCCTATCGGCAAGCACCAAAAGGGCATAGCCGGGCGCGCCCGACTGGCCGGCCCAACCCATCACGTACTCGTTCCGGTCGGGATACATTTGGATACCGGCAGAGTGCGGGCCCTCGTGCCAGCGCGACAGGGTGAAACGATATTTTGCGCGAAGAATGTCTGCATACGTCGGCAGGCCGTCCGTACTGAGCGGGTGGTGGATGTCGAGCGTCTCTCGCAGGGGGACACCGAATCCCGAGCCTTTCTTCTCGACCGGATACGTCTGAAGATAGAACGTCTTTTCGATCACCGCCCCGGGCGGCACTGTCAGATGCGTGTCGGTATAGGGGAACAGCTTCCTCTGGTTGGCTTTGACGTACCCGCGCTGCCCGTTCATCGAACAGGGGCCGGAAAGCAGCGACAACTCGGTCGCCCGATCGACTGCCACCAACCCCAATGACCACCATTGGTCGGTCTTGTTCGCATGCGAGGCCATCGACGGAAGCGTGTGCAATGCCGCGCCACAGAACCGTTTTCCGTCCGGCCACTCGACCGAAACAAAGGGCATCGGCAACCGGTGTTCTTCGCAGAACAACTCGTCGCCCGGCCGACCCGCGTAGGCGGCGACGCTTCCGGGCCGAGTGGCATTGCCCGACGGGTTGCCGTGGTAGCAAACCCCGGGCAACACGACCGCAGCACCGGACGGCGGCACCTGCCAGCGGACCGAAAGCGTCACATGCCGGGCCGGCTCGCCGCCTTTCCACTGCCAGCGGCGAACGCAGCGAATGCGTTTGCCTTCGGCGACGTACGAATCCTGCACCAGCCAATCGCCCTGGTCGGTTGCCACGACACCCGAGACCACCAGCCACGCGCCCTTGCGTTCGCACGTCTGCACTTGCCCGTGTTTCCAGCCGGTGGGCCAATTGTTCTCCCACCCCGTCGCCACCGACCAAAGCCCCTCGGCCGGTTGTCTCAGTCGGCCGCCGTCTTTGTTGTGCAGCAGTACCCCATAACCCTGGCTCGTTGGCGCGACCACAAGACGGCCGGTGCCGGAATCGAGCGTCTGCAGGCGCGGAGTACCATCGGCCCATGCGTTCCCCGACGCCAGGGTTCCCATAAACAGGATTGCGGTAATCGTGTGCGACATGCAGGTGCTGTTTCTCATAGCGTCCCTTCCTACCTCTTCCAGATGGACTTCAATTCATTCAGTTATTTCCTGGCGTGGACACTCGTAGGAAGTCGAAACCGGCCGGAGTCGGCACGGCGTCGGTGCGGCGTCGGTGCTGCGGACGGCAAACAGGCCGAACGCGGCGGCCGACCAGGCGTTGCGTTTCTTGATGCCGATCCAACCGAGGTCGGGATCGCCGCCGCGACCGTTGCGGAGGTCCTGCCAACTGTCACCGAAGTAGATGCTCTTCCCCAGTTGCGTCCACTGCCGACCATCCGGGCCATAAAAGAACGTGGCGGTCTCGGCGCCGTCGACGTCGATCCGCAGATGAACGTCTGTGCCGATGGTGTTCTCGGCTGTCCACAGCAACTCGCGTTGTCCGTTGTTCGTTTTGCCAACCGCGAAGACCTTCTTACCATCGCGATGGGTCGTGATCAGCCAGAAGTTCATGCCCGGATCGTGGTACATGCACAAGCCGGCAGCGTGGCCGGGAGCTGCAGCGTCGAACATGACCCTCGTGGAAAATTGAAACCGCTTGTCGATCACGCGCTGCAGGAACACGGCCGGCAGCGAGTCCATTTCTATCGGCCGGGCGGCAGGCGGGTGAATCCTCAACCAGCCTGGACGTTGCGAAAGGGACCAGCGGCGGCCGTCTTCCTCCGGCTTGCAGTGGAAAAACCATTGCAGGTCAAGCTGCTTCGAATCGAACTCATCGGACTGTGCCAGGGCATAGTCACAGGCGGGCAAGTTGGGAGCCTTGGACCGTTGCGGTGGTGCTTTGCCGTGGCGCGGCCGCCACCAGCCGTCGTCGGTCGCATACAGGACGGGATTGCCGGGATCCTCTTTCCACGGCCCTTCGATTCGCCGCGACCGCAGCACCGAAACCGTGCTCGGCTGATGTGGCCGCGTACCGCCGTCGGAATAGAGGATGTAGTACCAGTCGTTACGTCTGAAAATGTCCGGCCCCTCGAAGAACTTGTAGGGGCTGGTATCGATTTTCGTGACTAGTCGTTTCACACTCAGGCCGTCCCGTTCCAACTCGTAGATCTCTCCCTTGTACATCACCAAGTAGAGCCGGCCATCGGTATCGACGAAGAATCCGGGATCGATTCCCAGCTTGCCGAGGTGTTGTACCTGGTAGGGGCCCTCGGGACGCTGCGAATGGTAGACGTAGAGTTCGCGATTGGCCAGCGGGGCGTAGATCAGGAACATCTTGGTGTGCGGGTTGTATCCCAACTCCAAGCCGTACACGCCGCCGCTTGACACGCCCCTCTGCAGATGCGGATTCGATCGGAATGCGTGGCCGATGTAACGCCAATGCACTAGGTCCTTCGAATGGATGATGGGGATGCCGGGCTGCCAGTTGTTGGTGGAACAAACGGAATAGTAATCGTCGCCCACGCAAACGACGCCCGGGTCGCTCCAGTCGCCGCGCACAATTGGGTTGGAATAGGTGTCGAGCAACTCTTGCAGTGAACCAGCGGGCGACCTTGGCGACGCGACTTGCGCCGCGGTCGCACTGGCCAGGATCACCAAAAAGGCGAAGCATGAACAGGTCTTCATGTTGTGCGAGCGCATTCGCATCTCGATGCTCCAATCGTGTTTACTCCGTCACCGTCACCTCGCAGGTAGCGGTGTGTTTACCGTCGGTCGAGGTGAACGTGATGGTCGCCTTGGCCGGAAAACGGTGCGGCAGGCCGGCATGGACCATGATCTTTCCTTCCCGTGGGTAGGTAGGGCGGACCACGGCCGGGTCAATCTCTTTGAGCATGTGCGGCTGAACCCAGCAGGCGTCACTACTGACGCTCCATGTACCGGTTCGGCAGGTGGCGTCCTCGGGCGTGAAAACCGGTTTGATTTCTCTGACTTGGGCCAGCTTGAGGGTCATCGCGGCCGGCTCCAACTGGACACCTTCGACATGCGTGAAGGATACATCCAGTGGGATATCGAGCCAATTCTCCGCCTCCACGGCCTTGGTCGACCAGTCGCCCACGGTGTCCCACTGCGGAAAGAACCAGGTCGGCGCGCCGGCCGACTCGAGCCCGCGGCCGCCCCAGGCGGCGACGTCGGAGTCGATCTTGCCCAGCGCCACACGGACGTCCCACACATATTGCCAGGTCGCCCAGCCGCGATACGGATAAGGACGCTCCGGATGCCACCACAACCAGATCCACCCTTTGTTCAGGCCCAAGTCGGGCGATTGGAGCGGACGCCGACGCACCCGCTGCAGGAACTTGCCCGTCACCGGGGCGAGCTCCTCCATCGAACAGAGGCGCGCGGTCAGGTCTTCGTCGGTCGCCCGCTGCGCCGCCTCGATACGGGCGGCCAGGTATTGCGCGTCGTCGTACTTCACCGGCCGCGGTCCGTACCGGGCCCGCAGCGCCGTGACGCCGCCGTCTTCGGTCACCTCCAGCACCTGTTCGGCGCAATCGAGCACGACTTTGGCCCGCCCATGCACGTCGGGCCGCTGCATGTTGCGGTAGGCTCCCGTAAAGGCCTCGCGCCCGTCGTAGGTGTATTTGTAGGCCCAGCCGTCGCGATGCTCCACGCTCCGCAGCCAGTCGTACGACTCGCGGACCATGTTGAGCCCCACGTCCTTGTTCATCACGGCCGAGAAATAGGTGAGCATCGGGCAGGCGAAGCGGTTGAAGTTTCGCGGGTCGATCAGCGGTCCCTCGAACCGCCGCTGCCAAGTGGTTTCGTTCCAGGCGTCGGTCTGTCCACGCCAGCCCCGCACGTTGCCCAGCCCGACGTTGGCGTTGAGGATGTAGGTCGGCAGCAGATGGATCCGCTCGATGAACTTCCTCTCGCCGCTGAGCTTAAAGGCCATGATCATCGTCCGCATGCCGTCCCACGTAGCGTAGTCGTTGAGCATGTATCCCGGCTCGTAGCCGCCGCCCCCCTTCCACGGCTCGGCCCGGTTGTGCCAAGTGTGAGGCCACGGTCCCTGCCAGAGTTCGTTGCGGGCCGGATCCTGGCATAATCGCACCGCCTCGGCGTGTTTCAGGGCGGCATCGAGATACTCCTTGTCGCCCGTCAATTTGTAGGCGTAACAGACCAGGGCGAATTGGGTGAAGCTATGAGCATCTTCGAACCGCCCCCAGCCGCCGCGGCCCGCGCCCGTCGAACGGCCGCTGCGCTGCAGCGCTGCGCCGGGGGGGAATATCCCGTCCTCGCGTTGCGTCTGGAGAATCGCATCGACGAAGTCGAGCCCGGCCTGGCGGTAGGTTTCCTCGCCGAGCATCTCATAGCCGCGGAACCACATCGCGCAGACCGCGCCATGGCCGCCGCAATCGTAGCCGGTCTGCAACGTCTGGCCCGGCTTCCAATAAGTCTCGATCAGTTGGTCGAGCAGGCCTCGCACGTCGGCCTCGCTCTGCTCGTAGAGCTGCATGTCGATCTTGGCGAGCGCCGCGTCCAATTCGGCCTGCGTGCCGGCCCGAGCGCGCGTATTGCCGGACGCCACGATGCCCAACAACAAAAATCCCAAAGCGGCCGCGACGTTGGGCAGAAACCTGGCGAGGCAGGGCCTCGGACCACTGACGAGCTGCCGCTCGGTTGCCAAACCTCGACCAAGATGCAACAACTTTGCCCAGACAAGATATCTAGATGGGAAGCACGTCATGTGAAATCTCCGCAACAAAAGCGTTTTTATTGTCAGCGACTGGATTGCGGCTGCTCCAACGGTGTCGGGATCGTGACGAACTCGATCGTCTGATAGCCGTCCTTCTCGAAGAGTAGACCGATCGCCCCATTGGGCAAAATCGTCAAGTCGCAGTAGGCAGAGGGACCTTTGTAGACGACCGCCGAGTAAGGCCACGTTTCTCCGTCGTCGTAGCTTGCGCGGAGTGTCATGCGGACACGGCCCTTCTGCGTACCAGGATTCGCGAACAGAATGACGCCGGGTTCGCCGCCTTCGGGCCAGGAGTAACGCCGGATCGACGCCTGGCAATGTGGTTCGGGCAACTGCTCATCGCGGCGGAAGAGCTTCGGGTCAAACGTTTCTCCGCCATCGTGCGACACGGAAACACCTCGAAACTTCGCCGCATGGCGATGGTTGCGGCTGTTGACCATCACGTCGCCGTTGGATAGTTCAACCGCTTCGCATTCGTTCAGCCCGACCGGTGAGACCGCTCCGATTCGCCAGTTTTCGCCGTTGTCGTCGCTGTAGATGATGTGGCTGTAGTAGTTGTTGCCGACGGAGCAATCGCAGGGAACGATCACGCGACCCTTGTATTTCCCGCGGGTCAGTTGAATGCCGGCGCCCGGCCCGGTGGCATACCAGTGCCAGCTTGGATGCTTGGTCTGTTCGGTAATGTCGCGAGGTTCGCTCCACGTCAGGCCGTCATCGTCACTGTGGGTGATAAAGACAGTTCGCCCACCTTCGCCCGCGCCGTGCGGATTCCGGCAGGTGAGCAAGAGAATGCGCCCGCTGTCCAGAACGACCGGACAAGGGTTTCCCGAGGTGCATCTTCCTTGATCGACGACCTTGATTTCCGGTCCCCAATTCTGCCCGTTATCACTGCTTCGCCGCAGAACGATGTCAATGTCGCAGTCGTCTCTTCCGGAATCACGGCGCGCTTCAGCAAAGGCGAACACGGTGTTCTTCTTGGAGACGACCAGCGCCGGAATGCGGTACCGGAACGCCAGACCCCGCTCCTGAGACGGCTTCGCGGAACTTTCGTAGACCGTGCAAGCGGGGTATTGCGTCGTGTATTTCTTCTCGATCGGTTCGACGAACTTCCCGGCCGAAAGCACGATGGAACTGACCCGCGGATTCGAAATGTGAGGCATGAGGGCAAATTGGATGGGTTCGCCCGAAGGCAGCGGGCGTTCAGCAACCTGGTGGTCGTCGACATAGAAGGAAGCGACGTCGCCCACTCGTTTGATCGATAGGGTGACCGGTTTGCCATCGGCGATATTTCGCGGACAAGGGTAGCTACCGTCCTCGAAGCCTTCCGGCATCTTCGAGCTGTGGATGCGAACCCCCTTGTTGCCTTGAAGATCGAAGTAACCCCAATTCGGTATTTGGATGAAGGGACCGGTCTGGACGGCGCCGTAGCTGAGCGTGACGCGATACTCGCAGTCGCCAACGGCGCTCTTCCGTGAGATTAGCCAGCAGCCTCGCTGCGCATATCCGCCAACGAAGTGAAGCTCCTCGCCAACGGTTTTCCAGAACGGCGCGTTGGCAAGGTTGGGGTGCTCGTCACGGTTCTTTTCGGTATAGCGAAAGGCCCCGTGTTCCGCCACCAGTCCTCCTCGCTCGACGATCTTGCGTTCTTCCGCGGATGATTTTGACGAGCCTATCGCCGGCATTAACACCGTCCCCACCAGAAGCAAACACCGAACTCCCAGATAGTGCGCGCTCTTGCGTGGTTGCGTGTCGATGCCGGAATTGGGTTTGGCGACGCTGTAATCGGTCCGCATTGCAGTGCTCATAGGGCCTCCTTCGTCAGGGGTTCTTCGGTGGCCTGGGGATCATGCGACGCAGCGGGTATTTTTCAAATGTCACTCGTCTTCTACTAGCCATTCCGGCAGCTCGTCGTCACCGGTCTCTTCGCCTTTCAACAGCCAGCTCAGGTTGAAGCGTGCCATCGTAGCGCCGCCTTTGGGGCCGCCTTCGAAGAAAAGGTAGATTTGGCCTTCCGTCTTCGTGTCGGGCCGACCTGCATACAACGAGGAGTATGCAAACGCCCCCTCGAATACCAATCGCTTCAGCGGCCAGGTCTTTCCGCCGTCGACGCTGACCCAGACGGTCCCGTGATGCCGGCCGCCGGGCGAATCGCAGTTGCTGAAGAGCACGATGTCTCGGCCCTTGACCGGCAGTCGCGTCATTCCGCCCATGCAGCCGTAGGTCGTATCCTGGGGTCCGTCGGGCAGGACTTCGACCACCTGCCAGTCACGCCAAGTTTCCCCGCCGTCGTCGCTCCAGGCGTGGCGGCGCCTCTTCGGCGGCTTGTGCTTGTTCCAGTGGCTACGGGAGTTGTAGTACAGCCGGCCGTCGGACAATTCGACAACGCAGGCCTCGCCGGTCGCTGTCTCGGCGAACGGCTTGCTCGTATCCCAGGTCTTGCCGCCGTCGTCGCTGTAGATCGCGGTCGTGTAGTGAGTGGGCCAATACTTGCGGTCGTTGCTTACGCCGTAGTGCCGCGCTGGTCGGACGAGCCGGCCTGCGTGTTCGCCGTGCCGCAGCGTGATGCCGTGCTCGTTCATGCACATGGACGGAACGTTGCCGTTTGCATCCGGTCGAATCGCCGTCTCCTGCACCTTCCACGTCTTGCCGCTGTCCTGGCTGCGGTAGACAGTCAAAGGCGCGGGCGGGTGTCTGTCTTCAACGAAAACGAGAACATCGCCGCTGGTTTCGTCGACGGTTGCCCCGCCAGCCTGAATTCCAGGTCCAACCGTGATTGGTTCACCCCAAGTCGCCCCAGCGTCTTGACTGCGGCGCACGCGGAGACTCGTGCGCCCCCACGTGGCTAGGACAGTGCCATCGGTCGCCACGACAACGTTTGGAAACCGCTCTCCTTCGAAGACCTGCGTGAAATCGAGCCTGGGTTCTCCCAAGAACGCGTCGATTTTTCCCTCCGCCGGATATCCCGCCGCGGTTACCTCAGCTTTTGCCGGCGCTGGCCCAGCCACTGCCGGTACGGTCAGACACAGCGAAGCAACGACGTAAGATGTTATTCTGGTCATGGGTCTGTCTCCTCAGGGCCTGCTTCTGTTGCTTGAATTGTAGTGTATGTCCCGATAGGCTCAATGAAGTACATTCAGCGCGCACACGAATGCGTCCCCAAAGTCCACACACCGGCATGCGAAGGAGCCTCCGATGGTGACAGTCAGCAAGCGAGTTCCCATAGCGATCGTGTTCTTTCTCTTCCTGTCCGTCGTCTCCGCAGCACAATCGGACGATGCCGCAGCGCCTAGTGTTGCCGTCGTGGTCGGCTCGACGGTCGACAAGTTGGAGCGTTTTGCTGCCGAGGAGCTATGCGGCTATCTCGACAAGCTGTACGGCATCGGGTCGCGGCCCAGGACGGAGGTGCCCGAATCGGCCGAGACGATTCTGCTGATAGGAAGCCCGCAGACGAACTCCGCCGTTTCGAAGGCATTGGGCGAAGGCGGCTGGCCGAAAGTCAGCGATCAAGGGATTGTCTTGAAGCGGGCGAAGCTCGACGACAAACCGGCGATCGTGATCGGCGGCGGCAGTCCCGTCGCGACATTGTGGGCCATCTACGAACTGGTCGAGCGGTGGGGCGTGCGCTATCTGATCGACCGTGACGTCTATCCGGCAAAGCGAAACGAGCCCGGATCATCGGAAAAGCCGGACTTCTGGTCAGATCTCCCGGAACTGGACGTGGTCATGGAACCCAACATGCGCATTCGCTGCTGGCGGCTGGTGAACGACTTGGCCCACGGACCGGTATCGTGGCCTTTGGAGGAGAACCGTCGGTTTCTGCGCCAAATCGCCAAGATGAAGTACAACCGCATTCATGTTTCCCTTTGGCCAACGCAACCATTCGTACACTACCAGTTTCGCGGGATGGAAAAGCCGCCAGGCGTGTTGTACTTTGGGCAGCGGCACCCGATCGACGGCGATACGATCGGGCGCGAGAGGTTCGCGGGCATGAGCGTCTTCACAAACCCGGAGTTCATCGGTGCGGACTCGCCGGAAGAGGTACGGCGGCGAGCGATTGGTCTGGTACGGGGCATTCTCCAAGAAGCCCGTGAACTTGGTTTCCAAACGGGGCTTTCGATTCAGCCGTTCGAGTGGCCGAAAGAGTTCATCAAGGTGCTGCCAGGTTCTGAGCCAGCCCATCAACTTGGCAGCCTGACCGCCGGACCAGGCAGCAAGCAATCGATGGACGACCCGCTGATCGGCGAAATGGTGGCGACAATCGTCCTCGCCTATGTCGAAACGTACCCAGAGATTGACTACATCCATATTGGCACGCCCGAGTTCCGCGGTTGGACCGGCCAGGCGGAAGAGGCGTATCGGAGGCTTGACGCCCGATACAAGCTGGCGGACTTGGGCACCTACGAGCAGTTGTGCGCGACGGCGCGCGGCCGGACCACGTTTCCTGGCGGAGGCGGCCGCGTGGAGGCCATGTTGAAAGGCGACTTGGCCTCGCTCTGGTTCTTCGATTCACTGCTGCGGGAAAAGCGGCTTCTGCGGCGACCCGGGGGCGGTGACGACATCAAGATTGTGTACAACGGCGTTGTGGCCGAACTTTTTCCGCTGGTCGCCCGGATGGTTCCGCCGGGCGGCGAGGTGCTAAGTTTTGTCGACTACACGGCCAGCCGACAACTTCAACAGCGTGACCTGCTTCGTCAGACGCCACCCAATGAGGTTCCTGCCAGCCTGATCTTCACCCTGGCCGACGATAATGTAGGTGTTCTGCCTCAGTTGGCCACCGGCTCGTTACACGCGTTGATGGGCGAACTTCGTGAGAACGGCTGGGCCGGCTTCTACACGCGCTACTGGACCGTCGGCGACTTGGACCCAACGGTTCACTATCTGGCCCGCGCAAGCTGGGACGAGTCCCTGACGCCGCAACGGGCATACACGGACCAAGTCGAACACGTCTGCGGTCGCGACGCGGTCCGGCCAGCGCTGGAAGCGTTTGCTCTCATTGAACGGATCACGGTGGACTTGGACCAACACGGCTTGGGATTCGGCTTTCCCGTGCCAGGCATGATGACCAAACACTATCGTAGTGGCGGACTGTCGGCCGCGCTGAAGCGAGACCATGAACTGTATCTCTACGCCCTGAGGCGAATGGAAGAAGTTCAGAAGCACAGCCGGCCTGAAGGTCGTGATTACGCAGACCACCTCGTCGGTCGCCTTCGGTTCGCGGCCTGCTATCTCGACGCCGCCGAAGCCTACGGAGCAACGTCGCGCGCCGAGAAAGCGAACAAACCGGCCGAAGCCCGTGATCAAGCCGAGGCCGCGCATGTGTTCATCCGCGAAGCCCTTAAAACCTATGCCCACGTCGCAAAGGACCACGGCGACCTGGGCGCGGTCGCGTTGATGAACGAATACTGCTATCGTCCCATCCGAGACAAATTGAAGGAACTCCGATGAACCGTAGAGACAACCGATGATGGGAGACATGGCGATGGAGAATTCGGCGAGAAGACCGCGACCGGAGAACCTCGAGGAACGATGGATGTATCCCAGAGGGACCATCAATCCTCAAGGCGGACTGAGTTGGCTCCGAGAGCACTTCGTAACCTGGCGCGGTACGGCGTGTTTCGACAACCCGGACGAACACCGACGGTTGTTCGGCAACCAGTTTCTCTCGAAACGCAAGAAATAGGCAGTTGCCAAACGCACATCGATTGGATGTCCCAACGAAGTCATTCGACCCCTGTCCCCTTCTGCGGCTCGTCAGGGGAGCTTCCAGCATTCGATGCGGCTCTTCCAACCAGCCCTGCCCCCACCATGCTGAATCATCAGGTAAAGGTAATTCCCATCCGCAGACGGCACCGCTGCGTGTATCCAATTCCCCGTATACCTGATTCCAAATCTCGGATGTCCGTCACTCACGGCATAAGCAGCGAGTACACCGTAACCAGAGCCGGCAAAGAATGACTGGGCGTCGGGCGCAAAGACGACTGGACCGAAGCGTACATTGTTTCCACGAAGTTCTTTGACAGCTTTTCCGTCTGAGACGCTCCAGATGAACACGCGATTGTCGTGCGCTACGGACACCAGCAGGCTGGAGTCGTTGGAGAAACTGAGTTTAGGGGGCGCGGATGCATGGCCAACCAGAGAGAACCGCTGGTTTCCATTCGTGGTGTCAATGAGCCTGATCTCCTTCGACCAGCCGTCGTTGGTCGCCATCCAGGCGGTATCGGGGGAGATCGCTAGTATGTACGGCGAACGGTTCCTGTAGTCCTGCTTCCACACGATGGTGCCGCCTGGGAACTCCAGCCAGGCCAGCGACCTGGAGTCGATGACAGCGATACGCTCGTCTGTACGAGCCGGGATGATAGCCCCGTTCGTTTGCAGGACATGCGTCGCGATTCTTCCCTGTTCGCCTGGCCAAACAAGAACCGATTTGCCATCGTAGCTTGGAGCACAAATCAGCTTTTGATCCGGATCGGTAAAGGCAACACTCACACGTCTTCCCGCCAATTGCAGCCGGCGTCGCTCGGTTCCGTCTTCGGTGCAGAGGACGCGAATGTCTTGTCCTCTTTCAGCCATGCCAATCGCGAGCAGTCTTCCGTCGGGACTAAGTGCGAGGCTCTGGCCGGATTCTCCGAGTTCGGCTATCCACTCGGGGCCTTTCAGAAAAGTCTCCGGCTGTTCGAGTGTCTTTCTGGCCGTACGCTCGACTTGAAAGAGTTTCCGAAGCTCGTTACGAGTGGTATCCGCATCGTCTTCATAGCGATAGCCATCGCCAATCAACTGTTCACCACCCAGCTTCTCTACCATCCTCGCGAGATACAGCACCTCGATGGGTCGCAATTGATCGATTTTGGGATGCGCAACAATTCGCCGAACGATGTCTCGCCATTGCTCCGGGTGCCGACGCTCTAACGCGCCAATGAAGATGCCCTGAGGCGAGGAACCTCCTTCCTTGTTTGGCTCGTCGAAGAACCACTTGACAGCCGAGCCGCGATCAGTGTCATCTCCGAGTGATGCCAGAGCGGCCATTACCCTGGCTCGATCCCGGCCCTGATAGTCGCGAGTGAGGTACTGCATAGCGGCGTCTGCGGCGCGGCGTACTATCTTCGGATCTGCATCAGCGGCGACGGTGAACAGCTCAAGCTGCACCAGCGCCCCTACGTTCTCCTCCGTGAAGAAGTGCTGTGCGTAGGTTACGATGAAACGACGACCCTTTCTGCCTTCATCCAATGACGGCTCGCGCAGGCCTCGACGTCTTCCGCTGCGCAGAAACTCGATCAATGCTTCAGCGCCAAGATCCTGCACCGCGCTGATCATCTCCTTTTCGGTGGCGAAGTAGTTCTCCCATCGGCCGCGGCTCAGGAACACGTCATCCGAAAGGTAAAGGAATGTCCACGACCTCGTGGCAGGGGGCAATGAGTCGATTCTCTTCCTGAATCGCTGGATGTCAGTTCTGGCGTTGGGGGGCGGGGGGATACTGCCCTGGGAGGCCCGCATGTAGAGAAACTCGTACCAGGAAAGCCAGTCGGGGTTGTCCTCTCTTGAAGCCCACCAGGCGGCGGCGTCCGGCTTGATACTCACGAGGCTACGGTCGTGATACCTGAGCGGACACTTCACCATCTCCAGTATTCTCCTTGCGATGTCACCGACTGTCTGGGGCTGAGTATAGATTTGCCGATCACCGGGGCTTCGCCAATTGCGCTCAACGTATGCTGGGATTGTCGCCGCCCGATCATTCATCAGGCGGATGCACACAGGCACCACCTCGGGTGTCTCCTTCGCCACC
>CAZURK010000045.1:0-68092 GCA_964623055.1 uncultured Pirellulaceae bacterium
GCGAATTGGTCTGGGAGTATATCAATCCCGTCACGCCGGACGGGCCAGTCAAGGTATTGCGCGACAGCCTTCCCATGACCAATGCCGTGTTTAGGGCTTACCGCTACCGGTCCGACCATCCGGCGCTGGCAGGCAAAGACCTGACACCCACAGGTACGATCACCGATCGTTGGGCCCAAGGGTTAGACCGCGATCTGGCCCCGCAACGCAAACCGCCACGTGATCGCCCACTGGGGCAAGGCGGCAAAGGTGGCCGGCGAGGATCGGGCCAAGGCAGGGCGGATGGTCGTGGCCCGCGCGATCAGAGTCAAAGAAGACCAGGACCCGGCCCGGACCGCGAGAGCGGCAGACGCGAGCCGGGCGGGCAACGTCCCGGCGACCCTCCACGAGACGACGCGTCTAAGCCTCGTCAAGACAATCGCCGGGGACCAGGGCGTGCTGAATCGGCGAGCGACTCGCGTCAGTCAACCGATGGCGTCACGGCGGCTGGTGCGACACTCGTGGAGTTGGCTGACGGATTTCAGTTCACGGAAGGTCCGACACCTGACGCCCAAGGCAACGTCTATTTTACCGACCTGCGCGCCAACCAGATCCATCGGTGGTCGACCGACGGCCGACTCTCCGTCTACCGCAACAACACGGGCGGAGCCAACGGCTTGTTCTTCGATCGCGACGGCAATCTGCTTGCCTGCGAAGGCGAGCGTGGCCGGATCACCGCGACCGACGCGGAAGGCAACGTCACCGTGCTGGCCGATCAATACAACAACACACGATTGAACAAGACCAACGACCTGTGGATCGACCCGAAAAGCGGTGTCTATTTTTCCGATCCGGCCTATGGCGGCGCGAAGGTTGTACAGGACGGCGAACACGCCTACTACATCACACCCGACCGCAGCCGCGTTGCTCGGGTGATTGACGATATGGTCCGCCCCAACGGACTGATCGGTACTCGCGACGGCAGAACACTCTACGTCACCGATGCCGGATCGCGAGAAACCTACCGCTATACCATCAACGACGACGGGACTCTGTCGAACAAGACTCTGTTTGTTTCCGTCGGCTCCGACGGCATGACCATGGATACCGAAGGCAATGTCTATCTCACGGAAGACGGCGTGCTGGTCTTTGACCCCGCGGGCAAATTGATCGAGCGGATTCCCGTCCCTAATCGTCCCACCAACGTCTGTTTCGCGGGCTCCGATCGAAAGACGCTGTTCATTACGGCCCGATCCTCCGTCTACTCGATCCACATGCGCGTTCAAGGTGTGGCTCCGTGGCCAGAGGATAAGCCGGGCCCTATTGCGGATCGCCCCGGCGACCAGCCTCGTCCTAAGCCCCGCGACGACATGAAACCAAGGCCCGACGGACGATCGTCGCGATCCGGAGGCCCGGGGCAACGCTCCCCCGGCGGCGGTCAAGGACGTCCGCGTCATCCCGTCATCCTCGCGCTGGACGCGAACGGCGACGGCGAGATCTCGGCTGAAGAAATGGCCAATGGCGCCGAAGCGTTGAAGAAGCTTGACGCGGATGGCGACGGCAGACTAAGCCGCGAGGAATTACGCCCCGCCGACGCCGGCCGTAAGCCACGCAACTGAAAGGCAGATCGCAGTGAAAACGAATAGAGCTCCCGTATGTAGGATTGCCCTCTTACTGGCCGGCAGCACTTTGGTCCTTTCACAGGTTGCCCTTTCCCAGCAAGCCCAGCCTGACCGACGCAAAGGCGGCCGTCCACAAGCCGATTCACGGGTCGAGGGGCAAGATTCGGGACTGCGAAACCGTTTCAACCGCCGACGTGGTGGCCCGCGCCGTGGCCAAGTGGCAGACTCGAAGCGCGGCCCGGAACACATCGCTCAGACCGACGTACCGGACCACCTCGTGGACGTCATCCTGGGACGTCCGACGCGAGACGCCGTGACGCTGAGCGTGCTCGCGCACTCGGACATGCAAGGACAGGTCTTGTACGGCACCGAGAAGCATCAACTGGTGAGTCAGACCTCGTTGAGACGGTTCACGAAAGGCGAGCCCGCCGAATTGACCCTAAGCTCGCTTCAGCCCGACACGCAGTACTACTACCAGTTTTCCTGTCAAGTCGATGGCTCTTCCGGGATCGTCGAGGGTACATTCCATACTCAGCGTCCGCCAGGCACCAATTTTGTCTTCACGGTTCAAGCCGACTCGCACCTGGATCAAAACACCAGCCCCGAGTTGTACGCCAACACACTTCAAAATGCCCTTGCCGATGGACCCGATTTCCACGTCGACCTCGGCGACACGTTCATGACAGGCAAATATCGAGGCGATAACCCGGCGGAACTCTACCTTGCTCAGCGCTACTACTTCGGCCTCTTGTGCCGCTCCGCGCCGCTGTTTCTTGTGCTGGGCAACCATGACGGCGAGCCCGGTGGACGAGGCCGACCGCGCGGGGCCGCGGTATCCCTGCGCAAGAAGTTCTTCCCAAATCCCTATCCAGACGTTTTCTACACCGGAAACCGCCGCGAAGAAGAGAGCGTGGGGCTTCTGCAGAACTACTACGCGTGGCAATGGGGAGACGCCTTGTTCGTTGTCCTCGACCCGTTTTGGTACACAGCCCGCGAGCGACGCGCGGGGAACGACTACTGGTATCGAACGCTTGGCGAAGAGCAATATCGTTGGCTTCGGGAAACGCTGGAGGAGAGTCGAGCCAGCTTCAAATTCGTCTTCATCCATCACTTGGTCGGAGGCGCCGACAGCAGCGGGCGAGGCGGCGCCGAGGCCGCGGAGTATTTCGAGTGGGGCGGAAACAGTTTGGACGGCCAATACGATTTCGACTCGAAACGCCCAGGCTGGGAAAAGCCGATCCACCAGCTACTCGTCGAGAACAACGTCTCGATCGTCTTCCACGGCCACGACCATTTCTTTGCCAAACAAGATGTGGACGGCATCGTCTACCAACTCGTACCTCAGCCGGCCCACAACCGCCACGGGAATTTGCGAACCGCCGCCGAATATGGTTACGTTCAAGGCAAGATTCTCGCCGGATCAGGCCATCTCCGCGTGGCTGTGACACCCGGTAAGGCCGCTGTGGAGTACGTCCTCTCAGTGCTTCAAGAAGACGAAACGGTAGGACTCAAGAACGCGAACGTAGCGTACCCATACGCGATAGATGGTCGCAACATGGAAGTGCTGAAAGCTGATCCCTTACAGTGACGAGTAGTAGTTGGCGGTCCTCTCCCTTGACTACTCTTCCGATTACGGCATGTCGCCATCGTGAAGCTGTGCACAACATCGAAGGACGGCGTTCGGCGTCGCCCGCCGATTGAATGTTCGGATTATGTCATGACTCATGAACTCGCGTTTCCACCTTTGTCGATCTCAAGCCGGTTCACTCCGCCAGGACGGTTGTGACGGCCACGACAAAGATCGACGCGTTGCGCGCCGGGGCTGAGTAGAGTTTGAGCCTCTCCACGAGTCTTTCCGGGCACAGATTCAGCCACTGCAGGGGACAGAACTAGCGTTTGTCTGCCAGGCTCTGCGGGTTGGCGACGATGACGTGCCGCAGACGGTCCGTCCCGATCTGACTAGTCGATCGGTTGCTGTTGCTTCGAGTGGAGCAGCTTCTTGGCGCATTCGGCGTCGAATTCCCGCTTCGCGGCAGGCTCGGACGTCGGCAACTGTCCGCCTGGCCCCGACCTCCAGAAGTTCAAATTCTGGGGATCGACCAGACCGGGGTCGCTGAAGTGTGAATTGGTGTCCTGTCCGGTCGCTGTCTGCCACTCGTCCAGCGTCATCTGGACACCGGCCGAAGAGATAATGCGTGGCGACGTGCGTCCGAACCAGGTGTTTCTGTCGGAGGTCAACGTCGTCAGGAACAAGTCGGGGTCCTGATACGTCAGGTTCAGACACGGCTGCCGCTCCGTGCTCGAGACGATCACATTGTTGCGCAGCGTCCATTCCTTGATCTGGACGACGATATCCTTCTCTGTCCCGCCCCAGTTCCATGTCTTGATCGTACGGTCGCGCGCTCCCATGAGTCCGAGTTGGGACTTACGGTTGCCGTAGATCAGATTGTTCTCGAGCGTTATCCGGCTGGAGTTGGTTGAGGTGACGCCGTGGTCGTTGAAGGCCATGACGCTGTTGCGGATGGCGATGGGGCCTTGATTCGCCTCGATGAAAATGGCGGCCCGGTCATTCCCCACCCACCAGGCGCCGTCCACCACGATGTCCGTGCAGTCGGTGTCGAACCAGAACCCAAGCGCGTGGTTGCCGATGGAGCGATTGCGCCGAAACATGGCATCGTGAACGACCAGGAACTTCGTGCCGCCGACCGACCACCCGTCGTATTCACCCCAGTCCCCGCGCCAGTTGTTGTAGGAGTTCTCGGTGTCCTCGAACAGCACGTTGTGCAGCCTGCACCCGGCCAACCCCGTTCCGCCATTGTTGTTCGAGACGACTCGACGCACGGTCAGGTCGCGGCAGGTATTGAAACCGTAGCCGCCGCAATTGTTCCATTCGAACCGGCAGTCTTCGATCAAAATGTTCCTGCTCGCCCCGCTGAACGCGCATGCGCTGCTCATGCCGAAGTAGCTGTTATCGTGACGGATGACCAAGCCGCGAACGACGATGTTGATCTGTCGCTGCGCCACGAACAGGCGATCGCGAACGGGCACTTCCATCAACGCCGTTCGGGCGTCGAGCCCTTTGGGCAGCCATGCGATGAGCTTCTCTTCGTCTTCGGACACGTAATGCGTACCCTCGCGCAGATCCAACGGCGAGAGCACGAGCTTCAGGAGCCGGCCGTTGCAGTAAAGGGTCTCCCGGCGTAGCAGGATTGGGCGATAGAAGATGCCGCAGCGGATCCACACAGGGTCTTTGACTTGCTCGCGCGGACCCCATTTGTATGGCCAGTGATGCCAGTAGAGGTTCTCGGGGCCCTCGACCTTGTGCCACTCGGTGAAGACGTCAGAGCCGGTTACGACAGCCTTGCCGTCCTCGGTAGCTTCGAAGATGATCGGTGCATCGGACTGGTCTTTGCCGTGTTGGGGCAGGCGCACCGCATCGCGGTAAATGCCCGGAGCGATGAGAATCTTGGTGCCTGATCCCGCGCTGCGGTTGGCCAGTGCCAATGCGGCCCCGCGGCTGACGGATTTCAGGGGCAACGACTCGGTGCCGGGATTCGTATCGGACGCGCTCGGGTGGTTGACATTGACATGCAGGACCGCATCGACCTGATCCTCTGCCACGTTCGCGCCGGTGACCTGGGGTCTGTCGGAATTCTGTGCCTGTGCCTGGAGCGTGACGCACACCAGCGTAGCACAGAAAATGACGGACTTGCGAAGATCTCCCATACCGGACATTTCTATTTTCAGGGTTTGAAGGTTGGGACGACGAGAAAATACACGCCGTAGCCGGATTCGCAAGAATTCGGGCGATTTGCCGCTTCACCCGAACTCTGGGCGAGTTCGGCTACCGCAGACTTTCAACTTCTGATTTTCGAATCCTCACCATTTCAGAAGCCACGACGTTTGACGCAAATGTGCTGACTGCTCCCGTGAGTTTACTGACGCGGTAAATCGCTGCCACATCGGCATGTCCGTGCGCGACCAGTAGCGCATCGCCGACGTCGATCACGGGGCGGAGCCCCCACTTGGGCGGCGCGTCCGGGAAGACGCTCTGGGTGAGCTGGACCGAGCTGGGTGGAGCGAGCGGATTGACAATGGTGATTCCCCCCGGCGGATTCCCGTTCACCACCGCGATCTCCGTATCGGACAGGGCGACGATCCCGGTGCCGTTCCCGTGTCGGCTGATCCACCAGTCGATCTTCTGCGTTCGTTGCCCAATCCCTTCGATCTTCGCGGGGTCCAGCAGTTTGGTCAGTCCGACTGGGAGGCCGCCGATTCGGTATGACGTGATCTTGCCTTGAGTGCTGAGCCACAACGTGCCCGACGGCGTAATCGTGGCATCCCACAGTCCGAGGTCCAACACCGTGTCGCGCACGCCTTTCGGCAACGGACGACCGTCGACCAGCTTCCTGGCCGCTATGACGATCTCCGGTCTGCCGAAAAAATCGCTCAAAGGGATTGGTCGACGAAAGCTCCCCGTGGAGGGATCGAGAGAGATCACATGCACCCAACGTCCACGGATGCGTCCTGCCGTCTCCGTCTCGACTGTCCATGGGCCGTCCGCGGCCTCTTCCCAAGGGATCGAATAAAGCACGTACGGGGAGTTGTCCCAATACTGGATCTTGTGGAGTTGTACGTCCTCGCCTTCGGGTGAGGTCACGTATTCCTCGTGTTCGGCTGTCGACGTGTAACAGCGCAGCCGGATACCGTCCTCGTCAGCAGCGCCGGCCCAAAGGCGGCCCCGGTCATCGGCCCCGATGTGCCAAGCTGCACCGAACGTGGTGACTTGCGTTCGGTCTCGGAAGAGTGAGAGGCATTCCTGTGTGAGGACGATGATGTCGCCGTTCGCGAACGGGACATCCGGCCGCTCCGCCGCGGTGGTTCCCTGCAGCCCGAGGATGGCCGAAAAAACAGCCGCTCGGGCAAGAACTCCGTGTACTGTTTGTCGTGAGCGCATCAGATTTGCCACCGCGCCGAAGCAGGTGTATCCGTTGTATGGCATCTGCTGAACCTACGCGACAGGCCCCTTCGTGTCAAAACTCTGCTCGGTTTTCCATCTATTTTGCGTGGTCATGACACGAGCCGAACTGCGTTCCTCGTCGCACTTCGCGCGTGCCCATTTCCGCCTACGCGTTCTTGCGGCCGCAAGAATTGCCAGAATCTCTGAGATAGCCCTTGACATGTGAGACGCTACGTCTTAGACTGCAATAAGACGAAACGTCTTAGGAGTGCCGATTATGCCACGCAAACGACAGGACGTTACCGACGCCGAATTGGCCGTCCTTCAACTGCTTTGGGACCGCGAGCGGGCGACGGCTCGGCAACTGACCGACGTGCTCTATCCCGGTGGCTCGTTTTCCGATTATGCCACCGTCAAGAAGCTCCTCGCCCGGTTGGAGAAGAAGGGGCACGTGAGCCGCAACGCGCGTGACCGCGCTCACGTATTCGAAGCGAAAACCAGCCGCGACGACCTGTTGACGCAACGGCTGGGGGCAATGGCGGACGAACTCTGCAGCGGCTCGCGCACGCCGTTGCTCACGAGTCTCCTGAAGGCCATGCCGCTGAACGAACAAGAACTTCAAGAGCTTCATGAGTATCTCGATCAACTGACCCGATCCCGAGAAGAGCGGCGCTAGAAGGAGCATGACTCGTGGACATCATCCTACACAGCGTAGTGCACAACGCACTCATGGCGGCGGTCCTGGCGGTTGTCGTCGCCGGTGCGGCCATGTTTCTCCGGCGTCCCGCGCTAATCCACGCTCTTTGGCTAGTGGTCCTGTTGAAGCTGATCACCCCTCCTTTGCTTGAGGTGCCCATATCGGGATACGCAGGCTCTCTCGCCAGTGACGGCCAGCATCGCCTGGAAGAGACCGGCGAGGTCACGCTCGCCGAAACCTCTCCAGCCACAACCGTCCCGCGGTCATCCGTGTTACCGGGTTCAGCGTCTCCGCCCGCAGCCGATCCACATCTACCCGGCACCGACCTGCCGGCCCTTGCTGTAGGCTTCGGCTGGCTCCGCAATCTCTGGAACATCGGCGCGTTCCGCATCAGGGAAGTCTGTTTCGGCATCGCAGTTGTCGGCTCGATCCTGTGGTTCATCGGGGCGGGCATCCGCATCCGTCGTTTCCGGCGGCTGCTGTCCAGCGCCTGTCCGGCATCCGGGGAGCTCGTTGCCCAAGTGCAGAGGTGCGCCGTTCGTCTCGGCGTGGCAAGGTGCCCTCACGTCCTCGTGCTTCCCGTCGCAGTATCTCCCCTGGTCTGCGGTATTGGACGGCGAGCTCGATTGGTACTGCCTCAGGACCTTCTGGATGAACTCGACCCGGCGCAGTTGGCGACAGTTGTGACCCACGAGCTGGCCCACCTGCGCCGAGGTGACCAATGGATACGGCTCCTGGAGTTGGTGGTGACGGGACTTTATTGGTGGCATCCTGTGGTCTGGTGGGCCCGACGAGAATTGCAGCGCACCGAAGAGGAAGCGTGCGATGCCTGGGTCGTGTGGGCCTCGCCCGAGGCTGCCCCGACGTATGCCAACGCACTGCTGCGAACGATGGATTTTCTGTCAAAGACGCGGGGGCTTCTTTCCCCGTTAGCTAGTGGGATGGGACAAGTGACTTTCTTTAAGAGGAGACTCGCCATGATTATGAGCGAAGAAATCGTTCCCCAAGTTCTCTCGGGCCGCGGCCGCCTTGCCTTTTTCGCCCTGGCTGCGGTGTTTCTGCCTTTCACTCTAGTCTGGGCCGGTGCCAAGGACGTGCCGAGCTTGGAAGAGATCACGGCAGGCTTGCAGCAAAGACACGACAAGATCCAGAGTTTCTACGTCGAGACCGTGGGCGAAACGTCGAGTCCCTTCGGAAGCGACGAGCTTGCCCGACTGCCGGGCAACCCCAAGTTCTATCGCTCCCTCCCCGGTCGCAAGATCGAATATCACTACGCCGCCAAAGGAGAGAAGCGGTACTCGCGCAAGAAGCGAATTGAAGCCGGAAGCTCTCGGGACGAGATACGGGCTTATGACGGCACGGCCGTTTGGATCCGAAACGATACGAAGACCGTGCATCCGAATGGCAAGGTCGAGAAGGACGGGTCGACGGTCGGGATGCTGCCTCTTGCTGGCCATATGCGCTTTGTCTATCCAACGGAATGGTTTGCGATGAACGTTGGCGTAGCGATCGCCGGACCGGACCTCGCCGCCGAGCACCCGTGGCAAGACATGTTCTACTATGACCCGCCGAACATGCCGAACCCGCGGGAGCACTGGACGTTCACAGTGTCGGACGAGATCGAGGAAGTCGACGGGGCAAAATGCGCGGTCCTCAGCGGCACGATCGAACTCACACCCATGCCCGACAACAACAGAAAACGCCACATCCGCCACGTCAAGTTCTGGCTCGACATCGAGCGAGGGTTGGCTTTGCGTAAGTGGGAGCAGACCTTCTCGCCCGGGAAGAAACAGTTGTGTCGCGTGGTGAACTCCAGTTTTGCAGAGGCGAAACCGGGTCTCTGGCTTCCGCAGGCCACCGAACTCCAGATCATCGCGCCGACCCAGAACGAGGCTGTTCCCGAGCAGTTGCGCGGCAAGCTAATCCTGTCGAACCGCATCAAGGTGACCAAGTGCCTGGTCGGCGAAGTATCCGATGACGTGTTCGATCCCTACAAAACGGGCGATCGGGTCCATGACCTTCGCGCCTCCGGTCGCCCGCAGCAGCCGTCGAAGCCAGGTTACGACAAAGAGAGCTTTGTGCGACTCGGCAAACGAATCGGGATCGGCGCCAACTCGGATAAACCAGATGTCCGAGTTCTCGAAGTTCGGGTCCGTGCCGGCAGCCCGGCCGAGAAAGCCGGTATCCGCACTGGCGACCGGATTACTGCGATCAACAGCCGCACGGTCAAGCAGTTCCAGGACATCGTGACTCTCTTGCCCCAATTGCCGCTGGACAAAGGAGTACGGCTGACGCTTCTGCGCGAAGGAAAGCAAACGGAGGCGGAACTGCCGGGAGACCTGTTCCGAGACTTCTCTCCTGCTTCGGGTCAAAGACGCTAGCTGGACAGCGCCACTATGGCGCGAAGTTCGCGAATTCACTAGCCCGACGCGCCAGCGAGGGATTTGCCACAACGTGTTCCCTCGCTGGCGCGTCGGGCTGGTGTGGGTCTTCAATCAGAGCCGAGTTGGCCCAGGATAGCCCGCGCCTACTGCACCGTGATCTTCAACTCGCTGTGATAGATGAGTCCCCAGTCTCGGTGGCGCTGGTAGCTGCGCAGGGCATCCAGCAGGCTGGGCTTGGTGGTTCTGGTCAGGGTGTTGCCGTTGAGGTGGATGGTGATGGGTTTGGAGAAGTCGACCATCTGTGGATGCAGCCAGAGTGAGAAGTCTTTGACATTCTTGGTAGTGATTTCGAATACGTTGTTGCCCCTGTTGATCCCTTCGACCTGTGCAGAATCGACTTTGACCTTGACGGACTTGAAACCCTGCTTGAGGAAGCTCTCCCGATCTTCGTTCCAGCTTGGCCCGGGGTCCGTGCGGAGGATTCTGTCGAAGAGGATGTGCCCCTCGGTAGTCTCACCGATAGTAATCCATTTGTTGTGTTTCAGCAGCGGCATGTCGCGGCCACCGTGCCAGCCACGTTTGGTCATGGCAACGATTCGTGTTGAAAACGGATCGCGTTGGACAGTCTTCATCATCTTGACGAATTCCTCGATGCCTTTGGCTGCATACTTGGTGCTGTGACCATGCGGATGTTCGCAGTAGAGGTGCTTGACGCTGGCCTCTTCGAGCAGCTTGTGTGCGGTCCTCGCAAAGTAGACATCCGTGAATCGGGGACGGGCAGTGTGACCTGGCGTTCCTGGGGCGACGGCGTCTGCAGCCCCGTGACTGATCACGAGCGGCGTTCCTGCCATGCACGACCAGTTGGCCGTGCTCCAGCAACCGGCGGAAATGAAGCCGCCGGCAATGCGGTCCGACAGACGTTGACAAAGATGATAAGCGCCCATCCCGCCCATGGATTGACCACCGAGGAAGACGCGGTCGACATCGATGTTGAAGCGATAGCGACATTCGCGGATCACATCAACGACGTGCTCTTCGGCCTCGACGGTGCACCAACGGGCGCTGGTTTTGGCAACCAGAGCCGAGGGAGAAACGGTGATAACCGGAATGTCTTCAATGTAGGGACGTAGACCGTAGCTGTATTTGTACTGTTCCGCCGACGCGGTTACGACGTGGGCATATTCGCGTTTGGAGCCTTCGCCACCGCCGTGCAGGAAGATCATCAGAGCGAAAGGCCTGCCGGGGTCATGGCTCTTTGGGATATAGAAATACAGCAGGTCGTCTTTGTATTTCTCCTTCAAATCCGGATGCGCAAAACTCTGCGCGTCGAGCTTTCCGGAGATCTCGTCCCAGTTGGTGGGTTCTTTGCTGCGCAAGGCTGTGATGACCGGGTCGATCTGCCCCTTGTATTTGCCGAGCGCTTCGCCAAGCTGAGGGTCGCAGGGATTTGCCAAATATGCCTCGGCTTGCCGTATGATCTCCGTTTCATCTGCGTGCAGGGAGCAGGGGGCAGAAATGATGACAATGAACGCCGTCAACTGAAACCGGTTTTTCACACCCATTCCTTGTGAATAGTTCGACGAAATCAGGGGCTAGTACCTATCGTTCTATGGCGTGGGCGGTTGTTGGAGTCCAGGCTTCAGCCTGTCTTTCGCAGCCTAAAGGCTGTACTCCAGCGGACATTTCAAACCGGCCGCGGTATGGAGACGTGCGACTTGGATCTTCAAGGAAGGCCACTTGAAACAGACAAACTTGCAGACAAACTGCAGAATTGTGGTTATGATGCCGCGAACGGTAAATCGTAGCCGCGTTGGATTCGTGAATGTTCGTCCGGCTCGTTGCCACTTCCGGAGCTTTGCCATGCAGGTTCCTCTTGGGTCTTCTGCAAGTGCGATATTGTACGAAGACCGAACGATTCGTATCAAGTTGTCGCTGATCGTTTGGCTTGCGGGTGCCTGTCTGGCGAACGTCGCGGCGGCTCAGTCGTTGAAGGTCACCGAGACGGACAACGTGATCACAGTCAAACACGGCGGAACGGCAGTAGTCACTTACAACAAGACGTCGCCGCCTGCCCCTCGAGGAATCGACTCGGTTTACGAGCGCAGTGGCTGCTTGCATCCGGTCAATTCTCCGCAGGCCCGCACTGTCACGGAGATGTTCCCGCCAGACCACCCGCATCAACACGGAGTCTTTTCTGCGTGGGTGAAAACGACGTACGATGGCCAGCCCGTTGATTTCTGGAATCTAGCAGGAGGCCAAGGACGAGTGCTTCACGAGCGAGTCGTCTCTACATTCCAGCATGCTACTGCTGGATTCGAAGTTGATTTGATTCACCGCGCGGAGACAACACCACCGGTGGATATCTTGCGTGAACGATGGAAGATCACCGTTTACCCAACGGATGGAACGTACCACGTCTTTGATCTGGAAACCACTCAGACGGCCGTTGCGGACAAGCCGTTGACCGTCAGCAAGCACCACTATGGCGGCATCGCTCTGCGAGGCCTGACGCGATGGTTGACCGCCAAGGATGGAGGCGCTCGGAAGCAGCCTGACTTGGCCCGTGAGCCGAGCGGATTCCTGAACAATCTTGGCTCCACACGCGTCGAAGGAAATCACCAACACGCGAAGTGGGTGGCGCTGTGGGGGAACATCGACAGCAAACCTGTCAGCATTGCCGTGCTGTGCCACGCCGAGAGCTTTCGAGCGCCACAGGCCGCGCGGCTCCATCCAACGAAGCCCTACTTCTGCTTCTCGCCATGTGTTGACGGCACCTTCACCATCGATCATGACCATCCCTTCAGAGCCAGGTACCGCTATCTGGTGACGGATGCGAAACCCGACGCCGCATGGATCGATGGGCAATGGGATGCGTGGTGTGGCAAGTGAGGCGACACGCACAATCACGTCTTCTTCAGCCACAAGACCGCATCGCCGCCGAAGGGGGCCTTGAGTTCACGAGTGGCGCCTCCGTCGATCGAACCAGCGTCCGCTGATGTTCCTTTCGTCGGGTTGAACCATTCCCCTTTGAGCTTCCCCGGCGTCGCCGAAAGATCGACGGTGATATTGCCGCCATCGGGTGCATAGACCAAGTATTCGCCCTTGCTCGCTGACGCGTGTGCTAGGCAATAGCCGGTCGACGCCAATTTGTTGTTGGGCGTCATCGCGACCAGATTCATCTGTTCGGCAAAGCGGCGCGTGTAACCGAGGCTCTTGCGAACCGGGTCCCACTTCTTGTCGAACCGGTTGCCGATCACGGTGCCGTCGTACGGATCCATGAACAGCGGGTTGAGTCCCCGTAGAAAACTCTTCCAGACCCAAGCCTGGTTGCCGCCGATGCCCCACAGATGGTCAGTGTCGGTGAGGATGACCTTTCTGCCGTCGGCCGCTGGCGGGTTGTCGCGATATCCGCCCTCGGGATTCGGCGAAATCCACTCGGCCGGACTCTCGAACAATGTGCGATTCTTCCCGCCTTTATACTGAAACGTCATGCCCACAGGATGTTGTTTCGACTTCTCGCTTTCGTAGCGATGAATGTAGTCGATCATGTGGTACTGCCAGGGAGTCGACGGCGGATGGTTTTCGTTAGAGATCTCGTACAACACATTGTCCAAATCCCCCACCGTGTCGATCACGTTGCGGACGTAGGCTTCCTGCAGGGCTGTGACCTTTCTGTTGGTCAAAGTGTGAATGTCAAGACCTTTTCCATCACCGTTCGCATCGCCATCGATTCCGTTGACGTTGTTTGCCGGGTGAAACGGATGGGTCTCCCACGCGCGTTTGGCGAACTGAACTCCCCAACCCTCGAACAGCATCACCGACACATAGATGCCTCGCTGGCCGGCTGCCGTTACGCGCCGCCGCAGGCGATCGAAGTAGTCGCGATCGTATTTGGTCAGATCGAATTTCGGCTTGCCGTCGGCGGCGTTGCCGGGGCCGGTTCGCGCGAACGGGTGAGGTGCTACCGTGTGCGTTGCGCCCGGCCGCCAGTGTCCCGGCTGCCAGAGAGTCGACTCCCAGGTCCACAGACGGATGAAGTTGTGATTCAAGCGTTCAAGGAAATCGAGATACGCGTCGAAGTCGAATCTCGGTGGAGGATCACCCGACCCCATATCCGACAAATTGGACCACGTGTGCGTCCCGGTCAGGTAGACTGCCTTGCCGCTACCGTCGGCGAAGTACCTCGGGTTGTCCGGGTGAACGCGTAGCGGGCCGGAGGCAGGCGTGTGCGATGTTTTGGGAGATTCCGGTTCCGCCGCGAAGCCAGGTTGGCGGTCACCAAGACCGTTCGCAATGGCCCCGGCCATCACCAATTGGCCTGAATGCTGTAAGAATTCACGTCGTCTCATAGTTCTCACCTTTCCCTTGTGATGCTGATCCGGTTCCGGTCCTTTGTTACGACGACCTTCGGCAGCGTGACGAGGCCCCATTTGTCGGCGGTGACTCTGCCCGACTGGACCTCTTTCTTGTTCGCCAGTGATGTGTTTGCCCACTTGAACACCTCGTTCGGCTCGGGCTTGAACCGCTTCAGATGCCGCGGTGTCACATCGACGGTGCAGGAATTCTCCATGCAGTCGGAAGTGACGTACACGGTCATCTCCCAGCGGCTCGGTTGGTCGACCACGTCTTCCGAATCCCACAGTAGCCAACCGTTGATTTGCCCGTAGGGATCGCCGTCGTTGGGATCGCCGCTGCCCGGGTTGTTGTCCAGCGAACAGTTGGAAAACGCCGGCAACGAGTTGCCCCACTTGATGCTGTTCGGGATCGCCCGGAACTGTTCGCCGTCGCGTCGGAAGCCGGCCCAGTAGGCCACGAACGGCTGCCGCGCGTCGCGCAGGGCTGCCCAGCCGCGAGGGTCGTCCTGCCAGCCGAACTCGGCGGTATGCCCGCTGGTCTTGCCCGTGGCTGAGATCAGGAACATGTAAGGAATGTCGCGCTCCGGGTATTTCTTCAGATAGTACTCGAGATTAAACATCTCCCAGCCGCTTTCGCCATCCTCGGTTACGGCCAACTCTCTCGGACCAAGGTGCCGCGGCAAGGATGCGCTGCCCCGCGTCCACTGGTAGTTGTACGCCGCCGTGTACTGGCCAAAGGACAGATAGCCAAAAATTTCCGGATGGCGCACGCCGAAGTGCATGAACGTGCCGTACAGGCCGCTCCGTTGCGGCTTCCACTTGTCCTGGCACCAGCGGATCATCGACAACAGGTACTGCTCGGGGAAGAAACCCACGCGGCTCTCGCGGAAGCTCTTCAGTGTCCCGCGGCCGTTCGAGAAGCATAGGCTGTCGAAGTATCCGATCTGGCTTTCGACGAACAGTTTCAACGCGTCGTCTGGAGGGATCTTCACGTTGTGATTCACCATGTTGAAGCCGCGCTGGAATCCGACGATGTCCATCGGGTCGCCCTCCTTGAACGTCGGCGGGACGGTGACCACGATGTGGAACGGGCGCCCTGGCAGGTTCGCCAGCGGCGGTGCGGGCCAGAGGATGTACCAGTACTCGGGTGTCTCCTGGCGGTAGTTGTTGAGTTGGATCCGTTGCAGGGCCGGTCGTGGCGTGCCGCGAGTCTCGGTGATCGGCTCGGCGAGGCTGTTGGCGGGGCCGATCTGCGAGGCATTCTCGGTACCGGCCCAAACACTGGTCACCGCGTAATATCGTTTGCCGGATTTCGCTGGCGTATGGACGAACAGCCCCTCGCCGGGCATGACCGGCTTGTAGTCGTCGTAGCACCGCGTGCCGATCAGCGATTCGGGGATCTCACGCTGGTTAAGAAATTCGCCGCGGTAGTAGGTCCGCCGCATGTCTCCGTCGTAGGCGGAAAGCGGCGTCTTCTCGCCGAGCAGTTCGGCGTCCTCCAGATTCGCTGCGGTGATCGGACGGCTGTGGCGGTGAATGCGATACGTCACTGGCGGCACTTCGCGCACGCGGAAGACGTCCACGCCGCGGCCGGCGTTCTTGCTGTTCAGTCCCTGCAGATCGCGCAGGGTCTTGTTGGTGATCGCCGGCAGATTGGGCTTACCCATATGTCCGATGCCGGGCCCGTCGGCAAGCTGCTCGTCCTTCTGGCCGCTGGCAAATCGGCTGACCCAAAGGATCTTGTCTTTCGCCGGCCGGAATGCGGGCAATTCCGTCCACATCACGAACGTCTGCCCATCGTGATGCACCACGCGAACGCCGGTTACCTGTTCGGGCAATTTCCCAGCCGTGCCCTCGTATCGGATGTCCAAGTACGTCTTGGACGAGTCCCAGCCATCGAACCTTTCGACGTGGAGCACCAGTTCTCCCTTTGCCGCGCGGACCGCGTCCGTGGCGTCGAAGCTCTGGAACCACGGCGTTTCAAGAGCAAGCGGCTCGCCGCCGGGCGGGACGATCCGCGCCGGCTCAGTCGGTTGAACGTCTCCGACCGTGAAGCAGAACAGCGACGCGTGGACCACATTTGCGCCCGACTGCAATGCTGACAAATCGATCACGAGCCGCTCGCCGTCGGCATCCTTGACAACGCTGATCGTCTTCTCGTGAGTCGCCGGAACCTCGCGCCCCGCCCAGCGCCGCGAAACCAGCTCGGCCCGTACGCTCGTCGCGAACGTCAGAACGGCCACTATCAGCAACACAACGCGACCCATGGCCGCAACCCAACCATACCGGTTTTGAACAGGAGGGAACGGAGAGAACAGAGGCATTAACCTCTCTCCGTTCTCTCTGTTGCCTCCCGTTCGAAAAGAACGCGCGCAGACGAACAAGATATCGTCGGATAGTAGTACGATGCGCTTCATCGCCTCGTTCTCCCGAATGCTATTGAGTCGTCACCACGATTCGAACGCCCGCTTCGCTGATGTCCACACCGGGAATCACCAGCAGACCGTCGGCACCGATCGTAAGTTTTCCGCTTTGGGCCGCCTCGTCCGCGCCAACCGGCGTGCCGGACCAGGAAACCGTTGCGCCTGGCGAGGGCTTGAATCTGGCAAGCCGCCGGATTGTCACGTCCGCCATCTTTGGATCGCCGTGGCCGTACTTCTTTTGATAGAACACGACCACTTCACAGCGATTGGCCTTGTCCACGACCGTCTCGGGCCGCCAGCGGTAGTTCCAGTTGAACTCGCCCTGCTTGCCTCCGGCGAGCAGTTCGTCCACGGTCGCACTTCTGAAGGCAAGTAACGGCCGGTCGCTGCGGACCATCTGACGCGCGGCGTTGGGCCACGTGCTGGTCGCCGAGACGGGCAGCAACGTTGTGCCGCCCCACATGTACGAGCCCATGACCGGGCGGCGCTTCGCGAGCATGAGCTGATAAAACTCGCGGCATGGTGTCCAATCGTTACGGCTGGTCATCGCGATCAGCGGCAATTTGGCGGTTGGTGGTAATGCGCCGATCTGTTTGTTAACGTCCAATGCGTCCCACACGTTCACGCCGTCAGCAGTCTTGATGCTCCATTCGATCTCGCCGAGCGCCGCAACGAGCGAGTCGAATTGGCCGCGCGACCAGCGGTACTGGTTAACCTCGTTCACCCCGTACCGCGCATCTGGGAGACCGTGGCCCGTGACCACCAGGGCGAACACGTCCGGGAACGAAACGCCCAGCCGCAGCGCGCCAAAACCGCCCCGGTAACGAATGCCCGTGACGAGCACGCGGCCGCGATCGACGGGCCATTTCGCCGATGCCCACTCGACGAACGACAACAAACGCCTCTGGGTGTAATTGAGTATCGTCCCCTGGCTGAAGCTCCGCAGCGTGTCCCGCGATTCGTGATAGCCGTACCACCATGTCGGGAACGGGAGGTCGTGCGGACTTATCACGATGCTATCGCGTTCCAGGCGATATTGCGTCCGCCAGTAGGAGCCGCGATCGTAGTGTAGACTCAGCTCGAGCGGCGCGGCCTTTGGCATTGTCTCGGGAATGCCGACCGACCAGTTGAAATAGCGGCTCGGCAGATTCGACAGCGGTGGCGCGACCCAACGCACGTAGTGCAGACGCTTCTGCTTGTACCGCCACAGCGGTCCCGGCGGCAACTCGCCCTGGAGGACCGGCTCGCCGGCACCGCCAACTTCGGCGACGGCTTTCGTAGCCGCGATCGCCGCCGTGTTCTGCACGCCATCGACGCTGGCGAGGACCGCGTAGTATGCCTTCCCGGCCTTTCCTGGCGTGTGGACATAAAGTCCGGTCCCCCGGGGCAACGGCGTTTCGCCGCCGGGGATGACAAAACGATCGATCGGGCAATCCACGCCGTATTCGCCATCGATCCGCGCGCTGTCGAAGACGCTCCCGTAGCGAGGTGTCTTCATGTAGGTGGCGGTCACAACCACGTGGTCGACGGGCCGCTCGATGTTCCGTCCGTTGATATTCCAGCCCGAAAGCGGCTTGACCTCGGCGATCAGTTCGGCCGCGGCGAGCGTCTCGGCCGTGATAGGCTTGGCGGAGCGGTAGACGCAGTACCGCACGCGGCGGGTCTTGTCCATACCGGCGAGCAGTTCCTTCATCTCGCCCCACGTCGCTTCGTCTTTGCCGATCAGGTCGTCAATCTCTTTCCAAGTCAGGAAGGTCTGACCGGCGTGGTGGACCGCACTGAGGCCGGTCACCTGCTGGGGTACCTCGTCCGGTTCGCCATCGAACATGACGTCCAGGAACGTCGTCTCCGGCCGCCAGCCGGGGAACTGCTTCACGAACAGGCCCGTGTTGGGCTTCGTTCCGCCGGCCCACGCGGCCACCAGGTCGGTTATGTCGAACCAGCGGTACCATGGCGCCGCCAGCGCCAGTGGTTTTCCTGCCGTCTTCGGCTTGCCTCCTTCGGCGAGTGGCGCGGCTAGGGGATAGATCTCGACGTCCGTGCGCGCGTCGGCGACCGAACCGTCCATCGGCTCACGCTCGGCCCGCAACAGGGCTCGACGGACCTTCTTTCCCGCCAAGGCCGACAGGTCGAACTGTAGCACGGCCCCGCCGGCGTCGAGTTGCGTGAGTGTGATACCTTTGAGCGTCTTCGAGTCTTTGCGCCCTTCGACAGCGGGCGGCTCGTCCGCGAACAGCAGATGGCCAAAGCGGGCCGGTACGTCGTAGTCGGCGCTGAGCGTCGGCGACCAAGCTTGGTTCTCGGCGGCGCCGCCTGCTCGCCTGTTGCGGTAGAAGTTGCCGCGCCATTTCGTCGGCACGTCACCGTCGCCCCCTAGCGATGTCATGGGAATGGCGATCTCCAGAGACCAGCCGCGTTCGCCCAAGATAGTGGCGGTCTTGGCTTGGGAGTCAAATGCCCCTGGGTTTCCGTGCCCGATTCGGTCGGAGACGACCCCGTTGGCGTTGACGATGATCTGATAGTATCCGGCGTCCGGCTTTGGCGACAGGAACAGCTCGACCGAGTCATCCTGATAGGCCGGACCGTCGGGCTGCGTGACGACGCGACGAAGCTGCCCCATGTTGGGCTCGTCCAACTTTGCTCCGATGTACAACACGCCTTCGTTGCGAATCAGCAAGACCTCGGTGCGCGGCTGTGCCGGACCGGGACGTTCCAGCCGGCCCAATACGATCGGTTTCGCCGCGGACCATGCGTCGTCATCGAGCCGCCCGTCGATTTTCGGCGCCGTTGTGGTTGGCGCCACCCATGCCTCGGACAGCCCTCGGCGGGCACCAACCAAGCCGGTTCCCAACCTCGCCGTCACCACCGACGATTGAGCCGTCGCCCCAACCAGCATCACGGTTACCGCCGCAATTCCGCACACAACCGACCAACGCACATGGCTCTTCATCTCGTAGATCTCCCTGCGCAGCGCGACTTGAGGTATCTGACCAATAGCCTATGGTCGTCGCTGGGCCGCTGCAAGCATTTCCCCTGCCGACTTTCAACGAGCATTCAAGAACCTGGGCAGTGTGCCGCGAATTCGCCCTGCCATTCCAACCAGCTCAGGGTCAACCAGCCGGCAACGAGTAACCTGCGACGTTTTCAAGTGGCATTGCACCCATGCGGCGCGGGCGGACATTCGGACGACGCCAGGTTCGACCGGCGCGTACTAAGAAACCTGGGTTCGACGTACCTTTTGCAGCGTCTTGAGGTACTGCCCTTGCTTACTTGCCAGACGGATCCGCGGCCACGCGGAAGCCCAAGACGCCGACCCGGATGTGCGGCGCGAGCCCGTGGCGGACCGCCGCACGGCAGGTCCCGGCGACGAGCGCCCAGCCGCCACCACGGAACACCCGGTACGAGCCCGTCTCTGGCCCCGGCGGGTCGTCCGTTGGCGAATCGGCGTAGTAGTCCTTGTCGTACCAATCAGCACACCACTCCCACACATTCCCGTGCATATCGAACAGCCCCCAGGCATTGGGCTTCTTTCGACCAACCGGATGTGGCTTGCAGTTGTTGGCATCAAGCCTCTTCCGATAGTTGTCTGAACCGGGTTTGAAAATTGCATCCGCGTCGAGCAGCTGATCACCAGAGTTGTTGCCGAACCACGCGTACTCGCCAAGCTGAGACGAGCCATCTCCAAAACTGTACACCGTCGTCGTCCCTGCACGGCAGGCGTATTCCCACTCGGCATCGGTCGGCAGGCGATACGTCTTTCCTTCCTTGACCGATAGTCTCTTGCAGAACTCTACCGCTTCGTCCCAATTCACGAACTCCGCGGGATGATTCGACGTGTCCTTTCCGGAGACGCGATCTGCCTCCTTTCCTCCTTTCGCGAAGCTACTCGGATTCTTCCCCGTCACTTTCTCGTACTCCGCCTGCGTTACTTCATGCACGCCAAGGTAAAACGGCTTGGTGATCCGTACCTTGTGCTGGGAATGTTCGCTCGCAAGAGTTGTGGCAAAAAACTTGGCACCGGCTTCGGGCAGATCAAACATCCGCACGACTTCCTGCGGCGATTTGGTGCTGCCCATCATGAACTCGCCCGCCGGGATCAGTTTCAGTTTCATGCCGATGCTGTTGGTGATTTCGACTGGCAATCCCAACCTCTTGCCGCACTCCTTTTGTGCTGCGGCAGCCTCCTCTCGCGTAAACGGTGCCTTCAGCATCGGCCCCTTGGCCTCGGTGCCCGGAGCCGCACCGGGTTCCGCTGAGTAGGAGAAAGAAGGAAGCATCCAGAGGACAGCCAACGGAAGGAGATGTCGCGTCATTTCGTTGCCTCCAGCCCAAGACGATTCGAGAAGCCGAGACGCCCGCTCAACCCGCGATGATAGACGAGTGGTAGTTGGCTCTCAAGTGTTTGCCCGTCCGCATACGCCCAAACCCAACGCTGCTGGGCAGCCCATTTTTCGGAAAATCGTCGAAGAATCCTCTGCGCACCCGGCTTTCCGTTCTTGTGACAGAATGAGAATCGCCGGCCGCTCTTCGCAGAGTCTGGGCACCGTATCGCCGCGCTGCTCCCACGCGGACACGCCGGCGTAGGAAGGACACGGATCGAGATCCACTAATCGACCAGTTCGGGCTGTGCCGTCAGGAGCCCAGAGCAGATATCGGTCCCACTCGTCAGGCGCAAGCCGAATCCGTGGGGGACACCACAAATGGCCGCCTCGAATAGCATCACGCGACAGCAGACGAGCCCCAAGCATCGCGCCGCCGTCCATGCAGACGAGATGCAGGTCGAGGACCATCTCCGCTTCGGACCGAAGCAGAACCCGCTGGCCGATCGCGATATAGTTGTCATTCTGTGCGAGTGCCCATGTCGCACGCTGACCGCGGGCCGGATGCTCGGCGCCGTCGAAGAACGCGAGTGTTAAGTCGCCCCTTTTCTCGGCGACGTCACACCACTGACCGTCTGCTGATTTGACCTGGAATTCGAAGCCTGCCAACTCGGGTGTGAACGCGACTCGGTACTGTGTGCCGGTGACGAGTACGCGTCCGCTTTCCCGCGTAACCGCGGGAACTGCATCGGCCGCGGTCGCCGACAAGAGACAGAGGAGGGCGGAGCACGATAGCGTTGTGCCCCACCGGCCGCAGCGCTCGTACACAGGACATTGAGCGTGAATGGTGTTTCGATTCATGGCGCAGCGCAATATGGCTTGAACAAGAATGAAAGGCTCCCAACCCAGTTAAAGCAGTGCGATTTCATTGTTAGCCCATACTCTAACCCCGATCAAGCATGGGAAGTGCCTGCTTCATTGAGTTCGTACGTCCGTCACGCTATGCTGGTCGAGGATATTCGCACTTAGCGAGGAGACGAACCATGCGATGGCTGTCGAGTCGAATGGTGGCAATCGGTTCGGTCGTGGCGGCGTGCTCGTGTGCTGCGTGGGCCGGGGATCGGTTGCCGGGTGTGGTCTTCGTTGCCGATGATATTTTCGGTGCCAAGCATGAGAACCCAGACTACCCGCGACCGGGCACGAGTCACTGGCGCGAGGGCTACTTGTACCACCGGGCCACGACGCAGCACGTGCTCGAACGGACCACGACGCCGACGCGTCCGGGCCGCAACTTGTATACGCTGATTCCGGCCGGACCGGACGGAACGCTCCGACGCATCACACACTTGACGGACGGCGAGGTGTTTGACCCCGAGCCTTCTTACGACGGGCGCCGGATCCTGTTCTCGATGCGGCGCGACGGCGAGGACTGGTTCAACCTCTACGAGATCGGTGCCGACGGCACGGGACTCGTGCAATTGACGGATGGGCCGTTCAACGATGTGTATGGAGTCTACCTGCCGGACGGGCGGATCGTATTCGTCAGCGATCGGGCGGGCTACCTGGAAGAGTACCACGAAGAACGGACCGAGACTCTGTGGATTATGGGGGCCGATGGCACAGGTATCGAACAGCTCACGTTTAACCCCGGAACCGTCTTCGACCCCACCGTGCTGGCCGACGGGCGGATCCTTTTCAGTCTTTGGGACACGTTCATGCTGAATCTGCCGCCAGCGGACAAGCATGAGACGTACTTGATGACGATTCGACCGGACGGGACTGACGAGGGCCACTTTTTCGGGGCCCGGGAGCACCCTTTCTTCAACCGCGAACGGCACTCGGGCGTGGCGCTGACGCAATCAGGGCAGATGCCGGACGGAACGATCCTGGTCCAGAGCGAGATGGGCCCTTCGATCCTGGACGTGCGGCGAGGTCTCGACGCGCGGGATGTGCTCTGGCCGATCTTTCCGTGTACAACGTCGCTTCAATTAGGAGGGGCCACGCACCGGGTACACCTGTCGCCGACCGGCAGCCGCACGACGCCCTACCCCTTGCCCGACGGTCGGATCCTGCTCGCCGCAACGTTGCCCGGTGCCCGCGACCTGGGTATCTACCTGGCCGATCCGGCAACTCGGCAGATGGAGCTTGTGTACAACGATCCGGAGACCGCGGAGTTTGACCCGCGCCCGATCCTGATCGAGCGTCCCCGGCCCGCGATTCTGCCGCCGAAAGGCCGATTTGCGAATCGAGTTCCGAGGGCACGTAGGAACGAAGGCCGAGTGGCGGTCACGCCACGGGCGCGATTCGTGGTGGCTGCGGGGAGGAGCGCCGACGATCCCGAGCGTGAGAAGGCGCTAGCCCGGGCCCGATACTTCCAGGTGGTCGAGGCCTTACACACGGCAGTCACGAGTTCCAGCCACACGAATCTGGCGACGCGGATCCTGGGCGTGGTGCCGATCCGCGCGGACGGCTCGGCATACTTCGAGGCGCCCGCCGACACTCCGCTATTTCTCGAGCCGCTCGACGCGGCGGGGCGTCGCATCGAATACGACTGGCGGCACCCCGAGACGTCAGTGCCCGTTGGCTCGAAGCAAATCCTCACGGAAATGACTTACATCACGGCGCGGGCCGGCGAGACCAAATCGTGCAGCGGCTGCCACACCCGGTTGCACGAGTCGGTCGATCCGGACACGCCTGCGTCAGCCCTGGCCGGCCGCCCGGTCCGTGTCGAGCGGGACTTGACGGACCTGATGTATCGGCGGAACGAGCCGGATGAGTACCGCTGTCAGGCGCGGATCGGCGAGGCGCCCAAGTATCGCCCGTGGCTCAAGAGCCCGGAGGCTGACGTGCGGCGTCGCGCGTGCGAGCTGTTGGCACAGATCGAGGATGGTACGGAAGAAGACGTGGCGACGATCGGACGGTTATTACTGGACGAGTCGGCGCCGGTCCGCCGCGCGGCTGCCCGGGCGCTTGGACGGCTGGGCACGCCCGACTCGATGCCCGGACTGATTGGCGCGTTGGAGGACACCGACTGGCAGGTCCGGTTCCACGCCGCGGCGGCGCTAGAGGCGATCACGTCGTACACGCCCCCCGGGGACCATGACGGCGATTCGGCTCGGCGATTTTACCTCGAGATTGTCGGCCGTCTCCGCGGAGCCGAGGGCGTGCGGAAAGCCATCGGCCAAGGACCGGCGCCGCTGGAGCCTCCCACGCGGGACGACTGGGACGGACCGCTCCGCCGCTGGTTCGAGGCGGCCGGGCGACTCGGACCTGAAGCACCGGACTCGGCCCGCGCGATTGTGCGCCAGGCATTGGACGTGCCGTTGCCGCCGCCGGTCACCTTCCAGCCGTATGCGGGTAAGCGGCACAGGCTCCAGGGCGAGCCGCCGGAACTGGGCGCGATCCGCGCGGCTGGGAAGATGCGGGATTCAGAAAGTGTGGCTCGGCTGGTGCCGTGGCTTTCGCGAGCGGAGTACCAGGATCATGCCACGGAAGCGGCCGTGGCGATGGGACGGATCGGCACGCCAGAGGCGGTCGATGCACTTTGGGCGTCGCTTCGTGAGCAGGTGCCGGAACTGAGGCCATTTCAAACGCGATATCTGCAGCGGGGCCCGCGACCAGAGGAGTATGCTCTGTTGCGAGGGCTGATCTTGGCCGGGGCCGCGCCGGCGATAGAGGACGTGTCGCTGCTGATATCCATGTTGCCCGGCAGCTTCCTGGAAAAGCCACGTTACGAGGACCGGCTTCGGCCCGAGTCGCAGCGAGTGCTATTGGGCCGACTGCTTCTGGAAAATGCGGGACTTCGCACACGGGTGGTGAAGCTGTTGGTCGACGTGCTGGCCGGACGGCCTCCGGCGGCCGATGACCCGTTGTTCGCCGAGATCGTCGAAGGCATCAACCTGGAGCGACCGTTCGCGGAACACCGACGGCCGTTTCCGGTGGTCAAACAAATCGAACCGGAACAGGCCCTCTGGTTCCTGGGTTGCCTGGCCGTGGACAGGACGGAGGTTCCGGAGCGTCTAATCCTTCCATACTTGACCAGCGAGAATTGGCGCGAGCGGATCGACGGGGCGGTGCTGCTGGACATTTTGGGGTTTGGCTCACAAGCGGCCGACGCGCTGTTCCGCGAAGCGGCGAAGCCCTATTCGTTCAGCGAGATCATGGGCATCGGGAAGAGCCACCCCGACACCAATTTCCGGGACAAATGCTACATGGTCGCTGCTTTGGCCCACCGCGCCGAGGACGTGGCGAGGCTGCAAACGTTCACCGATCCGCGAACGCGATACCGGGACGTGCGGTACGGCTTGGCCATTGGGCTGGGCCGCCGCGGGGAGACGGAAGGCATAGAGTTGTTGACCCGACTTGCCACAACCGATCCGATTTCGGCGGTACGCCGCGAGGCCCGGCAGTCGCTTTGGGCCATTCAGGAGCAGCACCGGCTTGCGGGCAAACCGGTGCCGCCGATCGAGCTTGGTGAGGTGATGGCCTTAGAGGGGTGGCACCCGCCGCGGGGACTGAAATGGCCGGGGCCGGTTGTGATACGACCGGCACCCGGGGCGCCCGAAGACCAACCGGCGGAGCATCTCGCGCGGCTCGTTGCGGCTGGCCTTGAAAAGGGGAACTACCGCGACCTGAACAACTCGAACAACCAGGCCCCCGGCACCAATGCGATGATGATTCGCGGCATCCGCTCCTTCGACCGGGCCGTCGCTCTGCTGACCGAACGCGATCGCATGTCGGCAGGACCGCTTCTGAAGAAGATGTTGGATTCATCGTATCCGTTCGCTAACTACCTGGCGTTGCGAGAGTACTCTGGCGAAGCATCCGCCGACGAGGAGCAACTTCTGATAGCGCAGCTTGACCGTTTTGCGAACTCGTCGGACACAGCGCGATTCTACTGGGCGTGCGAGGCGTTGGCCGATCAGGACGTCAAGGCGGCGCTTCCGAGGTTGGCGCGACTGGCCAGCACCGAGAACCCAGCCGGCCTGCACGGCCCGCTGGGAATGGGCTTAGGCTACCCGGCCGCCAAGGCACTCGCCCGGTTGGCCGGCAGCATCGAACACGCGGAGGTCCAGCGGCTTCTCGATTGCGAGAACATCTGGCTTCGAGCCGGAGCGTTGGCCGGGCTGACCGAGGCTCGCGCCCCAGGCATTGAGTTACTACTCCGTGAGGTGGCAGAAGCGCACCCGTCGGGCGTCGTCTTCGATCACGCCCGCGTAGGTCTGGCCCAACTTGGCGAACGTACCGATCTTCGTGTAACGCATCGAATGCGGACTGGCCACGGGGCGACACCGTGAATCACTACAAAGCTCCGCCACTATTTCGCGACGGTGAATTTGACATCAGGTGTGCTTGTCTCGCCTGTCCAGACATTTTCAAAGCCGAAGTTCTTTCCATCTCGCGCATTCTTGTAACGTAGCTTCACCGTGTACTCGCCAGGCGTCGTGGCCATCCCAAGTTGGAAGCCGTAGCCGATTGTTCTTACGCGACCTGGTCGTACATCGACGAAATTGTGTTGCTTGATCGGCGGTTTTTGTGGTGCGGTGATCGTCGTTTGGACCTGGATCGGCTGTCCGTCCGGGTCGGTCAATTCGATCGCAAACTGGTCGTCGTAAGGGTAGCTCACCAATTGGACTGAATTGTCCGTGGAGTTCCAGAACATTGTATAGGCTGACATTTGGGCAAGGGCCTTAACCGGTTTGCCGTTGACGAGAGTCTTTGATTTGCGCATGTCGCGTTGCTCGATAAAGACCCCTACGTACAGACCGTCTTTTGGCTCACTCCATTGAGTCTTCTTCAGCGTCGCCATCTTCTCTTTCATTTCGTCGAGCTTGTCCATCGGCTGGCGATCGGTCGGATAGGTTGCCCAATAGACCGGCAGCTTCTCGTCGGCCTGCATGACCCAGATAGATGATTCGCCGACCTTTGGCGCCGGCAGATCCGTCGACAACCGCAACCCACCGGGATTTCGCTTTGGCCATGCCAGCCGGATGACGCCGTTCGCTCTCGCCTTGCCTCTCAGGAACACGCTGGGTTTGATAATGCCGGTTTCGTAAACGGTTCCGTTCTTCTCGACATCCTCGCCCAGCTTTTCAACCGTTCCAGCGACGATTAGATCGGCTTCAGCCATGCGGATTTCTTGCGGGACATATGCCCAGCTTGCTTGAACCGTCCGTGACGTCATCGTTACCACACACAACGTCAACACCGCGCATCCTAAGGACATGGTGATGTTGACTACACATAGTCTCGTTCGATGCTGACGCATGTCATTCTCCTCTCATTGTCTGAGATCTTGCTCACAAAGCGAGTGTACTGAATCTGCGATTGATCAAGCTACTCTTCCTTCTCTTCCTTCTTGAGTTTGACCATGTTTGCCTCCAGCGTGGGCTTGCCAGCAGACTTCAATTCAATTGTGGCAACGAGTTGAGGGGCTAGCATGCCTTTCTCTTCTTTGTTCTTTGTCGGGAAGACATAAAGATACGCTTTCTGTTCTTGGTGGTCCGTTACTTCAATCGTCAGGCCGCCAAGTCCTCCCATGATCGTGTCAAAATCAGCATCGTACCTGTGTGAATCGGTCGGGCCAAAGGATGCTCCCATCAGCACGATGGCTGCAGAAGCAACAACGCAACCGATCAGAAAGGACATGGACTTCTGAAAACGGTTAGACATGACAGTATCTCCCAAGACTAGTGACTCAGTTTCTACTACCGTCTGATTTAGCGGACACTGCGTGCATTGTACCACTTGGGTTCGGGGCGCGACATTCAGGGGCAGTGTCTGCCTTTGAATTCCGCGGAATAGGGGAGATACACGCTGCCCCTGAGCCGCACGTGACAAGGGGCACCGCCATATGGGTGCGTCTGCTATGCCGTTACGCGACGATACGCTCAGAGTTCTTGGAGCCACACCATGAAGCCCGGCATTGGATTGGGCGATGGTTCGTAGGTTCCATCCGGTTGGCGTTCGCACGGCCGGCGTTGCAGCAAAATAATCGGGCCCTTCGGATCGCGGACCACCGTACCGCGGCTTCCGATGACTCTTCCGTCGACGCTCGATATCTCGGACATCCAACGCAGTTTGTCGTTGGGGATTCGCAGCGATGCGCCGGACATTTGCCACTTCGAATTACCGATGCGCGACTGGACCGAGAGCTGCCAATGAGCGTCGTCGATTCGGCGGAGCTTTGCCGTGACAAGGACTTCGTTGTCGGTCTCCCAATACGGTTCGTTGGAGATTGCAGAAACGCCCGGTTTCTGCGGCACGTCGTTCTGCGGGATATTTTCGCAAGCGATGTTCCACGAGTATCGGTGGCCTTTCGGAACAAACAGTCGCCAACGCCATGTGTTCGGCTCGTGCGTGTCAACTGCAATGGCGTGAAGCTGCGTTCGATCTTCAATCGACAGGTAGCCAATTTCGTCTCGCAGTGCCCGGAGTTCCCGTTCCGCCTCACGCAGCCGACGCGACGTATGGTAGTAGCCGACGGCAACGCAAAGGCCGACGACCATCAGTAAGAACGTGCGCAAGCTGAATCTCAGACGATTTGGTGTCCCTTCAGTGTCTGTGGCAGTTTCTTGTGGCATGACGTGTGGCTCTGCGGCTAAGCGAAGCCTCGTCCGTGGCTGCCGCTAGTTAACCTCGTCTCTCGTGCATAGGTGGTCTCTCTGCGCCTTTGCCTGATCGCCTGCCCCGAAAACTCCATTCAGCATTACGATCACTAGCGCGCCCGAGCCTATCCATGCGAGACCGGTCACTAGCCAATGCGTGAACGCGCATTCTATCAGAGCCCCGTCGGATATAGTCCAAGGCTTTGCTTTGGGCATGGCGGTGAAGAATAGACCGTTCTTGAATGCATGTTCGAATCCCAGGTGAAAGCCAATAACAAGTTTATGCAAGAACTTGTTGAATATCAGGAAAAGGAGCCATGCTGGCTGTACGATGAAGAATGCGATCCCAACGAATACTCGGCTTCGCTTTGACATTGTCGTTGGGTCTTCTTCCATTTCTCCCGCCGGATTCCCACGGACACTCGATGCATTGTACCATTTGGCTTCGCCTACGGCACTAAAAGAGACGAATTCTCCTCGCCGTTCACCTGCCGGATCTGATGGTATAGGAAACCCTCGCGCGTTTCGGCATCGTCGCCGGCTGCCCGCCGCTTCTGAGCAGATCGATCCGCAGGTTTTGAATCAGGTCACGGCTTTGGTAACTCGTGCAAACCACTTCGTCGGCCAGGTCGACTTGTTGCGGCGTATCGAACTCGATCACGACCGGATGCCCAAAGCGCGTAATGCGGATCGCCGAAACGCCCTTGGTCATCTCGACGCCCGCGGTCTGCCAAGTCCCGTCGACGGAGTATTCGATGGTGACCGTCAAAGGCGGCTCCTTCTTTTGGCCTCGGCGTGTGTGATCGATGTAAATCGGCAGGTTCTCCCACAGTTCGACGAGCCGGTCACGGCGGTCTTCTGCCACGCCACGATGTTCCCGGGCGTCCTCGCCCCGAGAGAGCAGTTCGCTGGTGATCCGCAGGCCGTTGGGCTGCTTTTCGAATTGTCGTCGGTAGACCACATGGCCTGTGTCTTTGATCGTACCCTCCACTTCCACCGTGCCTTTCTCGCCCAGAAAACCGGCGGCGTGAACCGTCGGCACGTCGCCGTCCAATTCGAAACTCACCCAGGGGTGCCGCTGACGTGCGGTCGAAAATGCCTTACCGTCGATGGTTCGTCCCCAGAGATGATGAGTTGTCCATCGGTCGACACTCCAGCGGTTTTCCGGCTTGACGCCTTCCTTCGGGCGCCACGTGACGTAATTCCACTTGTCGGGGAGCCGGCCAAGGATCACCAAGCCGGAGCCTTGTGTCCAGAAGGCAGCCAGTGAACCGCCAGCAAGAGCGCCGCTGCCGCCGATGTCGTACGCCCGGCCCATGTCGGGCACCGCCTCGACCTGGAACGTCCAGTCCGCCTGCTTGGCCACCCAGAACTCGCTGTCGAAGTTGATGCTGAAATCCTCCGGGCGCGATAGCGGGAGCACAAGCAATGGACTTTTTGCCGCGATCAACTTGCGGAACCGCGCGTAGGAACCGTCGATGTAGGCGTCCCAGGTATAGGGAATATCTGCGAGCCAGTGGCGTTCTTCCCACAGCGAAGGCTCAAGCAGCCAGTTTCGGCCCTCGCCGGTCTTCGGGCCCCTGGCGAGGCGCTCGACCGCCTGGCGAATCTGGTCGCGCATGACCTGCGGTTCGGCGATGCCCGTGGCGACAAGCTCGTCGCTCGCCGGGTCGACGCCCAGCAGATACAATCCGTGCTCGCTGAGCATGGCTGAAGCGATCGGTCGCCAGGGACGATTGCGCTGGTCACGGGCATAAGGATCGTTCGTCCGCGTCGCCCAGCTCGAAGGACCGTCCCACCGGCCGTTGGGCTCCGGAAACGTGTTGTAGGCTTTGAAACGAAGCATGCGGTCGATCACCTCGGGCAGGAACGCATCCCAAGCCGGATTGCCGCGCGTTGTTATCGCCGCTTCGAGCAGATGGAAGAGCGAGATACCGTTGTAGCTCGTCTCCGGCCCGTCCGCTTCGCCGATGTATCCGGCCGAGTGGAACGATCCCCGGCGCGGGTCGGACGTGGCCGCCGATCGGCGCGCGTCACCAAAGAGGATTCGCCGGGCGTCCGTCACCAAACGGTCTTGCATAGCCGTGTCATGGAAGACCTCGGAAAGCGTCGCGAGTGTCGAGATCGCGCGCATGTCCATGTTTGTGTTGCCGTCGCATGGTGCTAGCCGCTCGATATGCTGTAGGTAGAAGACGAGTCCGTCTTCGAAGGCCCGTTGAGCCGCTCTTGGCAAGAGGTTCCGGCCGTGCTGATACGTGTAAGCCCAGGAACCGAGATTGGCGCTCGTGAAGCTCGGGTTCAGGTTTCGGGGATCTTCCCAGCAGGTCTCCAGCATGATCATGTCGACGATTGCCACGACCAACGCGCGGCGTCGGGCGGCACGGTTGCCGAAGAAGGGGTTTCCCGGCACATCCAACTGCGTCCACCACGTCATGCCCGCCGGGTTTTGGAAGGTGTAGATCCCGTCGGGCCGTTCGATCCGCTTGAGCGTGAACCATTCGGGGGCGGCATAAAACTGCACGCTTGCCGGAAGGCGGCTGCCTCCCTTCATCGCGATCCAGTCACGGTAGAGTTTCTCGTGATCCGTTGCCTTGTATGCATCGACGAACTGCCAGTTCGTGTCGGCGATGGCAAAGTCCGCCGGCTTGAGGGAAGCGAGATAAGTGCGCAACACTTGTTGCCAAGGATGCCGTTGCGGTATCTCGGCGGCAGCGAGGAACTGCTCCGCTTGAAGTGCAGCGAACATGAAAAGACCGGCGACAATCCAGTCAAGAGTCCGACGGACTGAGTACAGAGTCATGAGAGACTCCTCCCTTGGAAAACCGGAGATCAGGTGCGGCCGTGACGGATACCATTATGGCCAGGAGAAACCCGGCGCACATCGGCTCTACCCCCCGTAGCGTGCGACAAAGTTCCGAGGGAACTCGGCCGCGAGCCGTATCCACTCGTCTGGATTTTCGCCGCGCCCGTCTTCGAACAGGAAGACGCCGCCGTAATCGATGGCCCGGAGCCCGGCGAACGCGTCGTCCCAGCGAATGATCCCGTCGGGGTGCATCGGCGCGCGGTGGTCCGGTTTGGTCTTCAGGTTGAATGTTTCATGCAGGTGCAAGTGTAAGATGCGCCGCCCGCCCAAAGACAGAACTTCACGGGATCGACCCTTCTTGACAAACGGATTGACACCATCGGGATCGCGAGCGTGGCCGATGTCGACCGTCAGGCCGAACCGGTTCGAACCGATCCGATCCACGAAGTCCGCATACGGTTTCAATCCGCCGCGCATGTTCTCGACCGTCAGCCGGATGCGCAGATCTTTGGTTTGGTCCAGAAGCTCTGTGACCGTCTTGCGAGATTGGTCGTTGGTGCCGAAGTGGGCAACCAGGATCCCTGCGCCTGCTTCTTCAGAAAAACGAATTTCCTCAAGCAGTTCCGTTGCGGCGGCTCGGCGTCTTTTCTCGTTTGGGTCGTTGTATCTTCGCCTGAGATTTCCATGGACGGAAACGACGGACACGCCCTGCTTGCGGCACTCCGAGAGAACCTCGGAAACCTGCCGCCGGACGCGGAAGTTGAATGTCTCAGGCATCATCAACAGTTCTATGCGCTGGATGCCCGCCTTGCGGATCGCTACGACGTGCCGCGCCCCCAGCCGCTCCTTCTGGAAGACAGCCATCGAAATCCCAAGTCGCGCAGCGATTTCCGCAGAGGTGTATGGCAACGTGGCTGGCTGCCGAATCTCGCCCGGCACGTCCTTCACCCCGAAGGCCAGAGCGACGCCCGTTGTAGTGGCACGTTGCAGAAAGAGGCGTCGGGTCGTCGGTTTTGTCATCGCACGGGTCCTTTCTGCCTCGCACGCGTCGAGAGAACGTTGTATCGGCCTGTGAAGTTTGCATCGTTGTGACCGGTGGAACAATCCCAAAAAAGTTGTATTTCCTGTTTGCGACCCGTCTTGTACCGCCTTATAATGGGGGTGTTGATTCGACACGCCGAGCTACTTCCGCAAGACCGTACTCAACCTCTCCGGACCCATCCATTTGGTTTCTTGTTCTCCATAACTTAAGCGCCAGACCCAGGCCGTTGGAAGGGTCTCGAGCCACTGGGAGATGGAATGTCTCGTGAACACGACAGGGAAGGACGCAAACGGCGGCACGGCAGCACGCGACGAAGAGGACACAGACGGCGGTCCCGCAGCACTGGGCATAGTGACTATCAGCGGACTTCCTCCTGGTTCGGATGGAAGAGAAAATGGTTTGGAAAGGAAAACGAGAATCTGCTCGGTGGGATGTTGATTGCGTTCGTAGCTGTTGCCCTGGTCTGCCTCGTTCTGCTGGGCCGGTGCAACAAATGGCCATGGCAGTCTCCCGAAGAGTCTGAATCGAGCGAGCGACTTGAACAAGTGGAGAGCGAAGTCGCCCAGGATGGCTGAAAATCAGCACACTCGGATGCACCTCGTAATCCGCGCCCCGCTGGGTATCATGGCCACGAGAGGACAGGCCATATCGGATACGACGAACGAGAGCGCACAGGAGAACAGAACTATGCGAATTGGCACATGGAGTACTTTGTTTCTGGTTTCTGCAGTCGTAGGCACCTGTGCCGCTGTTGCCCAGGAGCAGGCAAAGGAGAGAACTTCCGAGAATACGCCAATTCTCAGGACTTTCTTGGAGCGGCGACCGGAAGCGGATTTGAACAAAGACGGAATTCTGACCTGGGATGAAGCACAGAAAGCCCGGCGGAAGATGCAGCAGTCGAGGCAGAAGCCTGGCCGGAAGCCTGCATCGCGCGGCCCGGCCCCAACCAAGGCGGAAGTGCCTTATGGTGATCACGAACGGCACGTGCTCGACTTCTGGCAGGCGAAGTCCGACAAGCCGACACCGCTGTTCATTTGGATTCACGGCGGCGGTTTCCGCGGCGGTGACAAGAGATCGTTCCCCGGCGACTTGCGGGCCCAATGTCTCAATGCCGGGATCTCCTGTGCCTCGATTCATTACCGGCTTTCCGGACACGCGCCGTATCCGGCGCAGATGCTCGACAGTGCCCGGGCGGTTCAGTTCCTGCGATCGAAGGCGGCCGAGTGGAATCTCGATCCCAAACGGTTCGCGGCCGGAGGCGGATCGGCCGGATCAGGGATTTCCCAATGGCTCGGCTACCACGAGGACTTGGCCGACGCGGACGGCGACGACCCAATCGCCAGACAGTCCACCCGCCTTTCCTGCGTGTTCCCAATCAACATGCAGTCGACTTACGATCCGCGCGAGATCAAACGAATCATCCCGGGCGAAGCGTACAAGCACCCGGCATTGGTTCCGTTCTTCGGCCGGCCGGAGGGCTGGGACTGGGATAGCGATCCGGTGGACGACGATTTGGACGCCCTGCTCAAGGACGCCTCGCCGATCACACACCTTACCAAGGACGACGCCCCCATCTTTCTGCTTCAATACGCCAGGGCTGCCACGCCCGGTAACATACACCACCCGAAGTTCGGCGAGCACTTGAAGGAAGCGGCCGACAAGTTGGGCGTCGAGTGTGTGGCCAAGTTGGACACGGACTATGAGTCCATGTCCGTAGCATTCGCTGACATGGTCAAGTTCATGCAGAAGCACTTCGGCGACAATTGACGGCCGGAGAGAGAATTGTGCAGAAACGGAATCAGTCCTGCTGAACATCCAGCGGGGCGAAATCTACGACGGCGTTGTCCATTGCGTAGCCGATGTGCGTAATCGCCTTGAGCGGTCGTTTCAGTTTGGCTTTCACCTCTACGCTGTTGGCGGTGAAGACGACTTGTTGGCTATCCAAGTCGACCGTCACAACAAGGTCGATCGGCTGGTTGTCACTCAATTCGACCGGTGCCCCGATCGTTTGGCCACCGCTCAGCGGACCTTGAACCAATACCGCTCGATTCATCTTCAACCTCATCCCGCACTTGATCAGTTGCTCGTCACGACCGCCGTCGCCGAATACCACGAATCCATTGCGGAGCGTGCCACTGGCGACGGCCGGGACGGCCATGCGGGTCTTGAGCGTGGCGGAACCCTTCGCGGGATTCTCCAACTTCTTTAACGCGAAGGCCGTTGCACCCTTGCCCTTGGGCTTCAAACGATAGCCCAGGTCCGATTCGAACACCTGGCAACGAGTCACCCGGTCAAAGTCTTCTTCCTTTGAGACCGGCGCCGGCAGCAGGTAGTTCGGGTCTTCCGGCTGGTCCCAGTCGATCTGCACCGGCAGGTCGTCCGCGGCACGCAGCGGGGTCGCCGCATCGCCCGACAGGCAGAGCAGCCGTCCGTCGACCTTGCTCACGAACAGTTTGCCTCCGGCTACAGCCAGGCCGTCGAAAACGGGGATGGTGTCCAGGGCGTAGCGGGCCAACAGCTTCCCGTCCGTCTTGGACAACGCCCACAGCACGCCGCCGTGGTTGCCTTCCAAGGCTTCCGCTTGACGCCGGATGGCCTCTTGCGTGGCTGGCGCGTCCGGCAGGCGGTAAATCTGGCGTTCGTTGATGAAGTTGGGCGGGCCTGCCACCAGCACGATGTCTCTACACAATGCCATGGCGCGTGCTGTTACAGAAGGTTTCGGGAGAAGCCAGTTCGCGTTAGTCGCCGTCAGTTGTTCGCGCGGGAAGAACCGGCGCAGCAGCCAATCGGACGAATTGGCGTTTCTTCGCGCGGAACGAGCGTTGATTTCAGCATCCGCCTTCCCGATGCGGGCGATAGCCTCTTCGGTTACGGTCTTGTCCACGGAGAACAGTTCGTACTCCAAGACCGAGGCATTGACCATGTACTCCGGCTGCCGCCCGAATCCATACACGTTGTCGTCATCGAAACACAGAATCCGTCCGGACGGGACCAGGCGGCCGGCCTTGAGCCACGCGCCGTAGCCGCCGGATACACGGCGGCCGTAGGTCCAGTAGGATCGGAAGAAGTAATCGTCGTCCAAGAAGCCGATCTGGCAGAACAGATGGCAGTCTTGCGCCGGCTGCTTATTCAAATCCTCCAGCCCGATCTCCAACCGTCTCCCGGTGAAGTCGATTTTCTGCGACCGCATCCAAATGTGACGACCGTCGCAACTGAGGATGTCCGACAGGGCCACGGGCATGTTGTTGCCTCGCGTCTTTTCCAGATAGGCCAGATGCATCTCCTTGCCGGACTCGGGATCCATGTTGTCCCACACGACTTCGCCCAGCAGTTCGCCGGTTTTCGGATCCAGACGCAGAAAGTGAATCCCGCCGTCCAGGAACATGTTGCGTCCCGCCGTGCAATACAACACGCCGTCGTGAACCAGCACACTGCCGTGAACTGGCCAGGCTGATTCCAGTTGCTCCCACGCCATCATGCGACGGTCCACCGGCGCCCCGCGGAACCGCCACGCCATCGCCCCATCGTTGGCATCCAGTGCATAGACGAAGCCGTCGGCCGAGCCGAACAGCACGAGTCCCTGACAATATGTCGGTGGCGAATCGACGCGGCCGCCGGTAGTGAACGACCAAGCGGTCTTTCCGGTCTTGGCATCCAACGCGACAACCTGATGCGCATCGACCGCGGCAACAAACACCTTGCCGGCGGCGATGGTAGGTGCGCTCAAACGCCCGCCTATCTTGGCCTGCCACACTTGGCCGATGCTTTCGGCAGAGACAGCGACCGGACTGGCCCCGCTGCGAGCCGAATCCTGGCGGTAGGTCGGCCAGTCCGCATCCGACGCCACGGGCCCATCGACTCGGCCAAAAGCCGGGCCTTTCTGCAGCCGTTCGGTCGCGGCGATACCGTCCCGCCCAGGTTGCGGCACCGGGCCGGCGGCCAATGCTTTGAAGCCCGATAGCTTGGCTTCCAACTGGCATCCGCAGGCGTCCATCGAAGCGTAGGTCAGCCCGTTACATGGCATGACACCGTATATGCAACCGCCGCGGACCCAGTGATTCGGTTGCCAGGTTTCTTTCTCCAAGTCGATGAACTCCGTGCCGTTCCGTGCCGTCAACAGGTAGTTGTTGGTGGCCTTGGCCGGGTAGCAGCGGTGATGGAACCAGTGAACATGGACGTCTGGCGGGAACTCGCGTTTCACCTCGCCGGTGCGCGGGTCGTACCCCGTAAACACGCCACTGCCCGCGTTGCCCGCGATATCGCCGGTCCACACCAGGCCGTCGGCCACTAACAAGTCTTTCAGCGACAGGTGGCCGCTGGGCTTCTGTTTCTGCTCCCACAGTTTCGTGCCATCTTGGATCGACCACCCAGAGATCTTGCCGTTGTTGGCGGCCAGCAGCACGACATCGTCGTAGATCAGCACTCGCGGGCCCGTGTTGGTCTGGACGGGGATTTCCGTCGGAGACGGTTCGGACTCCCATCGGCGGTCGCCGTTTTGACGGTCCAGGCACACCAGCTTCTCGCCGTCATGGAAGACGACGTGCGAGCCAGAGACCGCTAACGAACACGGAGCGACCGGGGCTTCGGCTTTCCACAAACGCTGGCCGGTATCGGCTTGGTAAGCGAAGACCTTTCTTGATGCCCCGTCCCAACCCCAGCCGGGATTCGCGGTGCGAGTATTGTCCCAGACGTAGGTTGATACGCGACGCCACTTGGGCAGCGGCGATGGAGTGTTGTCAGCCACCGTGTACACAATGCCGTCGTCGACGACGATCTCGCGAGTGAACTCGCTACCCTCCAAAGTCATCAATGTCTTGCCGGTGGCTCCGTCCAGGACCACGGTAGGTGCGTCGATGCCCAATGTCACAAACACGCGGTCGTCGACGGCGACCAAACGTCGCAGTAGGTGGGCCGGACCGCTCTTGAGCGGATACTGCCGCGTGTTCCATTGGTTAATGTCGCGTTTCCAGAGGATCGTTCCATTGAAAGCATCGCGGGCAGTCAGCCGCCAGGCAGAAGGCAACTGGATCGACGCTCGCGCTCCTTCATCCAGGATGTAGAACAGCCGGCCGCCGGCAGACACGCACGAAGTCATACTGGCCATGTGATCGTGATGGCGAGACCAGCGGGGGCTGCCGATCCAGCGCAACTGCGTCGGCGGGCCGACCATGTCGTCCTTCGACGCGGGGTTGCCGTCGGCATTGTGAAAGTAATGCGTCCACTGGTCCATCTCGGCGGGGACCGGTTTTGCGAACATCACAAAACCGTCCCCGATGCGGGATACGGGATGTGGGATACGGGATAGCCACGTCTCGTTCCCCTTCTCCCGTACAATCGCCACACCGCGTGGGGCCAGAACGCGCAGAATCTCGCATCCCGCATCTCGCATCCCGCATCTCGTGTCCATCACGATCAGGTTCACCAGATTGTCGGCATACGGCAACGCTTGTCCGCCCCACAGATCGACGCTGACGGGGCCGTATCCGGTCTGTGCCTGCAAGCTCTTGCGCGCGGCTGCAACTTCCGTTTCCGATGTGCTGAGTCCATGCACGATGTATTGGTCCCCGCCGCGCAGTGAAGCCGTCAAGGAACCGTCACCGCAACCCAGATGGACGACAAAGCCTCCCTGTACGCCGGACTGCTGGAGGATCGCCGCTCCGTCGTCTGCCGGGGCAGCGCGAGCTAGCAGCAGTCCGACAAGCGAAAAGGAAAAAAGGCACGAGAGAGAATCCGTAAAAAGGCGGGAAACGGATGGATGTTGCATGGTCATCACCTCGGAAAAGAACAAGTGGTGAGCGTTCGTCGAGGTTCGTCACGTAAGTGGGGCACGATTCCATCGTGCCATGACAAGCTGCGAACAACCCTCGTTTATTCAACCAAAGTATCTTCGTTCATCGGCAGTCGATCGGCAAGGGTCGTTCGGTTGACCGGCATCGAGGCTTCGCGCATGCTATACTCGCGATCCGCACATTCGCTCGTTTAACCGCAAGCCCGAGGCGTCGGCGAATCCATACACAGTCGCCTTCGGCTTACCGTTAAACGAGCCGTTGTTGACAGTGAGCCGCTAGTACTCCCCTTTCTCTTTCGCTAGACCCACCAACCCGCAGAGAGATTCACTAACCATGAAGAAATCGCCTCTACCAGTTCTCCTCTGTTCGCTGACGTTTTCATTCGCATCCGCAGCATCGTATGCCGAACAAGCGGCTGGCAGCCGGCCCAACATCGTTTTCATTATGGCCGACGACTTGGGTTACGGAGAACTCGGCTGCTTTGGGCAGACGAAGATCAAGACACCCCATCTTGATCGGATGGCTGCTCAGGGGATGCGGTGCACGCAGGTCTACTCGGGAAGCACCGTCTGCGCGCCGACTCGTTGTTGTCTGATGACCGGACTGCACACCGGTCATGCCAGAGTGCGAGGCAATGCCGGCATCAGCGGGCGCGTGCCATTGGAGCCGGAAGACATCACGGTTGCGGAAGTCCTGCGAACTGCCGGATACCGGACGGGCATCGTTGGCAAGTGGGGGCTCGGCGAGCCCGGTACCACTGGCATTCCGAACAATCAGGGGTTCGATTTTTGGTTCGGGTATCTGAATCAGTCGAATGCCCATTTCTACTATCCGCCTTTTCTGTGGAAGAATCGCGGGAGAATAGATCTGCCGCAAAATGCCGACGGTAAGAAGGGGGTCTACTCGCACGACATGATGACCGACGAAGCGCTGGCTTTTGTCCGACGGAATCAGAAGGATCCGTTCTTTTTGTATGTCGCCTACACGATTCCGCACGCCGAGATCGTGGTGCCTGAGGATTCACTGAGAGAATACCGCGGCAAGTTTCCGGAGACACCGTACCCCGGCGCGCATTACGGCGCACAGGCGGAGCCGAATGCCGCTGTTGCTGGGATGATCACCCGCATGGACCGCGACATCGGCCGTCTGTTAGACCTCTTGAAGGAACTGAGCCTCGACGAAAATGCCATCGTTTTTTTCACAAGTGACAACGGTCCGGTGTCGGTGGGTGGCCGGGATCACAAGTTCTTCAATGCGGCTGGCGGTTTGCGGGGGGCGAAAGGAAGTCTTTTCGAAGGAGGAATCCGTGTACCGACAATCGTCCGTTGGCCAGGGCGCATCCAGGCCGGCACGGTCAGCGATGCCGTGTGGGCACACTGGGACGTGCTGCCGACGTGCGCAGAGATTGCCGGAGTCGAGTCGCCGAAGAACATCGACGGCGTGAGCATCCTGCCAACTTTGATAGGGAAAGACCAGCCGCAACTTGACGACCGTTTTCTATACTGGGAATACGGCCGCAACGCCAAGTTCACACAGGCGGTCCGCAAAGGCGACTGGAAGGCGACCCGCACCGGGCTGAATGGACCGATCAGTTTGTGCAACCTGAAGACAGACATGGCCGAGACGACCGACGTCGCCAGTCAGCATCCCTCCATCGTTGAACAAATCGAGGAGTACTTGGCGACAGCCCGTACCGAATCGAAAGACTTCCCTGTTGCGTTCAATCGCAAACCCAAACGGTAAGCGGCGGCGTGCGTTTTGTGGGCGGTAACAACCGGGACAATATCATTGAAAACAACTATGTACGTCATGTGGGAGAAGGGATCTATGTCCGCAACAACATCATCGAATTTGACGGGCCGGATCTACTGTCGCCGTTCACTGTCGTCGCAGGTTCTCGACGCGCCAACGTAGCGGTGGATGAACCGCCTATCTGGAATCACCAATATACCTGTGAAAACAATGTCGTCTGGTCGTCTTCCGGATCGATCTTTCGACTCTCCGGTAAACCAGATGAGGAAACGTTCAAGCGAGCAGACAACAATGTGTATTATAATCCGGACGGACGCTATTCTTTCGGCAGAATAAGAGGCTGGGGCACCTTGAAGAACTGGCAGAGTGCGGGGCTTGAGTCCGGCACGAAATGTGTCGATCCGTTGTTCGTGGATCGGGAGAATCACGATTATCGCCTCAAGCCCGATTCACCAGCCCTGGCACTGGGATTTCAGCAGATCGACACCAGCGAGATCGGCCTGAAGAAGGACTTTCATTCAAAGATGGTGGGAGACTTTTACCATGAACGATCTTCAGAGGTATTGGGCCATGAACACACGCTGGGTTGCGCTGTTTTTTCTCGTCACGGTTTCATTCGACGATCCCGCGCGTGCGCAGACGGTTGACCGGCACAAGGTCGGTGAAGGCATAGCTGCCTCGACGACCAGCAAGACAGAACCGCTCGTCCTGCAATCTGAGTACGCGAGATGGCGCGAGTCCCTGCCGGATGACTATCCCCAGGTGGCGGACTACCGGCGAGTGATGCTGCGTTGGGTCACCGGTGCGGAGGAATATTGGGGTACGGACCCCGAACGACCGGAATTAGGCATGTGCCGGTTTGGCGAAAGAAGACACACCCATGTGCGGACCGCTCGCGCCTTGCCGGTCTACGCAGCCCTGGCGGCGGATCCGAAGCTCGACGACCCCGTCTGGACACGCCAGAAGTTGGGCGAGCGACTGAATGCGGCGATTGCTTTCTTGTACGCGACCTACGACCCAAAAGGTCCCCGCGAGGGCTATTGGGGCAAGAAGCCTGGGCGAAACAGTCTTCGTTATGAGACGTGGGTGATTGGCAACATGCTCGACGTGGTGCAGATCACTCCGGAACTGGTGGCTTCTGAAAACAAGCAGCGCATCCGCGAGATCCTCGTCGATATGGTCGAGGACGAGCGCACCAGCGGTCGCGCCCAATCGCTGGACGACTACCGGCACGAAGGTATCACCTGGACCATCAACCTGCTGGCCCGCGGCGCCATCCTCTATCCGGATCATCCGCAGGCGGGCCGGTGGCTCGAACTAGCCAAACACGGATACGCCAGTTCGCTTTGCGTGGAAGCGGACTTGCAGGACGAGACGGTCGTCGATGGAAAGCCGATCAAAGAGTGGGTCGCGCACCGTTGCCCAGTTTTCTATCCCGATTTCACGTTCACTCACCACGCCCTGGGGATTCATCCGGGCTATATGGCGATCGCGGGGCACCGCATGGTTTCGCTCTACGATCTGCTGAAACGGAAGGACGGGTCGGTCTCGCCGGTCTGGTACCACCACTTCCGGGACATGACCAATGTGCTCAAGGGGCTTTCGCTGTGGGACGGCCGGGTCGCTTTCCCCAACGCCAAGGATTGGGCCGACTACATCTATGGCGTCTGCGACGTCCGCTTCGATGTCGTGGGGCTTCAGATGATGTTCGGCGATGGTCAGGCCAGACTGATCGAGCAGGGGCTGTTTCGCCAGCTTGAATGGCTCCAGCTCAACCGCGAACGCGGCGACTTCGGTCCCAGCAACGCCGAGTACATCCACAACGTGAACGATGCGGGGCGAATGGGCTTCACCTACTGGATTCGACAGGCCCACGGGTGCGCCCGCCCCGTGAAACAAGAGGAATTCGACTCGGCCCACTGCAAGGTCTTTCACAGCCCACATTCCAGATTCGTCTCCGTTCGTGATCCACAGCGATTCGCATCCTGGGGCTGGCAAGCCCGCCGCAATCGGTCCACGGGGAAGCATAACTCCACGGGGCTGATCCTCCCCAGCGGTCACGGTTTGGGCGACCACTTGGCCCAATGGGATGACAGCCTCGTACCGGACTATTGGACCTTAGACAAGCGAGGACGCCGTAGCTATCTGCAAGTCGGTTCGAAGACCAACCGCGTGGAGACTTTCGAGGGGGGCTTTGCCGTCAGCGAGCGGACGGAGTTGGTTCGACCCGGTGACAAGCCGGCACCCGAAGCGCGTGGCAGCGTGATCGACCATCGGGTGATGGTGGCCCTTCCCGACGGGCGAACCGTGATTTTCGCGGCATCGGGCCGTGTCGTAGAAGAGATATCGCGACTCAGTACGATGGACGTCAACTGGCGTTTCGTCCGTTCGGTCTTCTCCGACATGCAAAGGACGATCTACTACGAAGGTGGCAAGAGAGAATGTCGTTTCGTCAAGGATGTATCGACGCCCTGGTTTAACATCGACGGCATCATGGGCGTGGTTTCAATCGGCAAGCCCGCCCGGGTGACGTGCGAGCCGTTCGGCAAGGTCGACGAGCAAGGTATCCCGATCGCGGAACAAGATCCCTTCGGCACCCATGCCGGTCAGACGGTCCGGTTGGGAGTCTGTTCGCTTGAGCCGCGTGAGTACCAGCCGGGGCAAGAGATATTCACAGCATGCCTGGCATTCGTCACCGACACTGACGCAACGGGAGCCGAGCAACTGGTTGGCGCGTGCCGCGAGGTGAAGACCGGTAAAGCGGTTCGCGCTTACGACGTGCGCGGCCAAGACGGGAAACCGTATGTCGTCGTCGTAAACTCCTCGGACACCGAAGCGACGCGGGAGCTCGCCCACCCGGCAAACTCGCGGCTTCTTACGCCTGAAGCCGCAACCCTGACGGGCCGCGGTGACGCCCGACGATTGCGTCTGAAGCCTCGCGGCTGCGCCGTGTTGATCCACGGCAATTGACATCCACCGCGTATGCAGAACATCTGGCAGAGAGGAAAGGACAACATGATCTCAAAACGAATGGTTGTGCGGCTTATCGCCGGCGTGGTCTTGGCGACCGGCACATGGCGTACGGCTCTGCTGATCGCAAGCGAAGCGCGGTCGATATCGGCCGGCGAAGAGGCAAGGCAAGTCGCGGCTGCCGGTCCGACGTTGGAAGTGGCCGCACAAGGCTGCTCGCAAGAACATATTCAAGCGGCGGTGGATGAAGTGAAGGCGGCCGGCGGAGGGGTGGTTCGTATTCCGGAAGGGACGAGCGATCACGAGGGCCAGCCGATTAGGATGCCCGACGGCATTAGCCTGATCGGCGTCGACCAGGACAAAACCGTCATTTCGAATGCCAATATCAGGATCGACGCCCGGCACTACGGCAAGCTTGACAGACCCTTCCGCGTTTCCGGTTTGCACTTGAGCGGAAACAGCCACTTGACTCTCGATACCTGCCACGACTTCCGCGTGGATCACTGCACAATTGAGTGCGCAGGCGGCAGCGCCATCGGCGTGAGCCGTTCGCATTCCTGCGTCATCGACCACTGCAGAATCAAGGTCAAGGGCTCGTTCTATGGCATCGCGATGTCCGGATCTCGTGACCCAGACTACTGGCCGGAGATCAGCGAGCTGTTGGGGAAGCCAACCGCGGTCTTTGTCGAGGACTGTGAGTTCGAGGGTGGTACGAGCTACCATGCCACCGTCGGCCACGGCGCCATTCACTACGTTCTTCGTCATTGCACGCTCGGTGGCCCCCGGTGCAGTCTTGTTGATGCACACGGTCCAGGCTACGGCCCGCCCCGCGGCACTCGCTGTGTTGAGGTTTACGAAAACCGGCTGTCGTGTGACGGCACCGGCCTGGGCCTGCGCGGCGGGGGAGGCGTCGTGTTCGGCAATACCGTCTCTGCCAAAATGGGCGTGACCCTCGTTCTTGAGAGCAAGAGCCGCGGACCCTATCCCGTGCGAGACCAGGTTCACCACCTGTGGATCTGGGAAAACACGTTCGCAGGGCTGCGCCCTGGCGAACAAGACGGCGTTCTGGTCACTAGTTGGGGAGGCACGGAGGATCTCGATCCAAAGGAGTACATCCAGCAAGGCCGGGACTATTTCTTGAGAAGACCTACTGAGGAACTCGACGGTTTCGACTACAAGCCCTACGTGTATCCACATCCGTTGACTGGGACCTTGAACTGAAGAGTGGGAACGAGGCATACACCATGAAAGAAACGCGAGAGAAGGGGGCTACACTCGGGCCAATGCGGGGGCTCGTGTCATGCTCGATCCTCCTGCTGAGCCTATCGGCTTCGTTCCGCGCTGTGGCTTCCGACCTAGTGGTTTTCCCCGCGGCAGACAATGACCGCCGGGCGCATCGAACAATCCAAGGGCCGTTGCGGCTTCATCCGGAGAATCCCCGATATTTCACGGACGGAAGTGGCCGGGCGATCTACCTGACCGGCTCGCATACCTGGCTGAACCTTCAGGACGGCGGTCCGAAGTTTCCGCCGGCCGCTTTTGACTACGACAAGTACTTCGATCTCCTGCAAAAACAGAACCACAACTTCACTCGGCTATGGAACTGGGAGAGTCCTGTCTGGGTCTTGCCGGATTCGAGTATGATTTGGCTCGACCCGCTGCCATTCCAGCGGACTGGGCCTGGAAACGCCTCCGACGGCCGGCTGAAATTCGATCTGACCGGATTCAATCCAGGGTACTTCGATCGGTTGCGAAAACGTGTCGCTGCCGCCGGCGACCGAGGAATCTATGTCGGTATCATGCTGTTCCAGGGATTCAGCATCTCGCGGAAAAGCAAAAGCCGCAAGGACACGCCCTGGAAATACCATCCTCTGAACCAGGCAAACAACGTGAACGGCATTCACGGCGATTCCGACGGTGATGGCGAAGGGTACGAGACTCATGAACTGCGGATCGCGGGTGTCACGCGAGTTCAGGAAGCGTTCGTTCGCAAGGTGATTGACGCGGTTAATAACCTAGACAACGTGATCTACGAGATCGGCAACGAGTGCCACGGCGGTTCCACCGAGTGGCAGTACCACATGATTGATTTCATCCACGACTACGAGCGCGGCAAGCCGAAGCAACATCCCGTATGGATGAGCTTTCAATGGGACGGTATGAAAGGCTCGGGCACAAACGAGAATCTGTTCAAGAGTCCCGCGATCGCCGCTTCGCCAGGAAACGTTGCCGCGCGTGGCGACTACACAAAGGACCCGCCGCCTGGAACCGGCCGCAAGATCATGATCATCGACAGCGACCATGTGGGCGCGACGAACCTCGACCGCGCCGCCTGGGCGTGGAAGTGTTTCACCCGAGGGTTGCATCCGATCCTTATGGACGACCCGCCCATCAAAGGTGCTACCAGGCATCCACGTTTTAAGGACACAGGGCCGGATAGCCCGGCCGCTCGCACCCGGGCTGCCATGGGTGACACGCTCCGTTTTGCCCGCCGGATGCACCTCGCCGCCATGGCACTCCCCGTATGTTGCATGGCGTGAAGTTCGGCCGAGCGGACGACTATGTCATGCTGACAATCACACAGACCAACAATGGCCTCGGCCAGTGGTGGCGACTAGCCAACTTTGGGTTTTTCGGATCACTTACGTCAACGATGAACAAACCGTCCTCACGCGAGGTGATGTACGCGAACCCGTCGTCAACGACGATCTGACGCACGCGGCCGAGTCCACTAAGTTCCCCCATTGGGCGCGGCCTGCCGGGTTTGTTGATGTCCAACACGTGCAACGTGCGATTGCCAATCGCGTAGGCCCGCGCACCCTCGATCGTCACGTCCATCGTTGGACCGATCCCAACGTTGAACGTGTTCGCAAGTGGCGGTCCGAAATCGGATGATCCGGCGAACAGATTCGGATGCCTGTGGTAGTACGCATAGGCATGCAGGGCAACGGTCGTGAACAGGTAATGCGTCTCCGCGGCGGAGATTTTTTGCAGGTCCACGGTCGTTAACATCTTCCAGATCGTTGGCAGGTCGCGGCGGATCAGTTCGGCGCGTTCGCTCATCAGTACCAAGTGATAGCCGCCGAGCGGGAAGCGAACGTGAGCGAGCGCGGTCAATCCGCTCTTGTCATCGAGCATTTCCGGGCGGAACAGGTTCCATGCCGCCTCCGCGCCCCGCAACTCTGATCCGCCCCAGTTGTACTTGTCGGCCAACGCCGCCCAATCGTCTTCGCTGTGGTATTTGCGGTAGAACGGGCCCGGGAAGTCACGATCAAGCTGCATCTTCGCACTCTGGGCCAGCAGGTCACTGATCACAGTGCGCTTCTCAGCATCCTCAAGGAAGTGCAGGTAGGCGTTCAGTCGGAAACCACTCTGGTTGGCGTAGATTGGATGCCCATTTAGCTCGACATGATCGCCGGTGTGAAGGAGCTGCCAGCGCAGGCGTCGCGCTCGGCGAGGAAATCGTCGTGCAACGTCAGCCAGTGCTCGTCGCCAGTACCCTTGTACAGCGCGTACACAGTGGGGATGAGGATCGAAACGTGATTGTTGCGAAATCCTTTCCATGAAAACCCAACGTGAGACTGGGTCACGCCGTCAGCCGCCTTGATCGAAAAGCCATACTTCTCTAGCCGCCGTCCGATCGCATCCAGTTTTTGCGCGATCCACTGCTTGTCTTCGGTGGTGGCCAGATCGCTGTTGGCGTAGCGGGCCAGCGCGATGATATACGTCGTGTGCTGGTCCATCGACGAGTCGTCGTAGTATGCCGAGTGATCATCCGGGTGAGGCCCGCGCGGCACGAGTCCTTCGACCGGGCAGATTCCGCCAATGAATTTCAGAGCAGAGTACAGCTCCTCGGCCTTGCGCCGCAGGTACGGATCTGGCGCCGCCTCGTGTGCATCAAGCAGTGCGACCAGCGTGTGTCCACAATGCAACGCAGTGTCTGCGATCCGCGACCCGTAACCCCACGGTGCCGGCTCGCGCGCCTTGATCTCCTCCGGTGTCGTCCAATTTCCCTTTGTAGACAGCTCCGCACCATACAACACATAGGTTCTCGGGTGCTGAAACTGCTCGAAGTATTTCTTGGCCAACTCGAAGGTGCATGTGTTGAGTTCGTTACGTGTAAAGGGCGCATCTGCCGCGTGCGAGGCACCCACTGCCACCACGATCGCACCAAACCATACCGCACGAAAAGCACACATATTTCAATTCCGGAGGGCACATAGGATTTGCACAACAAACACCAAGTGCACGAGCAACCTTCGATGGGCCACCATTCTATGCGGACTCGCTGGTCGATGTGACCCACGCGCCGATTGCCAGCCAGTTTTCACCGGTCAGATACTGCAGTGTCGACGGACGCCCTCGGGCCGCTGGTGCGGGGAAGACAAGGGAACCGGCGCGGGGCAGGCGCATTTTATTGACTCGGAGAGCGAGTAACGGTAGCGGGGTGTGATGCCAAGAACCTCGCGTGTTGCCCCTGGCGGGATGGTTTTTCATGTGCTGAATCGTGGCGTCGGTCGAATGCGGTTGTTCGATGACGACGATGATTACGCGGAATGGCCACAAGAAACGCGAAAAGACGCAAAAAGGGATGTAGACAAGCGACGGCTCCGATTGGAAAATTCATCGTGACTTTTCGTGGCTATTCCTCCTATGCGCGCTCAGTCTGAATACATTAGAGTCTGCCGATCGCCCAATGAAAGCGTTGCGTCGTTGTGTGCATCGCAGTCAGCCGTACGGCAGCGATCACTGGATCAACTAGGCGTAGGGCCGGTTCCCACCGGCCGATCGAATGACGATCAAGCGCCCGGCCGGTAGGAACCGGCCCTACTCGACTCGACTCGTTGATTTTCAGCTCGCCGCGCGACAGTGAAGTAATGGATTAATGACTGTCGATTGATGATTTTTGATTTGCGAAGTCGGAGTGCAGTGCCGACCATGCCCGCATCCGTCAAGGTCGGCCGGATGAAGAAACGGTAAATGGAATGATACGATTGCAGCTTCCGAACTCCTCCGGTGAATTTCTATCGCGCGACCCAGGACCGCGATCCCGACACTCTTGCAGGAGCGGTCGCACTGACGTTCATGGGGGCCCGCAACACGCACTGGGACGAACAACGTCGCCGAGAGATGGCAGCCTTTTTTTCACGACTCGCCTTCAAGAGCACTCAGGAGTGGAAGGAAGAGATCGTTTGTTGGAACTGGGAACCGCTAGATGTTCCCGACGTGGTTTTCCCGGACGGTACGCAATCGCAAGTTTCTGCAAACGAGGATCCCCGTCAGGTTTTCGCCGATTGGCTGATCACGCGAGAAAATCCGTGGTTTGCGCACAGCGTGGTTAATCGCGTATGGTTTTGGCTGTTAGGAAGAGGCATCGTTCACGAGCCGGACGACATGGGACCGGACAATCCCGCCTCGAATTCCGCCCTGCTCGATTATTTGGCGGAAGAACTGCGCAGGGCAGACTACGATCTGAAACACATCTACCGGATGATTCTCAATTCTCACACCTATCAGCAATCTTCGGTTCAGAACGTCGCGCATCCTGAGGCGGAAGCGCTCTTCGCACACTACTTGATGCGCCGAATCGAGGCGGAGGTATTGGAGGACGCCTTGTGCCGAATATTTCGTGTCGATGTCGGCTATCAGAGTGACATTCCTGAACCGAGTGCGTACATCCCGCCACAGCAAAGCACCGTTTCACTGGCGGATGGCAGCATTTCGAGTCCTTTCCTCAAGACGTTTGGGCGTCCTTCAAGAGATCGCGGATTCGAGTTGGACCGCAAAAACGACGTCACCGAATCGCATCGCCTGTTTTTCATCAATTCGACGGAACTGAATGGTTGGATCAATGAGAATTGGTGGATTCGCAATGCGGTCGCGATGGCTGATCGACACGGTCGTCGGGAAGCTGGCCGGCGTCGGCCGCGGCTAAACAACATGAGCGGGATCCAGTTCGGCGTCACCAGCGAAGGCAAGTTCGTCATGCCGCGTGTGTTCTACTTCCAGACGGTGCTGGACATGTTCGAGGGTCTCGACGGCCACGCCTCGTACCGCGAGTACGGCGTCGACGCCCGCTTTATGCGGCTGCGAGCCAAGGCCGCGCGGATTCAGGCGACGTACGAATCGTTCACACTGCATGGGAAGTCCAAAGCCAATTTCACAGCCGCGATTGCCTCGCCGGCACCGAAGATTCGCAATCGTAGCGTGCTTTACGCGAAGTCCTACGAGCGCGAGGGTAGCCAAATCGTCGCGCTTGGCAACGACGGCATCGACCGCATTTTCGTGACGCTCACGTTCACCAACATCGAAGGCGGCAAATCAGTATGGCTCGTCGATCGCATTGCCGGAACGATATTCGGCGGCAAGGACGGCTTCGGCGCCGACCAGTTGACGCGGGGCGTGCTGATCGATATCCCGCACAAGGAGTTTCGGATCCTGGAGGTCCATCGCGAGCTGACCGATCCCGCGTTTCACGCGTTCGTCACGTTCGACGATACCGAGGTCCGCGCTAAGCTCGATGCCGACAAGAACCGTCTGGCCGACAAGGCAAAGCGGCTAGAATCGCTGGCAGAATAGATGCATGGTCTGCCGGTTTGAACCGCGCGTTCGGCCATTGTACGATGCTGTCGTTCCATCGTTCTGTTCGTCAAGCAAGGAGTCCGATTTCGCCAAGAACCTGGAGCTGCAACTCCGAGATTGGCAGCAATCGGTACTCAAAAGTTTGACCGGCGCCGACTACCCCTAGTGATGACTGGCTATAGAATGAACCGCATTGTCCTTTTCATTTGCATCACGCTCAACCCAGGCCTTTTCGCCATGGGCGATGCTGACGTGCCTGGCGATTGGCGGCGGAGTGAGCCGCTCAGCGCTATCTACCTGCCCACCATCGACAGCAAGAACGATCGCTGCAACCAGCAGGTTGTCGGCATCGTAACCAGGGGCGGCTCCTATGTGGTCACATGGACGATGGCCAGTGAAGAGGGTAAACCCGACCAGCGCGTTGTCATCAGCCGCAGCACGGACACCGGCAAGACCTGGAGTCCGCCCAAGCAGATCGACGGCCACACGCAGAGAAACCCCGGCGCCGCCTCGTATGGCGGGCTATTCCAGGTTCCGAAAAGCGGCCGCATTTACTGCTTCTACTTGAAGAACGATCCCAACGTCATCACCGTTCGGCGCGACGTTACCGGCTGGCTCAAGTGGCAGTGCTCCGACGACGACGGCGTCACTTGGAGCCGCGTCGATGCTCGCTTTGACATGGGCCGGGGCGAATGGACGCCTGATGATTCCGACATCCCCACCAGTTGGATCGGCATCTACTCGCCGCACGCAACCACTCAAGGAGACGTGCTCTTTTCCTTCGCTCGATACGGCTTGAAGAAGAAGGGCAACCAAGGCTATGGCAACTGGATGACTGAAGTCTATTTCCTGCGGCTCGACAACATCCTCACCGAACCCAATCCCGAAAAACTGACGTTTACCGTTTTACCCAACGGGCCGCAGGGACTGCGGATTGAGCGCGCCGAAGGGATGTATTGGGGCAACGAACCTTCGTGGATCGAACTCAGCGACGGTCGCCTCATGACCGCCATCCGTACACGTAGCAATGCCGTTTACTACGCCCTGTCCAGCGACCAAGGCGAAACTTGGACGACGCCCAAGCCGCTTCGCTACCGCGATGGGGGCAAACCGGTCCTCAACCCAAACGCGCCATGTCCCATGATCAAGCTCAGCGGCGGACAGATCGTGCTGTTCTTCTACAACGCCAAACAAGGCAACACATTCGGGCCGCGCAACCCGATTTGGATTACCGTCGGCCGGGAAACTCTCGATGCCCGGCAACCCGTCACTTTTGACGAACCGGTGAAATTCATGGAAGTGAAGGACGCCCCACCCCTGGGCTCGACTTACATCCAAATCGCCTCGTACTCCTCCCTGGTCGAGCACGACGGCCAGGTGCTGCTTTTCTACAACGACTGCAAGCATTGGGTGCTTTTCAAGCACGTGCCCCGCGAACTGCTGACCGTAGACGCCAAGCCTTGAACGAAAGGGCGTCCGGATCGAAGAGCCATTGCCCGGCGCGTTGGGTCGTGCTTCTGATACTTCCGTAAGCCTCAGACGTCTTCCGGCTTGGGCACCACAAACGGGGCCCGGTACTCCCGCGTCAGCATCGCATTGGCTTCGTCGTTGTCGATGAACGTTTCCGACTCCGGATCGAACTTCAACAGCGGACCGATCGAGAATGGTGTTCGGTCGAGATCGACGCCGTACTTCTCGGTCTTCTCCACAATTCGTTCGAGGGTCGACACGTTGTCGTCGAGGCTCTTGATCCGCTTGACCCGCTCTGTCAGGTCGGCGACCGAGATCTTATCCTCTTCGCCCAGGTAGTAGGAGATGTTGCCGATATGACTCAGGCCCGCCGAGAGGTGGCCGCAGCGTGCATCCGAATTCAGGAGCGACGGATCGTCCGCGACGACGGCATCCAGGAAGTTCGCAAAATGGTTCCCGCTGCCCTTGAACTCCTCGGTCTTATTCCCCTCCAGATCGAACGCGGCCGAGTAGCCGTAAGAGGACTGTACGACGTATCCTTTGCTACCGTGAGAAATCACGCCCACCTTGGCGCCGCGAACCGCTGGCGTATCAAGCCCGTAGGTTTCGAACACGATGCACTTATCGCCGTAATCGTATGTGGTGGTCTCGATGTTGCCCGTGTCGCCGGCATCGACAAAATTCGGATCGTTGTTTTCGATGTCGTACCCAAGTCGACCGCCCCAGGTGATCACCGAATTGGGGAATCGGTCGATCGCCAGATGCCAGCGTGCGATATCCGTTTGATGCGGCCCCTGATTGCCCAGGTCGCCGTTTCCGTACAACCGCTGCCAGTGCCAGTCGTAATGGAATCTGGGCCGAGTCGGCGGCGTCAACGGCGCCGGACCACTCCACAGATTGTAGTTCACCTCTTTCGGAACTTCATACGTTCCCAGCGGTCCGATCGACTTGCGGCGTCGATAGCAGAGTCCTCTAGCGAATTTGACTTCGCCAATCCCGCCCTCATGGATGAACCGGACCGCGTTGATGTTGGAAGGGTTCGAGCGACATTGCGTTCCCACCTGGCAACACCTTTTGTACTTCAACGCGGCAGCCACCAACGCTTGACCTTCGTGGACATTGTGAGAGATCGGCTTCTCCAGATAGCAGTGCTTATTCGCCTGCATCGCCCAGACACCACAAAGCGCGTGCCAATGGTTGGACGACGCGTTGCTGACCACGTCCACGGCCGCATCGTCCAAGGCCTCTCGCATGTCGATCACGAACTTCGGCCGGACGCCGTTCTGTTTCTCCGCGATCTGGTCGCACTTCGCCTCCTTCGTCGAGTCTGGGTCGCAGAGGTAGCGAATCTCCGTGCGGGGGTCGTTGAGCCATTCTTTGCAGTGACTTCCCCATCCGCGACCACCGATGCCCACCACGCAGACCCCGATCTTCTCATTCGCGCTCGTCCGGGCCGCAGCCTGTTGCGGAAGAATGCTGCCAACTCCAGCCGCAGCAGCACCGGCCGCCGTAACGGCAAACATCGAGTCTTCCAGAAAACGTCGTCGTGAAATGCGGGACACGATATTCTCCCATGGATGAAACGGGGGTGGTGGCATCTACAATTTGACAGTCTACCTTGCAGCAATCCGCGTTTCAACTTCGCTGCGAATTCCGGTCGTGTGTGATTTTCTGTGGCCCGCGCTCGGCGAGTCAGGCGGACATTCGGTTCAACGAAACTCCACGCTGGCCACTGGGTCAGGGCTTAGCGTGAGGGTGACTTGGCTGGCGTTCCGTTTGGTCTCGAGCGGCTTGTGGTCGCCGACCAGCGAGATTCTTTTCGGGTTGCCGAGGTGATTGTCGTTGAGCGAGATGGTCAACTCACCCGGCTTGAATCCTGCGGCGCCGGCGGTCTGATCGATCACGTGCAGCACGCGCGCATCGTCGACTTCGGTCAGGATGGTGCGGTAGCGGTCGCGGGCCTCGTCGCTGCAGACGAGCGTCGGCTCGTCGGCGATCAGGCGTCGCAGGCCGGTCCAGAGCGGGTCGTCGGCCCTGAACGCCCCTTCGCTGGTCGCGATCAAGATCGCCTCGCCTTTGCCGTAAACGTTACGCAGAATGGCGGGTGGGCCCGTCTTGCCCATCGTGGCCTGGGGCTTGGCCGTGGTCGGTTCAAGCACAAGCGCCATCGGCGGGAACTCGACGGACAGCCCCTCGAACGCCGCTTGCAGTTCCGGCGTCAGGTTGGTTAGCGGCAGCGGCTGGAGCTGGTTGAGGGCGTGGTTGCGGCCGGTGGTGTCGACGACGCGGATCGCCTCGACGTCGGCCCATTGCCGTTCTTGTCCCTGGTAGAGTTCGCGGAGAATCTTGACGCGGATTCTGTCGGTGCGCATCGGCGTGGCGAGCGAAACGGAGATTGTTCTGGCCGTTGTGTCGCGCACCGACTCGATTAGCTTCCAGTCCTTACCATCGTGGGCTTCGATGTCGAGGTCCTTGATCTGGTAAGGGCCGCCGCGGTTGATTACTTCGACCTGGGCCACGTTGGTCGGTTCGGCGAGCGTGATCTCGGCCCAGTGGGGCATCGGCTTTCCGTCCGAGGCCCAAGAGGTTGACAGCCCGTCGACGACATGTTCGGCCGCAAAGTTCTGCGGGTCTTCCGGATACACCGAATCGGTTTCGACCTTCACCAGAGCCTGCGGTTTGGGAAAGTCGAACTCTCCCTCGTGCCGCGCGCCGAAGAGGTCGGCCAAGACGTATTGTGGCCGGCGGACGCCCAAGGCGTCGGTCATCGAGGCGTGGCCGAAGGCGATCAGCCGGCCGCCTTGCTTGACGTACTGTCGCAGTTGATCGGCGCGGACTTGGTCCAGTGGTGCTCGCTCGGGGAGGATGACGGCCCGATAGCCATCGAGCGACTCGGGCCAACTTCCGCCGCCTTCAGTGGCCAGCAATACGTGGCCGAACGCGCCGGCTCGATCAAGTGAGTTCTTGACGGCGAAGGCCTGGTCGATGACGCCGAGCGGGCGGCCGACGTAACGCCGCCAAGGCGTGCCGCCGCCGCTAAGGCTCGGCCCGTCGGCAGCCGGCGCGCCGAGCACAATGCCCACGTCGCTGAAAGGCCGCGCGCCCTTGAGCACTCGTTCCGTGGTTCTGAACCACGCTCCGATCGCCTTGGCCCTTTGCAGGTCTTCGCCGAACACGCCCGAGTGGTCGGGCGTAAGGGCCATGAAGACGTTGGCTCCCTGACACAGGGCAATCGCGGCGGCGGCAATGGCCTGTTTCTCCGTCATCGAGGCCGGCGGGGCTTTGTCTTCCAGGGGAGTGAACCAGGAACTGCACAAAAGCAGTCCGACCTCGGTCGGTTTGTCCAGCACCCAGGCCATCCGTGCCAGTCGATCGTTCGCACGGAAGCTGTGGCCTTCGTCGCTGCTGTAGTCAAGTCGAGTGCCGATCCATTTGTTCCATACGCCCGAGACCGATCTTTCGCATTGGACGGCGCCCACGTTGCACGTGAACACACAGTCCGGTTGATGTTCGCGAGCGATCCGTCGCACCTCGTCCAAATAGCCGGCCATGGTTCGCGCGTTGAATTCGAACAACTGGGTTCCCGTGGCCTGGTCGAAGGGAACACCGAACATCTTCTGAAAACCCTGCGCGGTCCATTTGCTCGATGTGTTGAGTCGTTCCTCGAAGATATCGAACCAGACGCCATCGATGCGTCCGTAGTTGGTCATCAGCTCGCGGAACTGCTCGACCGACTTCTTGCGAAACGGCGAATGGAGCGTTTGATACCGCGTCGGCCACCTCGCGGACGAAGTCGCGTTTGGTCTTGTAGCCGGTGGTCTTCGTGTCATGGAAGACGAAACCGTCGATCCACTTGTCGTAGAAGATCAAGTACGTCGCCCCGGCCTCCTTGAAATCGGTCACCCAGCGGTCGGCATCCATCTTGTTGCCGAGCCCTTTCTCCCACTCGTGGACCGTATAAGGTTTGAGCGGCTCATAGATGTAGCCGGTCATCACGCCCAGCATGGGCGAGCGATACCACGTATCTTTCTCCGCGGCAAATGCGTTGGATACGAACATGACACTCAATGCGACTGATACACTTGTCGCTAACACTCTTAGAGTCAGTCTCATCGTTCAATCCTGTTCCAATGCAAAGGATCGATTGCGGTGGTTGATATGTAGGTGGCAATCGATGATCGACAGAGGCTTGTCCTGGCCGAGCGCAAGCGCGCGGGAGGCGCCGAGCCAAGCAGCGCCACCAATCGAACCAGTGACCGCCAAAAAGCGGCGCCTCGAGATACCTGTTGTTCTTGCGTTCATCTTTGACCATCCCTTTGCGAGTTCTATTCGTCCGCTGTCAGCTCCCATAGTCTAACGGTGTCATCCAGTTTGGCGGTGACCAAAGTTCTGCCGTTTGGAGAAAACGCCACGGATTTGACGAGGCTCATCGTATCCCGGAGAGTTGCCCGCTGTTGACCTGCGTTCACATCCCACAGCTTCACGGCCTCGTCGCCACTGCCTGAGGCCGATAGGCTGCCATGCGGCGAGAATGCCACGCAATACACTGTTCCGTTATGGCCGTCGAGGACAGCGCGCGGCTTCGCCGCCGCCACATCCCACAGTCTAACCGTTCGGTCGCCACCGGTCGACGCCAACAGTTTCCCGTCCGGGGAAAACGTAACGGCCCAGACCTCATCTTCATGTCCCTCCAAGGTCACTCGCTCTTCACCGTTGGTCGCATCCCAGAGTCGTATCGTCCCATCCCAACTGGCCGAGGCAACCGTCACGCCGTCCGCTCGAAACGCGACCGAGGAGACCGGGGCTTGGTGTCCCTTGAAAACGGCCTGTTCTTTACCTGTCGCCGCGTCCCAGAGCCGCACTGTCGCGTCGTCGCTTCCGGTGACCACGGTTCTTCCATCGGGCGCGAAAGCCACGCCCATGACCCGGCCGGTGTGGCCTTGCATACCGGCCAGCTCGCGGCCGGTCTTCAGGTCCCACAGCTTTCCTTCGGCTCTTCTGAGGTTGCCGTGGCCTCCCACCGCCGCCAGTCGTGTGCCGTCGCTTGAAAAGGCCACGCAATAGACGCCATTCCGATGGCCCTCGAGGACCATTCGTTCGCTCAGCCGGATCAGTGAGTCGAGGGGGGAATTCAACCGCCGGGCTGTCACCTCGATGACGATTTCATCACCCGCAATTCCATCAAAGCGAAACACATCGACATCATCCGCCGTTTCGATGAGGCCATTAATGATTAGCGGCAGGTCCGCGTGTTGCGCGCATTCCATCGTATCGCTCGCGCGTCGGCTCCGATTCACTGGAGAGATCGAAGACCTTGATCCCGTCGCCGAGAATCAATTTGTAGGCGTTTTCATTGCAGGAATCAATTTGCCCGAGCAGCGGGGCTTCCGGCGCGGCCAAGCACATCAAGGGAATCGAGGAGCCTGCGACGTTCCTGGTGTCGTTGCTTCGAGACACCTTCCACAACGAATCCCGATACGAGAAACGGATTCTTGTTGGGATCACCGCCCGTTACGAAGGGCTTGTACTTCGAGCCGAGAAAGCCAGCTTCGGAGAACCGGCCCTGAGGCGATGTCAGGACAATGTAGGGCGGAATCGACCCCTCGTAACCATGGTCGCGGCCCGCGTTCGGTTTCGGATCGAATGTGTCGAGGTGGCTCGGCCCACCCGCCATCCAAATCTGAATGACCGATTTGGCTCGTGCCCCTTTCGTCGTGGTTGGCAAAGGTTTGGAAGCAGTCTCGGCACCGGAAGCACCAAACGCCGCAAGCCCCATCGCTCCAAGGCCCTGAGCGAGAACCTGGCGTCGACTCGGCGCGAGTGTTCTTATTGAATCATGCATTGTTTTCTTCACGCTTGAACATAGTCAGCGTCATTGTGCCGGAACACTCAGTGTCGCCACGAAAACTCTTTGCTGCTAATCAGGGCCCACACTAGATCTTGTGTAGCCTCTATTCTCCGATTTGTCTTGGAACCGTAGAACTCTTCCACGGCCTGCAGTTCCGAGGCCGTGGGATAGCGTGACAAGATGCTCAGCCAAAGCAAGCGAATCGGGGCCGTATCCATGGTTCCAGCCGCCAAGGGCAACTTGCGAATCTCGTCGAGGGTGACCAAGTTGTGCCCCACGAGCGACGGAAGATCGACGCGGCCGAGCTTGATCGCGAACGGCACGCCCCACATCGTCAGTGCGTTCAGTTGGCCCAGGTACTCCGACGCGCCGCGGATCTTGAACTTCTCGGAATCGGGGGTGAAGTCGATGTGCGGGGGAACGGCCGGCACGTAGCATGCCGTCCCCGGCCGCCCCAGCTCGCGCGAGGCATCCCGCCATGCACGATCAAACGTAAGCATTGCCTGGGCCATCTGATGGGCCGTGAACTGGTTGTGCGGCTCGTTGTTCATGTCAACGACGCAATCGGGCCAAAGCGACTCGACTCGCGAGGCCGGTAACCGCGAGAACTCCTGGAAGGCTCGCTTACACCGTTCGCACACGCAGCCTCGTTTCTCGAACATGTGCGGCTCCCAGTTCTCCTCAATCCAGTCGGTGGTATCGAGCTTCTTTGCAGCCTGTTCTTTGATCAGGGGAAAGAGATCCGGCGAGGCGAGCAGCGTGGGACAGAGGGTGTATTGGGCGACCTGCCGGCCCTTGGCGAATTTCGGATGGAACTGAAACCGGCCCGCTTCCGGCACCCGGCTCCACACCCGGTTGTCGTAGGCCGCAAAAGTGAACCCGTTGCCTGCGTACCGGGTGCCCCCGTTTTGCACTGTCAACATTCCGTGCTTTCGGGCATGGCGATACACTTCCGGACCCACGGCACCCCAGATCGCGTTGAAGCCCAGGTCATGATGTAAACGCCGTCGATGGAGAGGTGGTACTCATTCTCCATCAGCAGCTCGTACGGATTCAGGGCGTAGAGCAGCGGCCCTTCGCGAAACATCTCGTCCCAAGGCAGCAGGGCGTACCGGTAACCCAGCACGTCGGACGGTAAACCTGTCGCTGAAGGCACATACCGCTTGCTCCTGTCGACCTTGGTTTCCTGGACGCGGAACCGGCTCAGCATTACGCCGATCTCGTCGCAGCCGACGTGGCCGGGATTGATCCCCGCATCGTTCTGCCCCAGCGGATACGTCTTGATCATGACGTACCGCCCTTTGGTGCGAATCGGACCCGAACTCCAGAGTTTTACCCCCGTGAAGAACTTGGCCAACTGAGAGCGGTCCTTCAGGTCGGGCGGATCCCACGTGTTCTTCGCTTCGGCGGCCCGGTAGAATGTTTCCCCGTCGTCGCTGACGTAGTACTCCTGTTTGAGCGGTTGGACCGAGCGATGGGCGTTGCTTTCGTGGCGAGCCCATATCTCGCCGATCGGCTGCACCTGGCCCAGGTCGACAACGATTTCCAATGTCGTCGCGTTGCTGAAAACGACCGCTTCGTGGTCCATCACGAACAATTCGGTCTTGGCAAACTTGCCGTCGGTCAACAGGCGGTCAGTATCTGGCAGCGGCACGCCCCGCTGCTCGTAGAGCCAAAACTTGACCGTCGGCCAGACGCTGAACGTATACGGCCTGCCCAGCGCGAGGTTCTTGCCTTTGGCGACATCGCTGGGATGCCGCTCCTCCGTCGCTGCCTGTACGCTGGTCGCAACGGCCAGAAACAACACGATTACCTTGAGTCCTGCGGCACGAAAGTGTTTCATAGGGCGCCTCGTAATGATCCTCTTAATCAAACCCGATTCGCGAAGTCAACGCAAGATCCGGCCGAACGCCCCGCAAACGTTCGCAATCCGGTCAGCGCCGCGATTTTGTTCGATTCGGCAGCCACGAATATCCGCATTCGCAACAACATCCTCGTTGGCAGCGACAAGTTTGGAATGCACATGTGGAACCGACCGGATTGGCCTCAGCCAGAGTCGCCTCCCCCGCGCAAAGTTACTCACAATCTGTTCTATGCCAACACCAAACAACTTACGTTGGGAGAACTTCCAATCCAAGCCGCTCCATTTTTCCTTTGTCCGCCGAAGGAGATCGATGACGAAGCCGATTTCGGGCTGCGCGACGATAGCCCAGCGCGAGACGCTGGTGTGGATACCGCTCGGCCACGAGCTGACGGCACAGCAAAAGATCTTGGCGCCTATGAGCACAGTTTGGCACGGTGGCAAGCGGGCATTGTTGTCACGCCTTCCTCAGAAAAAGAAACCATGCCATGAGACGAATCGGAGACCAAGGAATGCCACGAAAGCTGACGACGTTATTCGGTTTCATTCAGGCACCTTGGAGTCGTGCCGAGAACAGGTTGGTTTCTTGCTAGGAACAATAAGCGTGGCTGTTCTGACGGGTTCACGATTCAGGCCGAGTAGGCGTCGGTGTGTCATCAGACCGAAGTACTTTCCGCGCAGTCAAAACCTGCGGAAGTGTGGGACCTCCGCAGGCAAGCGCAAGTTGCTAACTTGCGTCTGTGCGCTACCGAATGCACTTTGCGAATTGCCGTTTCCTGCATCGGTCGCGACTCCGACCATCCGACGCAGGCTGGGAGTGGACGCTTGAACGCTTCGGTCGCAATCGCCTCGTTGAGTTGGTGGACCGTGGTTACTGACTCAGGACGGATACTCCTTGGGCAGTTAGCGACAACTACATCGGGCGGGAGAATCGGCTGTCTCGTGCACTCGCTCTGACGACACTGATCGGCTATCTTCGCTGCGCCAATTGCGGTCGATCGATGCTGTTGGACCGTTTCGCCGCGGGGCTCGCGACAGACTCCATGAACAGTGCAAAGATGCGACGTACGGCTACTGATTTTCCTTTCGCCGTCTAACGCCGCGAATCAGGGGCCGACCGACAGGAAGGTCCCCGCACTTGAGGAAAGCCGTTACCGAGCGGTCAATAACCGGCCGCTAGAAAGACTCCTTTGTCTCATTCCCGTTTTGCCAGGTATGCGTCAATGATTTCCATGGTTTGGGTCATCTTGCTATGGAATTCATCTTTGAATTCCGGGCCGTCTAGATCCGTATCCGGGGTTACGATGATGCCGGACGTCCACCCTTTGTGAGAGATGCCGATCCATATCTGTTTTTTCTGAACATAGGGCCATATACACCTTTCCCCTCGATAGCTGACCCTGAAACCCGATGAATCAAATATCAGGTGATGCTCGTCGGTCAGATTGGTATCCAGGAACTTCAACACTTCCTCGAGCTTGGGTCGGATCAAAGGGGTTGCCCGGGACACCACCCAATCAAAATCATACTCAACAGGATCAGGTTCTTCGTAATAGGGTAGAAACTCCTTATATGTACACGGTTCCGGAGTGTTGCCTTTCTTGCCGCGTGGCGGCGGCCAGCACAACCAATTCCGGCTGCTGAATCGGAAGCCCTGTTCATATAGGAAACCGGCGACTGGGTGAACATCGATCGGATGCCCGTTCCACAACATGATAGTCACCGGTTTGTTCAAAGCTGTGCCCATGTCACACAGGGCACGCAGACATAGGGAAAGCTGTTTGCGGCTCAGTTTGGCCAGCAGATGGCCGCTCTGGAACAGGAGTACCTGGCCGGCCTGGATAACCTCCGAACTGATGAAATTCCCCTGTTTCGTCGGGAATACGTCGCCCCGGTCATCCAAGATGGCCAGGCAAGAAAAATACAGATTAGCAGGATCCTTGTTGGTGACGGCAAACACAGGTTCATCCGGGAGATATCCCAATGCCTGTCCCTCACTGCGGCGCGCACGGCAGTCCCGCAGCAACTCAATGGCTGCTGGTAGACCGTATTGCACACCCGGGTGGTTTTCAATGAAGTAGCCCCGGTTGATCTGGCCCAGTAATTCCCGACGTTTGAATTCGCGCAACAGCTCGCTCCAGGGCGGGGCGGCGACTTCGGTTGTCACGATGTCTTTTGATACGATCCCCCACCGTTTCAGCAACTGATCCGCCCACTGTCGAATAACCTCCTGACGCGGCAATGCCTGCGGCGGAGGGATAAGACGCTCGGTAGCCCACCAGCGACCTTGGCGCGGATCCAGCTTGCGCTCATGCATGCGTTTCAGGACCGAGTCCGGAGACACCCGGCCTAAGAGGATCGTGTGTGGTGTACTGGCCAGATCGTAGCAGGCTGATAAGACAACCGTAAAATTCGCGTACCGGATACATTCATAGGAATCGCAGGTAACTTCACCGGTCCAGGTAAGATACCAGACTGCACGCTGGGCCGGGCCTTCTTCGCAGCCTGTACCACAGAGGATTTCATCAAAAAAGGCACTTCTGTGCTTGCACATGTACTGGCGTACTGCGGCGATCTTCTCGGGAATATCCGCATCCGCTTCTTTAACAGGATCAAACTTGAGTGTGCCCCCCTGAGCCAGCCACTCCATGTCTTTACGCAAGCAGAGCGTGAGGGTTCCCCTACTGAGTCTCTTATTGTTCAGTCTCCGCCACACGACCTCGCCGGAAGCGATCAGTTTATCTAGCAGGGCGGGTGAATAATCCTCGACCCGCTGTCCCAGGATCTCAGATTCCAGAACGCCTTGGAGCACTTCATACCCCTGCAGTTGGCTAATGACTTTCCGAAGCCCGTCAGGGCCTTTTACGCGATGGTCTGGATGACGGTGCTGCCAACGGGTTAGAAAGTCGACAACTTCATACGGGGCACAGGCCGCCAGCTCCCGTTTCAGATAGGTCATGGTCAAGCGATGTATCTCTTCCAGGTTGGCCCTGTTCACCCACTGCGGCTGGGGTTTGTCCCCGGTATAGACCCCCTTGACCGCTTTGCCCGACGTCACCACCGCAGTCAGCGCTTTTTCCGCGGCCCCGGCCGGCCAGCCGTAGCAGTCCATGACCTCATAGAGACTGATCGGCCCGTGGGTCTTCAGATAGCGCTCGGCAATCGCCTCTTCCGCTGCCGTGCGCGCCATTCTCTTGCGAAATCGAGGTGGAATGACATCGGCCGCATTGACGGCCCTCGGTCTGCCGAAATCGTTTTGTGCGCTAATGACCGGCACAAGCACTTTCAGCCGGCCTGACGTCTTATGCGTAAACGCGTCGTGGTATTGGCGCCATAAATCGCTTGATACCAGGCGCACATTGTCGCTATCAATATCCGGGATCAGGGTCGCGACCACCCGTTTCTCTCGGACCAGGGCCTTGATGAACTGCATCCCCTTTTTGCCGGCAATCGCCTCCACTGCCTTCCGGGAAGCGGGAATATCCCCCAGATCACGGATGATCTGGGCCAGTTCATCTTTGTTGCGGGCGCGCTGTACTTCAGACCGGTGAGAAACCCGTTTCTCGAGTTTCTCAATGGCGCGCCTGTCAAGGAGCTGGGCCAATTGCTCGGTACTGAGGACCTCCTTAAGGACCTCCTGATGCAGGCGGAGCAGATGCGCCCTGCGCTCCCTGCCCATCTGATGATCGGTACGGTATTGCGTCGTTATCAGCAGAGAATGGGCAAAGGGCGAGGGCGATGTCACGGTCTTGAAGATCAATCTGGTTTTCTGTTGCTGTATGTCCTGCAGCAGCTTTTCAAGTTCACTCACATCCAAGGCCTGCTCCAGATAGTGCCTTCGGACTTCTTGAAAAATCGGATAATCCGGATCTTCCTTGGCGGCTTCAAACAGTTCCTGGGCGCGATGGGTCTGGAGCCAGAGCGGAATCCGTTTTCCTTTATAGGCTCTGACGATCTGCAAGGCAGTCACGGCCGCTTGCCGGAAATGTGTGTCCCCGAACATCGCCCTTTCGGCATCTTTGCGGGCAATCGTTTCCAGGGCATCGGGAGTGACCAGACCGAGGATGGTTTCAGCATCGATCTTCCGCCCCGGAAAATTGCCTTTACTGGAAAGGGTCAGAATAATAAGGTCATTTGACGTGGAAACGGTCCATTCCTGCTTCAGCCCCTCTTTGGCAGCCCAGGCCAGCGCGGCTCCCCAGGTATGGTTGATCCTCTGCCCCAAGGGGCAATGGATGATGATATTGAATCGGCCCAGTTCATCTTTCCAGAACTCGACCAGGAGATTCTTTTGATCAGGGACAAGACCGCTTGCCTTTATCTGTTCCCGAATGTAGTCAATGACCGCGCCAGCGGCATCCGGTCCCAGACAGTATTGCTTCTGAAGGTCTCTATGCAGATGCGGATCATCAATACGCAAAGCGATGAAGCTACGGAGTCTCCCTACCTCTCGTCCCACTTCCGTGGTGCGGGGTTGGATCGGGCCTGTCCACCACGGCACAGTGGGGGTGGCCCCCGGGGTTTCCTCCACATACACCCGATTCTTGCGCTTGCCCGTTACCTTCCAGGTTGAACTACCGAAAACAAAGGTGTCCCCCATGCGCAGGGAGTCATCCACAAACTCGGCGGAAACCTTACCGATTCGCTTATTCGTTCTTTCGATGACGACTTCATACTCGGAGGTCTCGGAGATCGTACCCACGTTCATGACGCTGGTATGGGCACTGCTGCGCGTGGGGCTGAGCTTTCCAGTGGTCCGGTCCCATATCACCAGGGCCCGAGGAGGATGGCTCATGTCAAAAGAGAATTCGCCGGCCAGCATCCTGAGCACGGCATCGAATTGTTCACGCTTGAGCCCGGTATAGGGATAGGATCGCCTGATCAGCTTGAAGAGATCGTCATCGTACCAGTCCTCTGAAGCCACGGCGCCGACAATCTGCTGAGCCAATACATCCAAACAGTTGCGCGGTATCCGGATGGCGTCGATGTTCCCCTTGAGCATGGCCTTGCAGATCACGGCCGCTTCCAGCAGCTCATCCCGTTCGAACACCAGAACCCGGCCTTTACTGGTCGCGTCCAGTAGATGACCGGCACGGCCGATCCGCTGCAATCCCGCAGCCACGGACTTGGATGACTCCAATTGATAGACCAGATCCACGGACCCGACATCGATTCCCAGTTCCAGGGAAGACGTCGCTATCAAGGCATCAAGATTGCCCTGCTTCAGGTCATGCTCCGCTTCCAGCCGAATCTCTTTGGCCATGGAACCGTGATGTACTCCCAGATTGATATCTTTGTGCGCAAGCTCTTTCATGCGCAGGGATGTGCGCTCCGCCTTGTAACGGCTGTTGCAGAATATCAGGGTGGTCGCATGGTCTTTGATCTCACTGATCAGCAGTTCATATGCACTGGCCCATAGGGTCGTATTGCTCGCTGCCAGGAAGTCGGGTACCGGCGCCACCACTTTCACATCCAGATTTTTGCGCATGCCGGCATCGACAACCGTATACGGATTGGGCTTACCCGTAGGATCAAAACCGACCAGGAATTTCGCGATCTCATCCAAGGGGCTCAGCGTCGCTGAACAGCCCACTCTCTGAAAAGGTTTTTCCACGCGCTGAAGCAACCGTTCGAGACTGACCGCGAGATGAACGCCCCGTTTGTTATCGCACAAGGCATGGACTTCATCCACGATAACGGTCTTGACCTTCCGGAGATGCGAGGCCATCCTTTTACCGGCCAGAAGAAGAAACAGGGACTCGGGTGTGGTGATAAGGATATTCGGCGGCTTACGGACCATCTTCTGCCGTTCGCTCTGCGGGGTATCCCCGGTGCGCACCGCGATGCGGATCTCAGGCAGTTTCTTCCGGGACGCTTTGCGAATGCCCTCCAAGGGCTGCAACAGATTCTTGTGAATGTCATTGCCGAGTGCTTTGAGAGGTGAGACATAAAGAACCTGAATGCCGTCTTCCAGTTCTCCCTCCAATCCCTGCTTGAACAGACCGTCAATGGCGCACATGAAGGCGGCAAGCGTCTTCCCAGATCCTGTGGGAGCCAATAGCAGCGTATTATCCCCTCTGCGGATAGCGGGCCAGGCCTTCTTCTGAACCGGAGAGGGCGCGTCGAATGTCCTGATGAACCATTCGGCAACGTAAGGCTGGAAACTCTGCAAAACACGTGGCAGTGTCCCGGAGGTTTTCGGTTTCAGCTTACGTTTCTTCGTTTTGGACATGTTCTGTTATTCAGTGCGCTTGATGGATTGAATCCATCCACTCATGGACGGTGATGCCCTTGTCCTTACACCGCTGAATGAGGTCCGTGTGACTGGACGTCCACGATCCAATCAGTCCACCCTGCTGGTTGTGAACCAGAGTGTACCAGAGGCAGGCCGCCAGCCATTCTTTTACCGGAGTCCTTTCCTCACCAAGACAGGCGTAAACCCGAAGGATGTTGTTTCTTGGATCAAAGCCAAGGTCGATATGTCCGAGATCCAAAAGGAGGAATTGCAGGGGGACACGCATCAGCCACCGGTCCAGGCCCAGTGCATAGCCAAACAGCATGTGGCCCAGACGTTGTTTTTCGCTTTGCGCCTTGCGTGTGGGGATACCTAATCGGCCGGTTGCGACGCCGTGAATCCAGCTTTCAATGTAGCGAAACGTGCTATGGTGACAGTCGCAGGCCGTGTGGACTCCGGACGCGATGGCGCAGCAGGTTTTGTACAGTTCCTGCTTCTGCTCATCCTTGAGCGTATCGAGCGCTTCTTGAGATGCGGGATGATCCCACTCGGGATGAATCTTAGGAAGTCCTGCAAGTTCTGAAATCTCTGCATTGAGACGGGGACCGCGTCCGTTTTCATCATATAACACGTCCTTTCCCAAGGCCTCCATGTCCTGTAGTTCGGATTCATCCAGGGAGGGCTGGGTGCCGGCCGCGGTGCAATTGGTCCTGGCGAGAAGGTCAATCGTGAGGTGCATCCGATCCAGCATCTTCCTCTGGACCTTGCTTAGGTCCGAAACCGCACCGAGCCATCCGTAGGACCGATTGATGAATCCCGCTGCCTCCGGGTGCGCCTTGACGACACTTTGCTCGGGTTCACCCGCAAGATACGCGTTTAGTACGGCATGGATAGTTCTGAGACTTTCGGGTTGTTGAGGCTGGCTGGTCTTCAACTGGCACCCCGGACCCGAGGACAAGCATCCATTCTTGAAAGATGACCGTTCCAGTTTCCCCCGAGCAATGGCGAACAGCAAATCGTCCACGGTAACCGGCAGGCCACTATCACAGGGAATAAGACCGGTGATGTGGCAGCGAATCTGACGAATGCTGTCGGTCAGTGGTCCTAGCTTCCTCTGCATTTCACACAGGTGCTTGACCGTATCGTCCCATTCATCTTCCTTCCATTCACCCTTCTCATCCGGAAAGGTCCAGGGAATAGTACACCCCTGGCTCATAAGGTTGCCATCCTCATCTGAATAGAGTATGGCCGTCATTGCGTTCTCCCGGACGGGCGTAGAGGAGGTCTCTCCGGTGTACGTCGCTTCAAATCCAGGAGATACCTGGTCGTAGGGCACCAGTTCACCTTTCTTCTTGGCCATGATCGGTCCTTTCATAAATCGTAACCGTAGAAGACAGCCGTCGCATTCTTCTGATCGGCAAACCAGCGGTCGTTTGTGCCGCAGACGCGAAAACCGTTATAGACGAGCAACTCACACAGCGAATCGGCATGAGGATTAGGCGGGCCGAAGTGCATCATGACCCTTGCCTCGCCTTTTTTCGCTGCTTTGAGCATTCCTTTAAGCAAGGCCCTGCCGTATCCTTTACCTCTTTCACTCTGGTCCACCCACAAATCCCATATCCACGCCATCTTGTTCCAGGCCCAGAAATTGATGATCCCAAGGCCAACCACTACTCCGGCGTCATCCTCAATGACCAACCACTGAGTGTCGCCCTGCTTAAGCAGTTTTTTCAGTTCCTCTGCGGTGCGGACGCAACTGAACTCTGTACAGCGCGCAGCGTCACTTGCCTTTGCTCGGCGAATCTTCACATTCCCGCTCCCGGCCTCGGAGAATATCCTTTGGCAAAGCTCCCCATACTTTGGGCCGCCGCTTTGGCGTACTCGGCCCTGGACAGCGTGCTTCGCCTGATGCGCCGAATCGGTTTGCTGTGATAGGCCTTCCGAAATGCCTTGACGCGCTCGACGTCGCGGCTGCGCCAAACTCGCCAGCCACGCCAATCACGTTCAACATCCTCGACCAGCCCCTCATCCAACCACCTCAGAAGCGTACTCTTGGATACGCCAATTCGCTTCGCTACTTCAACGGTACTCAGCATGAATTCATCCTCACTTAAAACAGATATATTTGGTATATCCATAATATCGGTCGCCGACCGAGGCGTCAACGCTACGCGGGTCAGTCAAGTCAAATAACCTCCATGGATGCCACATCTCCCTGCAAATTCCATAATCACGTCGCGACACCCAGGCCGCAGTCTCAGATTCCCGCCCAATAATCGAAGCCCGTAATCTCGTGAAAATGAGACACGAATGAGGCACGCTCAACGGCGAACATTTTCCGCGAGCCGGAAGGCGGCATGTCTCCATTGGGAACCGTCGTCGTGCTGCCCGGAACCACTTCGTCTATAGTCTCCAGGGTTCACGCATTGGGCGGCGGAGTATGCGCGACGCTTTCTCGTCGTCAAGAATGGTCTCCTCTTCCGGATTCCAGGTAATCTTCCGACCGCAGCGGATGGCGATATCGACCAGGTGCAGGATGGTCTCGGATCGCACCGCGTCTTCCACTGGTGCTACGGTTGGGCCCCGCGTCTTGACGGCGTTGATGAAGTTCAGGCCGTGATGCCGGACTTCCTTTTGGATGAACTCTCGGTTACGCGAAGCGGTTCCGCTGGGGCGAGTCTGGTCTCGGGCGGCCGACAGGTTCAGCAGGGACTGTGGCTCGGCTTGAAGCGGCGACGTTCTTCCTTGCCATCCAAGGTTGTCTGCCTGAACCCAACCCTCGCTGCCGATGAAACGAACCGAGCGACTACGGTCGTTCTTCAACGTCATGTTCACGCCGTTGGCAAAGCGGATTCGCGCGTCCCAACTGGTCAGCGCCTTGGGATAGCGTCCCTTGGGAATCTCTCCGGTCCCCTCAATTTCCCAGTTGCCCGCCATGTGGGCGTCAAAACCCCAGATCGCGATATCCACGACGTGCGAGCCGATCCGGCCGAGATTGATGCTGTAGTCGTAATCGGTGACCCATCCAGCCTGCTTCGTTTGGCCATGGTATGGTGCCCGGGGCGCAGGGCCGAGCCACATGTCGAAGTCGAGATCCTCGGGAACCGGCACGGGTGGCGGAAAACGTTTGGGGGCTGCCCCGGAGAACAGGACTCGGATCTCCCGGAGTTCGCCCAATTGGCCGTTGCGTACGAGTTCGCACGCCTTGTGCGGGTTGGACCACGATCGGCTCTGAGTTCCATACTGAAAGATGCGCCCGTAGCGCTGAACCACTCGCCGCAACTCCAGATCCCAGGCCAGGCAGAGGCCGAGCGGCTTCTCGCAGAAGATGTCTTTGCCTCTAAACACCGGTCAGGAAGTGCAGCGCTGATCGGAGGCACGTCGCCGGTTTGAA
>CAZURK010000046.1:0-38031 GCA_964623055.1 uncultured Pirellulaceae bacterium
CTTCGATTGTACTCTCGTCGCCGCGTTTGATGCTTGCCGGACCGCCAACGTCGTCCCACGTCTGCGGAGCCACTGTTTTCTTGATGGCACCGATCAAGTCATCACCGACGAATGGATTCTTCGCGAGGCCCTTGACGTTGTATCGTGCCAAATACAGGTGATTCTCCGCTATTTCCGGCGTCGTGATAACCATACCTTCACCCTCGGGATACCAAGTCAACTCGATATCCCGAAGAAGGAGTCTCAGCGCGCAGCGTAGCCGTACCCTGTCTAACTTCCTCGTCATGGGCGCGTCCAGACCTATGCCTACGTCGGACAACGCTTCCTTGTCGAACGAGATCTTCACGCCAGCCGTCTTGCCGAGAAACTGCATCACGTCCCCAAGCGGTGTCTCGATGAAAAACACGGGCGTGGGCACGTTCAGCGCCGATGCTACGGCCTTGGGCAGCACCGACGATGGGACCGCCATGTGCGAGGGCCTTATCGCGCGGAGCCTTTCCCTGAAGCGTTTTTCGATCTCGCGATGGCCGTGGTACGTGTGGCTGATCAACAGGACGCCGGAGGAGATCTTGTAGACTGTGGCCCAATGGCCCCAAGATCGTGGTTGAATATTCTTCGTGATGTCGGCGATCAGAGTGTCTGGGGATTGCCCGCGCAATGGAACGTAAACGCGAATCTCCAATTCGGATTCGACTTCCTCGGGCGTCGTGATCAACAAAACATCGTCACGAACGTCCCAAGTCAGTCTCAGGGGTTTCAGTAGCAGTCCGAGGGCATCTGCCAGAACCAAATTCTCCTCTTGTAGCGTCACTGGCCGGTCGGTACCGATACCCACATCGTCCATTGCCTTTGCGTCCATTTCGACGTTAATGTTGTTGAGCTTTGCCACGTACGTGGTAACGGAATGAAGTGGCGTGTCTACGAAATCGAACGACACCTTCGTCTCTAACGCCTTGTCGATTGCGATGAGTGTCTCGTTGGTTGCCGGATTCGCAGTTGGCCGCACCGACTGGACATACAGTCGATCGGCTCGGCATAACCGCTCGATGGGCACTTGCACCGTGATGCCATTCTGCTTTCGCAGCCGCACGCTGTCCTCCAACACCTCGACCAACGTGGCCTCGACCGTGAACGCGCCCGTGCTGTCCGTCCACTCACGCGCGCCGGAGTCAGCCACAAGGAGCAGGCCCAAGATCACAGACGCATGAAATGATTCTCGTAACATGAGTCGTTACCTCCACTGGCACGTAGAAACCGTGTTTGAGATTACCGACAGAAGATGTCGTTCTGCAGAAGGCCATCGCCATTATACCTCCCGGGAGATCGCAATGACCACTAGGGATTAGCCAGTGGCCGAGCACCGGTGGCCATCTGATTTCTCTGGTCGCCCGTTGCGGTTGGACCCGCAGCACCAGACAATGGCGCAACTCACTGCCACTGCCCCTTTTCGGAAAGACACAGGAACATGGGTAACGCTCCTAATCGGATTCTTCCATGTGTGCTCACGATGGTGCAAGTGCCCTTTGTTTGCCTGAGCGGTATTGCCACAGCCGCCGATGACGAATGGCGTGTTGGCTTGGCCAGCGTCTGTATCACGCCCGAGGAACCGGTGTGGTTGTACGGCTATGCGAGCAAGAGCCGTTTCTGCCCGTTTGAAAGCGTGTTGGACGACATCTACGCCAGGGCGATGGCGATTCGACACGAAGACGGCGAACCGGTCGTGCTGATTACCGCCGATTTGTGCGTTCTTCGTGAACCGGAGGAAACGGCGCTGTGCAACGTGATCATGCGAAAGACGGGCCTCGCGCGACGGCAGATTCTGTTGAACTGGTCGCATACTCATTCGGGCCCCATGATTGGGACGTCCGACCTGAACCGATATCCCGTGCCGGACGGCGATCTGAACGAGATCAAGGCCTATACCGAAGTGCTCTGGAACAAGCTGGCCGACGTGGCGTCCGCAGCCTTGGCCGATATGAAACCCGCGAGTCTTTCGTACGGTGTTGGCAAGGTCGATTTTGTCAAAAACCGGCGCCGATTCGACAAGGAGGGGAAATATCGTGGCATGGCGCCCAACCCAGAGCGATACGTCGACCGCAGTGTTGCGGTCTTGAGAATCGACGACGCTAACGGCCACTTGCGCGGCGTGGTCTTCGGGTGTGCGTGCCACGCCGTGACTTTGGGCAACACGAGCAATCGGCTTTCAGGGGACTACCCCGGTTTTGCGCGACAATACATCGAACGACAACACCCAGGCGTCCAGACGCTGTTCGTCCAGGGATGCGGAGCCGACGCCAACCCGGATCCGCGAGCCACGGGCGATCAGATTCAAGTAGTCCAACGTCAGGGCCGTGCGTTAGGTGCCGAGGTCTGCCGTGTGATGGAAGGCGAGTTGCAGCCAATCCACGGTCCACTGCGAGCGGAGTTCGCCCGCGTCGACCTACCCATGAAACCGGTGCCGCCGCGTGAGCAGCTTGAACAACTCGCCAAAGGGCCGTTCTGGCAGTCCCATAACGCGCGGCGAATCCTGCAAGCGCAAGATCGTGGCGAGCCGATCCCCGCACACTATCGTGCCCCGTTGGCCCTTTGGCAGTTCGGTGATGACTTGACACTGGTGGCGATCTCCGGCGAAGTGGTCTCCGACTACGTCCCCCTGGTTGCCGAAGGGATCGGCGCGGAACGGCTGTGGGTCGCGGGCTACTCGAATCAAGTCTTTGGGTACTTGCCCTCCGCCAAGGTCGTGGAAGAAGGCGGCTACGAATCGCTCGGACTCGTCTCGGCCCACATCGGATGGTTTTCGGCAGACGCCCAAGATGTTCTCCTGGCCGCAGTTCGTGAAATGAGCCATAAGGTCCGGGACTAGTCGTCGCCGTAACCTGCAATTTGTCGCAAGAGGAGGTTTCCGGCCATGCGTCGTTTGCGTCTACCGTCGGTCGTGTTCGTCGTGTTGCTTGGTCCGCTGGCGGTTGTGTATGTGATTGGCACAGAAGAAACCTCATCCGAGGTACCCGGTCACACAAAGACGGCTACCGTCCGCGATTTTGGAGCGGTAGGCGATGGCCACGCCGACGATGCGGCCGCAATTCAGAAGGCGGTAAATGCGGGTGTCGGCGATGTTAGATTCCCTCGTGGTACATATCGGATCACCAAGCCGATCGTAATCGAATTGGACGAAGTCGGCCGGACATCATTGATCGGCGGCGGCACAGCAAGGACCGTAATGGCGGGACCAGGCCCGGCGTTCAAGTTCGTAGGTACGCACGCGGGCACGGCTGACCCTTCGGCTGTCAAATCCGATGTCTGGGAACGACAGCGCATGCCGACCGTGGACGGTATCGAGATCATCGGCGCCCACGAAGATGCCGCTGGCATCGAAGCAACCGGCACCATGCAGTTGCTTGTCACCCGAGTGGCGGTGCGCGGGGCCTTGCATGGAATCCACCTGACAGCACGAAACCGCAACGTGATCATCTCCGATTGCCATTTGTACGAAAACACGGGTGTGGGCCTATACCTCGATCACGTTAACCTGCACCAAATCAACGTCAGCGGTTGCCACATCAGCTACAATGGCGGCGGAGGGATTGTGGTCCGTGGCGGCGGCGTGTGCAATCTGCAAGTCAGCGGCTGCGACATCGAGGCCAACATGGATCCCGATGGCGAGCCGACTGCCAACGTGCTGATCGATGGAGGCGGCGTTAACGCCGAGATGGCAATCGTCGGTTGCACGATCCAGCACACGCACAACGCACCCGAATCGGCCAACATCCGTTTCATCGGGCTCGACAGCCGCGATCGGACTTGGGGCAACCTGACGATATCCGGCAACGTGATCAGCGATACACAGATCGGCGTGGACATTCGGAAAGCCCGCGGTGTCAGCATCGTCGCCAACACTTTCTGGAAAGGCTATCAGTACGATCTTCGCATCGAAGACAGTCGCAACGTCGTTGTGGGCCCCAACGTGTTTGACCGTAATCCCAACTACTGGGACCCCGATGGTGGCAACAATGCCCTACTGTTACGCAACTGCCAGGACGCCACGCTGAACGGCCTTCACATCAGCGGCGTTACGGGGGCCGAGGCGGGATTGGTCTTGGAGAACTGCCACCGAGTCAACGTGACAGGCTGCACGATCCTGGATTGTGCTGGCGGCGGCCTTTTGCTGAAGAACGTGAGGGGCAGCCGCGTCTCCGATTGCCTGATTCGCAATGACCTGCCCGGTAAGGACGCGTGGCTGCCGGTGAGGATAACCGGCGGGCAGGGCAATGTGGTTGTCGACACAGATTGATCTACCACCACCCGCTCCAAATGTGGACAATCTCTTTCGTGGGCCGATCGCGTCGGTTGTCGGCACCGAATCCCGTTTGCGAGGCGAGATATGTCGAATTCCATTCGTCGGCCTCCGTTGCGAGGCGTCATTCTCCACGGTAACCATGTTGTCGGTGGCGTAGATCTCCCGAGTCCCAGCGAGTGCTTCATCAAGCATTTCAACCAGGAATACCAGGCGGCAGGACTCCGTGTCATTCCAACAGATGTGTTTCACAAGGACGAGGCTCCTACGTCCCCGCAGCTACCGCTCGGCCGAACCGCCAGCTCGAACACATCGATACAACCCCTCCCACCGTCGTAGTCTCGCGCGAAAAGGCTGGCCGTGCTATCCCATTGTCTCAGCGCATATAGCGTGGGGTATATTTGATCGACCCGCGCAAATGCATGCACCTACCACTTGTGGAACAAGAGAGAGACCCAAACTATGGCTAAGTATGCTTTCTTGCGTCCAGCCCTGTTGACTGCACCGTTGACGATCTTTCTGGCTACTACGGCGTTGGCGGCGGACCAAACCGACTCGTCCAAGCCAAAGAAGGAACCGGAGGTTTCGGCTACTCCGAGCGAATCGACGCCGAAAACCACAACGGTCAAGGCGCCCACCACGTCGATCAAGTCCACCACGCCCAGTCATACGGTGTTGCTGAAGGAGGCGAAGTCGATATCGGGTCTGATCCCGCTGTACCAGAAGGAGAACAAGCTGTACGCGGAGTTCAGTTCGAGCCATTATGCGAGTGAGTACGTGGTGCTGATCTCGATCGCTCGCGGCATTGGACAGGGAATGCTTCTGGGCGGCATGACGTGGGGTGTCGGCGACGATTGGGTGTGGAAGTTCCGCAAGGTCGACAAGAAGGTCCACATCATCCGCCGCAACGTGCGTTTCAAGGCGAACAAAGGCACCCCCGAGGCGTCCGCCGTGCGGAATGCCTACACGGACAGCGTGCTGTTCAGCCTGCCGATTGTCACCAAAGGCCCGAAGGGCGGCGACTTGGTGGACCTGTCGCCGGTATTCATGAGCGACCTTCCGCAGATCTCGTTTTCCTTGCCGGGGTTCTCGTTTTCCGCGAGCAAATCGACGTGGGGCGAAGTCAAAGGCTTCGACGACAATGTCGAGCTGGAGGTTGCGGCAACCTATGCCTCCAGCGGGCGAGTGAGCTTTGACACGGTTCCCGATTCGCGAGGCGTCACGTTGACGGTTCACTACTCGGTCAGCAAGATCCCGACCACGGGCTACAAACCGCGCCTTGCGGACGACCGTGTCGGCTATTTTCTGACGGTGGTCAAAGACTTCTCGAAGAAGAACAGCGAAGATCAGTTCGTTCGCTACATCAATCGTTGGAGATTGGAGAAGGCGGATGCTTCGGCTCCCATGTCCCCGCCCAAGGAGCCGATCGTCTTCTGGATCGAGAAGACCGTCCCCTTCAAATATCGAAAACCGATCCGCGAGGGCCTGTTGGAATGGAACAAGGCATTCGAGAAGGCCGGTTTCGTGGACGCAATCGAGGTGCGCCAGCAGCCCGACGACGCAGATTGGGATCCGGAAGACATCAACTACAACACGTTCCGCTGGATCACGTCAAACGCGGGCTTCGCCATGGGGCCTTCGCGCGTGAACCCATACACTGGCCAGATCCTGGATGCGGACATCATCTTCGACGCGGACTTCCTGACGTACTGGAAGCAGGAATTCGAGACATTCACTCGCGAGAGCGTTGCTCGCATGACGGGCGGCGATCTGAACGTGCCATCAACCGGTCAAGGCCACGCGACGTCGCACGGCATGCTTGCCGGTCGATCTCAGCACGCGACTTGCCTGTTGAACCGCGGCATGGCTCGCCAGTTGGCATTCGGTGCCGCAACGATCATTGCTCGCGCCGATCCGAAGCAAGCTGCGGAATTGCAGGAGCGGCTGATCATGCAGGGCCTCAAGGAAGTGACCATGCACGAGGCGGGGCACACGCTTGGGTTGCGGCACAACTTCAAAGCCAGCACCTTTCTGAGCCTGAAGGACATCAACGATCCTGCCAAGGCTCGCAAGAGCGGAATGGTCGCCTCTGTGATGGACTACAATCCGACAAACATCGTGCCCAAAGGCGAAAAGCAGGGCGACTTCTTCACGACGATGGTTGGGCCCTACGACCACTGGGCCATCGAGTACGGGTACAAGCAGTTTTCCGGCAGCGAGTCCGAGGAATTGAAGAAGATCGCCGCGCGCAGCGGAGAACCGGCACTGAAATACGCTACGGACGAAGACACTCGCAGTACCGACCCCGATCCCGAGTCAAACCGGTTTGACCTGGGCAACGACTCATTGGAATACGCCAAACAGCGCGCGGCCCTGATGCAGGAGTTGATTCCCGGGCTGGTCGATCGTGTCGTGCAAGACGGCGACGACTATACCAAAGCCCGCAAAGCCTTCAATATCATTCTCGGGCAGTACGGCGAAGCGATGTTCTTTGCCGCACGCTATGTCGGCGGCCTGTACACCAGCCGAAGTCACAAGGGCGACAAGGACGCCAGGTCTCCGATCACAGTGATCGATCCGAAGAAGCAACGCGACGCGTTGGCTTTGCTGGAAGGCCAGGTCTTCAACGACAAACCGTTCCATTTCCCTCCCGAGCTTTACAATCAGTTGGCCGCCACATACTGGAATCACTGGGGCATCAGCGACTCGTTGCGAAAGGACTTTCCGGTGCACGACGTGATCCTGATGTGGCAGGAACGCATTCTCGCCCAGTTGATGTCGTCCGTCACTCTCGACCGCATTCATGATACGGAGCTAAAAGTGCCTGCCGACAAGGACGCGTTCACCACAGCGGAACTCGTCGAGCGTCTGACGAAGGCCGTCTTTGCCGAGGTGGACGCGATCAAAGGCGATGGTAACTTCACAAACCGCAAGCCGGCGATTACCAGCCTGCGCCGCAATCTACAACGGAGCTATTTGAAGAACCTCTCCTACTTGGCAATGAGCCGGACTGGCGCTCCGCAGGATTGCCAAACGGTCGCTTACGCCGAGTTGACGTCTCTGAAAGCACGAATCGACAACCTGTTGACGAGAAACGCGAACCTGGACACCTACTCGCGCGCCCACCTGCAGGAATCGGCCAGCCGAATCCAGAAGGTGCTTGATGCAAAGCTGTCGTTGACCAGCCCGTAAGTGACAACGTCGCTCTGTACATCCGCAGAAAACGGTTTCACGATTACCGGAATCCTTCGCCGCGCCAATGCGTGGGTAGCGGGATTCGCAAGAATTCCGTTGAGCAATCGTTGCTTCGGAAGTCTTGCGACTTCCGCTACGAATCTCGAAACACGCCCTGGGTGAAGCGGTGGCGCAGTGTATCAGCATTTCGCCGTTCACAATGGCTTGACGCGGGAGGACTTGGTGGGCACACTTCGAATCCAGAGATTCGCTTGTCTGCCACAAGGCAGCGCAGCAGCGCAAAACGGGAATCAGGTCTGGGATTACCTATGCAAGCACGTGCGGGACGGCCTGCGGGCGGTTGGGGGATAGCCTTGGTCTTTGTTGCGGGAGCCGTGAGCCTTTTCGGGGCATGTGGCCACGAGGACGGTCGTCAAGATTCTGCTGCGCCGCAGAAGAGCATGCAACCCAGTGCTCCGCCGCACCAGGCGAATCCTCAATCGCCGCCTGCGCGTTCCCAGGCACACGCGAGGAAGCCTGCAGAGGCTGAAGGCGAACCGCCTCCGCCGACAACGATTCCGGCGTTGATTGAAGAGGCGACCCAGGTGGCTGATCGTCTTGTCGAATCGTTCCCGGACGACTGCGATGCGCACGAGGTCAGGGCAAGGATTCTGTTTCTGCTGGGAAGGAACGCCGAGGCTTCGGGATCCTGGGAGCGGTCCCTCGAACTGAATCCCGAATATGCGTACGGCTACCACGGCTTGGGCCTGATCGCGGCGAAAGAGGGTGAATATGAGAAAGCGGTGACCTTGCAGCGGAAGGCGCTGACCCATGTTCCAGGGTTTTCCGAGGCGGCGCACAAACTGTGCGATGCGCTGCTGAAGCTGGGCAAGATCGAAGAGGCCATCGAGGCTTTGCATAGTCACATCTCGGTTGTGCCGGAATCGACCGAGACTTACGTCTATCTGGGACAAGCCCACGTTGCGGGGCAACAGTACGAGAAAGCAGCCGATGCGTTCGAAACGGCGCTGGAACGCTACCCTGACATCCCGCGGGCCCAGTATGGGTTGGCCACGGCGCTGGCCCGACTGGGACGGAGAGAGGAAGCCGACGAGGCGATGAATCAATACCGGCTCGTCAGAGCCAAAGACATGGAGGTTCGCACTCAGTACAGTGGTAAGCGGGACGACATGGAGGCTCTAGCGGTCGATTTCGCCGCAAGGTACGTGCTTGCGGGACGTGTCTATCTGGTTCACGGAGTCCTCCGGGAAGCGGAAAGACTCTGCCGCAGGGCCGCTGTGCTCGATCCCGCCAACACGGAGTGTCGTGTAGTCCTGGCGTCACTCTACCAGCAGACGGGGAGGGGAGCGGATGCGCTGCGGACTTGCCGCGAGCTTGTTGCGATTGCGCCGGACCAGTCGGCCTACCACCTGAATCTTGGCGTCATGTACAGCAATTTGGGGCGATTCGATGATTCCGAGCAGTCGCTTCAAGAGGCGATCCGTCTCGCTCCACAAGCCCCCGAGGGTTATGTGTCCCTCACGCGCCTCTATCTGCGGAGCGACCGGGAGCTTCACGAAGCGGTACGACTTGCCGAGTCGGCGTTCGAACTTCGAGCCGTCGCAGCGAACGCGTTCCTGCTGAGTCAGGTTCGCGCAGGCGTCGGGGATCATGCGGGGGCCGTTTCGGCCATCGAAGAGGCGATCAGGCTTGATCCGGAGAACAAGCGTTATCAACAGGCGCGGACTTTCCTTCAGGAGAAACGTTGAACGATGATTCTGCAGTTACAGTCAGAAGACACCGCAAGTCAAAGAGCTTGCGGATACGATCGGGAGGGCGACGCTCCCGCGGAGCCGCATCGGGCGCATCGTTCCCCGCGCCACCGGCTCGGCGGGAGCCTCGCCCTCCCCGTGAGGCGCCGCTCGGACAGCCTTGTGCACGTGGCCGGCGCGTTGATTGTCTTGCTTGTACTGTTGGTTGCATCGACGGCCGTTCGCGGCGAGAGTCCCATCACCCTCCGCGACGTGACGCCTCAAACCGGCATCACGTTCAAGCACACGACTGGCGGCAGCGGCCAATACTACATTGTCGAGGGCGTATGCTGCGGGATGGCGACGTTTGACTACGATGGCGATGGATGGATCGACATCTATTTTCTGAACGGAGCACCTCTTCGGGGCACTCGTACGGACAAGTCTGCCAGAAACGTCCTCTACCGGAACAATGGTGGATTGGGTTTCACCGACGTAACCGATGAGGCCGGCGTGGGGGACCTTGGGTATGGCCTGGGAGTGGTCGCCGCCGATTACGATGGCGATGGGGATCAAGATCTTTACCTCAACAACTTCGGCCCCAATGTCTTGTATCGCAACGAGGGTGATGGCACGTTCTCTGTCGTGACCGCAACCGCTGGCACAGGCAATGGGAACCGAGTTGGCGCGGGGGCTGCTTTTTTTGATATGGACAAAGATGGCGACCTCGATCTCTACGCGTCCAACTACGTGGTTTTCTCGTATGATTTACACCGTCCTCGCACGTACCTAGGCGCTGCGACATACCAGAGCCCCCAGGACTACGAACCTGATCCCGACACTCTCTATCGCAACAACGGCGACGAAACGTTCGCAGACGTGAGTGTCGAGTCGGGCGTAGCACGCCACGCGGGCACCGGCATGGGGATGGTCTGTGTCGACTACGATAACGACGGCGATACGGATGTCTTCGTCTGCAATGATGTCCGAGGGAATTTCCTTTTCGAAAACGACGGAACCGGCTCGTTTGACGAGGTCGGTTTGATCACGGGTGCCGCGTATGATTTCTCGGGGATTCAGCAGGCCAGCATGGGCGTTGACTGCGGCGACTACAATAACGACGGCTTCCTTGATCTGTTCATGACGGATTTCGAGGGCGAGTTGCCCACGCTGTACCGGAACTCGGGTAAGAGATTCTTCGAAGACGTGACTGTCGCGGCCCACGCGGGCACGAACGCGGTTCCATACGTTAACTGGGGTACGGGCCTCGTCGACTTCGACAATGATGGGGATCGCGACATCTTCGTTGCCAACGGTCACCTGATGGATGCCGTCAACCAGCACGACGATACATCGCACTACGCGGCATCCAATATTCTACTGAGGAACTTGGGAAACGGCAGGTTTGTCGACGTTAGTGACAAGAGCGGCGATGGCTTGCAGGTCAAGCTGGTCAGCCGGGGCACCGGGTTCGACGATTTGGACAACGACGGTGACATCGACGTTGTGATCCTCAACTCCCGTCAGGAGCCGACGATTCTGCGAAACGACTCGCGAAACGACCACCACTGGATCCAGATTCGGCTCCGAGGCACAAAGACGAACCGGGATGGCGTGGGGGCTCGGGTTAGAGTCGTTGCCGGTGATCTTGCCCAAATTGACGAAGTGCACAGTGGGCGAGGCTACCAGAGCCATCACGGCATGCGACTGCATTTGGGACTCGGACCGCGAGACCGTGTCGACCTCGTCGAAGTCCGCTGGATCGGCGGCGTCACTGAGGTGTTCGAGAGCGTGAAAGTCGATCGACTCGTTACTTTGATTGAGGGGACCGGAAGAGCAAGGCCAGAAACGCGTTAGCTAGACAGGCTTAGACGGGCGATACACAGCACGCGGATGCCAAGTCGCTCTGTTCCGGCGGGAACGCCGCCTATCCCTTCAACGCCAACCGAATCTCCACTGGAACCTCAAACCCTGCCTGCCGCACTGCCGCGAAATAGTCGTCGGGGTGGTTCAAGTTGGCAAGCGTCCCCAGCCCACGATCGACTGTCTCTAGTTCTTCAATCGGCACTCGGCGGGTGTTGACGCTGTCATACAGGTAGACCGGACGCATTCGGCCTTCGCGCAGCAGCGTTTCGATTTCCGGCAGCACGTCCATTCGATACACAGCGGCCAGTGGCTGATAGAACGTACCGTCGAAGGGAACGGCGACTTGATGATCCTGGAGACAGCCAATCAAGTAACATACGAAACGGGGATTCAACAGCGGCACATCGCAACCGGTGACATAGGCTGCATCGGCTTGATCTTGGATGGACGTTAGTCCGCCACGCAGACCTTCCAGCGGACCGACGCCTTCGCGCTGGTCGCGGACGACCGTGACGGCCGTCGGTAACTCCTGAAGTTCTTGATCTTCTGCCGCGACGACAACCAATGGGTCGACGACTTCACCAAGCAGCCGCAGGACGCGCTGGATCATCAATTCCGGTCCGAAAGGCAGCGTTGCCTTGGGCAAGCCCATACGGCTGCTCCTGCCTCCGCAGAGCACGATTCCTCCGACCCTCACTCTCGCATCTCCTAACAGGTTCCGGTCCCAAAGAATGCGGGGACATTAACTTCCGTATCTGACATGTAGCTACCCTCACCAGACCGTGGTTTCCGGCACCGCCCCACGCTCTGGCGAACGGAGCTACGGCTGAAACACCGAAGTTATTCTTCCCGTGATCCTTGCTTACCATGGTCAGGCCGACAACCATAATTCCGCCAAGGCCGAGTATCACCAAGATATTCAATATCAACCCTATTGCACCAAACGCCCGCGACCGGTCAGCTTGCACCAGTCCACCCACACCTAACCCAACACCAAGCATGCTAAGCCCAAGAACGCCGAATATGCCCAACCCCACTATGATCGCCTGAGGCGACTCCTCGTTCATGCCGCCAGGGCTTGATGCCTCCATCACACCTGCAATCACGACAAGCGCAAGAGCCGTCACGCCTGCCACAATCGCGAGCACAAACGATGCGATGCCCAGCCCTGACTGCCTTCGCCCAATGACGTTCATCGGTTGTCGTTCCACTGTGTCGGCGCGAGGGGTCGCATACGGGTACTGTGGATTGTCCGAATCAAACGTCACGACTTCACCCTCGGCGTTGAACGGTGGTTCTGACGGACAGTCTATCGTATCCTGGTCATGGTGCCACTACTGCAGCGATCGCAGTCCACTGACCCTTTACCTCGACAGCGGCTACACGCGACACGGATAGGCACGATCTTGACGATCGCTTGTCCCGTTACCGTGTTGCGTCCCACCGTATCGGCTCGCGTGCTTCCTACAGTGCCGCGAGAACAGCCTCGATCGGGACATGGTACGTGTCCGAGTCCGTTGCAGTATACGCACGCCTGGTCCAGATATGTCCCTCGCTCGCGCTTCGGGCTTGTGTATTCTACGGCCGGGAGCGGCATGGACATCAATATACGGTCCCTGAGAGGGGACCGCAAATACAGCAAAGCCGGAATCGGCCTTCTGAAGCAATCGATATCCGTCGGGAGATGTGACAGCCCTGAGACGACGAACTGCACAGCCGTCACCCTCCGGCCCACTGTTTACATTGGCTGGCTACGATTGTCAGGAATTGGTGCGAAGGTCTTCGCGCGGTTCACTAGATCCGAGTAAGGCCTGGCGGAATGGGAAACTTCGCTTGCACCCACTCAAGGCCACCTTCGACGCTTGTGAACTCGCCATCCAATTGCGACTCGAACGCCGACATGAGAATGAGGCCCAATTGCTGACCAGGAGGATATCCGAGCGGGATCAGGTGTCGCCCCAACAGTAACGGCTTTGGCTTGCTGTCCTGCAAAGCCAGCTCGTTTGCCACTCGCTGCCAGTCTTCGACGGGGTTCTTCCTCGGCAGTGGAGGCCGGCCGCTGGCATCCGCTTCGCACACGGCGGCCCACAACTGGATCGTGGCCGGAGCTAGACGGTGCGCGAGGCGACGAACGACGCGCAGACTGGGATCATGGTCCTCTGGATGTGTTACGTGGATCATGTGACATGCGACCAGGGGCAGTACCGCGTCTACTAGCCAACTGGGCGCGCGCATCGCTTCAAGGAACTGTCGGGCGGGCGGTACTCCTTCGTCCGAATGTTGATAGGCGATCCATCTCCCTCGCTCATTTCTTGTCGTCGTGGTCGTCTTGCCGAAATCATGACACAAAGCAGCAAACAGCAAGACCGCCCGCTGTTTGACGTCGAACTGCTCTCGGTCTGCGATCTCGACGGCCACGTCGCACACATGGCCGGTGTGGACAAAGACATCGCCCTCGGGATGCCAATCGGGATCCTGAGGCGTATCGGCCATTGCCTGGAGGATGGGGAAACTGGTGATCCAGCCGGTCCGTTCGAGAACCTTCAGACCTCTGGATGGATATCGGCCTTTGACTGCCCACTTGTGCCATTCCCCCCACACTCGCTCGGCCGATAGATGCGTGAACTCGTCAACCAGTTCACGGCACATCCGGACGGTTCGATCGTCCATATCGAATCCGAATCGGGCAGCGAACTGCATGCCGCGCAGGACTCGCAATGGGTCCTCCTGGAACGCTGCAGTGGTAGCTCGAAGAATGCCGGCCTGCAAGTCTTTCTGACCACCGTATGGATCGAATATCTTGCCGTCGAAGGTCATGCCCATCGAGTTGATCGTGAAGTCGCGCCTTGCTGCGGCTTCGTGTGGCGTCATCGTGGGATCGGGCCGTACATCAAATCCCTGGTGGCCAATGCCCATCTTCGATTCGCGCCGTGGGATACTGACGTCAATTTCGTTGTCCACTTTCACTACGCCGAAACTCTGACCCACGAGGCCCACATCATAACCAGGCGCGAGGGCCGCCAAGATCTCATCATATCCGAGCCCGTAGACCTCGATGTCGATGTCTTTCGAGTCCAGACCGGCAAGACGATCGCGTACGTAACCTCCTACCAGCATGCAGTGACTGGCGCCGGCTGCGAGTAGCTGATCGGCAACGGCTTTCGCTTTGCTCAAGTCTCGATTGAGTGGCATAGGGGAGCTTCGCGCGCGAAGCAAGAAGGGCAGGACCGTCGGCAAGCGCATCGACGCCTTTTCCCCGGCATTGACGGATACGAAAGAGCCGGGGGTGGGAGTTGCACCCACAACCCGCCGAGGCGGGCGCCCTACGGCAACGTCTGTGCCCTGCACAGTTCCTGCCCAAGTACGATTGTCGCGGGCTTTCGCCCGACGATCAATTGTCTTTGCTGTTAAGGTAACTCCTCCGTGCGAAAATGGAAGCATACACCAGACGTTCCTTGTCTCGAACGACTTGCCCCGCGAAGTTGCGGCCGGTCACCGTACTCAAACTCAAATCCAAAAATCGCTCCTCCTCTTCCATCTTGAATCGCTCGGGCGGCAGGCCCCGTAGATTGTCGATCAGTTGCTGCCGGACCTTCGCTCGACCGTCGTGAAGCTGATTTCGCAATCCTTGGATGTCTTCCGCAACGAAAGGCTCTTCGGCGGCAGTCGCCTGTCCGCCGTTCTGATTCTCCCGGTGCATGGCGCCTACGCCGTAACAGAAGCACACCAGCGGCATCCAGAGCTCCTGGAAGTACTCTGCGCTGGGCGCGATCTCGACACCGACCAGTTCGTCTTCCAAGAAGAACATCGCGCCCGTTTGGCCGATCAGCAGTTCAAAACGGCTCGCGTACTGGGTCAAGTGCGGGCGTTGTCGGCAAATCACTTGCTCCAAATGCCCCCTGGAGGGTAGTTTCAACTGGACGCTGAGTTGCGAAATGGCATTCCAGAGCTTGCCGTAATCTTCCCTCCCGCGCAGCGTTAGCGCCTCGTCTCTGAGCTGAATGGGCAGCACGAAAAACCATTGGTCGCCCCCTTCCAGGTAGCCACCTTGCGACTCTTGGACACAGCAGGCGTCGGTAAACCGCAACGTCTGCCCAGGTGCGATGAACGCCGAGCGGCAGAGGGCGTGGTTCTGCGCCTGATCCTGAATGTAGCCGATGTGCAGCGGTACGATCGCAACGCCCCCTTCCTTGTCGGCGGGGTTACGCATCGTGACGTTGCCGTATCCTTCGACACCGGCCAGTTTCAACCCAGATAGCGGGGCCGCAAATCGACCGTCGAAGTCCGGCCCAAACAGCGGAAGCACGGTCATCGCGCCCGAACGCTGAGGCTCGCCAATGCGGTGATTCGAGATGTCTAATGAAAGCGGAGCTAGTTCCCATTTGTCCATGGGGCCACCTCCTTTTCTCGTTGCGCGAACGACTCTAAGTAGTAATCATGCGTAAAGCCCGTGCCGACATCGCCTCGCGCCATCGAGAAAATGGAGACGAGAACGGAATGAAAATCCGCCTCGTGCCAGAACTCGACCTCGGGCAACGTCGGGGCCGGCCGCCGCAGTTCCAGCGCGTCCTTGTCGGTGAACTTGCTGTGACAGAAGACGATCGGGACGTGCACACCGGCCCCCGGCAACGATGCCACAATCCGGGATAAATCACCAGCGAAAACGTTCTCGTATCCATCGGAGACGATTGCCATGACGTCAGGATCGTCCGCCACTGCATCCAGGACAGCGGACGCCAAGTCGGAAGCGCCAGCGGGGCGAGGCGGATTCCCGGTTCCGCCCACTTGGTGGACCTGAAGGGACCCACAACACCGCTCCATCACCAGTCGCAGTGCTACGGACTGTGAAACACAGCAAAACTCGCGTTCGCCATAGCCCTGTGTCGATGCGGAAACATCGAGGACCAGGGACACGGTGCCGTCAAACCGAGGCATTTCGGCCGCGGCCTGATCAGCGTATCTCTCCACCGCCCGCGAGAGTTCCTCGCTGCTTCCTCCTCGGTACACGTGCACCAAAGTGGCCGCAATGTCACCTCGATTGGTGGCCGTGACGGTCTTCGGGCGATCGTGTGCGGTGGCTGGTGAAATCTCAACGCTTTGATGACAGTCGGTATAGGAATCCGTACTCGCGATCGCCAGCGGAGTTTCCCGCCGGTACAGGAAGCGAAGCACGGTTGCCGCGCGGTCTTTGTCCTTGGCATGGCGCAGAAGGTGACGCACCACATACGGCGCGTGGACATCGCCGGCTTCGAGCCTTTTCATACATCCGCGTGCAACGTTTCTGCCGACCGCGTGTTCGACGCAATCGACGACCGCCGGGCGGCGGTGGCGGGCCAGATCCTCGACACGAGGATGATTCAAGATATACCTGAGCACGAATCGGGCAGCATGCTTGCGGTTCACACGCTCGCGGCGCAGAGCAAGAAACACGGTCAAGACATCGTCCGCCGGCATGATAGCCGACAGCAAGCCGGCTGCCCGATCGAACATACTTCGAGTCTTCGTGGACAACGCGTGGCGCGGGCTGCGAAGAAGCTGGTACAGCATCCGCGTACGCTGCGGTGGCTGAACATCCGCTGAACAGGCCATCAGCGCGTACAGTTCTCCATCCCGCTCGAACTGCAAGCGGTGAATCTCCTCGTCGGACCATCTGGCGGCAGACGTTCTTCGCCTGACCACAAATGGCGATCTTCCCGTTCGAAGGTGCTGCCTGAATGAAAACAAATCCACCGCTCTTCTCCAAACGATACTCTGCGGACCAAGACACATTCTATAGTTGTGCGGACAGATCTCAAACCTGGGCCGAGAACGCAAAATGGCCGCTCTATCCAATCAGCAGATCCAACTCACCCTTCATGACGCGTTTGATCTGCTTGGTTTTCCTTCCCAGTCGGTGATCAACGACTCTGGAATTGATGAAGTTGTACGTACGCACTTTGTCGCCTCGTCCTCCATCGCCTATCTGTTTCGTCCGTTCCGCGTCGTAGGCTGCATTGTGCTGACGCTGGAAATGATCGTAGACCTTCGCTGTCAAAATGCGGCGTGCCTCGCGCCGGTTTCGCTGTTGGTCTCGTCCGTTGATGAACACCTGGAGCCCGGTGGGTTTGTGGGTCATCCGCACGGCCGAGTCCGTCTTGTTCTGATGCTGGCCGCCTGGACCGCTGCCACCTTGGCTCTTTACGACCAATTCGTCATCCGGCAGCGACTGTAACGAAAGCCTTGTTGGAATCGGAAGGACAGCCACGGATACTATCGACGTGTGTCGCCGGCTCTTCTTTTCCGTGGCAGGACAACGTTGAACGCAGTGTTTACCGGACTCATGCTGGAATGCGACCCACACATCCTTGCCGACAAACTTGGCAATGACGTGGCCCTCCGACCAGCTAAGAAGCTCAGAAGACAATTGGCGGCGTTCGGCGTACTTGCAGTAGGCGGCGAATAGTTCGGCGACGAACGTCTTCGAGTCGTTGCCGCCTTCGCCGAATTGAATTTCCAGGATCAGTTCCGTGGAATCCGCAGGGCTAAAGCCAGTGTCCTGCTGTCCTCATACGAGACTTGCTCGGAGCATTGCTAAAGCCACCTCCTTCTGGGATCATTCTCTCCCATCGTTCTAATCCTTCATCTTGCGTTTGAACCTTGAAAACTACCACGACAATCAGAGACGGTTAATTCCAGACAATGTTCGCACAATTCCGGAAGCCAACGCTCCGCCACCTCACGAAGATGCATTGCACCGGAAGGAACCCCTGAAGCGGCTGACTTGTCCCGTGGGGTGCTGGAGATCGGTTCGCTGAGATTGCTGCGACATTCAGGCGACGGCAGTTGTCGTGAAATGGGAGAATCCAGATGCATATGCTGTTTAACACCGGCCGAGTGCCCGAGAAAATCGAAGCGAATCTGCAGGGGCTTAGCTGGTCGTTCAGCCATTTCTTCCTTTGGAGAGGTTTTGGGATTCTCTTTGACTGCGGCGAGCAGGCGATGCGGCTCGATTCCCACATCTTTCGGGCGGACGCCGTCGCCATCAGCCATGGGCATTTCGACCATGTGCGCGGACTGCTCGGCGTGGTCCAAGCCCGGGCCGGACTAATGGGGGCGAACGACAAGCCTCTACGTGTATTGTTTCCTTCGCAGTCGGTGAGAGCCAGCCGGGCGATCGACGAGGTCGAGTCGTTCGTCCGTGGAAAGGACTGGGACCACATCACCTTTCACGGCATCGCGGATGGCGACAGCGTCGAATTCCCGCACGGTCGGCGTTTGGAGGCCAAACAGGTCGAGCACATGGCGGACGATGCCTGCCTGGCATACCGGATCGTGCGAAACCGGACCCGCCTTAAACCAGAATTCCGACACCTTTCGAAGGGCGAGGTCAAACAACTGGTCGGACAAGGCGAGCGCGATCGTCTTCTGGAGTCTTTCCTCGAAAACGAACTGGTGTACTCGGGTGACCTCGTCCGCCTGGATCATCGGTTCTGCCAGTCGACGCACGTTTTGATGCACGAGGCGAGTTTCCTCAGAGAGGAAGACCGCGATGCTGACAAAGGGCTTCACTCGACCGTCGAGCAGGCGTTGCGATGTGCTGCGGAAGCGGAGGCACGTTGCCTGATCCTATGGCACGTCGGTCGAAGGTACGAAACAGACGAACTCCGGAAGGGTATCCAGGGCCTGATTGACGAAACCGGATACGAACGCCCGGTCTTTGTAATCCGCGGCAGCTTTCGGCTGCCGACTGACTAATTATGCCCCGGAGGCGTGCATCCGGCCTCGACGGATTGTAGACTGTATCTGTGAGTCCTGTGTAGAGGTCAAGAACACCGTGGCGCAACGCCGTCACTGAAATGGAGGTCGTTATGAATGGCAGATGTCAGCGTGGCCGGTCACTTTTCTTTCTCGCGGTCTTCGGACTCGTTGGCATTAGCGGTTGCCCGAGCCCGGAAGCAAAAAAGGACGCGTACATTGCGGATATGATCAAAGGAGGGCTGTCCGTTCGGAGTGAACTCTTGAACTCTGCCAACAATGTGTTTTCTGACTACAAAGTCTATCGAGACGGCAACAAAGACGGCGTGGTGTTCGAATATATCTTCGCCGCTGGCACGATCATCGACCGCACGAAACTGGCCCCGGATCTCGTCAAACAGGAAATGATCAGCAAGTTTTCTGCCGACCCGAATGCGAAGCAGGCGGTGAGCATGGGCATCTACATGCGATTCATCTACAAGACTTCCGATGGAACCGTGATCTGTGACGTCACGGTCACTCCGGCAGACCTGAAGTGAGGCAAGGGCTTCGAGCGGTGGCCCAAAACCCGTCTCGCGATATCTCCCACGGTGCGAATTCGCTGCATGCCGCTTCGTAATCGGCAGTGTTCACCTTCGGGGTGTTCTTCATGTGTATGAAGAACGACTGCCATCGGTCAGCGACACGCCAGAGGCAAGAAACAAAAAAAGCCCGGCACCGCATTACAGTCAGGAGATTTGTCGTAGTGTTCGGCTGCCGGGCAGTTGGAAAAGGTTCGTGTTTCAGACTACCTGGACCTTGCAGGATCGCAAAGACTGCTGTTGGCCACAATTCTCCGATTCGGCGTAGTGGCCGCGATAGAAGCCGCCCAATCGACAAAACAAGAACCACTTTCGAGAGCGACAGGCCGCGTGACCGCGGGCCCACGGTCGTATTTCCTGCATTTTTGGTGGCCTGTAAGTGTGCGTCGCTGGAATATATAATCCTCGGAGTCTAGTCAAAGGGCTGTTGGAGATCTGCCGCGGCGCTGGAATCGCCGCGAGGATGCAGCGTGGAGTCCATTCGAGGAGAAGGCAAGTGACGGCGGTTAGGACGGAAGATCGTGACGGCGTTTTGGTCGTGCATTTTGGCGACCGCGAATTGAACGATGACTCGCGGATCAAGGAGATCGGTTCGGAGTTGGTGGAACTCGCGTCAGGCTCGCCGGGGAAGAAGGTGCTGGTCAGTTTCGACGGCGTGCTATTCATGAGTTCGTCCATGTTCGGTCAACTTGTGCTCCTGAAGAAAGTATGCGATGCGAAGAGCATTGCTCTCAGGCTCTGCGATGTCGGGGACGAGTTGCGGTTAGTCTTCAGGACACTTCAGCTCGATACCCTGATAGAAATTGGCGGCGACGAGTCATCGGCACTGGCGTCGCTCCAATCTGACGTGGTGGGGGAAATTGCCAAGACTCCAACGGACCTTGCCGAGGACTACCGGGCCGCAGCCGAACAGGGCGATGCAGCCTCGCAATACGCACTGGCCAAATGTTACGAGGAGGGCCGGGGGATACCGCAGAACTTCGCGGAAGCATTCGAGTGGTGCGAAAAGGCAGCGATCCAGGGACACGTCGACGCCGAGTACATGATGGGGACGTGCTATGCCTTCGGAATGCACGTTTCCCAGAATTACCAAGAAGCGGTGACGTGGCATGAGAAGGCGGCGCGACAGGGTCATCCGGACGCGCAGTACATAATGGGCTTGTCCTACAATCACGGTCTTGCCGGCACGGAAGACCACGACGTGGCCGCGGAATGGTACCGGCAAGCAGCAGCGCAAGGCCACGCGGCAGCCCAGAAGGCGCTCGAAGAGCTGGGATCTAGCTGATACTCGTCGCGGCAACGGTCGGCGGCTGCCGCCTGAGTGAACGTCGCACGTCGTATCCGAACGATTCAGGTACGAGGCAACGGCGCGTCCTATTCCTCAGTTGGGACGAACTCCTTGATTTCCGTCGCCGCGTCCACACCGAGGCGACGAATCCGGATCATCCAAGGGCCGCGGGAAAACGAAATCCTCCATTCCCCCGACATCACGCCCTCGCCGTCGTACGTTCCATAGTAGTCGACGCTGTGCTGCCCAACGTACTGTTTTTGCATCGCCACTCGGCCATCGTCAGCCATTCTTCCGGAGAACGTGAACGCCCCGATGATATCCGCACCCGATCCCTCAATCCGTCCTTGATCGAACGAAAGCTGAAGAGGTTCCATCCACTGCCGCCCATACGCATCCTGATCCCACCATCCTTCGCAGTCGACAAGACTGGAACTGTTTCCATTCATGGTGATACACCGTTTGGCTATAGGCTGACAAAGGCTTCAGCGCGACTATTCTTCGGCGCATTGTACCATCGTCGACGGTTGTGCAATATTGCAGTAAGACGCGCCCCAGTGCTTGCCGTGGCGGACGAGGCAACTAGACTTCGAGAGATTCCCTTGATCCGCTTTCTTCCTCGTGGCAATGGAGGTATTCGATCATGCGACAATGCATCGTTATATCTGGCGTCCTGTTGGTGTCTCCGGTCCTCCAATATCCCGTTGCGACAGCCGTCGCTCAGCCAGGCCCCTATGCAGGGCCGCCGATTGGCGTGGGAGACTACGTGACGTCCTTGGTGAAAGCGGGTGACGATGCGGCCGGGAAAGGTGATTACGAAGCTGCCGTCAAGAAGTATGCGAAGGCGATCGAAGTGGGGCCGAGGAACAACGATACCTACGTCAGGCGAGGGAAGGCCCTATACAGGCTTGGCCGCGTCGAGGAGGCCATCAAGGACTGCTCCGAAGTGCTCGATAAGGATGCCAAACATGTCGGCGCGAGGTATCTGTTGGCGGCTGCCTACTGGAAAACCGGCAAGTACAAAGAAGCAATCGAGCAATACGATGAGATCGTGGAACTGCATCCCAAGTATGCCAGGGCATACTACGACCGCGGGTTCGTGCGGCGAGAACTCAAGAAGTACGAGAAGGCCATTGATGACTTTTCGGAGTCGATCCGTCTGGAGCCCAAGCACGCACCGGCCTACGCGGAACGAGGCAAGTGTTATTACAAACTGGGACGGGTAGACGAGGCGATCAAGGAATACGAGCGGGCGCTGGAATTGGACGCGGACCGCAGCGATGCACGATATGCGTTGGGGGCCGCTCTTTGGAAGAGCGGCAAGCCCAAGGAGGCAATCGAGCAGTACGACCGCTTCCTGAAGATCCGGCCGGACTATGCCCGGGCGTACTTCGACCGCGGGTTCGTGCGGCGAGATCTCAAACAGTACGAGGAGGCCATAGCCGATTTCACGGAATCGATCCGCTTGGAGCCCGAATATGCACCGGGCTACGTGGAACGAGGTATCTGTCACTTCAAGCTGGGACGGATGAACGAAGCGATCCATGACTACGGGCGGGCTTTGGAGGTTCGGCCAGAGTATGCCTGGGCGTACTACGACCGCGGACTCGCGCAACGAGAACTCAGTGAGCATAAGAAAGCGCTTGCTGATTTCAGAGAGGCGCTTCGGATCGATCCAGACTTCACGAGCGCGCACAACGACTTGGCTTGGTTATTGGCAACTTGCCCCGATGACAGCATTCGCGACGGCAAGCGAGCCGTCGAACACGCGAAGAAGGCGGCTGAATTGACCGAGTCCCGCGACTGGAACGTGCTCGACACACTGGCCGCCGCCTACGCCGAAGCCGGCGACTTCGCCGCCGCCAAGGAGACTGTTGCCAGAGCGATGGAGTTGGCACCGAAACAGAAAGAAGCACTTCAAGCAAACTTGGATCTCTACAACGCAGGAAAACGCTGCCGAGACTGACCCGCGGTTATCAGCAGCTCCGAGTCTCGCTTCCAAGCTTGACTCCTCAGGGGCGTTAGCGATTGTGCTCGTCGATACCTTCCTTGAAGACGCGAATCTCTTCGGGACAAAGAGTTTCTTCTGCGTTGAAGGTGTCTTCCAGGGCCTCGCCTTCGACAGCAGGCGTGTCCGAATCATCCAAGAACAAAGGTTGGTGAGATAGATAGTCACTCTTCTTCCTACCTGCCAGCAGAACAAACACGAATCCGGTGGCGGCGAGAAGGGACAGCACGAAGAATGCAGCTCCGACGACAGTCAGCCAGGAAACGTGAAACATCGACATCCGGTCTCCGTTAAAGGGCAGCACCAACAAGGCGTCAGGGATATCCCGCTACCACGGGACAGAGGCAGGGTGGATCGACGGGTTCGTCAATAGCGGAACTTGGATTACCAAGTCGTGCTACTAACCGCAGCCAACGCCAAGCGGCAACAGAAGACTGTCGCAAGAGGAAGTGCATAAGACGGCGGGTGTGGGTGGGCGCGAAAAAACCCGGCTGCCGTTCCCTGGGGGGTAGGTAGTTACGGCAGCCGGGCAGCACGCAACGCAAGGCAGTAATGCTAACCGCAGCGAGGCAGGAGATGATAACCGTGACTCTGACGGCGCCGACAGAAATGGCCACGCCAGCGACGAGCCGGCGTGGCCTGTCCGAGAGGAAATGTCGTGCAGCGTGTGACCCATTTGGACCCTACGACACCAATACGGAAAGACAAATGAAGATTCGGTGAAGTTGCGGACCGCGGACGTCGGCGCAATGGGCGTAGGGCCGGTTCCTACCGGCCGAGTAGACGACGATCAAGCGCTGGCCGGTAGAAACCGGCCCTGCTCGACTCAACTGCCAGTTGTCGGATTTCGTCGTCCTTCAACTCTCGTCGATCAACTGCAGACAGATTTTGCGGACGTCGTTGGGATTGGCGTTTGGGTTGTGACGCTTGGCCTGGCCGATCAACGCTCCAACCGCCTTTTGCTTGCCGCCTTTCACGTCGGCGACAATTCGGGGGTTCTCCTCCAGCAGCTTTCTGCACAGGTCGACCAATTGAGATTGATCGACCTGTTCGATTCCCAGCGTACTCATGGCATCCGCAGCCGTAACGCCTGCGGTGAGCATCTCTTCGAAGACGTCCTTGGCTCGCGAGCCATCCAAATCGCCACCTTGAACCGTCTTCAGCAGGTCAGCAAGGTTGGCGGCAGGGATCGAGAATTCCTCGATGCCGATATTGCGTTCGTTCAGAGATCGCAGGACGTCTTGCTGGACCCAGTTGCTCGCTCGCTTGCCGTCGCCGCAAGCTTCGGCCAATTCGACGTAGTAGCCCACCAAAGACCGACCCTGATTGACGATGACATCCGAATCGTAGGAGTCGATCCCGTACGTCGACTCGAGACGCGTGCGGATAGCCGCGGGCAGTTCGCCCAAGCTTGCCTTGACCCTCTCCACCTCTTCGGCAGTGACGATTACGGGCACGAGATCCGGGTCGGGGAAGTATCGGTAATCGCTGGACTCTTCCTTCTGCCGTTGCGGTCGGGTCACTTGTGCCTGGTCGTCCCAGCCGCGTGTCGTCTTGTGGCCGCCAGGATCACCCATCTTGATGCCGGCTTCTTCCCACGCCTCGTACTGTCGTCCCACCTCGAACTCCAATGCTCGTTCGACGGCGCGGAAGCTGTTCATGTTCTTCACTTCCGCAATCGGCGTAGCGATCTTGCCCGACGGCGTCTCGATGTGCAGGTTGATGTTGGCGTCGACTCGCAAGGAACCCTCCTGCATGTTGCAGTCGGAAACGCCAAGGTAGGTCAACAGCAACTTGAGTTCGGTCAAATAGGCCTTCGCCTCCAACGGCGAACGGATGTCGGGCTCGCTGACGATCTCCAGCAAGGGAGTCCCTGTGCGGTTCAAGTCGATTCGGCTGTCGGCCTTGCCCGCCGCCTCGTCGTGCATGCTCTTGCCCGCGTCTTCTTCCAGGTGAGCGCGGATGATGCCGATTCGTTTGGGCTGGAAGCCGCCCTTGGGATCGCTGATCTCCAAATAGCCGTCTTTTGACATCGGAAGATCATATTGGCTGATCTGGTAGCCCTTGGGGAGATCAGGATAGTAGTACTGTTTCCGATCCCACTTGGTGAATTCCGGAATCTCGCAGTCGAGCGCCACCGCGGTTCTCAGCGACAACTGAAACGCCTCGCGGTTCATCACCGGCAATGTCCCCGGCGTACTGGTACACACGGGGCATGTTTGCGTGTTCGGCGGTGAACCGAATTTCGTGCTGCAGCGGCAGAACAACTTCGAGTCGGTGCGAAGCTGGACGTGAACCTCCAGACCGATGATGATTTCGTATGGTTGGTCGCTCATGGATCCTGTAGTTCCGGCCTGCGTGTGTGCCAGTCGGTCGCTTGTTGGAACATGTGGGCCGCGCGCAACAATCGCTCCTCGTCCAATGCCGGTCCTTGCAGTTGCAGGCCGATTGGCAGGCCCGATGACGTGAAACCGCACGGGATCGAAATGCCGCCAATGCCGGCCAGGTTGGCGCTGACCGTATACAAATCGCCCAGGTACATCGCCAGCGGATCGTCTGTCTTTTCCCCGATCTTGTACGCCGCGGTTGGCGCAACGGGGCCGGCGATCAGATCCACGGTTTTGAAGGCTTCGTCGTAGTCGTTGCGAATCAAGCGTCGCACTTTGAGCGCCTTCAGGTAATACGCGTCGTAGTAACCAGCGCTCAGGGCGTACGTCCCCAACATGATGCGGCGTTTCACTTCCGGCCCAAAGCCTTCGGCCCGCGTCCTGCGATACATCCGAACCAGTGGCGTGTCCAGATCATTCAAACGCCTGTCGTCGCTGGTGGCCGTCTGCGCCTTTCGCTCGGACTCCAGTTCCGCCACCATCTCCTTCTCGTCGGTTCGATATCCGTAATGGGCGCCGTCGTAGCGAGCCAGATTACTGGACGCCTCGCTGGGCGCAATGATGTAGTACGTCGCAATGGCGTACTTGCTGTGCGGCAGCGAAACCTCTTTGACCGTTGCGCCCAGCGATTCGTAGACCTTGACGGATTCACGAATGGCCGCCTCGATCTCGCCGTCCAGCCCCTCGCCAAAATGCTCTCGCACCAAGCCCAACGTCAAGCCCTCCAAAGGCTCGCGCACCGTCTCCGTGTATCTGGGCACCGGCAGGTTGGCAGAAGTCGAATCGCGCGGATCGTGACCGGCAAGTACTTCCAGCAGAAGTGCCGTGTCTTCGGCCGTGCGAGCCAGCGGTCCGATCTGGTCCAAGCTGCTGGCAAACGCGACAAGCCCATAGCGGCTGATGCGGCCATAGGTCGGCTTCATGCCCACCACGCCGCAAAACGAAGCCGGCTGGCGGATCGACCCACCTGTGTCGCTGCCGATCGACAACAGCGCCATCCCCGCGGCAACGCACGCCGCCGCGCCGCCGCTGGATCCACCCGGTACGCGTTCAACGTCCCAGGGATTGCGGGTCGGGCCAAAGAAGGAGTTCTCCGTCGTACCGCCCATGGCGAACTCGTCCATGTTCGTCTTGCCCAGCACCACGGCGTCGGCTTGTTTCAAACGGCAGACAACGGTGGCATCGTACGGCGGAACGAAATCCTCCAGCATACGGGACGCACAAGTCGTTGGCTGGCCTCTTGTACAGATGACGTCTTTGACAGCCACAGGCAAACCACCCAGTCGGCCAAGTGGCTCGCCAGCCGCACGACGGCGGTCGATCTCTTCCGCACGCGACAATGCGTCTTCCGGATCGACTCTCAGGAAGGCACGGACCGATCCATCATACTTCTCGATCTGCTCCAAGTATGCTTGCGTAGCTTCCACGGAGGTAAACTCGCCCGTTTCCAGGCCATTCAGCAGATCGGTAGCGGTCGAATGGATCAAAGACATAGAGTCACACAGCTTGAAAGTCGATTACCGTCAGCTAGGCATCCCACCCCATTTCCCGGAACGCCTTGAACAGTGCCGTCACGTGTTCCACCTGCAGGTCATACGAAAGCTGTGTTTCCACGCCTGCGAGCTCGCCGTTTTCGCCAAGGGCCAGATCCAGGACAATGCCCGCATCGGTAACCTTCAGCGAGCGTGCGCCCTCATGGACATCGACAGAACAGGCAAACCCCATATGATCGGCCAGCTCACGTCGCAGTTGTTCCACCGAGCGAACGGTCGCCCTGCTGCCAGGGAGGAAAAGTAGATGGGTCGGCACCGCAATTGCCTCAACTCTGTTACGGTGTGTCAAACCCGCTGGCGATTAGCATACCATCCGAGGCACATGCGGCAAATATGGCATTGGATAGTGGAAAGGTCGGCTGGTCATCATTGGTGGGTGTCATTCAGTTATCCCGAGTGCAGGCACTGGAGTTGATCGTGTTCCCGCGGTACCATCGCCGATCATGTCTCGAAAGGTAGTTTTCCTTGACCGCGACGGCACTTTGAACGTCGACCACGGCTTCGTACACCGGATCGACGAATGGGAATTCACCGACCGGGCTCCGGAAGCCGTGAAGAGACTTCGCGACGCCGGGTACGCGATTGCGTTGGTCACGAATCAATCCGGCATTGCCCGAGGATACTACACGCTGGAAGACGTTCGGAGACTGCACGAGTGGATGCGACAGCGTCTTGACACGCTCCAAGCGACCATCGACGCCATCGCCATTTGCCCACATTTGCCTGACGACGATTGCCAATGTCGCAAGCCACACACGGCAATGGCCGAACAAATCGAACAAACGCTCGGACAAGCGATTGACTACCCCCTTAGCTGGGTCGTGGGTGACAAACTAGCCGACCTCCAGTTTGGGATCGCACTGGGAACGCACACGGCACTGATCGAAAGCGACTACTGGAGGCCAAGTGATCTGGTCACCCATCCAGATATCATCGCAGAGACGCTCTACCAGGCCGCGGGCGAAATCTTGAGCCGGAAGCCAAGCCAGTAGTGGTGCGGCTGTCGATACTTGTCAGGTAGATTGTGGCCAGGGTGGCCGGGGTTGGAGGGCGAAAGCCCGAAACCCCGGCCACCCAACCTGACATTGACCGACAGACACACCAGTAGGTCGAGCTGTGCCTGACGGAATGCCCGGCTGACGCGGACTCCGGCGCCGTCATGCACAGCATGACCTACATTCGCTCAAACACTTCGCCAGGTCCTTACGTAGATTGAACGTAGCCAGCCCCCCCTGCGGAACAGTCGATCGGCGTCGACTGGGGTAATTGGCCATGCCCGCATCGCAAGTAGAATGGATGCAGGCAATGTGCCACGGCACGATGGAATCGTGCCCCACGCTTGGTTGCGGCTGCAAGGGCCGCGTTAGGAAGGTGATCGTGTCCGAACGACTGCTTGAACTGCTCAGGCGAACACGGCGGCCAAAGGTCCTGGTCATTGGCGACGTGATGTTGGATCGCTACCTGTGGGGCGATGTGGATCGAATCAGCCCCGAAGCGCCCATACCCGTGCTGAGAGTAGTGGAATCGGAGGAACGTCTGGGCGGAGCTGGAAGCGTCGTGACGCTGCTGGGCGCCTTGGGTGCCGACGTTCTCGTTGGTACCGTCACCGCCGACGATCCTGAAGGGCAAAGGGTCCGCCGTTTGCTCGATCAGCAGGGGGTGCCCGGCGATTGCGTGCTGGTGGACGAGAATCGGACCACAACGGTCAAGGAGCGGATGCTGGGCCGCACGCAAAGCCGCCATCCGCAGCAGATACTTCGCGTGGATCGTGAGACAACGCGTCCGATCGACGAGGATTTGGCTCAGCAATTGTTGAACTCGTTGCGACCGTACCTGAGCGAGGTCGACATCGTGCTGGTAAGCGACTACGAGAAAGGCGTGTGCGCGGGCTCGCTGCTGGCCAATTTGACAGACGTGGCGCGCGAGGCGTCGGTACCGGTGCTCGCCGACCCGGCTTGCGGCGTGGATTACGACCGTTACCGCGGTTGCACATGCGTAACCCCCAACCGTCATGAAGCGGGAATGGCCCTGGGGAGAAGAATCAAGACGCCCGAAGACGGCGTCCAGGCGGCAAGGGACTTGCTGTCATTCGGCTTCCAGGCGGCCGTGGTCACGATGGATCAGGATGGAATCGCCTGGGCTGACGATTCGGGCCGCAGCCGGCTGTTCCCGGTTCGGCCGCGGCAAGTCTACGACATCACCGGTGCAGGCGACATGGTGTTAGTCGCATTGGGATACGGGTTGGCTGCCGGCGGCGACTGGCCTGCAGCGATCGAGTTGGCCAACCTGGCAGGCGGGCTCGAAGTCGAACGGCTGGGCGTGGCGCCCGTCAGTCGTAGCGATCTCGCGGCGGAAATCTCGCACGACGGTTCCTCGGCGAAGGAAGAGGAGAAGATCATCACGGAGGAACGATTGGTCGAGAAACTTCGCCGACTCCGACGCAGCGGTCAGCGGGTCGCAATGACAAACGGATGCTTTGACCTATTGCATCCCGGCCACATCGCCTCGCTCGATTATGCCCGGCACCAGGGTGATTGCCTCGTGGTGGGACTGAACAGCGATCGAAGCGTTCGGGAACTCAAAGGCTCGGGCCACCCGATTATCCCCGAGCAGGACCGGGCGGAGATGTTGGCAGCCTTGGCGTGTGTCGACTACGTCGTGATATTCGACGATCCGAGCGTGGACGGACTGGTTCGAACGGTGGAGCCGGACGTGCTGGTCAAGTCGGGCGAATACGCACCGAACCAAGTGGTGGGCCACCAATCCGTTCTGGAACACGGCGGTCGCGTGGCGATCGCACCAATGAAGGGCGACTACAGCACCAGTTCCTTGATCCAGCAAATCGAACGCATGGGCTCCGAAGGCAAGCCGACCGAAACGACCGAACCAGAACCAAGGGCCAATCGGTGACAGAGCTTTCACACCCACGTTGGCTGCCTTGGCTGTGCGCGATCTCGCTGGGCGTCCTCGCCACAACCGTCTTCCTGCCCATTCGGACCTACGAGTTCGTCGACTACGACGTGCCGATGCAGGTCATCAACAACCCCCACATTCGCGGTCTCACGGCCGAGAACCTGAAGCACATATTCACTTCGCGGTCCATCGCCAGCTACTATCCCGTACGATCGTTGAGCTACGCGGCTAACTACGAAATGTGCGAGTTGGATCCCGCGGGATTCAAGCTGACCAACTTGGCGATTCACGTTACCAACACGCTGCTGGTCTTTTGGCTGATGCTGCGACTCTTCCGCCGCGCGAACGGCAACGCCACGCCGTCCGTACCACAGCGGGCGGTTCTGACGGCGGCCTTTTCAGCGGGCATCTTTGCGATTCACCCCCTGGTCGTCGAGCCGGTCACATGGGTGCCGGGTCGAGAAGAGTTGCTGATGGCACTGGGTGCGTTGGGATGTTTTCACTTGCATCTGACCGCCCGGCGGCTCGAACGAACGGGTAGTCATCGAAGCGGAGCAGTAGCGGCCTATGCTGGTTCGGCTTGCTGTTGTGCATTCGCCGTGCTCAGCAATGCAGTCGGTGCGGTGATCCCTTTTCTGGTCGTGGCTTGGGACGCACTCACGCTCCAGCGGCCCAGGCTGGGGCGAATCGCGAGTGGTACCTCGGCGCTATGGCTGATCAGCGGCGCGTCGATCGTCATCAAGAAGCTAGGCACCGCAGCCGATATGACCGATGTGCCCAGCCTGTTCTCGGGCGAGTGGATGATGTTCGTCCCGAAGATGTATTGGCACAACGTCAAGGCCGTGTTCTGGCCGGTTGACCTGGCGGTCCATTACGAGTACCCCTTTCCGAAGAATCCGCTGGACACGGACGTGTGGCTTGGCGTTTTGGCAGCCGGGCTGACGGCTCTTGCCGTTTGGCTGGCGCGGCGGCGGATCATGTTGTGCTTCGGACTGCTTTGGTTTGTACTGGCCCTGGCGCCCACGTCCCAACTCATGCCGCACCACGTCGCCCGAGCCGATCGGTTTCTCTATCTGCCACTGATTGGCCTGACTGTGGCTCTCGCGTACGGGCTGAAGTTGCTTGGCGACATCGCGCGAAACCGTCAGACCGGGGCCGCCATGTCGGCGGCGGGCGTCCTCGTACTGCTGACGCTGGCGGCAGTAAGCTCGAAGCAGATCCCGATATGGCGAAACAGCCTTTCGCTTTGGGAAAACTGCCTGAAGGTCGATCCGAGCAACTCGGGAGCCCACGCAAGTCTGGCACAGAACTTGACGAAGCAAGGGCAATTTGAACAAGCTATCGAACACTATGAAGTATCACTGCGGGGACGACCGGACGCGTTCCACGTGATGGGTGACTTCGCTTGGTCGCTGGCCGTACGCGGTGATCCGCGTCACGGGGATTTCCAGCGGGCGCTTCAGTTGGCCGAACGAGCATGCGAGATTACCGACTGGCAGGAGCCGACGGCGCTGAACAAGCTTTCGACCGTTCACGGCATCATTGCCGATTGCCTCGCGGCACAGGCCCAGTTCGATCAAGCGGTGTATCATTATCGCAAGGCACTCGAAGCCGATCCGGCACACGATGCACCTTTGTTCAACTTGGCACTGCTGCTTGCCACGTGTGAGGACCGCAGAATTCGCCAGCCCGCGCAGGCGGTACAATTGGCCGAAGAAGGATGTCGGTCGGTTGGCAAACCGGACGCCTACCGGCTTACGATTTTGGCCGCGGCGTACGCTGCGGCGGACCGATTCGACGAGGCGGTCCGCACGGTGGAAACAGCGATTCGCCTCGCTCGGGCGGAAGGAGACGCGGACATGGTCGAAGCGCTGCAACATCATTTGGAGACGTATCGGAACCGAACCACATTGGACGCTTCGCAACCTTGAACAAGACTATCATGCCGCCGATGTCTGATGCCCTCGTTCTACTACTTCACAGTTTGTTGTTTTCTTGCGCAAATTGCAAAGATAGGCAATTTGGTTGCGGCCGAAGGCTGCGTTGGTTAACGGCAAGCCGAAGGCGACTGTGTTTCCCCACAACGCCGACGCCTTCGGCTTGCCGTTAAACTAGATACGCGGCCGTTTCAAAGTGGCGGCGGGATAGAACGATTAGAAACCATGCCAACCGAGACTGTTGACCAGCCTCTGCGAGACGAAGAAACACCCCGTTCCGCCGTGCGCCGTCGTTTGGCCTCAGTGACGGCCGTCTGCTTTCTCGCGTGTCTCGTAGTCGCCGTATTCCATCCGATTGTCCGCTTCCAATTCGTAAACCTAGATGTGGATGACCAAGTCGTCCATAACCCGCACATCAAAGGGCTGACGTGGGAGAATGTGAAGTACATCTTCACGTCTCGCTGCATCACCAGCTACTACCCGGTGCGCACGTTGACTTACGTGTTCGACCACGAACTGTGGGGACTTCGAGCCGGCGGATTCAAGCTGACCAACGGCTTGGCGCATCTGACCAATGTGCTGCTTGTGTTTGCGTTACTTGTTCGGCTGCTGCAACCCGCAAGTTCATCCGACGCCGAGGCAAAGTCCTGGTTGCATCTGTTCGTCGCCGCAATTGCCGCAGGCTTGTTTGCCGTCCATCCGCTCGTCGTCGAGCCCGTTGCGTGGGTACCGGGGCGAGAAGAGCTGCTCACGATGCTCGGAGCCTTGGCCTGCTTCCATTGCCACCTGACTGCACGGAGGCTGGAAGAGCGGCAAAAACACCGGGCGAAGGTGATCACGGCCCATGTCCTGGCGGCTGTCTTCTGCCTGGGGGCATGTCTAAGCAATGCCGTGGGTGCCGTCATCCCGCTGATCGTCACAGCGTGGGGCGTCATCATGCTCCCTTCCCCCAGGGCACGACGAATCGCGTGGGGCACGATCGCGCTGTGGGCGATAGCCGCGACGACGTTTGTTCTGAAGAGATGGGGACAGACCGCCGAGGAGTTGGGGAACGAGTTTCCCGTATTCTCGCTGGACCGGCTGGCTGTCGTGCTGAAGGTGTACGGTTTGAATCTCAGGAGCATCTTCTGGCCAACCGATTTGGCAGTGGATTACTGGAATGTCGTTCCCAATGGGCTTTGGGACCTTCAATTGATTCTCGGCGGCGCCGCATTGTGCCTGACTTGCCTGTTGGGCTGGATGCTGCGACGCCAGCAGCTTGCGCTGTTCGGGCTCCTCTGGTTCGCCTTGGCGCTCGCCCCGACTGCGCAGATCATGCCCCATCATCTGGATCGAGCGGACCGGTTTCTGTATTTGCCGCTTGTTGGCTTGTCCATCATGTTGGCGGCCGTCCTTCGGCCGATGTCGAAACGTCTCGCTTGGTTCGCAGGAACGTGCATCGCGAGCGTGTTGTGCCTGAGTGTGTTACTGACGCTAAGTGTTCGCCAAGTGCAGACGTGGAGGAATGCCATCACCCTATGGGAGCACTCATTGCGAGTTTTCCCCAACAGCGCATTCGCACATCAGTGTCTGGGGGATGCTCTAGCCGTGGATGGGCAATTCAAACGAGCGATCCCAATCTACGATCGCGCGATGCGTTTGGACCCGGAGGACGCGAGGACGCTGAACAACTACGCCTGGGAGTTGGCCACGTTCCGCGACAAGGCTCTGCGCGACTACGACCGCGCCATCCGCCTTGCCACGCAGGGCTGCGAGCTTGTCCAGTGGGAAGATCCCAAGATTCGACGCACCCTGGCAATGGCACACATGAATTACGGAACCCAGTTAAAACGCGAAGGGGAATTCGAGCGGGCTATCCAACATTACCGGAGTGCGATCGATGCCGATCCCAACTACGAGGTGCCTTGGTTCAATCTGGCGCTTCTTCTGGCCACTTGCAGCGACGCTGAACTCCGTCGACCGGACGAGGCTGTGCATTTGGCCGAACAGGCCTGCGCGCTGGTCAAACAGCCAGACGTGATTCAACTGAAAATCCTTGCCGACGTGTACGCCGAAACCGGGCGCGTGGACGAAGCGATCACCGCGATCGAACTGGCCATCGGGCTGGCCTTAGCCCAAGGCGAGCAGGCGTGGGCGGACGAACTCGGCAGTCAAGTGAAACGATTGAAGGGGCGCAAGAATGGACCGTGAACCAAGCGCCGAGGCGCCAATGGTCCAAGAATCGAAACCGAGTCGGTGGCCGATCGTGGTCGCCGCAATCGCTCTGACGTATCTTGTCTGTGCGGTCTTCTTTCCCATCCTGGGTTTCGAGTTCATCGAACTGGACGTCCCTGGCCAAGTGATCAACAACCCGCACATTCGCGGCCTGACCGCCGAAAACCTGAAACACATCCTCACTTCCCGATGTGTCACCAGCTACTACCCGGTGCGCACGTTGACCTATGCCGTCGACTATCAGCTTTGGGGTCTGAATCCAACGGGGTTCAAGCTAACCAACGGGCTGGTTCATCTGGCGAACGTCCTTCTCGTGTTCTGGCTCGCATTGCGGCTCTTCTCCCGCGCTCCCGTCTCACCCACATCAGAAACGATAACGTGGCGCGACGTGGCTATGGCCACGTTCGCTGCGGGCATCTTTGCCGTGCACCCGGTGATCGTCGAGCCGGTGGTCTGGGTATCTGGACGGGAAGAGTTGCTGATGACACTGGGCGCGTTGGGTTGCATCCATTTTCACCTGACCGCGCGCCGGCTGCAGCAGCAGGGCGCTTGCGCCGCGAAGGTGGTGGCGTGCTATCTGGGTACTGCGTTTTGCTGTGCAGTGGCCTGTTTCAGCAATGCCGTGGGGGCGGTGATCCCGTTCCTGATCGTCGCCTGGGATCTGCTGAGCGTTCCCCCCCCAAGATTTTCAAGAGTATTATGCGAAACGTCCGCGCTTTGGCTGGTGAGCGTCGCAACACTGGTCGTCAAGCGAGTGGGCTATACCGGCCACGCCGCGCTTCAGGAGGCAGGAGAAGTATCAAGCTTAGTCAGAGATCTTGGGTACGGCACAGACCACTTTGTCGGCGAGGTCAGCATGTTCTCGGTCGAGCGGCTGATGCTGGTAATGGAGATGTACTGGTCGAATCTTAGGTCGCTCTTTTGGCCAAACGATCTGGCCATATCCTACGACTCGCTTATGCCCCGAAGCTTCGGAGAGACGGGCGTTATCCTGGGCGGTGTGGCGGTCGTCGCCACGTGCCTTGTCCTCTGGTTCGCCCGGAAACGCAGGACACTGCTGTTCGGACTTGTCTGGTTTGTGTTGGCACTGGGGCCCGTAGCGCAGATCATCCCGCATCACATTCACCGAGCGGACCGATTTCTGTATTTGCCGCTGATAGGACTGACGATGGCGATCGCGATCGGTCTTAGGCCGCTTGTCCGTGTTGCTCAACGCCGTAGCACGGCGGTTGGCGTCGGTGTGGCGGGAGTTCTGGGGCTCCTTCTTTTGGATGTGCTCAGCGCGAGCCAGGTCCGAAAATGGCACAGCAATCTGACGGTGTGGGAGAACTGTGTCGGGGTCGCTCCCAACAATTTCGTCGCGCACCGTATCCTGGCCGACCACCTTGCCAAGGCGGGGGACCACGAAGCGGCGCAGCACCACTATCGGATAGCGCTCGCCATGAACGTGCAAAACGCACGAGCGTTGGACAGTTTCGCCATCTTTCTGGCAACGGCGGAGGACCATGCGCAACGTGACTACGAATTGGCAATCCGGCTAGCGACACGAGCCTGCGAACTGAGCGACTGGCAGGATCCGAACACGATCCGCACGCTGGCCATCGCCCACAACAACCTTGCAGACGATCTGCGCGGTCGTGGTGAGGTGGTCCAAGCGATCGAGCACTACCGTCAGGCCATCGAGAGGGATCCCGACTACGCATCGCCTGTGTTCAATCTGGCTTTGCTCTTGGCCACCTGTAGCGACCCCAAACTGCAAGACACCGACGAAGCCGTACGCCTGGCCGAACGGGCCAGCAAAATGGTCGATCCAGTTGACGCCAACCAGCTAATGATTCTGGCAATCGCCTATGCCGCGGCGGGACAATCGGATCGGGCGGCGCGCACTACCGAACAGGCGATTCAGGCCGCCGATGCCGAGGGCGATGTCGAACGGGCCTCGGTGCTCCGCGAGCGACTGGAGATCTATCGAAGTCAGGTGCCTGAGTCGTCCGAAGACGACTAGTACAGTTTCCAATCGGCCACGCTCGCCCCCCTAAAGATGGGGCGGCCAAGCCACTGCCGTTGGCATCCGCGCGATCGACAAAACGCGCCGTCAGACCGCGAGCCGAAGGCGACGGTTCTTTCCGACCTGAATCGCATCCCTGGGCAGCCGTCGCCATCGGCTTGCCGCTAGACGAGAAAACCACGCGTCTGGACGACAACCGACCCTGCCTTCCTGGGGTATCCAGATGGTGTCGCCAGGGATCAGATTCGGCTTCGGCGGTCGGCTCGGCAACTGAACGCGCGAGATCTCATTAGGTGCCAGAAGAAGTGGGCAGAGAGAACGAGGCGATGAAAGGGATATATCGAGGAGACACTCCGGTTTTGGGTGAACAGGAAGCAGCCATCATTCGTATTGACACTACGGTGGGCTGTGTTACGGTGTGTACATACCAGAGTGGGTAAGCTCCGCAAAGTTGGTGAAATCCAACTCTTGCGATTGCGACCCGGCAGTCTTGCCGAAAACACGGAACTGGAAGAAAGCACCCCCCGTCAGAATCCAGGCACGGGGATTGTTGTTGGTTCTGTAATTGTTTTGATCTCTTTTCATACTTGCTGTTACACGGGGATAGGAGGTTTTCTGATGAGAACACGTCGAAGAATCGGCGGCTTCACTTTGGTGGAGTTGCTGGTGGTAATCGCCATCATCGGCATCTTGGTCGCCCTGTTGCTGCCAGCCATTCAGGCCGCTCGCGAGGCGGCTCGCCGGGCCGAGTGCAATAACAATCTCAAGCAGATCGGCCTTGCGTTGCACAACTATCACGATACGCATGGCTCGCTTCCACCGAGCTACGTGAATCGTGGCACTCAACCAATGTGGGGTTGGGGAGCGCTAATCCTGCCGCAACTCGAGCAGCAGGCCCTTTGGGAGACGTTGAACGTCAAGGCGGGAGGCCGCAGCCAGAGTAATATTCAGCGGGCAATTCGACAAAACCGTCCACCGGGAAGTGCCGCCTTGCGCGACGCGTTGCGGTCCAAACTGGACGCGTTCCTCTGCCCTTCGGATATGCAAGGCGACGCCGCCACGGGCAATCGCATCTTCAGAATTACGGACGCACCCAGCACTCTTCGCCTTGGCAAGAGTAACTATGTGATCAGCGAATCCGTGGGGGCCTACGAAAGAAACAACCATGACGCCCACCGGCTTGACGACTTCAAAGATGGCACCAGCAACACGATGATGGTTGGCGAACGCGAGAGCGTCAAGAGTGTTGCGGCCACCTGGGTGGGACGCGTCCGCAGCACGTCGTCGGTGGGCTTCCGGGTGATCAACCCAATCAATACGTGGTGTATGTCCACTAACGGCCAAACGGTAAGTCTCGGGCGAGGGCCGTGCCGTCGGTACACGCTGACCAGTCATCATCCCGGCGGTGTGAATATCCTGTTCTGCGACGGTTCGGTGCACTTCATCGCCGAGTCGATCGAAGCCAGACAGGGTACCGACTGCGGTGACAGCACCAATAACATGCGAAACAACATCAATTACGTGCACAAGTTCTGGCCCAGGTGCCGCGAGTTGTATCAGAAGTTGTACAACACGAGAGACGGCCAGACCGTCGCGGTGCCGAATTAGCGCCTAGCCCATTTTGGACGTTTTCACGGCCAAGGTGGCCACCAGGTTGCCTTGGCCGTTTCTCAATACCTTCACCTCAATACCCACGACACCGGTCGGGCCGGAAAAGGAGCTTTGTGGAATGTTTGCTGTGAATCGAACAGTTTGGGTCTGTGCCATGGGAATCTTGATTGCCGCGACGATGGTATTCTCGGCGGGATGCGGAGGGCCTAGCTACGAGGGCGACGAGCGGGCCGCGGTCAGCGGGAAAGTCACCTTCGCCGGCAACCCGTTGCCTTACGGGACGATTTCCTTCACATCTGCCGGGGAAGGGAGAATGGCCAGTGGGTTAATCGAGAACGGCAGCTACTCGATCCCGGAGGAACTGGGCCCTAACTTGGGGATGTATAAGGTCGAGATCGAAGGGTACGCCGCCGCGCCCGTCGAAGGTGATGGCGAATTGGATACGGGAGAAGGCGAGGAAGGGGGCGAAGGGGGCGACGAAGCACCCGATGACAGGGACGACGATGCCGGCCTCGACGAAGACTCAATTGTTGACGGGGAAACCGAGGGTGAGTATTCCGACCAACCGATCGTCCACAAAATGGACATTGAAGTCGACATCACCTCGAACCCGTTCACCAAGGATTTCCCACTGACCGCGGAGTAGGGCCGGCCGTCGGGGGATTCGGCGACCGTTTTGGTCATTTGGATTCTCGGTTTTGAATTTGTTTCG
>CAZURK010000046.1:38131-48785 GCA_964623055.1 uncultured Pirellulaceae bacterium
TGGACGCGAGAACGTCTATTTCCTGCTGTTTGCCGAGAACCGTTTCATCCTTGATGTGATGGACGTTGTTCCCCGAGAAAACGTCATCACGATTCCTACTCGCGGCATCTGGTCCGTTTTCGTCGGCGCGTTAAGGTCTCTCAGGCAATTGCGACGCCTTCGAGCGGACGCGGCGATCGACTGGGAGTTCTTCGCCCGTGGCTCGGCAACGCTCGCGTACCTGAGCGGCGCGCCGATACGGGTTGGTTTGCACGCGCGTCGAGACGGTGCGCCCTACCGTGGGCGTTTGATGACCCACGAACTTCGCTACGATCCGAACGAGCACACTGCCGACCTCTACGTCCGCATGGTCAATGCGATCAACGAGTGTGCTGAAACAGTAGGTCCCGTCTGCCGGACGGGACCTGAAGCGCCGACGAGCCAACCAGCCGCAGGTCCCGCTCGGCAAGCGGGACCTACTGCGGAAGGTGACGAGTTTCCGGTCTTCATGCCTACGACCGAGGAACTGGCCGAGGTCAGGCTCGGCGTCCAACGCGAAGCCCAAACAAGCGAATGCTCGCCCTTGGTGCTGCTGAACGCGAACGCTTCGGACCTGTTGCCGCTTCGACGCTGGCCATCGGAGCGTTACGTCGAATTAGCTCGGCGACTGTTAGATGGTGGATCCGATATCCACATCGCGTTTACCGGGGCGCCCGACGAAGCGGACGTGGCCGCGGAATTGGTCCAGGCCGTGGGATCCGATCGGTGTTTCTCGATGGCAGGCAAGACCACGCTTCGCGACTTGCTGGTCCTGTATTGCCTAGCGGATGTGCTGGTAACGAACGACAGCGGCCCCGCGCATTTCGCTGCGCTTACGCCTATCCATGTGGTCACTCTGTTCGGCCCGGAAACTCCGGCCCGCTTCGCTTCAAGAAGCCCCCGGTCCCACATCCTGTGGAAGGGCATACCATGCAGCCCTTGCGTCGACGCCTACAACAACCGGCTTTCGACATGTCGGAACAACGAGTGTATGCAGCAAATCACGGTGGACGAAGCCCTGGGGGCGGTTGCAGATTCCCTCGGAAGCCAGACCGGACGGAGTTCGTAAGCCCGGTGTTGCAGCAGACGGGAGGGCGAGGCTCCCTCCGAGCCGTAGACGCGTCAACCGTCGGAAAGGAACGGCTCAGCCCTCCAGTGAGAATGGAGCGGCCAAGTGCTTTGTCAGCGCGCCTAGATTTAGGGTGGCCGGGGTTGGAGGGCGTAGCCCGAAACCCCGGGGCTTCCTTCGCTAACGCTCAGTCCAGCCCCGGCCACCCAACCCTGACTTTTTGCATTGACAAAGCAGTATACCGCCGCCGGTTTGAAATGTCCGTTGGAGTCCCGCCTTCAGGCGGAAAAGACCGGCTGAAGCCGGGACTCCAGCAACCGGCGGCGGCATAGTCTGAGAAACACGTAGACTCGGGAACTGGATCCGGCGATACCTTCCTTTATCTCCGTCGCCGCATTGCTCGGTCGAGATCACGTTTGACGTCGGCCTTCTTCATTGCCTCGCGTTTATCGTGCAGCTTGCGGCCCCGGCACAGGCCCAATTGGACTTTGGCAATGCCTCGCTCGTTGAAGTAGACCTTCAGCGGCACCAGCGTCAGCCCTTTCTCGTGTGCCTGGTTGGCGAACTTCTTGATCTGCCGTTTCTGCAGCAACAGCTTCCTGGGACGCTTCGGATCGTGGTTCCACACCGTGGCCTGCGCATATTCGGGGATATCACACCCGATCAACCACACCTCGCCGTCTCGCACGCGCCCGTAGGCCTCGTCCAGCGACATCTTGCCGGCCCGCAGGCTTTTCACCTCGCTGCCCGCAAGTACCAGTCCGCATTCAAGGGTTTCGAGAACCTCGAACTTGTGCCGTGCTTTACGGTTCTCGGCCAGCAGACGGTATCGGGTTTGGGACGATTTGTCGGCTTTCTTCTTGCGTTTTGCCATTTTGGGGGTCCAAGCTAGGAGGCATCCATGAGTTTACACAAGTTCCACAGATTCTCTACGGTCGTAAATACGTATTTGCGGTTGCAAAAACTCCCAGTGCCGCTAAATTGGTTTGCTTACGATAGTGGGAAATAGTATGTAGTGTGTTGGAACCGCCGCCAGCCGCGCCATTGTCGGCTCGTGGCACGATGTAGGAGATTTGGGGCGACGAGGTTGAGCTTGGGCGGAGCTCGCCAAGGCTAAGGGAATTACGGTAGCAAATGACAATCACGAAAGAGCGGAAACAGGAATTAATCCAGGAATTCAAGAAGGACGAGAAGGATACCGGGTCTCCGGAAGTGCAGATTGCGATCCTGACCACGCGGGTTAATAACCTGACCGAACACATGCGAGTGCACAAGAAGGACTATGCCACAAGGCGTGGTCTGTTGGCGCTGGTTAGTCGCCGGCGACGGCTGTTGGATTATCTCAGACGAGTCAATCCCCAGCGTTATCTCGACATCATCGGGCGGCTTGGCATTCGGAAATAATTGCCGCTTGCTGTCTGCTATCGCCTTTCCGGCGCATCATTTGCCAGAGTCCGCGCCGGAAGTCTTGGCTGCCGACTTCGCTTTTCTTCTCATGTAGCGATCGGGCAAGTTGCGTTTCGCGCCGCGCCCGTTTCATTCTCGTCGCAGGGTGTTTTGTCACAGTCACATGTAGTAGGTAGGGAAGTAGCCAGTGAAAGTTCGCGTAGAAAAACAGTTCGGAGATTGCACTCTCGCATTCGAGACAGGTCAACTCGCAAAACAAGCCACCGCCGCCGTAATGGCGCAATACGGCGACACCGTCGTTCTGAATGCCATCACCACCGGTCCGCCTCGCGTAGGAATCGATTTCTTCCCGCTGACATGCGATTACCGCGAAAGGAAGTCGGCCGCAGGCAAATTTCCCGGCGGATTCATCAAACGCGAGGGCCGGCCGGGACTCAAGGAAACGTTGACGGCCCGTCTAATGGATCGGCCCATCCGACCGTTGTTCGCCAAAGGCTTCAACGACGAAGTCCAATGTCAGGCCATCGTTCTCTCGGCCGACATGCAAAACGACCCGGATCTCCTGGCCATGAATGGAACGGCTGCTGCTCTGTTCATTTCGCCGATGCCGTTCAACGGGCCGGTAGCCTCGGCTCGCATCGGGCGCGTCGACGGTCAGTTTGTGCCGTTCCCTTCGCAAGACCAGTTGGAAGAAAGCGATTTGGATCTGATCATGTCTGGCTCGGAAGAGGCAGTGGCGATGATCGAGGGTTTCGCTCGCGAGATGCCGGAAGATGACATGGTCGAAGCGATCCAGTTCGGTCATGGCGTGATCAAGGAAGTGTGTGCTCTGCAGCGGGAACTGTACGAGAAGGTCGGTGTGGAAAAGGCACCGTTCGAACCACCGGAAGACGATGGCCTTTTCGACCAACTCAAGGACAAATACTACGACGAATTCAAGGCGGCCAAGCAGACCGGGGGCAAGCTGGAGCGAGCCGGTGCCGTTGCGGCTTTGAAAGAACGCGCCGTGGCCGAAGTGATTCCCGACCCGGATGCCGAAGATGCCGTGCAACCGGGGGCCTTCTCGCATGCTTGGCACGACCTGGAGGGCCGAGTCGTTCGCGATCTGATTCTGTCCGGGACGCGGGCGGACGGTCGCGATGCAACAACACTCCGGCCCATCGAATGCCATATCGACGTTCTGCCCCGCCCGCACGGATCGGCTGTATTCCAGCGAGGCGAGACGCAGGCCATGATCAGCGTCACACTCGGTACGTCACGGGACGAACAGCGAGTGGAAGGGCTGATGGAGGAGTATTCCAAGAAGTTCATGCTGGACTACAACTTCCCACATTTTTCGGTCGGCGAGTGTCGGCCAATTCGTGGCCCCGGCCGAAGAGAGTTTGGCCACGGAGCCCTGGCCGAACGCAGCGTCAATCCGATCCTGCCAAGTCCGGACGACTTTCCGTACACGGTGCGAGTCATATCCGACATTCTGGAATCGAACGGATCGTCGTCGATGGCCTCCGTTTGCGGGGCTACGCTGGGTTTGATGGCGGCCGGTGTGCCGATTACGAATCCGGTGGCCGGCATCTCCATCGGGTTGGTGAAGGAATCGGATGACAAGTGGACCTTGCTGACCGACATCCTCGGCGACGAAGACCACTTTGGCGATATGGACTTCAAAATCGCGGGGACGCAGAAGGGCATCACGGGAATCCAACTCGATCTGAAAATCGAAGGCATCAGCGAGGAAATGATTCGCGCCACGCTGGCCCAGTCGCGTGAGGCCCGTATCGAAATTCTGCGAAACATGCTGACCGCGATACCGCGTCCGCGAACCGAGCTTTCCCGTTACGCGCCACGACTGCTGCGCACCAAGATCGATCCCGAGAAGATCGGCATGCTGATTGGCCCGGGTGGCAAGAACATTCGTATGATTCAAGAGACCACCGGTACGGTGATCGAAGTCGACGACGAAGGAACAGTCCTTGTCGCAAGCAGCGATGGGGACCAGGCCAAAGCTGCAATGAGCCAGATCGAAGCTTGCACGGCCACCGTGCAAATCGGCAAGATCTACGACGGCCGCGTGACCAGCGTCAAGGATTTTGGCGTATTCGTCGAGATTCTTCCGGGCCGCGACGGACTGTGCCACATCAGCGAGCTGTCCGTGGGGTTTGTCAGCCGCGTGTCGGACGTGTGCAGCGAAGGCGACGAAATGAAAGTCCAGGTGATCGACGTCGACGATCACGATCGTGTCAAACTGAGCCGCCGCCGAGCCTTAGAGGAATTGGGGCTGGAAGACGAACTGGCCAACGCAAGCCCGGACGATGACCGCGGTGACCGTGACCGAGATAGGGACCGCGGCGACCGAGACAGGGACCGCGGCGGACGCCCACGCCGTTCCGGCGGAGGCGGGCGAGGTCGCCGGTAACCGTCATTCGAGAAAAAACTGTCCGAATTGAGTGTAGAGCCGACGAACAAATGAGTCGCGAGGCCGTTCGTAGTCCCGCCTTTAGGCGGTTTTCCGCGATGCTTCTCGTTTCAAGACCGCCTAAAGGCGGCACTACGAACTGATTCATACGTCTGCTCTGTAGCCGGAGTCGCAAGACTTCGAGATCTGCCGCCTCCGCCCGAAGTGTTGCCACTTCGGCTACGACAGTTGTTTCTCGAAGGATCCTAATCCTACCGACAGACCTAGGAATTCAAGGTCCCGCTCGGCAAGCGGGACCTACCTGGCGATCACGGTTCGACAATATCGACTTCGTCGGTCAGCCACTGCAAATATCCCTTGCTACCCGCCGTTATCGGCGTAGCAAGGATCTCCGGCTCGTCGTACGGATGCAGTTCGCGGATGGCTTGTTCGACCTGCTCGTAGGCGCGCGCCGTCGTCTTGATGGTGCAGCGCCATTCTTCGGTCGTCTCGAATTCACCTTTCCAGCGGTAGCAGCTCGTGATTGGGCCGCTCACCTGGACGCATGCCGCCAAATGCTGATCCACAAGCCAGGACGCGATCCGTTCGGCGTCCTCCCGCTTCTCTGTCGTCGTCGTTACTTGGATTGCTTCCAGCATGCTTTTTTCTCCCTTCGCGCCGCCATCCAGACTGTGTGGTGGTATATTGTGTCTGTTTTCCACTTGCGGGCAATAGACTGGGGAGATTGAAACATGTTCTGTCAAGCAAACGAGCGCCGTTTCTCAATCGCAACCTACATCCTCACCACGGTCGCCATCGCCTCGACCGCGTGCCTGGGCGCTGGCCGGCGAACGAAGGTCTCGATCAAAAGCACTGCAGACGGAACGGAGCAGCCGTGCTACGTGATCCTGCCGGACGGATTCGACGCGACGGGCGAGCCGGTTCCGCTGTTGGTGTCACTGCACACGTGGAGCGGCAACGTCGAACAACGGAATCTGCCGTTAGAGAAACTGGCGGACCAGCGAGGTTGGATCTACCTGTTCCCGCACTTCCGAGGTCCGAATTCACACCCTGACGCCTGCGGTTCGGCGAAAGCCCAGCAAGACATACTGGACGCCGTCGCGTGGGCCAAAGCGAACTACCCCATCGATCCGAAGCGGGTCTACTTGACCGGCGTCTCCGGCGGCGGGCACATGACGATGCTGACGGTGGGCTGCCACCCGGATGTTTGGACCGCGGCCAGCGCGTGGGTCGGCATCGGCGATTTGGCCGCCTGGTACGAGCGACACGCTAAGAGTCGCTACGGGGCCATGGCGCGCGAATCGTGCGGCGGCGCGCCGGGCGACAGCGATGAAGTGGATCGTCAGTATCGCGCGCGTTCGCCGGTAACCCATCTGCACCGCGCGAAGGATGTACCGCTGGAGATTTCCGCCGGCGTTCACGACGGCCACAAGGGATCCGTGCCCATTCGCCATTCCCTGGAAGCCTTCAATACAATCGCCCGCGCGGCGGGAGCCACGCCGATCAGCGAAGAAGAAATCGTTCAACTCAGCCGCAAGGACGGCCGGCTTGACCATCCGCTTCCGTCGGACCAGGCGGACGATCCAACGTTCGGCCGCAAGATCTATCTTCGCCGCCACGCCGGCCCGGCGCGAGTTACCATCTTCGAAGGCGGCCACGAGGGTATCGCCGCAGCGGCAATTGCCTGGTTGGAACGGCACGAGAAGCAGTAGTCAACAATCCGCGCACGGGAGCCGTATACTGCCAACTGGAGGATGCTGTGATGACACCGAAGATGACAAGACGAAGATTCGTGAAAGCCGGGGCTACGATCTCATTAGGGCTGGCCGCTTCTCGTGCTGTGAACGCGATGGGCGCCAATGACCGAATTCGGCTCGGCTTCATCGGGGTTGGCGGTCGTGGAAAGGGTTTGTTAAAGACGTTCCTTCGCCACAGTGACGCCGAAGTCGTTGCGGTGTGCGACGTCTACGAGCCGCATGCACGCCAGACCAGGGAACTGACCGAAGGCAAGGCGGACCAGTACACCGACTTTCGCCGCGTGATCGACCGCAAGGACATAGACGCGGTGGTGATCGCGACGCCTGACCATTGGCACGCTATTCAGACAATCATGGCGTGCAACGCGGGGAAAGATATCTATTGCGAAAAGCCCGTTTCGATCACCATCCGCGAGGGGCGACGGATGGTCGAGGCGGCTCGGCGGCACGATCGCGTGGTTCAGATTGGCACGCAACGCCGGTCCTCGCCCGCATTCGCGCGTATCGCCGAACTGGTCCGTGCCGGTACGATCGGCAAGGTGACGGTCAGTCGAACCTATCTGCTGAAGAATCACTTCCCGAACGGCATCGGCAAGCAGCCGGCGACCGATCCGCCCGAGGGCTTGGATTGGGACATGTGGCTGGGGCCGCGGCCGGCGCGGTCGTATCAGCAGAATATCACACCGTATTTCTTCCGCTACTGGAAGCAGTACTCGTCCCAGTTGGCCAATATGGGCTCGCACTACCTGGACGTCATTCGCTGGTGCCTGGACGAATTGGCTCCGGCATCGGTGTGCGCGCTCGGTGGCCGTTTTGCCGTGAACGACGATCGCACGATCCCCGATACGATGGAAGTCGTATGGGAACTCGGGTCGGGATCGCTGGCAACCTTCGGCCAGTACGAGGCGTGCAAGAATCCGGTGCTCTCGCGGGGCGCCATCGAGATGCGCGGTACGGACGGAACGCTTTCGATCGACAACGCCGGGAGCTTTTTGATCACTCCCGAACACGGCGGCCAGTTCCAAGAGCCGGGGCCCCGAATGGAGGCGATGGAGGAGAAAGAGCCCGATCGCCAGATGGACTTGCGTCACACGCGGAACTTCCTGGACTGCGTCAAATCGCGCGAACGTCCAACCGCCGACATAGAAATCGGCCATCGCTCGACGACCTTCTGCCTGCTGGCCAATATCTCACTGGCAACGCGTTCGCGTCTGGAATGGGACGCCACACGGGAGGTGATCGTGGGCCACGACGAAGCCAACAAACTGCTGGACTACGAGTATCGCGAGCCGTGGAAGCGGGATGGCGAATCGTAGACCGCGACGGCTTTGAGTTGCCGTCAATCGGCATCGCTCGGATCAACTGATCCTAGATCACTGGACCAAGATCACACAGTCTGCCGGCGCGTTCCCTGTCAGGAACACCAGTCCGGCGAAATCCCTACTTCACGGCTTCGGTGGAATCGTCTCGTCGAATGGTGCGTTGCTTGTCGTAGAGCTCAAGCCGTTCACGGGCTGCGCGGGCGAGGGCAACGTTCTCGGTACCGTCGACAAGTCGGAGTGCGGTTCGGGCGAGGGAGGCAGCGTCGGTGAACCGGCCCGTAGCGGCGAGAGCTTCACTCAGGGTAAGCAACGCGACGGGATCTTTGTAGTTGGTCAACTCGCAGGCCCTGGTGGCCAACTCGACGGCTTCCTCGAGGTTGCGAAAGGCAGCATCCGAAGCCTTCACTTCAAGTGTCGCCAGATTCAACAATGCGGCAACGCAATTGGGATCCCTCTCCAAGGTCTTGCGGAACATTGCCTCCGCTTGTTCGAGTTTCCCCTCTCTGAGCAACGAGATGCCGAGCAACCGGAAAGCTGTGGGGTGGTTGGGATCAATCCTGGCGGCCTCCTGAAGGTGCTCTCTCCCCTCTTCGACCCTCCCCATGTCGACCAACAGAGAGCCCAGATGCACGTGTGCAGAGACGAACTCCGGGGCGATCTGCAGAGCTCGGCGGAACGATTCCACGGCTTCCGGAAAGCGGTGCTGGCGTGTCAGGATCTCGCCGAGACCGTGATGTGCCCACTTGAGCTCGGGATCGAGTTCGATTGCCGTATGCAGTTGTTTCTCGGCCTCGTCGAGCTTGTCTTGTTCGATCAGGGTTAGTCCCAAGGCTTCGTACACGTCACCATTGCTAGAGTTGATCTCCAATGCCTTCTCAAACTCTCGGATCGCCTGATTATAGTTGCCGTCATAGTGGTTCGCCCTTCCGGCCTCGAGGTAGTGCAGGTCGTTGATGAAGTCTTCGCGAATCCTGTTAATCGCGTCAGGGCTTGCATTGACGAATTCCGGGATATTGGCGGCCCGGTCCCGATCCGTGAACTGCGAGAGACAGACAGGAGGGCTTGCGTAGCCCTGCTCGTCGATGTGTGTGAGGAACAGTTGCGTGAAGGGTGAATTAGCCTTCGACGAAAACACCAGCCACTTGCCGTTGGGCGACCAACTGTGCCACGAATTCATGCGGGAAGTATTGCATGCCAGCCGTCTGGCTTCACCTCCTTCAGCGGGGATGATATAGAGTTCGCTGTCCGGCTGGAGGAGCATGTAATTCCTGGCCCTGCAAAACACGATCCATTTGCCGTCGGGAGAGTATCTTGGGAAATAGTTGCTCACACCGTTCTTCGAGGCGCCGGAAAGCGGTTCGGGCTTGCCGCCCTTACCGTCGTTGAAGGGAATCCTGTATAGATCGAAGGTAAATCTACCCTCCCGAAGAGAGTCTGGCACTTCTTCCGGCTTGAACAGCCCTCGGCGGTTGGCGTGGGCGGTTTCTAGCTGCTGGGCCTTACTGCGGGCGTAGACGATGTACTTGCCATCCGGGCTCCAGGTAGGATTACTCTGCACGAATTGCCTGTCATCCGCACCAGGCAAAGCGTGAAAGGTCTCCGTCCGGCGGTCATAGTAGGCCAGTATCCCTTGAACGGGATAAAAAAGTTGGCTGAAAGCGAGGTTATCGATGGGCAGAAATACAGACAAGTCCTTCACCGTGCTTACGGCGTAGCGGCCGTCCGGCGAGATCTGGGACATGAAGCCCAAAGTCTCCTTGTTGTCCTCCCGCTGGTAGTCGCTCCACGAAATGATGTTGTCGTTATCCAACACCATTTCCTCGGCGACAGGGCAAATCGCGTACGAGCCCTTGTCGTTTCCATAGTCCACATCCATCCCCATCACGGTCCCATCGGTGGAAAAAGAATGGCAGTTTCCGCAGACGGGCAACTTCTCTAGGACCACCGGCGGCCGCTTCTTTGACGAGATCGTACCGAACCGCCAGCGAATGTGGGCGGCAGGATCCTTGACGGCCTCTGCAAACGGCAGGTTCACTTCCCGATAGAATATCGGTGCGGCAACTTCGTCCTTCGATGTCCTGACAGCAACGTGTCCCGCCGAGAGAATTGCCCCTTGCCGACGGCGGTTCACGCTTAGTATCGTGACCTCGGCCGTCCTTTCCAGAGACCGCCGTTTGATGGTATCCCAGTCTTGATCTGAAGGTGTCCACTGTGGGACATCGCTGACGAAACTCATGCGGCCTTCGCCGTCGGCAAAATCGATCGTCACCACCCAGCCATCCGCAGCCTCGGCGGTGTCTTGCCAGCGGAACGTCGGCGGCACGATCTCGGGCGGAAACACGACCCCGTCGAGAGGCTCTCGGATTACCAGTTCTCCCGACTCGGTGCCTTCGCGATGGGCCGCGAGGATGTCGTCAATCCGCAGGCGGGGCGTGCTACGAATCGTCAACAGTGCCACCGCAACAGCACTGCCGACCAACACCAGAACGCCCAATACGTACCAGGTAACCGGCGAGCGAGCGCCGTTGGCCTCTTTCCGGTGGGGCGTTTTCGGTTTCTGCCGCTTGCGGTCCTTCTTTTTCACTGCCTCTGCTCAGCATGCGCTACAGTGTTGCCTACTAGCTTTGTTGTTCTGTTGCGCCGATAAGGGCAGATTGGCCGAGTTGAA
>CAZURK010000046.1:48885-68048 GCA_964623055.1 uncultured Pirellulaceae bacterium
GCCTACTAGCTTTGTTGTTCTGTTGCGCCGATAAGGGCAGATTGGCCGAGTTGAATGACGATTGATGACCGTTGATTGTTGATTTACGAAGGAAGGACTCCTAACTTCAACGATCAACAATCGCCATTCAGCAATCATCAATCTGTCCCGTGGACGAGCGCAACAACGGCAATGTGTGCATCTCCCGAAGGCACGCCCAGTTTCCGGGAAATTGACCACCCCAGAGTTAGGCCGTTTCGTGCAAGAACGTGTTACGCTTCGGGTTTCGAGGCCGTTAGACGAGAGGAGGGTGTACGGACATTTCAGACTGCCAGCCGCATGAACGACCGGGGCTTCCACTTCGATCAGCCCCGGTCACTCCGTACGCCAATACACTGAATCTGCCTCTAGCCCCCTCGATGGTCGCCGCCGGACCTTGAACCCATGGCGCCCCAGACTCCGTAAGGACTGGGCGCGATTCCAACAGGTTGTGCGGCGCGCAGGTTGCCAGTGTCGATACTCTCGTTGACAAAGTGTGTCGAACCGTCGGCCATTACCGCGTTGACACCTCCCGGATGATAACTCTGGGCGGTGGCGTAATGCGGCGACGCACCACGGCTACCCCCCGACGTGCAATTCGGGCCGTTGGGTGGCATGATCGTGGAAAACCCGCTGTGATGAAATTGGCCTTGGGCCCAAATGTGACCTCTGTTCGAATGGTACGTATTGCCCCGTAACATCTTTGGATTGTTGGGGTTTATTGCCATCAGGCAGTTCCAGGGCCTATTCAAGCTCCGCCGTGCCAATCCCCCCTTCACCGTTCTGTGCGCATCGGCTGCATCTCCGCCCACGATACAGGCTTCGCTGACCGCGATCGTGTTGCTGGTGCCGTCCAAGATATCGCCTGTGGTAACGCCAGAGTGATATCCGAAGACGCCGCGTCCATTAAGATTGTTGTTGCTGCTGCTGTAAGGGGCCCTTTGGTTATTCGCGTGATGGTACTTGTCGCCCCAACAGAGCACATAGTTTCTTCGTCCAAGTGAATTCGCTCCGTCCGGCTTGCGGTGCGGATCAGACGGGCACACGAGGTTATCGATTTGGGTCCTCCAGGGCGGGAAATGGGTCCGCCAAGGCCTCGGCCCGTACGGACGAAAGGTTCTGGGGCCGCTACCGTTTTCCGTGGAAACCTGTGGCCCGCCGCCCGCGATCTGTTCGTACAAGGGGCCCTCCTCCATAAACGGACACAGTGGGACAAACCCGCTAACGGTGTTGCCGTTGCTTTCCTGCGGGAATCCCCCGCCCCCTCCTGTGCCTCCCCGGCCGAATGGGAAGGAGTTATGCGTGTCGTGGTAGTTGTGCAACCCTATGCCGATTTGCTTCATGTTGTTGGAGCATTGCGTGCGCCGGGCGGCCTCGCGTGCTGCCTGGATGGCCGGCAGCAGAAGGGCCACCAAGATGCCAATGATGGCGATAACTACCAGCAGCTCCACCAGAGTGAACCCAGACCTGCGTTTGGGGCCTGCCAAGCGAGAGGACTTTCTTGCGCAACCCATCAGCGAATCCCCCTGTTCGAAAAGGTGTCAATGAATGGAAAGGAAAAAGAATCAGACATGCACCCTGTCCCAACCAAGGTGGCTTTTCGATTCAAGTTGTGAAACAATCGCGTCGAACGGCACTTGCAGTCAGTTCGTCTGCCGCAACCCGACAAAAATGGATTTGAAGCACCCTCCGTCGCCCTCTTCTCTGACGGCGTCAAAAAGTCCTGTCAGAGATTCTATACCGGAAAACGCTCGACATGCAATCCAATTCCTGAAAAGACGCATGCCCTAGCGACGTTCGACGAGATCGCTCACTTCTCTGCTACGAAAGATGCCGAGAGAATGTTCACGCAGGATGACGGAAAGCCGATGTGTGAAGCCGGCTCAGGTCGTCCGCTTCCCCGGGCCGCGTCTGAAAACGTCACGGCAGGAGAGGTCCAATGCACCACCCTTTATGGCGGGTTGACATCTCGGCCGTTCTGCAATTAGCTAGCCGCTTGCCACACCTGATGGTAGGCGTTGTTCAGGTATACCGCTCCCGGTCGAAAGTGACTCGTTTAACGGCAAGCCGTAGGCGTCTGCGATACGAACAAAGCCGACGCCTTCGGCTTGCCGTTAAACGAAGAAATGTGCTACCCCTCAGCGGTAGCGGTATACACGCACTCCGGTTGGCTGCGAATCAGACTCGGGTATCACATCTTTCTCAAGGGAGGTCGCCATGTCTTGGTCAAGATCTATCGTTCTTCTTCTCCTCGTCGCAGTAGTGAGTTTCGCGGGCTGCGGTGGGGACGGAGCGCCTGAGGGTTTTCCGGACCGTGCGCCGGTTACAGTGACGGTAAAGCACAATGGCCAGACCGTTGCTGAGGCCGATGTAGCCTTCCATCCAGTCGCCGCAGAGGGTAAGGGCGCTTACGGCATAACCGAGGCGGACGGAACAACCGCGTTGACTACGTACCACGGCACACCTGGCGACGGAGCCGTTCCCGGCGAATACACCGTAACCGTCGAGAAAGTGAAGGATACATCCGGGGGAGGAGGAGCAGCGGACGAGGGCGAAGAGACCGACGATCCGGAATTCGACGAAGATGCGCCCCCCGTGGACCCAGTGGACGAGCATCTGTTGCCCGAGAAATACGCCGATCCGGAGACGACGGATCTTAAAGCCACAGTTCCCGAAGGCGGCGAGGACTTCACGTTCGATTTGAAGGATTGACACGTTATCGCGCGACGGTATTGGCGCACGATTCTTCGCTCGGGAAGACCGCCCACGGCCGACCTGCGTTCACCGCGGCCGGATTACGTGTCTTCGTTTAACGGCAAGCCGAAGGCGACGGTGGGCCGGGGTCGCAGTCGTCTTCGGCTTGCCGTTAAACGACGTGTGCGGACACTTCAGACCGGTCGCGGCATACCACGCGAATGTACTTCGTCGTAGCGTCGATTGATCGAACGGCGAGGGACAAATGGTGCAAGGACCCACACCCAGCCGCGGCCCGATATTCATGGCCGCGTGCGCTCTTGTGTGCTTGGTCTGCGCGGTGTTCTTCGCCGTTGTCGGTTTCGAATTCATCGAGAGTGACGTCACTGATCAAGTAGTCAATAACCCCAACATCCGCGGCCTGTCAGCGCAAAACCTGAAACATATCCTGACCTCACGGTGCGTCACCAGCTACTATCCGGTCCGCACGTTGACGTACGCCGTTGACTATCAGATATGGGGACTCGAACCCACAGGGTTCAAGCTGACCAACGGCCTGATTCACTCGGCGAATGTGTTACTGGTTTTCTGGCTGACCCTCCGCCTTCTCCGCGGCTGGACGTCGGCCGAGGGATCCGCAAGGGCGTGGTGGGATGTTTGCGTGGCAGCGTTTTCCGCCGGAATCTTTGCTATCCATCCTGTCGTCGTGGAACCCGTGGCCTGGGTGGCCGGGCGAGAAGAATTGTTGATGACTCTGGGGGCGTTGGGCTGCATCCATTTTCATCTAACCGCCCGACGTCTGAACCAAGACGCCGAAGAAACGCGACGGGCGCTGGCGTGCTACTTTGCTGCCGCCCTCTGCTGTGCGATGGCCTGCCTGAGCAATGCCGTGGGAGCCGTGATCCCCTTGCTGATTGTGGCCTGGGATATGCTGACGCTGGCCGGGCCGAGGTTCCGGCGGATCCTCTTTGGGACAGCCTCGCTTTGGGCGATCGGGTTACTGACATTCCTGCTCAAAGGACCCGGATCCGATGCCATCCTTGCCCGGGAGGTCGAGGCATTCTCGGCCCAACGACTGATGTTGGTCATGAATGTGTACTGGCTGAATCTCAAGACACTCGCTTGGCCAACGGACCTGTCGCTTTCTTACGAGTTGTTGAGGCCCGAGAGCTTTCTGAACGGCGAGGTGATTCTCGGTGGGATTGCAGTGTGTTTGACGGGCATCGTTCTGTGGAAGCTCAGGCGGGCGAAGTTGGTCCTTTTCGGAGTGTTGTGGTTTGGCCTTGCGCTGGGACCGACTCTGCAGATCATGCCTCACCACATTCACCGGGCGGACCGATTCTTGTATCTGCCGCTCGTGGGCTTGGCGCTCGTTGTGGGCGCGGGGTTGAGGCCGCTGGAGAACGCTTTGAAAGGGCGGACGACCGCGGCAGCGGTTGCTGCGATCGGTGTGTGGAGCGTACTGAGCATCTTGAGTTGGGCCCAAGTCCAATCTTGGCGAAACAGTGTCTCCTTATGGGAGAAGTGTGTGCTTGCCGAGCCCAACAACCCCGTCGCCCATCGTGCCCTGGCAGACGGCCTGGCAAAACGAGGTCAGCTTGACCGGGCCATTCCACATTACGAAACGGCGCTGCGGCTGGAACCCGTTTATGTAGACGCCTTGAGGAACTTTGCCTTCTACCTGGTAACCTGCGACGATGACACGTTGCGCGACGACAACCGTGCCGTCACGCTGGCCGAGCAAGGTTGCGAGTTGACCAAGTGGAGGGATCGCGATCTACGGCGGACGCTCGCAATGGCCTACACCAACTGTGCGATAACGCTCCAGCGTGACCTTCAGTTCCGCCCGGCTATTCAATTCTACCGTCAGGCGATCGAGGCAGACCCTGACTACGATATGGCGTTGTTCAACCTGGCTTTCCTGTTGGCCACTTGCACCGACAAGGAATTGCGGAAGGCTGACGAAGCAGTCCGCTTGGCCGAGCGGGCCTGCGCGGTGGTCGAACACCCGAATCCGATCAGATTGAGCATCCTTGCGGCGGCCTATGCCGAAGCGGCGCGATTCGAGCAGGCGGTCGCCACGGTCGAAAACGCGATTCAACGGTCACAAGCCAACGGCAATCATCGATACACAGAGGAACTGCAACGTCAGTTGAAGCTCTACCAAGAGCACAGCACGTACAGCCACGCCGCTAACAAAGGTCCTTGATCAGCCTCACCCCACCGAGAATGCCGGCGCGTACCAGCGTTGACGAAAGCCAAGGTCACTGTTAGAGTTAAGCCCTTCCAGTCATTTGATGGGACGTGCCCATCCTACCGCAAGCCACTCGCCGTGGAGTCAGGAAGAACTTGACGAAACCCTCTACAGCCAAACGCGCGAAGACCTTTGAAGACCTTGGCCTATCTGAAACCACGCTGGGCGCGCTCCGGCGAGCTGGATACCTGGAACCGACGCCAATCCAGGCTGGAATGATCCCACCAGCTTTGAAAGGCGTAGACATAGTCGGTCAGGCTCGCACCGGAACTGGCAAAACCGCCGCTTTTGCGATCCCCATTCTGGAGGGGCTCAAGCCCAGACGCGAGGTGCGCGGACCTCAGGCATTGATTCTAACACCAACGCGCGAACTGGCTGTTCAAGTACGCGATGAGACTGTCAAGTTGGCTCACGGCCGAAGGATCAACTGTGTGGCTGTGTATGGCGGCAAACCGATACGCGGGCAAATCGACAAGATACGGCGCGGCGCCCAAATCATCGTTGGTACGCCAGGGCGAGTCCTGGACCACATGTCGCGAGGCACATTGGTGTGGAACGATCTGTGGTGCGCCGTGCTGGACGAAGCCGATCGCATGTTGGATATCGGCTTCCGTCCCGATATCGAGAGAATCCTTCGGCGATGTCCCAGGGATCGCCAGACGTTCCTGCTCAGCGCCACTGTGCCACCGCCCATCGCTCGGCTGGCACGACGTTACATGGACGATCCGCAAACGCTGAATTTCTCGCCAAAGAGCATCGGCGTGGACACAATCGACCAATACTACTTTACGGTCGAACACGAGAAGAAATTCGAGTTGCTGGTGCGGCTGTTGATTCGAGAGAAACCGCAACAGGCGCTGATCTTCTGCCGTACCAAACGAGGCACGGACCGTTTGTATCGACGGTTGGTCAAGCTGACCAAGAACGTCGACTGTATTCACGGCGATATGCAACAAGGATCGCGTGACCGAGTGATGAAGCGGTTTCGCGAAGGCAAGATCCGCGTCTTGGTGGCCACCGACGTAGTTGGACGCGGAATCGACGTGACCGGCATATCCCACATCATCAACTTTGATATCCCACAGTTCTGCGACGACTACATACACCGGGTCGGACGTACGGGGCGCATGGGACGAGAAGGCGTGGCCTTCACTTTCGTTACGCCGGAACAGGGCATCGAACTGACACGCATCGAACAGCGAATCAATCTACAATTGAAACGCGACGAAATCCGCGGCGTCGAGACGATGCGACGAGTGGTTCCGGATTCGCCGAATGTGGAAAAGGAACCCGAAGAAGAGGCCAAGCCTGCCCCACGCCCGTTTTCGCCACGCCGGCCGCGGCATCGTCGAGCGTTGTAGCGCTCACCAGAGGCGCCTGTCCCCTCGTGTCACCGGCTTATGCGCGGCGGTAGCGCGAACGTTGGGATCGGCACCAATTCGCCGTCGTCGTTGGCCCATTGGGTCTCGGTGCCTTTGGCCAGCGAAGGTGGACTGGACCGGCCCGAATCGTGAACCGGGTCGGCTGGGATGGCGATCTCCTCGCCGATTGGAAGGAGCCGGGGATCGGACAGAACATCACGATTCGCTCGGAAAATGTCCAAGTAACGATCTCGATCCCCAAGGTAGGCTACGGCCAGTTTCGGAAGCGTATCCCCTTCGACAATCCGGTGCCGCTCGGGTGTCTTGGCCATCCGCCGCCTTTGCTCATCCGTGGCGGGTATTGCCGGTTTTTCCGGTTGTCGAGGCTTGTGTCCTTTGGGAACCAGTCGGTCCACATCATCGTTCGAGCGGAACGGATCCTCGTCTTCGCCGGCGCGATCGCGGTCAAAAGGCGAAATCCTGCGACTGGCTGTTTCGGGTCTGTCTTGCCACGGCCGCTGGTTTTCTTTCCGCAGTTGCTCGGCGAAGGTCGTCTTGGAAGAAGATGCAAGTCTCTCCCCGATTGGCCATTCCGGCGTAGCCGACTCCGGCTCGGCCTGTCCACGCGAGGCGTCGTTCGAGCCCGCCCCTCCGCTGCCGCGTGCCGACTCTACCGGTCGTCTTGTTCGCTTGGCATCATCGGCCTTCCCGCTTGTGTTGCGTTTGCCCGAATCCTGAGCTTTCTTTCCAGGTCGAGAGTCTTTGGCTGTGGAACCTCTCTTGCGGCCGTTCGGTTTCTCCGGCGTATTCGGCTTGTGGCTCGCTTTCGGCTCGTGGTCGGAAGGCTCTTGATCCCACCATGACGATTCTCCACTCGACCAGTCTTCTTGGCTCGACCAATCTTCGGCCAAGCGATATGCGTCGGCACTGGATGATCGCTTGATCGTGGGTTGTTTGTGTACTGCTGGGCGTTGGAACGTATCGGACGATTCTGTTTCGACTACGTCCTTCGCGGATCTCTCGGTTTCGCCCAAAGCCGCGACGGGTGCACGCCACTCAGTGTCGCGACCAGCCGATTGGGCATCGGGATGTGAAGAAAGAGCCGCTGTTTCCGATTCTGCGACATCCGCAGTCGACTGCTGCGGCGAGGAAGCCCTGTATTTCGATGCGGTGTGGAAGCCAAACAATAACACCGCCGTCACAAGCACGTACTTGATGAAATGTCGCATGAGATATCTCCATAAACTCCCAGGCTTATGTGAATTCGTATCGGGAACCAGAACAAAATCAATCCATTGCGAAAATAAGAAGACAGGGCAAGCCAGGAAAAACCACTTAGAAGACAAGAGAAATGCCGGTTATCCACGTCCGGACTTTTCTGGGCGATGTCAGGACACTTTCGTCTGCGCGGGTGATGCAAATGCATCGTGCTGGTCTGCCGTTATTGAAACGGCGACCTGGGAGTCTCGTAGCGAGTCGGGAGCTTAATCAGAAACCGCCAATAAATCAGCGGACCTTGTTGACATCCAAGTTCGTTGATTATATTTTGGATGTTGATGTCCGAAAATCTAATTCGAGGTAGGGGCTATGATTTCTCAAACGGCTGAATACGCCTTGCGTGCCATCGTATTCTTGGCTGACCAGGGAGGGAAACCACGCACGACGGCACAGATTGCGGACGCCACGCAGATACCTGCTGGCTATCTTGCGAAAGTGATGCAATCACTTAGTCGCGTCCGGCTCGTCAATTCACAACGCGGCCTGAATGGCGGGTTCACTCTGGCCAAAGATTCCTCCGAGTTGTCAATGCTGGAGATCATCAACGCGGTGGATCCAATCCGGCGATTCGATGAATGCCCGCTCGGTGTCCCCACCCACGGCTGCAACCTCTGTCCTTTGCACCAGCAACTGGAGGATGCGGCACAAGTGCTAGAGGATCGATTCAGCAGCACGAGCATGGCAGACTTGCTGGACGTGCCGGGGCCGAACAAGCCGCTTTGCCGCTTTCCCGGCGCTTCGGAGACGCCGGCCGAGTTGCAGACGGAAGCCGAGCCACAGACCGAGGCCCAGCCACAGACCGAAGAGCTGCCACCACAGCCCCCAGAGTGAGCCGAAAAAGCAGTTCGTTTTATTCAGCGATAGGAGTATGAACACAGATGATCAGCCGATTATCCAGTTCAGTGACACCTGAGACACGGGATGAAGCAACCGGACGACCGACTGGTGGAGTCGTCAAAGATCTTGCACAACTGTTCAAGCTTCTGGCGGACGAGACACGACTTCGAATTCTGGATATGCTTGGTGCCCGAAAGGAACTGTGCGTCAGGGACCTGTGGGAGCGATTAGGCCAGAGTCAGCCAGCGGTCAGCCATCATCTGGGCTTGCTTCGCATGGCGGGCTTGGTCGACACACGGCACGAAGGCAAACACATCTACTATCGAATCCATCAAGAACGTTTCGACGAAATGATGGGCATGATGCAACAGACTCAGGTTGGCGAGCGACTGCTGTCCGCCGGTGCCGAGCCCGAGCAGCCTCCGGAGACGCCAGCCGGTGAGTCGGCTTCCGCCTAATGCACCTTTGACAATCGTTCTGTCGCGTTCGCATGAAGGTCGCAGAATCGGATATCCAGGTACGATGCGCGCGCATTGCTGAACTGCTGGCAGCCGCCCAACGTCGTGTTGTCTTTGCCGAGAGCTGCACGGCTGGCTTGGTGTCGGCTTGGCTGGCGCGGGTTCCGGGGATATCGAACTATCTATGCGGCTCGGCCGTCACTTATCGAGAAGCCACGAAGACCGGCTGGCTGGGAATCCCAACCGCGGTCCTGGAGCAGCACTCGGCCGTCAGCAAAACGGTTACCAGATTGATGGCCAGCGGCGTTCTAACGAATACGCCGGAGGCGGACATTGCAGCAGCCGTGACGGGTCACCTGGGCCCGAATGCGCCGCCAGAGCAAGACGGTTTGGTCTTTGTGGCCGTAGCCGTACGTTTGCCCGACAGCAAGGATGTCGTGGTCGCGCGGGCCAACGAGTGCCGTTTGGTGGCCGACGATAGGTTGTCGCGCCAACGCGAAGCTGCCGGCTGCGTTCTCGACTGCTTGCTGGAGACCCTTGAGGCCGATCCGTGGCAATCTGCGTGAGAAGCCAACGGCGGCTGAGGACCGCGTCGAGAATTGCGTTCGAATTACCATTGTGGGGCACGTTTCCAAGGTGCCTGGCACGATGGAATCGTGCCCCACTTATTTCCTGCGCGTCCCGAAGGATGCTCAGATGATGCTCTTGCCGACCGACGCCAACGAACTGGTCGTCCGCAACGGCGGTGTCTGGAGCCGGTATGGATCCGGTGATGCGGACCGTCCGTTGCCACAGGCCGTTTTTCCAGGCGCGTTCAACCCGCTGCACATGGGACATCAGGAGATCGCACAGATCGGGGTCGAGATGCTCGCGGTACCGATTCACTTCGAGCTATCGATCACGAACGTGGACAAACAGCCTTTGGATCGCGATGAAGTGGTCCGGCGAGTCGAGCAGTTCGCGGCAGCGGAAACCGTGTGGATTACTCGCGCCCCGACGTTCGTCGAGAAATCGCGTCTGTTTCCCGGAACCGTCTTTCTGACGGGGGCCGACACGATCGCACGAATCGCCGACGCTCGCTACTACGACAACTGCGACGCTTCGCGGGATAGGGCGATCGATGAAATCACCCGCCAGGGCTGCCGGTTTCTCGTCTTGGGCCGGCAAGTCGACGGTCGCTTCTGCACGCTATCGGACATCGAATTGCCGCCGTCGCTGAGCCACCTTTGCACGGAGGTCCCAGAAGAACGCTTTCGGGTGGATGTCTCCTCCACTGAGCTACGCGACCAGCAGTGAGGCCGCGTCGTTTAGCCGGTTTCGTATTACGCCACGTCTGCCCCGAGCCTTTTCCAAAGCCAATCGAGCAGCGATCCGTACTGCTCGGCCTCGCCCTCGGTCATCGACGTGACGTGACCGGCGTTGGGCAAGACCAGTATCCTTTTTTCGCCCGCGTACGCGTCGATGGCCAATCGCTGAACCCGCGATGGGACGATCCGATCCCTTTCCGAGGTAACGAAGACGGCGGGGGCGGAGGCTCGCCCAGCGTTGCGAATGCAGCAGAGCTCTATCGGCACCTGCCAAGCAATGATCCGGGCACCGACATTCAGGTTCCACCATCCATACCTGCCCAGTATTACTTCGCGAAGCGGCGGCGCGTTTCTCGCGATTAGCCCTGCGATTGGGCGAACGGCTGCCAGGTACAAGGCGCTCACCCCGCCCAAACTGCTTCCGAGCACCAGGATTGGCCGTCCGGAGGCGTGCTTTGTCAGTTCGTCGTACACAGCAGTGGCAACGGCCGGCAACTTCTGGAGACTGGCACGGCCGCCGCTGCCTCCGTAGCCCGGCGGATTGGCCGCCCAGATTTCCGCCCGGATGTTCGGCCAATAGTTCACGGGCTGGTCCGTCGCGCGTTCCGCCCGACCTCCGGCGCCGACCAACTTCAGCACAAACACGTCCACGTCGTCCGTGTGTTGGGCCCGAACTCGGTGGGTCCAGATCTCGATCTGGTCGTCGCCGACAGGAAGCGTGCGACGCGATTTGCCGTCGACGGGAATCCGATGCGTCGTTGGGCAAAGGATGAACCGGTCGGCAAGTCGGCTGAGAAACGTGTCCTTCATCGCGTTCAGTGTATACGCTGTCCCGGTTGTGCGCCGTCGTCAAGGCTTAGCAAGAAGACGTCCTCCCCGCCCGGTCCGGATGCGCATACCATACCCTCGCTCGTGCCGAACTTCATCTTGCGAGGCGCCAGATTGGCGACAACGACCACCAGTCGGCCAACCAAGTCTTCTGGCTTGTAGGCCGCTTTGATTCCGGCGAACAAGGTGCGGCGCTCGTCACCGCCGAGACTTACGGTCAGCTTGAGCAGCTTCCGAGCCTCCGGCACATCCTCGGCGGCCACCACGCGGGCCACGCGCAAATCGGCCTTGGCAAATTCGTCGATGGTGCAGGTCTCGGCCAACGGTTCGTCTTTGAGCGGCTGATCGCTATCTTGAAACTCCGCCGCGCTGGACGACTCGACCATTTCCGGCTCTTTGCTTTCTTCGATCATGCTATCAACGTCCTTCTTCTCCACTCGCTTCAACATGTGCTTGAATTTGGCCACCGGCGTCCCGACCAGCGGCGTTTTCGATTCGCCCCAATGCTCGATAGGTTTCGACAGCAACTCGCCCGTCTGCTCGGCCAGCCGTGGCAGCACTGGCGCAAGGTAGATGGCAAGCTGCCGGAACAGATTCAGTGCTACCGTGCACACGTCCCGGAGCTGCCCCGCTTTGTCCGGGTCCTTTCGCAGATTCCACGGTTGGGCAGATTCGACATAGGGGTTGGCTCGGTCGGCCAACTCGATGATCAGGCGCATGGCCTTGTTGTAGTCGCAGTTCTCATACGCTTCGGCGATTTCGTCGCCTGCCGCGGCTGCGTCGGCGAAAAGACCGCCATCGTCGGGATACGCCTCTGACAAACCCACGTTGTGAACGAACTTGGCCGAACGGCTGGCGAGGTTCACCACCTTTCCGACAAGATCGGCGTTCACTTTCGTGGCGAATTCGTCCAGATTCAAATCCAGATCGTCCAACCGCGGCCCGAGCTTCGACGCGTAATAGTAGCGAAGGTAGGCGGGATTCAGGTGATTCAGGTAGGTTGCGGCTTGGACAAACGTGCCCTTGCGTTTCGCCATTTTCTCGCCGCCGACGGTCAGGAAACCGTGGATGTGCACTTTCGTCGGAAGCTGGAAGTCGGCGACTTTCAACATGCCTGGCCAGAACAGCGTATGGAAGTACGTGATGTCCTTGCCGATGAAATGATGGATCTCCGTCTGCTCGCTTCGCCACCAAGCGTCCAGACTCTCACCATGGCGATCACACCATTGCTTGGTCGAGGCAATGTATCCAATCGGAGCATCAAACCAGACGTACCAATAGTTGCCCGGACTGTCCGATATCTCAAACCCAAAATACGGCGCGGGCCGTGAGATATCCCAGTCGCGCAACGGTTCATGCAGGAAATGGCCATTCAGGTAGTTGGCCACCTCGGTTTGCAGATGATCGCCGCTTTGGGTCCATTGGTTCAGGAAATCGTGCAACTGCTCCAACTGCACGAACAGGTGCGTCGCCTTGCGCGGTTCCGGCGTGGCCCCGGACAAGGTGCTAACCGGGTCGATTAGATCAGCGGGGCTGTACGTACACCCGCACGCCTCACAATTGTCGCCGTACTGGTCTTCCGCTTCGCAACCGGGACACTTCCCTCTGACGAACCGGTCCGCGAGAAACGTGCCCGCCTCGGGATCGTACAACTGGACGATCTCCTTCTCGAACACCAGGTCCGCCTGACGAAGTGCCGTCCAGAACTGCGCGCATAACTCCCGGTTTTTCGGACTGTTCGTGCTTCCGTAGTTATCAAAGACGATATCGAAACGGGCAAAATCCCGCTCGTGGGATTCCTGCATTTCGGCGATCACTTCCTCCTCGCTGCGTCCCTCCTGGCGAGCGCGAATCATGATGGCCGTACCGTGCGTGTCGTCGGCACACATGTAGATGCAGTGTTGGCCGCGCAGCTTCTGAAATCGGACCCAAATGTCCGTTTGTATGTACTCCACCAGATGCCCAATGTGAATCGGGCCATTGGCATAAGGCAGAGCCGATGTGACGAGGATCCTCCGCTGGGTCATACCCGCTCCGTTTCCGAAAAAGTGGCGTTTGGCTGTTTGAGATAGAGCGACACAGCTCGCTTCAGGTTCACCAGTGCCTTACGTCATCTGTCTTTGTAGGTTGGGCCGTTGGACGGATTGCCTAATCCGTCCGGTCTTCGACGCTGGAATCCGCTCCACGGACGGATTAGGCAATCCATCCTACTGACAGAGCCAATCCGCGAGAGGTACTAGTCGCCTCTTCCCAAGGCGAGCGGCGAAAGAGGACTCACCCGTAGCGAAACTCGCCAAGAGTCTCGGTGACCAGCCGAAAGTCTTGGCGACTTCCGCTACGGTGGGTATGAACTCATCTGCCGCTCGCCAAACCGGATCATTGTAGCTGGGTGGCGTTCCGAGCGGGAGGGCAAGGGTGAGACGTGGCCTACTGGACAAATCGAATCGTCATCGGGTAGCGATAGCAGTTGCCCTGATTCGCTTGGATCGCAGCCATGATGGTCACCACAAGATTGAAGACCACGAGCGCTAGGAGCAATGGGATTCCAATTAGCGCAAAACAGAGAACACCAGCGATCATAGCCCAGATCATTACGCTGATCTGGAAATTCAATGCCTCCTTGCCTTGATCGTCGACCAGAGAATACTCGTCCTTCTTGACTAGCCATACCACCAATGGCCCAAGTATGTTGCCCATTGGTACAAAGTAGCCGCTGAACGTGCTCAGGTGACAGAACATGCCCCACATCCGCTCGTCGCTCTGGCCGGGTTTGGGCGGCACGTTCGTGTTTCCGTCGCTATTCATCACAACCCTCGCACGCTAGAGTACGGACTGCTTTCCAAAACGCATTCACCGAGGGTAATTCGTTGTTGAGACAGCAACATTTCCATTCGAAGATTTCGCTTCCAGGGAGGGATGCCCTGAGGAGTCGTAGCCAGCCGCCATGATTATCCCCCTTGAAATGACTGATCTGGGTCTGCCGAAGCGGACAATCACCGTCGGTTGCTGGCTCGCACCAATGGGTACCGAGGTGGTTCAAGGTGATAGGTTGCTAGAGGTATTGGCAGGCGAGGTAGTCGTTGATTTGCCGGCACCGGCGACTGGCAGACTTTCCGAAAAACGCGTTGCCGAGGGTGATATCGTCACACCCGGGCAACTGCTGGGCGTGATAGAAACCGGCGACGCCTTGGAACGCGAACCCCCCGCGCATTAGAAAACCGGCGCGACACACGTGTCGGCCGGTCAGTGGAGGCGAGGAGAGTCGAACTCCCGACCTCAGCATTGCGAACGCTGCGATCTACAAGAAAAAACCAGGGAATAGCGGCTTTTCTTCATGTCGGTGATACCCTTTTCGTCCCAGATCCTGCAAAAAGGGTATCACAGAAGGTGTCACCGACGTGAAGCAAGAGCCCCTGATGCCACGCAACTTCAAGCTCACTTGGCAGCCTGGATCGGGTCGCCGCCCAGGTCGCTGGCGAAAGAAATACAAGCGGAAAGCCTACTATTTCTCAGGAGGGCATGGGAAGAGCAACCGCCAGGCCTACGAGACGGCGCTGGAAGAGTGGGAGAGGCTGAAGCTGAGGATTGATGCTTCAAGCCCAAAACGGCATCAGGCTGAATACGAACGAGCCATCCGCGAGTGGGAATCCGTGCTGAGCTGGTGCCGGAAGCACCCTGGGGATGACGAAATGTCTGATAGGGCCCTGGCAAAGTTGGATCGCCTCCGACGTCACTTTGCCGCCGCCAAGCCAATACCAGTCGCGCGTGAAGACACGTTTGCGGGCCAGTTTGATCTCTCCACTTGTCCCCCGGAGTTTGCCGAGGTCTTCGCGGCATTAGACGCTGCCTCATGGGAACCGCCAGACATGGTCCGGCAGCTGACCGGATACGAGAAGTACAGGGCCGCTATTCGGGAGTTCGTCGATAGCAACGCCGACACGCCTGATCACGGCATAGTGATAGACCCGAGAGAATTCGACTTCGATCTGGGTTTTTCCGATCCGAATAAAGAGAAGTTTAAGATTTGGAGGGACCGCCTCGACGTGATGAAGCGATCCGCCGCTCCAGCTGATCAGACTGTGCAAGCATACGTGGAGCGATTCATCGAAGAGAAGAAGGCGTCTGTCGCTGCGGGGCAGCTCACAGCGGCTCGTGGCTTTACACTCCGGGTTCACCTGGGGCACTTTCGGGATTGGATCGGGAGCGAAACCGATGTCGTCGACATTACCGGCAAACAACTCAGCGGTTATCGTCTAGCGTTGCTCGAAGACGTCCAAGCCAACAAGTGGAGCCAGACGACTGCGTCAGACCGGCTCAACTCCGTGAAGTCGTTTGTTCGCTGGCTGTGGGTGATCGAGGCGATTCCTTCGTTGCCGCGTATTATGGCGGAAAAGTCGAAGGCGCTGCAGATTAGCAGGAGTTCATCTTCGATCGTCACGTTCACGAAGCAGGAGATAGCGACACTGCTGCGAGAGGCTTCAGATCGCACGAAGTTGTATATCCTGTTGATGCTAAACTGCGGGATGACTCAGAAAGACATCGCCGATCTCGACGTGGCTGAGGTCGACTGGGAATCCGGGCGGGTTACTCGCAAACGCTCGAAGACGAAAGACTGGGAGAATGTACCGGTGGTAAGCTATCCGCTCTGGCCTGAAACGCTGCGCCTCCTCCGTCAGGAATACTGCGGAGGCGACTCCGGAAGAGCGCTCCTGAATTCCAAGGGTGATCCGCTGTGGTATTCCGAGGTCGGAGACGACAACCGGCTGAAGAGAAATGATAACGTCCGGAGTGCGTTTGAGCGACTCAAGCGAAAGACGGACATCAAGAAACCTCAAAAGTCCTTGAAGAAGACATCCGCATCATCGCTCCGCAACCATCCGAAATACGCGGGCTTGGAGGATCTTTTCCTGGGACATGCTCCTCGACGCACATCGGACAAGCACTATACGCAAGTTCCACGTTCGCTATTCGATGAGGCCATTGCTTGGCTGGGAACTGAGTTCGCAATCCCAGCGACGTCAGGTGACAACGAGCGGACCTGATCGTGACGTTGAGGTACTGGGCGCAGGTAGTCCCAGCAGTCCATGACATGACTCTCTGGGGCCGTTTGACGTCCCCGGCCGTCGCACTGTCGACATTCCCCACCATCGTTCTTCACAACCGCCAACAGCCGCTCTCATCAGCAGGCCGCAGGATTGTCAGGGAAGCATGTTTTGGTTCCCTGCCCCGCTGATTTCCATCTTGCAGTATCAGCCATTGGTGCAGCATAGCATGTCCGTTCCACCATCCAATCCGAGTGAATAATCGTCCGTCGAATCACCCGAAGATCAATTCTCGTCGGCTTTCTTGTCGTCTGCGGTGTTCCGGCATCTAGAAAACCAGCTTCACGTTCTCCGCATTCGGCCCCTTGGGGCCATGTGCTTCGTCGAATGACACCCGCTGCCCCTCGCGGAGATCCTCGAAGCTTACATCTACCAAAGCTGACATGTGGAAAAAGATGTCCTTGTCGCCACCCGTGTTGATGAACCCAAAACCTCTGTCGGTCAGTCGCTTGATCGTACCTTCTGCCATGTCGTCCAATCCCTATCCTGTGAAAAGTGTCTCTGTGGTGTTGCCCGATACCAACACGTTCGGGCTGCTCCACTGCTTTGGGCATGATTGTATCGTGGCGCCGGGGCACATCAATCGGCACCGATGGCATTCTGTAATGGCTGCGTAGACTTTTCACGCTGTAGCGAGGCGGCACGCTTGCCCCAAAGTTCGCCGAGTACCTAACCGATCTATCCAATATTCATTTTCTCACGCGTCCCCACAAACATCATCCAGCCAAGAGAGGACGGTATCATGGACGGCTCGAATCTCAACGGACTTCCTACGCAATTCGCGGACACAGAAAGCCTTCAGAGACAGCTTGAGCAGCGTTACCGACAGTTGATATCGAGCGCATCTCGTCAAACTGATCAAACCGACGCGAAGCGTGAAACTGGGATGGTCATCAGGGGGAAGTAGCGACCGCGCCAGTTTCTTCTTGGTGCCTCGCGTGTCCCCCGTGTCTTTCCACGGAATGCGTATCGGATACGCACTTGCTGCATTCCTGCTGACGCCAGATCCCCATTCCGTTCACACTATCGCCGGAGACAATGTCCGGCGTGGTCCATTTGCGATTATGTTACATGCGTGACGGAGTCGCTGGAGTCATTCGAGCGAACCTGATAGGCTGGCAACTGATACCTGCCCGATATCGTTTCAGCAGCTACACGGATTCACGTTCGCCTCGCGCGGGGCTTTGCTTTCAGCCAGCCCTGCATCTGTTCCAGATCGCTCGACCAGTTCTTGCCGATACGGCGTTCGCAGAAGGCTTGGAACAGCAGGTCCAGCGTCTCTTTCAGCCCCCGGGCGCCCTCGATCCGATCCTCCAGGATTCCCCGTCCTTCGGCATCCTCGTCGACGTGGATCTTGGCGGCGCTGACCGCGAACGTCTCAGCCTGGAGCGTCAGTTCGTACTGCTCGCCGTGGCGGACGAGAATCAGACCGGCTTTGCGGGGCAGTTTACCGGAGCGGATCGCCTGGGCCGCTTCCGGCAGGTACGTCGGATCGTCGGATGAGATTGTGCCCTTGCCAGATTCACCACGTGGGCACTCCAGCGTGATGGTCCGGGCAAACATGCCCGTAACCTCGGACCTGTCGGACAGCTTGATCGTATCGCCCTGCGCCTCCCAACGAAACCAGAGCCACAGCAGGAACTCGTTACCGAGGAAGTCATAGTTGTCTCGTTCGCCATCCCACCAGGCAACATCCGCTCTAGCACCATCACCACGGAAGTTGGCGGGGACGACATCATTCAACGCCCGGCGTTGCCTGGCCTTCGTCGCCCACTCGATGGCGATCTTCCCTGATGACAGCCGCCGCAGTTCAAGCTCGAACGCTTTGAACATGAGATCGGAGCATACGTCGCTGGCCACAGAACTGGTACCGCCACAGTACACCAGGCTGTCTTTCGCGTCCCAGAGGACGGGAAACTGCTGCATTCGCTGGAACTGGCCGCTGCGAGCGGCTTCTCCGCAGCGCGATTCAACTGCGTCCTTGGCCTCCTGACGCTGGGCCTTGGTGGGGCGACGGCCTGGTGTATCGGCCGTGAGCACGGCCAGCTCGATTTGCAGCCATGCACGGCGAATGGCGGCGGGAACCTGGTTGGTGTCCATCCGCACGGCGAAGTGCAACGCATCCCCAAAGACGTTTTTCTCCAGATCGAAGTCGTAGTCGAGTAGGTGATCGCCCGCCAGAAAGCCAACCCTTGCCTGCTCGTTCGAGTAACTCTTGGCTTCGCCAATAGCCTGTTTTTCCAGGATCTCGACGTGTTCAGACCCGAATTGACGGGGCTGCTCGCGGTCGATGCGAAAACACTCGAACGTCATGCTTCCAGACAAGAATCCCATGCGTCATTCCTTGTTTGTGGGACCGTTATGCCGGTCCTTCCGGCTCTCGATCCGCTGTTGCATCTCCTTGCCCGGACAGAACGTGACGACATGTTTCTCTGCCACATTAACGTTCTCCCCCGTGCGCGGATTCCGCGCCTTGTGGGCCGCTCTCCGTTTGACCTCGAAGATCCCGAAATTGCGAAGCTCAACACGCCCTTCCGTCGCGATCCTCTCCAGCACCGTGTCCAGAACCTTCTGCACGGCAACCTGGGCCAGCTTCGGGGCGATGTTGAGATCTCTGCAAACGGAACGGATAAGGTCTCTCTTGGTCACGTGAGGGATTCCTCCGGGATCGTATGTGCGAAGGTCACTGTCTCGTAGGCTACCTGATTCTCCCCTTCCTGCAATCCACCTTAATACTCGGCTTCTCGTCATCAGGGGCATACGCCAAAATCCGCAAGAACAAGTCGTGGCCCTGGAACTTGCCCGCCCGCCGATTTCAATGCGCCAGACTGGTCGATAATATGTAGAAGCCTTTTCACATGCTCCTGACGACCAGGGACCACCAGCGATGGCCAAATCAAAGCGAGGGCAATCCTCCACGCGCAGGCGACCTCCGACTGAACCACCAGCCGTCAGGCAGGCAGTTCGGAAGCTTCGTGCGTTCTACGACGACGGGCTCTCCGTAATTGCTGCTGCTCTGGGCAACA
>CAZURK010000047.1:0-67617 GCA_964623055.1 uncultured Pirellulaceae bacterium
TCTTCCGCAGGAACTCGCCTGCCGTCGGGCATCCCTCCACCACCGGCGCAGTCGAACCAAGTTGGTCCTCGACCGTAGCCCGCGGAGCGTAACGTCCACGAGCCGGTGCATAGGGCTGGCCGTTGCTGTAGGCGGAAACAGACCTTGAACTGGCCGATTGGGTTCGAGCAATCATGGCCTTTCCCTCTTCGGGTGCGTTGTTCGCAGCTTGCCGGCATGTGTTCTAATGTACACGTGTGCTAATGTCAACTACTCTCGCGCACAAGTAACGATCGGGAGAGGCCGCCGAGTTGGTTTAACCCATTAGTGTTCGTTAATGCGACTGGCATCGGTACAGCGGAACGTTGTCACGATTCCCATTCGTCACGCGACAAACGCTAAAGAAGCTCAAATCAGGCGCGAACGAGACCGCCCGAGCAACTCGCGCCCACCGAAACCCGAGACCCGACGTCCACCCGCCTACCTCACCTCGGCGGCATAGTATCGCGCCGTCAGTGGCTCACCCGTGGCGTAACGTACGAAGTTTGGCCAGGGCATGGCGTTACCGGGTTTGAACACTTTCTGCCTCAGGAAGTCGCCGAACTCCTTGCGGCCGTTGAAGCTCAGCTCGGTAGTCGGACCTTCGTGGCCGGCCAGCTTGGCCAGCGTGTTTCGCAGTTGGGCAGCAAACAACTCGCCCAGCATGTAATTGTGGTAGTAGACCGGAGCGATGGTGAAGTGCGGTTTGGCCGCCCAATCCGGCAGGTCGCGATCGGCCGGGCGCGTGAGCATTTGAAATCGCTCCTTGTAGTCCCACCACAACGTGTTCAGGTTCTGGTCGGGGTTCTCGTACAGCGACTTCTCGAAGTTCAGCATAACCATCGTCCATCGGGCAAAGATCAACTGCTCGCGGCGGCGTTGTTCGAGTATCGCCTCGCCCAGTTCCTTGGCACGCTCGGGATCCGCATCTGCGTAGGCGATCATCCAGGTCGGATTCTTGGCCAACGCGCCGAACAGCATGGCTACGCCTTCGGTCGTGAACGCGTGTGAAGGCTCGCGCAGGTTGTAGGGCAGTTTGCGATCCACGTACAGGTCGTACACTGCGTGGCCCTGCTCGTGCATCTGCGTATCCATCCACTCGGCCGTCGGTTTGATGTTGCACAAAGTGCGAACGTCGCCGGCACGGTCGATGCTGATGCAGAACGCGTGCTGGTCCTTGCCCTCTCGCTCGTACAGATCGCTTCGCTTCAGGACTTCGCCGATCGGAAGCCCAATGTCGTCGTAGAACAGGCGCGAAATCTCGACGATATCTTCCTTGGCCTTCTGGTCGTAGAATTCGTCCAAGTCGACTGCGGCGGATGGCGGTGCGGCCTGGAAGAATGGGTTATCGTAGTGCCACGGCCGCAATTCCTTCGGCTTAATGCTGAAGCGTTCGGCCAATTCGCGATCCATTTTGGCCTTCATCCGTTTGAACGGCTTGCGAGTCTGTTGTTCAAGCTCGTCAAAGATGTCCAGAAGCTGCTTGGGTTCGTGTTCCTGCAGCCGAATTGCCATGTCCCAGTAGTTGTCGAAACCCAACTGTGCAGCCGCTTCGTTGCGGATCTTGGCCAATTCGACGAGTTTCGGGCTCACGACCCCGCCGACCTGCTTCAACGCTTCCCACGCCTCCTTCCTCCGGTCCGAGTCGTCCTCTTCGCCGAGTATCTCCAACAGGTCGTTGTTCGAGTACTTCTTGCCGTCAACGTCTGCACGATACGTGTTGAACAATCGCTCGATCTCGGTTGACAGGTTGACCATCTTCTCAAGTAGATCGGCCGGCAGTTGGTTCCGCTTGTACGCCAACCCCGCCACGTGCAAAGCCCGTGCCTCGACCGGATGAAGCTCTTTTCGCACCGTCATCAACTTCGTAACGCGTTTGTACGTTTCCGCATCACTATGGTACTTCTTCAGCGCCAACGACGCCTCGGCGGATGCATCGAAATCCTCCTTTTTCCCCGAGTTCGCCGCCGTCCACATGGCCAGATTCGCCCGGATCTCCAGTTTGGCGAGTTCGCTCCGGTACTCCCGCAGAAATGTCTTTGCATCGGCCTTCAAATCACTTTTCTCCTTCTCAGACAGGGCCTGCGACATCGGCTTGTCGCCGCCCTCGTTTTCCCCAGCGGAAACATCGGCCCAATTGTCGCAGTTTAGGAGCAAGCCAACGACCACAGCGATTAACAAGTTCCTTTTCATCGTTCGTCTCCTGGCGTTTGTACGAAGGTTGGAATTACCATAACATGATTCGACGCAAGCGAATAGATCCAACGAGTTTTGGGGAGACGATGGCCGTGGGTTCTTTATTCCGTGTGATCGCGGTGACTGTATGTGCGTTATGGTCGAGCGCACAATCGCTAGCCCAAACTGCGCCTGTTGCGCCAACCGCAGCCTCCTCTGATCGAGCCTACTTCGAGCGTCTCATTGCCGTGGTCGAACCGCAAGGCACTGGTCGTCCCGAACGCCTGCCCCAGTACATCAAGTTTTTCAAACGTCAGTTGATCAACGATGTTCGACTGTTCGCCTTTGAGGTCCAGGCTGAACCGCGCGCCGATGGCCGGGTTGTCGTAGAGGGCTTCATCGAGTTCGAGGAGAATCGCGCAGCGTTACTCAAGTTCCTTCGCTGCCTCGGCTTTGATCGAGTGGATGATCGGACAGAAGTGTTGCCATCGAAAGACCTTGGCCCACGGCAATTCGGCTTCGTCGAAACCGCGCACAGCCTGAGCTTCGATGGGCCAACCGCCGGACGAGAGGTAGTTACCGACTGCCTGCTGGGTTCGCCGCTGTATCTTCTGAAGGAAGCGGAAGAAGGGTTCTACCTCTGCCATAGCGCCGAAGGCTATGTTGGCTACGTGTCCGCAGACGATGTCCATCGCGTTGATGCGGGGGAGTTTGCACGCTACTCGAGCGTCCCTCGGGTGTTTGTGCGGAAGGACTGGGAGGCCGCAAATGCTCGCATGCTGCCGGTCGGTTCACGGCTGAAGTGCGCCGGCCACGAGCAGGATAACATCATCGCAGAGCTGCCATCGGGCGAACGTATTGCCGTTCCCAGCGATTCCTGCGAAATCCATGAGGACGATTTCAACCGCCAGGTGGAGCGCGTACTCGACAACGCCCAGAGCCTATTGGGAACCAGATATCTCTGGGGTGGAAAGACGTCGCACGGCATCGACTGTTCCGGGCTGGTCCAAGTTGCTTTTGGCGCGGAAGGAATCAGTCTGCCTCGTGACTCCAACCAGCAGGTCTATCTCGGGGCACTCGTCGCCACGCGGTGGTATCGGCAAGGTCTCCGTCCCGGCGACACATTGTATTTCCTGGGCCGCCACGGAAAAATCCGGCACACGGCCATCTACATAGGCGATGGCAAGTACATCGAATCCGTCCGGCCGACGGTGCAGATCACTAGCTTCAATCCAGAAGACGAAAACTACAATGCCCGCCGTGCCGCCTCGTTCGCCTTTGCGAAACGCTTGCTGGAGTAACGCAGGAAGATGTACGAGCGACGCTCGTGTGCAAAGCATTGTCTCAGAACGGGAGGGCGAGGCTCCTGCCGAGCCGCGCATTGGTGACACACGTCCGGCTCAGCAGGAGCTTCGCCCTCCCGTGAAGGCGGCCGCCACGGCTTCGAAGCAAAGCCTAATCCTCTCCGTACTCTTTGGCATAGTGGATCGCATGGGCCGGCGCGTCGCCGCCGGGGCCTTGCAGATAATGCTCCATCCATCGCAGCATCCGCACGTTGTAGTCGAAGCGGGCTGCGGCGCGGCGGTTTCCGTGGCCTTCGCCAGGATACCAGACCAATCGGACGGGCGCCTGTTTGAGCGTCTTCAAGTGCCGGTACAACTCAAGTGATTGCGACGGATGCACTCGCGGATCGCTCTTGCCGTGCAAAATCAACGTCGGCGTGCGGTTCTTCTGAACATGGCGAATCGGACTGCTCTTGAGGAAGTAGTCCCAGTCTTCCCAAAGCCGTTTGAGATGGTGAACCAGATACATCTCCTCGGGAATGTCCGTCGTGCCCAGCTTGGAGACGTTGTCGCTGATACCGACGAACATCACACTGGCTGCAAAGCGATGCGAGTAGTACGTGGCTCCCCACGCTGACGCGTAGCCGCCATAGGAACCGCCGGTAATGCCCACGTTGTCTTTGTCAACAATGCCCATGGCGATCAGGTGATCCACGCCATCCACCAGATCATCGAACTCTCGGCCGGCCGCGTCTGCTTGGCCAAGTTTCGAGAAGGCTACTCCGCGACCGGTGCTTCCACGATAGTTGGGATAGAACACCGCGAAGCCTCGTGCGGCTCCTACTTGCCCAGGACGCCCGTAACTGGTCACCCATCCATTGCTTATGTGAGACTCGGGGCCGCCGTGTACTGACATGATCAACGGGTATCGGCGTCCTTCTGTATAGTTCAGCGGATATACCAGGATGCCCTCTAGTTTGAGGCCATCGCGTGCCTTCCACTCAACGACCTCCTGCTTAGCGAATCGCATATCGCCGAGGCACGGATTGCTGTTGGTCAGCCGCTTGGCCTCCGCTCCGCCCGTCTCCAGCAGGAACGCTTCCGGCGGATGCTGGGGGCTATGGCCCACAAAGGCGGCCGTGCGTCCGTCGTTCGACAATGAAAGACCGGAGAGTATAGGGCCGTCGCCTTCGATCAAGGTCTGCTTATTGCCGTCGAGATTCACCGTGCCGACGGTTGTGGCCACGCCCTCGCCGGCCTGAAACAGAAGCGTGCCATCGTCCTTCCAGGCAAACGACGCCACATGGGCATCGTAGTCCGGCATCAAGTCGTTCGGTGTGCCCTCGCCAGGTACAGCAACGACCATCAATCGACCTTCACGGGGATCGTTGATGTCGATACCCGAGACCATCGCAATGTGCTTCCCATCCGGTCCCCAACCGATCTGGCCCAGCTTACCGGGGTTGTTGATGCGTTCGACAACTTTGCCGGAGTCGACATCGACGATCGACACGCGTTTGAACATGTAGCTGTCATCCACCAGCGGCGTCGGCGCAAGCACTACGGCCAGTTGTTGTGCCGAAGGGCTCCACTGGACGAACGACGCCGATCCGGGCAGATCGAGCGCACGCGGTTTGCTGGATCCGTCGGCGGCGGCGAGCCAGACTTTAGTGGATCTCCAGTCCTCTTCATAGATTTCCTGGTTGAAACCTCTGTCCCGGTACTCCTGCTCGTCCTTGGGCCGCGGTTCGGTTGCAAGAAAGGCCACCTGCCGTCCGTCGCTAGTGAACGACACACCACGGATGTCGGCGTTGTGTTGGATCATGCGACGCGCTTCGCCGCCGTCTATGGGCACGATGTACAACGAGGAGTATTGGTCGTCGCCTCGTTTGGCGATAAACGCGATCCCTTTCCCGTCCGGCACCCACTGAACACCCGACACATTCACTTTGCCGGTGACAAACGGTCGCGTTTGGCTGGCGGTATCCACCACGTGCAACTCGACATACGCCGAGCCATTTTCCCCTTTCAGCGGATCTCGTTGAACGGCCAAGGTATAGGCCACGTGCTTCCCGTCGGGGGAGACCTTGGCAGACGTAACGGACTTTAGCCGAGCCACGTGCCGCGGGGTGAACACCTGCGCGGCGAACAGAGAACCACTGGCCGCCAAGAACACAGAAGTGACGAGAATGACCAGCGCGCCAGAGGCAGAGTGACGAAAGCGATTGATTTGAATCATGGTTGCAGTCTCACAGGAATGCTGGAGTTCCGATCTTCGTTTAACGGCAAGCCGAAGGCGCCTGTGTTGCCGGCCACCGCCGACGCCTTCGGCTTGCCGTTAAACGATGTACCTTCAGATAGTATACCTCGCAGGTTTTCTCGTGGCGAAGCTGTCGACTGGTTTTCGGCCAAGCATGTTACAGAAGACGCCTTACCGAGCACCGGTCCAAGCCTGATACGCGCGTCCAATCCGTTCTGCCTCGACCTTGCCATCCCACAAGGCGACTCCATAACGCACCCGAATCGGCTTATCGCCAACAACCGTCATAGGTTCCTCGGCGAGATTCAGAGTTGCGGACATGTAGGCGAATGTCGAGGTCATGGTGAACCACGCCGCGGGATGGCGCGGGTTTTCCGGATGGTCAAACATGGCGAAAGTCACCGGCTTGGTGTCCACCGGTGCCGTGTAAGCGCACCAATCTGCACGGAGTGCCTTGTCGGAACCGCTTGCCGTTTGGCTTGCGTCTTCGGCGGCGTGAAGGAACTCGCCCACTTTGTCCATCGACGTGACAAAACGCACGCCCAGCCCAAAGTACTTGCGTCCCCAGAGCTTTGTCGAATCTCTGCCTTCGGCCACCTCGAACTGGCTGTCCCACGTCAACAATGACGCTCCAGGAATGGAGGCTGGATCCAGCGTGATCGTACGCGTCTCGACAAGCAGGCAATTGCCGTTGACGCCGATCCAGTCGATCGTCTGGCGGATGACCGCGCAGCGTTTACCATCTACTTCCTCCACAGTCACCTCATCTTGGCCACGCGGAACCTGTTTACCCGGTTTGTGTTGAGGGGCTTCTCCCCAGAAATCCGTTTCTTCGGCTCCGATGGCATACATCAAGGCATGATGATGGACGTGATCGTGTGGCGAGTCGCGCAGCACCTGCAGACCGGCGGGCGTGTACAACTCCTTGATGTACACCTTGAACGGGCCCGGCGCGCTGCGATAGACCAACGACACGCAATCACCGTCTTTGATGGTCACCGTATCCTTGTCGCGGACTGCCTTCAGGTCGGCCGCAAAAGCGTTCGTCGTCAGAGCAAGTGATAGCAGAGCGACGAGAAACGCGACGGGCATTGTCTTTAGGTAGGATGTCTGTTCTCGATTCATTGGTTGTGTGTCCTCTCTCAAGCAGTTCTACAATCCAACTCGTCACAGGAACCACGCACCGCACTGCGAGTCATTCGAGGGCGTTCCAGAAGGGAATTGTAGCAACAACATGCGCAGCGTGCGCTGTGCGAGCGAAAATCGTGCGACGCGAGAGGACCATCAACGCAGGCTTCTCCTGTCGTTCCACATCAGTGATCGCGTAGTCTATTGTATCCGTAGGACGGCTCTCCAGAGCCGCCTGGACGGATCAGGAGACCCGTCCTACGTGCCGCAGCCCCGTCGTGACGACTCGCTAAGCACTGGCCAGACAATAGGTGTCGTAGCCGAAGTCGTGAGACTTCGGACGGAAGCGGCAAGAACCGAAGTCTCACGACTCCGGCTACACTCAAATGCGACAGTAATTCATTGGCCGGTGCTAACGATAGATCCGGAGCGACGCCGGCAGTGCCCGCTTGAGTTCCTCGATGCCGTCGTCCGTTACCAGCGTCCCGGAGACGTGGAGCGTCCGAAAGTTCGTCAGCCCGGCAAGGTGCTTCAGCCCAGCATCGGTGATCTGCGTGTCGGCCAGGTGAAGCAATGTGAGACCGTTAAGCCGCTTTAGATGGGTCAAACCGCGGTCGGTCACTTCGGTGCCATTGAGGTACAGCCACTGGAGACGGTCCAAGTCGGCCAAATGCGCTAGCCCAGTGTCAGTGACACCAATCGCGGAGAGATCAACCGATACTACGCGCCCCATGTCGTCTCGCTTTGCCAATCCTGCTATGTCTAACGCGTCGGCCGTGTCGCGCTTCTGCAGTCCGACAAGCAACCGCACGATCCCCGACAACGTGCAATCGGTGTGGTCCACATTCAATGTTCTCAACTGGGTCAGTTGTTCGAGGTGCATCAGACCTCCGTCGCCGATCTGCGTGCCGGAGGCCAGCAATATCTCCAGATTACGTAGCCCTTGGAGGTGCACAAGCCCGGAATCGCCGATCTGTGTGTCGCGGATCGATAGCGTCTTGAGCTTCGAGAGGCCGATCAAATGCCGGAGCCCCGCACCAGTGATGTCAGTATCGTCCAACCAGAGTCGTTGGAGTTCGGCGAATCGCTCCAGGTCCGAGAGCCCCGCGTCTGTCACAGGTGCGTTGTGGAGCGCAAGCCACTCTAATTCATCGAGTGGTTTCAGATGCACCATTGCGGCATCCGTGACGCCACTACACGGACGACTTACCAACTGGAAATCCCCAAGCCCTTCCAGTTGCGCAGTTTCCGTCAACTTAACGCCGTTGACGCGAGCGAAGAAGTCGGTTCCCAGCCAACCTCGCAACCAGCCCGGGCCCGCTGGCCGCGCACTCTCTAATCGGCCGTCCTCGGTGTAGCGACAATCGTAAAAGATCCATCCGCCCAGCTTCTTGATCTCCGAGACGGCCTTGAATTGAGTTCTCGCTCGATGAAGGCGGAAGCAAAACCAACCAAGCGCAATCAAGACAAATAGTCCGATGGCAAGTGCCGTCTTGCGGCCCAAACGCAGACGTCGCTTCTTGGTTCGCTCGCTCATTACCGGTGTCAAAGACAGAGTCGGCGCAAACCTGTACCCAGGAAGTGGACGACGCCAGTGCTTCGCCAGGCCGTAATCTCGGGTAGCTGAATTCGCAAGAATTCAGCCATTCGCGTGGAAGACCGAACTCTTGCGAGTTCAGCTACGATTACTGTTAACTTTGACAAAGCACTGGTCGTCAGTATTTGCCAACCACTTCTTGTCCCGCGCGAGTGCCGAGCGCCTGCCAGGTCCTGTAGTCGATGTCTTCCGCGACGAAATCGGTCGAACCGTCCGCCATGGCTACGTTCACGCCGCCGGGGTGGCGACTGCGGGCGGCGAACACACCGGTGGTGGTCCAGTTTTCGCACTCGTGGTTGTGGATCAAGCGATCGTTTGGCCCAAACCGCGTGCTGAACGACCAAGCGCAGTTGCGTTGAGCGAAGAACCAGGAGAAGCCTCGACACTGGCTGCCGATGCTCACGTTGCTGCTGATCGGCGGAGCCGTGCCGAATTGACAGGCCTGGTAACCAGCCGTATCCCCTTCATAACGTTTGACCCACGGGTCGTTGATCTTGCACTCCGAAAGGGCCAGCGTCGTGGACGTGCCGTCCAGAATATCCGCGATGGCCGTGAAGCTGTTGATGCCGAACACGCCGTCGTAACTGTCAATAGTCTGATCGGAATTGCCGACACACACGACGTAGTTGGTGGGTGCGTAGCCGCTGGTCGGCGTGAGTTTGCGATCGCTGGGGCAGCGGCAGAGACTGAGTTCGATTCGACGGATCTCGCTGTTTCGCGGGCCGCCACTACCGACCCACCGCTCCCAATCGATGTCTTCGGCAATCGCGTCTTGCTCGCAATAGGGCAGTACGCGGGCGATCCAGGAAATCATGCTGGTGCTCCACGAATCGACGCCAGGGCCGAATGAGCGAACGGATCCGGCCGGCAATCGTTTGTAGGTCGAGTGGTAGTTGTGCAATGCCAAGCCGAACTGTTTGAGATTGTTCGTGCAGTCGGCCCGCCGCGCGGCCTCACGCGCCGCCTGGATGGCGGGCAATAGCAGGGCGACCAGGATGCCGATAATGGCGATCACTACCAGCAATTCCACCAGAGTAAAAGCCTTGTGAGTATGTCGTTTAGACGGCCCCATGACTGAGCCCTTTCGATATTTGGCTGAAGACGCGAAATCGATCACAGATCTAAGGTAGCAGACTGAAAACCTTCGTGTTCTCTCCCGGTTCGAGATCCAATTCGAGTTCGGTATCACGGTTGTAGCGTGTAGGAATATATTGCTCGATGTATTCGGTCTGGGAAGGTCCACCGTCGAGGTTTTCCGCTCGGACCATGCGGCCCGTACCTCGGGTGGCCGAAATAAGCACTTGGTGTTTTCCGGCCAACATGCCGTCTCCTTCCGCGATCTCATATGCTCCATTGACAATCTTGGCCGCCCCGCCTACGCCTGGCGTACCTTCGACGGGGTTCAGGCGTATGTTGCCGTCCGGAACTGGCTGACCGTCGAAGGTGATTTGTCCGCTCAGCGAACACGCAGCCCCACCTCCGCATCCAACGATGCAGGCCGCCATCAGCGCGCAGACCATCGACCAAAACGCCTGACTAGCCGTTCGATTCTGCAGGATCGTCAAGCCCATCTCGTACCTCGCTTCCCACGGCTCAATGCGAAAAAACAGCTTTGGGGGCGCGACAGCCCCGAAGATCATAGTAGACTGCCCTGCCTTTTCTGACAAGCAAAATCCACGGTTTGACGCCGAGTGCGTGCGGCGCAATTCTCCGCACAGATCATTCGACTCGTTTCCACGATCGCACGTACTCGATGCTGAACGTGGCGGGCAGTTCTTCTTTCACCGGTAGCCCAAACCAGTTGGGCATAGTCTCGCTGTCGAAGTTCATGTGCAGCGGTTGGTGCCAGTGTGTGTTTTTCAGGCTCCTGACGACTTTGCCGTCAATGTAGTACTTGATTTCGTCTTTTTTCCATCCCAGCCCGTACACGCGGTAGTCGTCGGCAAGATCGGACGGCGCCGTCCATTTGCCGGATTTGGACCAGTGTCTGTTCTCCTTCGGCGTACGGAATACGTGGACATTCATGTGTACGACCCGTTCATGACCGGGCGCACCGCCGCCAATCTCGAACACGTCGATCTCCGTCCACAACTTGGGGGTGGAATGATAAAACCAGAATGCACTGGATGCTCTGGAACGCATCGGCCTGCACTTGATCTCGAAGTAGCCGTATTTCACCAATGCCTTGCTCTTGACAGCGGCCGTCGTGAATGTGTGGTAGCCTTTCGGCAGATTCGGCAAATCTTCGGCACGCGCCGTCAGGTGCAGTTTGCCGTCGTTGACGGAGACATTGGCCTTCGAAAAGAAACCGGGCTGACGGCCTTTCCAACTAGGGTTGTGATCGTGCCATTTGGCTATGTCCAATTCCTGGCCTTCAAACTCGTCGGTCAATTCGGGTATGGGCGTCCAGCGATCGCCTGTGGGAGGATCTGCGACGGCGCGCGAACAACAGGTGGTGAGCCACACAACGAACAGCGAACAGACTAGAGCAAGTCTACCGAACATTGCCCGTCTCCCTCATCAATAGGAACTCGTCCGCAGCAACGACGCCAGAATAATGTGGCGGCGGAAGTTGATTATGCTGCGTTGTCTAATCTAACATGGATGCCAGCGTGCAAACCAATCTAACGACATTTGTGAGGTCCCGCCATGTATCGCTATGCTCTTTCGTGGATCCTGGTTGTCTGGATGACCGCCGCAGCCAACTCGCTTGCTCATGCGAACGACAAGAAAGCCGACTTGCCACCGAATGTGCTGGTGCTGGTTACCGACGACCAACGCCCGGACACAATCGCTGCACTGGGCAACTCAATCATACAAACGCCGAACCTGGACTTGCTGGCCAGAAGCGGTTCTGTGTTTACGCGGGCGATATGTGCCTACCCGATATGCACGCCCAGCCGTGCGGAGATTCTGACCGGTTGCAGCGCGTTTCGCAGCGGTGTGATGGATTTTGGCCGGAAGATCAATCCGGACCTGGTCTCCTGGGCGACGGCCATGCGCGATGCGGGCTACCAAACCTGCTATGTCGGCAAATGGCACAATAGCGGCCGTCCAAGCACACACGGCTATACGGAGACACGCGGGTTGTTTTGCGGGGGCGGTGGCCGTTGGTGGAAGGATCAAGTGGACCATCACGGACGCGAGGTGACCGGTTATCGCGGCTGGATCTTTCAAACCGACGACCGAAAGCTGTTCCCCGAGCAGGGCATCGGCCTGACGCCCGACATCAGCAGCAAGTTTGCCGACGCGGCGATCAGTCTGATCGAGGAAGACCTCGGCAAGCCGTTCTTCCTGCACGTCAACTTCACGGCGCCGCACGATCCGCTGCTGATGCCGCCGGGCTACGAAGGCAAATATGACCCGGACAAGATACCGCTGCCCAAAAGCTCCCTGCCGCGACATCCTTTCGATCACGGCAATTTCGAGGGTCGCGACGAGAAGCTGTTGCCTTGGCCGCGGACGTCGAAAGATGTTCGTGAAGATTTGGCTGTCTACTATGCGGTGATTTCACATATGGACGAGCAGGTTGGCCGAGTCCTTGATGCACTGAAGAAGACGGGAAAATGGGACAATACGATCATCGCCTTCAGTAGCGATCACGGACTGGCAATGGGCAGCCACGGCCTGCGAGGCAAGCAGAATATGTACGAACACACGATAGGCGTGCCGTTCATTCTGTGCGGGCCCAGAATCCCCGCAGGCAAACGCTTCACAGCCCAAACATATCTTCGTGATCTGTACCCGACGATCTGTGATCTGGCGGGCGTTCCGATACCCGAATCAGTCGAAGGACGCAGCCTGCTGCCAGTATTGTCGGGCAAAGTCGATTCAATCCATCCACACGTCTTCGGCTACTTTCGTAACTTCCAACGAATGATCCGCACGGACCGCTGGAAGCTGATCCACTATCCGCACATCAACCGCTATCAGTTGTTCGATCTGGAGGCTGATCCATGGGAACTGCGCGATCTATCCGCCGAAGCTCGCTGTGCCAGCGTGGTCGAGGACCTACGGAGTAAACTGGAATCTTGGCAGAAGGAGGTCGGCGACCCCCTCGTCCGGAACTGACATGTATCGAATCTCCTTTGTCGGATCTTGGATTTCAGAAGATGCACGTGTCACGCCACGGAGGCCCCTAGCCCTTGCTCCGTGACATTCAGCCTTCTTTTTTCCCTGCGCAGTGCCCAGCCGCTAGCACCGCCTCGCTGGGCGAATCAACAACGCTGTGCGGTTGTTGTCCAGCAGGAAGCCGCCTATACTATGGGGCTACCAACTCCAAAAGCCCACCAGACATCTGATAATCAAGGATTGTAGACGATGACCATCGACAAGACACTCAAAGTGCGGACCGGTACCATCCGCAACCGCAATGTGCTGACGCGAGCCGAGCGCATCACCAGACTCCTGGCAGCGGACCGCTGGAAAGAGGGGGATTCCGTCTACGGACTGCCCAAGGTGCGTGTGCAGAAGGTTTCACTGAAGAAGAAGAAGAAGGTCAAGAAGCTGGAAGAAGAAGAAGAAGAGGTGAAGACAGAGGAGGAATAGAGTATCCGCTTCTCATCAAGCGACGCTCCGGTGTGGTAACCACCCCCACGAGGCCCTTGTGCCGGTCTGTTGGCGTCATTCTTTCTGTCCTGGATTCGTTTTGCGCCTTTTCTGGATTTGGGGAGTAGGCACTCATGCTTGTACGGCTGGATTACGGTCGATCCGGCATCGAGGTTGAACTGCCGGACGATCGAGTCGTGCGTGAACTGTCCTACAAGACTGCCGCTCCGATTCCCGCGCCGGATGATGCGTTGCTGGCCGCTTTGTCCCAACCCTCCGGCACGCCGCCGCTTGGCGAATTGGCCAAAGGCCGTCGTGATGCGTGCATTCTGATTTGCGATATCACCAGGCCCGTTCCGAACGAGATGATGCTGCGCCCAGTGCTGCGGATTCTGGAGGAAGCGGGAATCCCTCGCGATCGCATACTGATCCTGGTCGCCACAGGCCTGCATCGGGCGAACGAAGGCGATGAATTGGTCGAGATGGTTGGGCCGTGGATCGCGGAGAACTATCGAATCGAGAACCATCACGGCCATGACCAGGAAGAGCATACCTATCTGGGCGACAGCCCGCGCGGCGTGCCCATGTGGATCGATTCACGATATGTCAACGCGGATTTGAAACTTGCCGTCGGGCTGATCGAGCCCCATTTCATGGCAGGCTTCTCCGGCGGTCGTAAGCTGATCTGCCCCGGCGTCGCGGCATTGGAGACCATCAAGGTTTGGCACACACCCCGTTTCCTTGAACATCCTTGTGCGGACACAGGAATCCTGGATGGCAACCCTGTCCACGAAGAAAACACTTGGATCGCCAAGAAGGCGGGCTGCGATTTCATCGCGAACGTGATTATTGATGCCGAGCGGCGACCGTTGAAGTTCGTGGCGGGCGACATGGAAGAGGCATTCCTGGAAGGCAGCAAGTTCGTCGATAGCGTCGTTACTGACACGGTTCCCGAGGCTGTTGACATCGTGGTTACCAGTTCCGCGGGATACCCGTTGGACACCACGTTCTATCAGTCGGTCAAAGGGATGGTGGCGGCCCTGCCCATCGTGAAGGAAGGCGGCACGATCATCCTGGCGGCGAGCATGACGGATGGGATAGGAAGCCCCGAGTTTCAGAGCCTGTTCGAGGAGCACGCCAGCCTGGAGGCGTTCTTCGAAGCAATCCACAACGAGACTTACTTCGTCGTGGACCAATGGCAGTTGGAGAAAATGGCTCGCGTCTGCCGGACGGCTAAAGTGAAGGTTGTCACGGACGGTCTCCCGGCCGAGACGTTGAACCGGCTGTTCGTGGAAAGCGCACCGACTGTCGAAGCCGCAGTGTCGGATTCCCTCGCCGAATATGGCGAGGATGCCACGATCGCCGTGATTCCCAAAGGCCCGTATGTAGTGGCGAAGGTAGTCTGACATTCGCGCACTCATGCAAATTGACATTCCTGACGAAGTGGTTGTTGTCGAACCGCGGCCTGAACGTCGGGGCGAGGTGGCGAAGTTCTTGTTCCCTCCGCGCGGTGACCGACCGGCCGCGTGTGAAACTGTGGCGTCAGCGGGTGATTTCGAGCCGCCATGGTGTCTGTTCGAGGCCCGACGAGGTGACCAGACAGTGGGCGCCGTGTGGGGACGATCATGGCCGGATGGGACCGCCGAAGTTGTGCCACCTCGAATCAGCCCCGCGGAATCGGAAGAAACAGCGCAACTGCTGCTGAGAGAATTGGATGGCTACCTATCGTCCGACCAAGTTCGCGCCGCCTTCGCATACGTATCAAGCGACGATTCCAGGTCGTTGAGCGTGCTGAGCCGGGAAGGCTTCCGCTCCGCGGGCGAGATGCTTGTGATGGCTCGCACGACCGAATGCGATCGGAAAACGTCTACAGACGAGTCGCTGTCATTTCGCCGCTATCACCCCTCCTGTCAACAACATCTGACGGAATTGGCCAAGCAAACCTACGGGGACACGTTGGATTTCCCTGCGCTGGGCGACATTCGCCACGTCGGCGACATCTTAGCACGATACGCTGACACGGGCGACTCGGGCACGGACCATTGGTGGTTCGTACGGTCGGGCGATCGCGATGTCGGCTGCCTGCTGCTGGCAGACCACCAGCGGCTTGATCAATGCGAACTAGTGTACATGGGCCTCGTGCCGAATGCGAGGGGAAACCGATGGGGGCGTCAAATCGTCGCACACGCGCTGCAGACAGCACAAGACATCGGACGACGGCAAATGGTCCTGGGTGTGGATGCCCACAACGACCCGGCAATCGCCGTGTACGCTTCGGCGGGGTTCTTCGAGCAGTACCGGCGATTGGTGGTGTCAAAGGTATTCCGGTAGACGGCGAACCTGAAAGAGCAGCGAACGAACGGTGCTAGCCACCGGAACGCTTCCACTGGATCACGGCACGGATGGTTGCGTCCAGGTCGCTTCGGTTGCGGTGCGAGATGGTTTCATGGAGGCGAGTCAGATCGGGAACGCGCCGGCGAACGTCCTCGAAATCCTTGTCGTACGCGTCAGCATAGCTCTGAAACTCGATCGGCGATTCCGACCCCACGGCAGCGACGACCTTGCGAGCCAGATCCAGGATCGAGATCGGTTGGTCGCTGCCGATATTGAACACCCGGCCCAACGCCGCCTCTTCGCCCATCAGGGAAAGCACCGCGGTGACGACATCGTCGACGTGAGCAAAGCATCGGGTCTGTTCGCCGTCGTCGTGGACGACTACCGGGTCACCTGTCAGGGCTGCGTCGACGAACCGCGGCAACACCATCCCGTACGCGCCGGATTGACGTGGCCCAACGACGTTGAAGAAACGGCCAACTACTACTGGCAAGCTGTATTCCCGATGGCACGCCAGAGCCAGGAATTCGTCGATTGCCTTCGATGCGCCGTACGACCAACGAGCCTTAGTCGTCGAACCGAAGACAAGATCCTCCTCCTCCGTCCAATTCGCTTTGGGATTCTTGCCGTAAACCTCGCTGGTACTGGCCAGGAAAAACCTGACCTTTTCGCCCGCCGTCCAACGTTTCACCAGGAGTTCCAACAGAAGCTCCGTGGGATGGATGTTCCGCTGAATCGTCTCCATGGGCTGGCGGGCAATCAAAGCGACACCAACGGCTGCGGCCAGATGGTAGACCTCGTCCGCTGCGGACGTGACTTGATCGACGAGTTCCGGATCGCCGATATCTCCGCGTCTGTATTCCAAATTTGGGTGATCGCAGACTGCGGCCAAGTTGTCAGAGGAGCCAGTGGATTCGTCATCGACCACGGTCACGCGGTCACCGCGGGCCAGTATTGCCTCGGTCAAATGCGATCCGATGAAGCCGGCACCGCCGGTAATCAAGACGTGTTTCATGGTTTGGTTCAGTCGAGTTTGTGGCTGAGTAGCGACTGAGACTCAGCTAGTCTTTCAATTGGAAAAGTCGTTTCAGTGCGTCGAGTAGTCCGTGCGGCGAACCGCTTTGGGCTTCATCTCGAAGTGATTCCAGCGGGGGATGCAAGAGCTTGTTGACAAGTCGATCGAACGAGCGTTCCACTTCGTCTCGCGTTCGCTCGTCGAATTCGCCGAGCTTGTTATGCAACCTCCTAAGTTCGTCCTCTTTTAACTGATCGGCGCGCGCTTTGAGCCGCTTGATTGTTGGCCCGGTGGCCCGATGGTGCAAATCGGCCATGAAGCGGGCTGTCTCGGATTCGATGATCCTCTCGGCCTTCGGCCATTCCTTCTCCCGCGCTCGCCGGTTGGCGTCACAGGCTTTCTGCAAATCGTCAATCGAGTACAGGTAGACGCCCAGGAAATCACCGATGGCCGGATCAAAATCACGCGGAACGGCAAGGTCGAGCACGAACAACGGCCGTTGGCTGCGCGAGTGATGGACGTGCCGGAAGTCGCCGGACGTGACGACCGCCTCGCCTGCGCCGGTGGTGCTGATCACCAGATCGGCTTGCACCATCGAATCAGACATTTCCTCCCAGGGCCGTGCGACGCCGCCGACGCGGGCGGCCAGATCGCGGGATCGTTCCGGGCTGCGATTGACCACAGTGATGTCGCGAGCCCCCTCGTCCATCAGATAACGTAGTGTTTCTTCGCCAGTCTCACCCGCGCCGATCACCAGAACTCGTTTGTCGTCAAAACGTTCGAATATCTGGCTGGCGAAATCTGCAACCGCAACGCTGGGTATGCTCACCCGCCGTTCGTTGATGGCTGTTTCGTTGGCCACGCGCTTGGCCACGTGCATGGCGGCCTGGAAAGCGGCGTTGGTCAATGGTCCTGCGTTGTCCGCTTCGCATGCCGCCTCGTATGCCTGTTTGACTTGCCCCAGGATTTGCGCCTCGCCCACAACCATGCTGTCCAGGCTGGAAGCAACCGTGAACAGATGACGAACCGTGTCCTCACCGGAACGCTCGAATAGGGCGTCAAAGATTTCATCGGGTTTCAGACCGTGGAATTCCGCCAGAAAATCCACAACTTGATGATGCGTCGGACAAGCCGCCGGTTCCTCCGCAGCCGTGTAGACCTCGACTCGGTTACAGGTGGAAATCAGCACCGATTCGGAATCCGGAAACCGCTGGCGGAACTGAACCAATGCCGCGCGCATCTGGTCGGACGAGAACGCCAGACGCTCGCGCACTTCGATCGGCGCGTTGTGATGGCTACAGCCGACCATCTGCAGCTTCATCGCACGCCTCCGTCCGGCGCATCAGCCGCCAAGTAGGTCCCGCTCGCCGGACGGGGCCTCGGGACATGCGGAGCCCTGTATTGGAGTTGGCGGGTCTCGCCCACCCATGGGGCCCTAACTGCCCACAGCCGAGTGTCGTCCCCTTCTTCGAGCAATTCCGACGTGGCATGTTGCGATGGCCCAAACAGGACGATGGCCAGCACCAATCCAAGGAACACGAAGCTGGCCAACGTCAAATAGGCAACTTTGCGCCCCTGCTGAGCGGGTTTGTACAGCGATTCGAAAAGCAGCACAGCCACCAACCAAAGAAACAAGCCGCCGGATGTCCAAACAACGGGATCCGTCCACGGCATGCCCACGGGTTGTTGAACCAGATTCAGCACGACACCCGCCAACAGTCCGGCAGCCAAAAGGCAGGATGAAGCCATCAGCGATCGCCGGTTGACACCCTGGAGCCATTCCAAACTGGGCAATCGCAATCCCTGACGAGGCGGCAGCTTGTGTTTCAAACGATAAGATTGCACCATGTACATGGTACCGGCGACCATGCCAAGCATGACAGCCACAGCGCCCAACAGCAGCGCTACTCCGTGAATCACTCCCCAGACGTAGAGTGCCTGATCACGTGGGAATGGGTCAACACGGCTGAACAGGGATGCCACGCCAATCAGAAGCAATACGACGGGCAGCATGAAGATCCCAATGGCGGCCTGCGGCCTTCGCAGCACCGTGATCAGGTACATTACCGCGACGCCCCAAGCGACCAGCAGCAGCCAATCGAACCAGCTTGAAAGCGGCGGTGGCTGTTCTGGATTCGGGGTGGCGCGCATCACCACAAAAACGGTATGTGCCAGTAGCCCCGCCGCCGAGAAGCCAAGAGCCACAACGAGCCGGACCGGCGCGCGGAAGAACAGCCTGGATATCTCCAGGACAAGAGCTACGGCATAGCTGGCCGCAAAGCAGAAGATGTGGACGTTTGCAAGCATAAGGCGGCGTGCGGTAGGCAAAAAAGCTTGGCCAATCCGTCTATTATGGCCTCCACTGCCGTTGCTGACCAGCGTGCCAAACGATGCACGGGACAGGGCTCAGACGTACAGAATTCAGTTTTTCCGGCGACGGGCCTCACCATTTGGAAAACTCACTGCCCGCAAAAACTGAATTCTGTACGTCTGAGCCCATCGCCTGAACGCTACCGGGGCGGCGCGTAGCCTCGGTAATGCGGGCGATAGCCCGTCACCGGATAGCCGGGGGCGAGGCGGGTGGGCGGTGGGGGTTGGCCGGGAGGCGGGTACGAGTCTCGCTTTGGCACGGGCGGCTCTGCCAGATTCACTCGCGGATATCCCTCGTACGTTGGCATCACCCACAGTTGAGCCGGATTGCCGGTTGGTTGATTGATGACGTAGCTTTCCACGTCGATCAGCAACGGCTGGGCCGGTGGGGGCAGTTGTATTTGGATGCGATGTGGCAATGTAACGCCCGGCACGCGATAGTGTCTGTGGTTGGAGGCAATCACAGAACCGATCAATTGCGATCGGGCGTCGAACAAATGCTGTTCGAGTATCCAGCCGTAGTTTGCGTGGACAATCGTAATCTTCAATAAATCTCCATCAGGAGACGGGATGCGCGAACGAATCACCAATTGCTCCGGACCGCGGGCATACGGCCCTTCGTGAACGTGAGTAGGATCCAAATACGCCAGGCCGAACGCATCGATCAGCCAAGTCGGTTCGATCGGCATAAGTTGGCGAGCGGCGTTTCTACGATATTGATCATGACGGGCGTAGTAGAACGCCCGTTGTATGTTCGAAGCGATCTGGGGTACGTCGACGAGCGCCCAGAATACTTCGTGATTGCTGCCCAGATCCAGGACTTGTGCAAGACCGAAGAAATGGGCCTTCAGGCGGAAGTTGCGCGGCCGCTCCATGGCAATCTTGGCTCCTAGCGGCGGCATCCCCTGCGTCGACAATTTCGCGTTGTCGGTCTGCAGACTCTGAATCGCCTGGCTGTTGGTATTGACGACGCGGATTACGTCCTCGAGCGCCGGGGGACCCCGGAAAGCTATCGGCGCCGGCTGAGTCCACTGGTTGTCCCGTGGACATCTCGCCCCGCCAGCCACAAACAGCAGCAATGCGATCAAGAGGTAGGCTGGAGCGCGTCGTTTCAAGTTAGCATCCTTGCCAAGTTGTGCGTTGTGGCCGGTCTCAGTCTGCGTCGGCGAAGAGCAGTTGAGCCAGTTCTTCCTGTATTTCGTTCGATCGCTCGTCGCCCGGTGACGCGACCGGCACGCGGTACTCGGTCTCATTACGCCCGCAGAAGACAATCAGCAGTTCGCGGCCTGATTCGTTGGTTTCTGACTCCTCCAACCGAAGGATCCGCCTGCGGATCATCAGCAACGTCAGGATGTACCTGACGTCCTCCTTTTCGGCTTCACCCTCCAATTGCTGGAAATAGTGCAGCATCACATCATTCGGCGCCCAATTGACTTTTTTGGCGTTGGGCTCGGCCATTTGCGATTTCCAGCAACCGATGGCGTCGTCCGGCGGTCCGTCCCAGGCTTCTTCGCAGTAGTCGCGTCGCACTACCTCCGAGCCTTCGGCGAGCAGGACCGAATGGAAAGTCTCACCCGGCTGGAACTCGTGATCCGTTTTCGCGCATCGCCGCGTGCAACGTTGGACTTCGAAATCGAGCATGTTTCAGGTTCGAGCGAGTCGCTAAGCGACTGGACGAAGCGGACTGCTAGACGTCGTGTTGATGCCGTGCCGGTACCGATCACTTTGCTGCCGGCACCTTCCGAGAAAAGATGGGGGATACTACGCGAAAGGTCACCTCGACTCAATACTTGTCGCCGCATCGCTGCTAGCGTCGCATGTGCCAAGCGTGTCTATTTGTGCAATAATGATCCCCGAGAATCCTCCCCATCGAAGTGGAACGTGGCAATGAGAGTAATTCTTGCGGCGCCTCGCGGTTTCTGCGCAGGCGTGAACATGGCCATTCAGAGCCTGGAATTGGCGATCAGGACTCTTGGGGCGCCCGTGTACGTGTATCACGAAATTGTCCACAACAAATTTGTCGTCGAGTCTTTTCGCGACAAAGGGGCTGTTTTCGTAGACGATTTGGGCGATGTGCCCGAGGGGTCGAACCTACTGTTTTCCGCCCACGGCGTCTCGCCCGAAGTGCGGCAGATTGCGCGCGAACGTCAGTTGAATGCCATCGACGCCACTTGTCCGCTGGTCACCAAGGTCCATCTGGAGGCCATCCGCTTCGCCCAAGAAGGACACACGATCCTGTTGATCGGCCACAAAGGCCACGACGAGGTTACCGGCACGATGGGTGAAGCCCTCGAATCCATCCTCCTGGTCCAGTCCGTCGCAGACGCCGATGCCGTTGAACTGCCGTCCGAGGCGAAGGTCGCGTATTTGACGCAGACGACACTCTCGGTGGACGACGCCAATCGAATCATCGAAAGACTAAAGGAGCGGTTCCCCCAACTCGTCGGTCCTCGCAAAGAAGATATCTGTTATGCGACGCAAAACCGGCAGGAAGCTGTGCGTTGTCTTTCGGGCGAGGCGGATTTGGCTCTTGTGCTGGGCAGCCAGAACAGTTCAAACAGCCAGCGCCTGCGCGAAATGGCGACCGAGCAGAATGTCGAAGCTCACTTGATCGACGGGGCTTCCGATATCGAACCCCACTGGTTTGACGCCGTGGAAACCGTCCTGGTCACCGCCGGCGCCAGCGCGCCGGAGTCCGTCGTCGACGAGTGCATCAGCTACCTGAAAGACCGATTCGGTGCGACGGTCGAGTTACGGACCATTCGCGAGGAGAGTGTCCGTTTCCCGTTGCCCAAACCGTTGCGCAACGGGTAAGGTAGGTCCCGCTTGCCGAGCGGGACCTGTCGGCGTGACAGATCTCGGAATTCAACGTCCCTCTCGGCAAGCGGGACCTACCTTTCGCCGCCTTGGCGACTTTCTCTGCGGCCTGCGGAGGCGTCGGCACGACCTGGATCTTGTTCTGCCCACAATTTCTGGATTTTCCGGCCATCGCTGGATTTGACATGTCCGGCTTCCGGACGGAAATACGATTACCTAGATGGAGGAACGCTGAGCGGCCTCTATGCCTGACCGATAAGGGAACAGACAAAACAGCCACAAAGGTCACGTTTTGGCTATCATGGGGGGCAGAGAGATGAGTGCTCCATCTAGGGAAAATAGGCGTTTTACGTGCCGCTGTCCCGCTTGTGGTGAGAAGCTGGCTCCTTATTTGATGTTGCCCAACCTTGCCATGCCCTGCCCGGACTGTGGATATTTTTTGTGGTGTCGCAGCAGGGTGGTCGACGATGTTGTCATTCTGGATGTCCTCCGGGACAGATCGCCGGAGCAAGCGGACATCCACCGTCTGGCCGACTCGCTCGTCGACTCAAAGGTTGTTCCCCGCGTCGTCGTTGATCTGTCCGACCTGGATTGCATCAGCAGCCTGCTGATGGCCAAGCTGATCGTCCTGAACCGGCGCATACATCACGCGGAAGGCACACTTGTGTTGTGTGGGATGAGCCCGTTCGTGCGCGAGACGTTTATCTCGACCAAGCTGGATACGCTGTTCGAGATAGCCGACGACGAGGAGACGGCGTTGGCCAATCTGTTGTCGGGCAATGCGGCTTAGTCCACCGGCCCTGGGCGAACGATCGTAGGAGCGTTTTCGATTTTTGGGCGAATGGCCAGCCAGTCGACGCCTTGGAACACCGGGTCGGGTATCGCGCGGACTTCGTCGTCGCCCCGGTAGGGACACATGGCGTCCACCCATGCGATCAGCCTGCGGAGACTGATCGGGTCGACCTTCACGTCGTTATGCTTGCCGCTGGACGCGATTTCGATCAGTTTGCTTCTGTACGACAGGGCCTTCATGGGTGCAGGCGTCTGATAGGCCACCGGGTCGCGTTGGTCGTAGGCTTCCACCATCAGCATGTTGGCGATGCCCCAGGCGGGCGGCGGGTCTTCGGGTTTCTCGTAGGGTCGGCCCCAGGTCGGCCTGCCGATCAGCGTGGCGTACGTCTCGTCGAACGACAGAAATCCCGGACGCGGCGTCATATCGAACGTCTTGCGTCCCTTGCCGTCGCCTTGATGGCATTTTCCGCAGTACTCGTTCAGTACCGGCTGGACGTAGCGAGAATAACTGACGGTGCGGTCGTCCCACGGCGGCGGAGTGATCTCGCGCGGCGGTTTGGCCATGGCCATGGATTTGCCTACGTATTCGGGCGCCGTGCTGTGAAGTTCGTGACAGCCCAAACAGCCACGACTCTCTCCGGGCATGACGCCTGTGAAGCTGCGCATCGTCTGCAGAGCGCGGTAATTCTCGTCGAGCAACTGGAAGTGCAGCGCCTTGCCCGTCGGCGCGCTGAACGCCACGGATCCGTCCTCCTCGATCGGTACGGTTCCGATGACACGTTTGACACCTTCGGATTGCACCAGCGATACCACGGGCCCGGTCGAGATGTATGGCCGTTTGTGCCAGTAGGTGTAGGTCTTCGGCTCGATGTTCAGAACGCGCAGGTACTTTGCCTTGTCCTTCAATTGGTCGGGAGCCCCGAAGTACACGTTGTTGCTGTAAATGACACCTCCCTGTGGATCGAGCCGATTGTCGCGTTCCGGCCATATGACCCGATCGGCGATCACCGGCGGCTTTCTGCGCGGCCGCAGCGGAATGGCATGAAGGACGTTGTGGGTGCCCTCATAGACGAGTTCCCGGTTGCCGTCCACATCCATTAGGTACAACACGAACTTGCCAGCTCGATTGGCCGACACGAGAAAATCCTGCTCGTTCAACGGATACGGCGAGTAGTAGGCGGAGTAGTGGCCGCTGGGGTGATAATTCGGCGATTCGACCGGGTCAACCGGTCCGTCGCCCGACTCGGGCCAGCCGACATCCGCGGTGACTTTTGTCAGGCCGTCTGGGAAATTGAATCCTTTGTCCGGGTCGATGATACCAACCGAACCGCTAAACCAGTTGTGATGGGCGCTGCCGGTGAACATGACTCGCCGGCTATCAGGAATACTCCTGGCATCCTTCAACAAGTCGGGCCAGACGCTCTGATTGCCCCAGAACGTGTTGACCTGCGTGCCATCGGGATTGACCGTCCAAATCCCTTGGGCGCGCCAGAGCGGCTTATCGGTATACTCCCACCGCGTGTAGATGATCCGACCGTCGTTCATCACCGACGGCAGGTAATCCGGTTCATTGTTGCGCGATATCAAGTAGATGTTTTCTCCATCATGGTCGCAGCGCGCGAGCACGTAAGCGTTCGTGGGCGGCATGCAGCGCACGTAGGTGTGACCACGCGTGGTCGAGAAGACGATATGACCGTCCGGCAGGTAGATCGGGTCCATGTCGTCAAACTGGCCGTCGGTCAATTGCACGAGCCCAGTGCCGTCGACGTTGATTTCGTACAGGTGGAACGACTTCTCGTTGTGCGGCTTGAAGCAGAAGACGACCTTCTTGCCATCGTACGACAGATCGGGCCGCCAGAACGAACCGTGTAGCGGCAACTGGGGCATCAGCTTCGTGAGGCTGCCCTCAGGCGATAGACCATCCAGGACCATCAAACGTCCGCCCGGCACGGCCATATACCCCAATCGGTGACGCGTTTCGTGCTGCCACTCTCGGCCTTGTGGGAAGGGCATGTCTACGTACAGGACCTGGTCGAAATCAACGACGGGATTCTTGAACATGATCGACCGCTTGACTCGCCTGACCGCGAAATACAGTTCCTGTTCGGGTTCGACTAGCGACTCGGCCTGCTTGGCAAGTTCATCCAGCTTGGCGAGTTGGTCGGAAAGATCGACCCGTCCGTGGGAACTGCCCAGAATCCTGTCCGCCAACTCGCGAGCCCACATGATTTCATTGTTGATTCTCTCGGGCGATGGGTTGCGATCGGCTTGGTGCAGCCAGTCTCGCTGAAGCACGTCCTTCGCCTCAAGCGATGTCAGATTGCAGGTCTCCGGCGTTTCCGGTGTGACGTAGGGGGCTACCGGCTCGGATGTGGATGGCCGGAACTGAACTCGCCGACCGGCCTGGAGCATAATCTCGATCCACCGAGGCGAGAATCGCGCATCGTCGCCCAAGGCAACGAGATTCTCGTAGCCTTGCCGGATGGCTTTGGCCTCGTCCCACGATCGCAATTCGTCGGCCGTACACTTGGCGATTTGACATTCGGTCAGCGGTTTGTATTCGAGCGCCAGTTCGACCAACCGCCTTGCCTCGCGTACATTGACATCGTTATCCAGCGAGTTCAAATAGCCGATGGGGCCCATCTCCGTCCAAGCGACGAAGCTCTCGTAGTTTTCTGGGAAACTGGACTTCAACCGGGTTAGCAGCGCGCCGGCCAACTCGGGATCGAGTTGGAGACCGCCTTCGACCAGGTTCTTCCGCGTGCCCGCCATTGTCTCTGCGAAAGAAGGCCCCGCCGCGTAGAACGTATTCACGCGATCCTCAAACTCGCGGGCCAACTTCTCCACGGCGGCGACACCTCCTTGATAAAGCGCAGCGACTTCTTCGGCGCTCAGAGCGTCCCTGTAGATTCGAAGGTCGTCAATCGCTCCCTGGAAGTGCTCGCCGCTGCCGCTGCTGGAACCGATGAAGGCCGGGGCTTCGGCGCCGGTAACTATCTTCCCTGGACGTTCGAGCGCCCCGATTTCCTTTCCGTCCAGATACACGCGAAGGGCCTGGCCGTCGAACGTTCCAGCACAGTGGTGCCAAGCGCCGTCGAGGACCTGCGCCGGATTGAGTTCCGCGTCGCACTCCTCATAGCCATTCACGTTCAATCCCATCGAGAGGATCGAACCGTTCTCCTGGAACGCGAACAGCAGACGTTCGCCGCATTCTTGCCGGAAGATCTCGCGGAAACCCTTCAGATCCGAGGGCTTCGCCCACGCGGAAAACGTGATCGTCGAGACTTCGCTGAGACCAGGACCGATGTCCGCCGACAGGGCGTGCTGGCCCGAAAGCCGAATCGCTGTGCCGTGAACGCCTCGCGCCCTAGGAATGTTGTGATCCGCCCGGACATTCGCTGCTGGATCGCCCGCCACGTCGCAAGCGGTCGGCACGCTGCCACGTTCGTTGAAGGTCCAATGGGCCAAGAGCGGCTTGTCGATCTTCGGTTCGTCGGCTTCCACCGGCTCGGCCAAGCTGGCGAGAGCCCGGATGCCGTTCTGGTAGAGTTTCGCGACTTCTTCGGCCGTCAGCACATCCTGATAGATTCTCAGGTCGTCCATCACACCATGGAAGTTCTCGCCACCGTTCGACGAGCCGATGCATCCTGGTGCCGTGCCGCCGGCGGTAATCACGCCGGGCCGTTCCAGCGAGCCCACCTCGCGCCCGTCCAGATAAACCCGCATGAACTGACCGTCGAACGTGGCGGCACAATGATGCCAGCCGCCGTCCAGCACGTGTTCCGGGTCGATCTTGGCATCGCACTCGACGTAGCCGCCGATGTTCAGCCCCAATGAGAGGATCGTGCCGTCGTGTTGGAACGAGAACAACACACGGTTGTCGCCGTCTTCTTTACGGAAGATCTCGCGGTACACCTCCAAGTCGGTCGGCATGGTCCATGCCGAAAGCGATATCTTCTGCAGCCCTTGGAAATCTGGCTTACCGGGAACGCGTAGCTTGTGCCGGTCGGAGAATCTTAACGCACCGCCGAAAGGACCTTGTGTGCGATCAAATCCCGGCACGTGCGCGTTGTCCGGCGATGCGTGGTGGCCATTCTCGCTGGAATCAAGGCAAGCTGTGCCGAACTGTTCCTCAAAGCTCCAGTAGGCAATCAACGGTTTGTCGATATCGAGCGGATCCACGGCGCCTTTTCGCCCGTCTGTCGCAGCATCATCAGCAAACACGCCGGACGCGCACACGGCCAAGGGGGCGACGAGCAGCGACATGAATCCAGCTCGCAAGTACCGCATAGTTCCTTCCTTCCCTTCTTGATCACTGCGGATGGCGGACACGTTCGTGCAACTTCCTATTGTCCACAGACGCGCCGGTGCTCGCAAGCACGATTCGGACCCGAGCCGCAGTCGCCATTTCCTGTGCCGTTGACAGAGATTGGGGCCACATGTTCATTTGGCCAGATTCCTGCTTCTATCGCATCGTGACGCTGGTAGAATGGGCGTTGCTCGAACCGCGGATCTTGGGGACGAATCAGTTTCTGAAGTGGTTTGCGGTGGCCGTGTCTGGCGTCCGCAACATAAGACAGGAGCGAGTGTCATGAACGATGAATCTGATCAGAACCGTGCAGATGGTGAGCGTGACCATGACCTTGGGGAGGAAATGTCGCCAGAACTCGAACAAGCGGCCGAACAGGGAGACGAGGTGCTCCAGCCGGTCGAGACCTCTGAAGGCCCTGCAAGAAAGCCGAAGATGCCGCCTTCGCGTATCGCTTTCTTGGTGTTTGTGGTGGTCGCTGCCGTGGCGATCGTGGTGGAATTGAGTGCTCGACGGAACTTCACCCGCTCGGTGGAGACCCTCGAAAAAGCACTTGAGAAAGGGGGAAAAGATGGATCGGCGGTCTATCGAAAGGACCTCGATAAGCTCTTTTACGGTTCTCCGTCAAAACAGTATGACGAAAAGACGAGTACGGAGACGTTCACCTGGAGGGGCATTCGAGCGCATCGTCTCGAAGTGGAATACGGCGTAATGGAGTTCGTGAGCGGGTTCAAGACGCCTTAGCCGCGCTAAGCTCGCAGTGCTACGCGGCTTTTCGAATGGGGCCTTGGGGCGTGCGCAGGTCGAATAGCCCGAAGATTTCGTCTTGCGTCAAGCCTGTGTTGGTGGGCGGTGCGCCGCCGTGAGAGAAGATCAGATCGAATAGTTCCCGTTTCTCTTCCAGGATCTGGTTGATGCGTTCCTCGATGGTTTCGACCGTCAGCATCCTTGTCACGGTCACTGATCCCACGACACCGATGCGGTGAGCGCGATTGATCGCCTGGTCCTCGACGGCAGGGTTCCACCAGCGGTCGAACAGGAAGACGTAACGGCAGAACTGCAGATTCAGTCCCACGCTGCCTGCCCCGTATGTCATCAGGATCACGTGTTTGGACGTGTCGTTTCTAAACCGGTCGATGACGGCGTCGCGATGTTTCGTCGGCACCTTTCCGTGGTATTCCAATGGACCGAAACGGCGCAGGCGGTCGCGCAGCTTTGCCAACGTGTGCACCCATTGGCTGAAAACGATCGCTTTCCGGCCACTGGCCGCGATCTCCTCCAAATCGGCTTCCAGGCGTTCCAGCTTGGCGCTGACGCCGGTCGCGGGGTCGAAATTGCAGATCTGTTTCAGCCGCAATACCAGCTCGAATACATGTTGAATCGTTATCTCCGCCCCCATGCCCTCAAGACGCAAGACACCATCACTTTCGGCAGTATCATAGGTCGCTCGCTGCTCGGGCGTCAGCTCCAACTCGGCATCGCGAACCAGCTTCGGCGGCATATCCTGCAGCACCAGGTCTTTCGTACGGCGAAGCATGTAGTCTCGTGTGGCTTTGGCCATTTGTCGCGGCCTCATCCCTGGTGAGAGGTACCCGCGTGAGAGAAAATCGAAGATGCCAACCAGATCGTCAGGGCTGTTTTCCACCGGTGTTCCGGTCAGGGCCCAACTGCGCGTCCGGGAGATCGACCGCACTGCCTGGCTGGTGGCGCTGGAACGATTTTTGATTCGCTGGGCTTCGTCCAACACGACCAAATCAAACTGCAGACTGCGATCCGCAATGATGTCACGGTCGCGCAACAGCAGTTCATAGTTGGCGATCTTCACCGGGACCTGCACGCCGCGCCACTGCCACTCGCGACGCGTGCGGTCGCCTTCCACGATAGCAACAGGCACATCGGCAGCCCACATCGCGAACTCGCGCTGCCAGTTTGTGACCAATGGCTTGGGACAAACCATCAACACACTGCGCAACTCCCCGGAACAGAGCAACAGCCGAATCGTGATAATGGCTTGCATCGTTTTTCCCAGCCCCATTTCGTCTGCCAGAATCGCCGAGTAACGAGGATACAAGAACGCGATGCCTTCGAGTTGATACGGAAACGGTTCGAAAGGGAACTCGAGCGAATTGGAGGTAACCAGTGATTCCAAGGACGGCTGCAATACATAGTACAGGCGGTCTTGGAGTTTGATGATGTCGTTCGGGGGAGCGATACGCGTGGGCTTCTTTTGTGACGGCTTCTTCTGGCTCGCGACAGGTTGATCCTGTGCGGGCTTCGTCGTACCCCTCGCGCTCTCTGTCCACGCAGGCGACTCGGGGAAGGTAAAGCCCATGGCCTTAATCGGCGGAGTCCGGAGCCGGACTGGAACGACGCGCGGCTTGCTGAATTCAGTGACAGCGCGGCGCACAGATATCTTCGGCGGCCTGCTTATGGACGCTCCCCACCCGGTTGGATAGACGTTAACCGGTACATCAAGATCCACGCTGTCGACAACGGGCTTCATCGAGGATGTGAAGGACGATCGGGCTTTCCCTGCTTCCGGTTTGCTCGAATGTTGATCGTGACTCCGCTCCATTGCCCGTGTTCTCCGTTTCTAGGCCAATCGAACCTGGACGAGGTACTCGCTTCTTCATGTAGCGCTGGCGCGAGCCTCGTCAATCGCGTCGCGAATGCGGTCGAAAGGCTCGTTCAGATCGAATGTGGTTGCGTAGGGCTGCCATCGCGCGGCGATTTCGCGCTCGTCGTTCTCGTAGGCTTCCGCGACGGCCAATCGCTGTTCGCCGAGCGAGAAGCAGTGCAGTTTCGATAAGGCAGGGCTGCGAGGAACGCGATGAGCATCGTCCAGACGCAAGTGCAGGTCGGCTTCCGCCGGTTCGTCGTTTGTCGACTCTGACTTGATGACGTGAGCAACAGGTGAAGTCGAATATTGGCGAACGGCCAACACATGTTCGACGTCCGTGAACACCACAATCGGTCGAGCCTTGGCCTTCTCCAGCAGAGCCCTGCCAATCTGCTCACCGTACAGGAAAGGTTTCAGCGTCGGGCCGTAAAGCACTTCCTGGGCGCGATTCGGCCGTACCGGGGCTGTACAATAGAATTCGAGCGGACGCGCCGCTAGGTTCAGTACCAGGTATCCGCCGAACAGCCCCTGCCCCTCGTGTTCGCATACCGTAAGGAAGCCGATTGCCGGTTGAGGTTTATGGCTGCTAGCTGGCATCTTGTTGGTTGTTTCTTCCTTCAAACGACAAGTTGATTACTAATGATTCGATATCGATCCGTCGCGTCAAAATGCACCACGCGGCTGAAGATGAATCGGGCATATCGAGTCCGCGACTTTAACAGCCGTGTCGTCTGCGCCGGCAGTTCGATAGTCTGCTAGCATAAATGGTAAGATGCGAAATTTACCAGCGACTCGACAAACCGCAGTCCGGCTGTCTATACTGGTGTTTGGCACGGAACGCCTAAAGCCGATCCGCAGTGGTTTCTCGGCATGCAATAGTCAGGATGCAGTGATTTGACTCGGCGACAGGGATTTTATCCGGCCATCCGGTCGTAGGAGAGTGTTTGCTCATGTCAATCGACCCTCATCAGCTCGCTTCTTTGTTTCACCTCGACGTTACACCCGAGGCTGGTTCCCGGGGTGGTGAGTCGGGGGGCAACGTGGCTGAGCTGTTCGTCGATTTGCTGCAACAACTCGTGATCGGACAGGAACGGCACAACAACCTGCTGGAAGAGTTGGTAAAGCAGAACAATGCGACCCAAAAGCAGCGAGCATCCGAATTGGGCCAGTGGAAGGAAGCGAATCCGGGGCTGGCCCGGCGATGCCGGACTGCGGCCGAAACGCTGAGCCGGGTCCAGAACGAGTTTCTCCACAATCTGACGGACGACGTTACGGACAACGAAGACTGCCTCCTGGACGGCGAATTTGCCTTGAACGAATTTGTCGACCGCTACGGTCCACGCCTGGCGCATTTGAACGGAGTGCTCCAAGTTCTCTCTCAATTGAGCACTACGGCCGATACCACCAACGCGCCGCAACAGTAGCGATGAATGTGCCGGTAGTACCGGTTTTGTCGCCCTTCTTCTCAGGTGACAAATAGGGGGCCGCGTCATTTGACCCTCACGCGGTCTGGACGTAGATTTTTCGTGAACTCGTTGTTTTCTTCCTTTTCAACGTTTCACGAAATCGGGCGCCATGTCTCAGTTGCCATCCAGCGACAAATCCAGCGGTCACGAAGCCAATTTGGACGTCCTTGTTAGTCGTGTGAACCGAATGGTGGCGGACGCGACCGGCACACGAACCGCGTCCAACGACGCGCCAAGCCGGATCAGCGAAGGCCCGAGTATCGACGATGCTTTCGTGCCCCGCGAGCCGACTACGCTGCGAGCAGCAGGCATGAGCGAAGCCGAACTCGAGGCGCTGATCTTAAAACTGTTGTTGGCTCGCAACGACATGGCTGGGCGCCATGTGGCTGACCACATCAGATTTCCGTTTATGCTGGTCGAGCAGACGATGCGGCAGATGAAGGACGATCAATTGGTCGTCTACCGATCCTCGGCCCCAATGAACGACTACATCTATCAGTTGACGGACGTCGGTCGGGAACGAGCGAAACGGTTTACCGAGCATTGCACGTACTTCGGTTCAGTGCCCGTTTCCCTACGCGACTACATCTCCAGCGTCCAGATCCAATCGCTTACCACGCAGTATCCGACCCATGAGGATTTGGGACGCGCCTTCGCAGATCTAATGGTACCGCCGAGGATGCTCACTCGATTGGGCCCGGCGGTCAACTCGGGACGCGGCATGTTCCTGTACGGCTTTCCGGGTAACGGCAAGACGAGTATTGCCGAGCGCGTGACAAAGGCATTCGGCGAGCACATTTGGGTGCCGCGCGCGCTAGGCGTAGATGGCGAGATCATTCGGTTGTTCGATCCGTTGAATCACGAAGAGACGCCTTTGGAGCGTACCACGGCTTTGTACAACAAGTCGCGGATCGACAGACGTTGGGTTCGGATCAAGCGTCCCACGATTGTGGCTGGTGGCGAACTGACGATGGAAAACTTGGAGGTGTCGCTGAATACTTCGACCGGAATCAGCGAAGCGCCGCTTCAACTGAAGAGCAACTGCGGCACGCTCGTAATCGACGACTTCGGTCGCCAGCGTATCAGCATCGACCAATTGCTGAACCGGTGGATCGTGCCGCTGGAGAAGCGTCACGATTTCCTGAATCTGCCAAACGGGAAGAAGATCGAGGTGCCGTTCGATCAGTTGGTTATTTTCGCCACCAACCTGGAACCGAGGGACTTGGTCGACGAGGCGTTCTTACGCCGCATCCCGTACAAGATCGAGATCACGGATCCCGACGAAACGGAATTTCGGCAACTGTTCCAGGTCATGTGCAAACAGCTCGAGATCTCCTACGATTCGCAGGCGGTCGACTATCTGATCGAGAAGCATTACCAGAGCGAAGGGCGACCGTTTCGCTATTGCCAGCCTCGTGACCTGCTCTTGCAGGTTCGCAATCACTGCCTGTATCACGCCGTACCGGTGGAATTGAAACCGGAGTACTTCGATGTGGCCGTAGACACGTATTTCGCAGTGATGTGATCGTCGTGGGTAGTTGGACGGCGCTGCTCTGGCGTTTGAAGTGGCGATGTCCAAATAGCCTGGCCGAACTCCGCGACTCGTCGAGCGTGGGCGAAACTGAGGTCTTAGTCTTCAGCGTTCTGGTCTTCTTCCTCGTCGTCCCCGCCGGACCGTTCTCCCCCAAAACTCAACCTCAGTTGTGGGTCCTCTCGTTCTGCGTCCGGGTTCAACTCCTTGTACAGGAGGCTCGGCTGAATGTCGCGGTTGTTCTGGTATTTGTCGCTGCAATACTCGACGATACTACCCTCGATCTGGTGGTAGAAGATCTGGCAGATGGGAACGTGGGGATAGATGCGAACGGGCTGTACAGCGAAAATCTCCAGGGTCCAATAGCCGCAGAAGCCGACATCGCCGAAACCGGCCGTGACGTGGACGAACAGCCCGAGCCGGCCGACCGACGAACGTCCCTCGATCATGGGTACCAGACCGTGGGTCTCGGTGCGTTCCACTGTCCGGCCCAGGTACAGTTGGCTGGGATTCAGGACCAGCCCGTCTTCCGGAATGACCAGCCGGCGAACGCGATTAGGCTGTTTCATGTCCAACACGACTTCTTCATACGTGAGAAGCTCGCTGTGCAACGTCAAGTTGTAGCTGTTCGGGTTCAGTTTTGCCTCGTCGAAGGGCTCGATGATGATTCTCGTGCCCAGATTCTGGCGGATTTCCTGGCCGGATAGTATCATGTCGCTTGACTCGCCTCGGTAAGTCCTACTATCTAACGCGGCAATTGTGCCGGACGTGTCGTACCGATGTCAAGTGTCTGCCCCATCGTGTTTCGTACGGTGGATGGGCCGTTACGTGCTTGGGCAGGCACGAGTGAAAGGCAGCACGTGGAAAGCGAATCATACGATCCTCGGTATCTGGAAGGCATCCGCCGGTTCAACGCCCGCGAGTTCTTCGAGGCGCACGAGGTGTGGGAGGAGCTTTGGCGAGATTGCCAGGACTCCGACCGCCGTTTCTATCAGGGACTGATCCAGGTTGCCGTCTGCCTGCATCATTTTGGCAACGGCAATACGCTCGGCGCAAGAAAACTGTATCACAGTAGCTGCGCCTACCTGCAACAGTACGGAGCCGAATACCAAGGATTGGGCATCGAGGGTCTGCTAGCCGACCTCGAAAGATGCTGTTCGGGGATTCTGGAGGGAAAGGACTACCCGGAGGTCAAGATCGACCCAACGCTGATTCCAAAAATCCATCTAACCCCCGCTGTTGGGTGACCGACTGGCGAATACACTCGTTGCGACCTGCAAAACCCCTTTCTCTTGAGGCAAACGGAAAGGAAGGCCAGTGGCCGGGCGATATAAGCAAGTGGCCGGGCAGGACCCCAACTTGTGCTCTGATGTACGTCTTTTTCTTGCGATCACAGGTAGTTCAGGTTACCATTAATGTCTTAGAATGGAACTTATTGCGTTCGAAGGGGTCTTGAGGCTGTCAACTGAATTAACATGGGGGTATACGTTCATGGCCAGGAAGTTGCTGTTCGGAGGAGTCCTGTTGACGCTCTTCGGGCTGGCCGTCTCGACGACTCGGGCACAGGACAGTCTGTTGCTGGAATTGTACGGTCAGGGTGTGCATGCTTATTATTCCGGCGAATATGACCGGGCTCACGAGTTGCTGACGATGGCAGTCGACCAAGGCAGTCATGATCCTCGCTGCTACTACTTCCGTGGATTCGCCTGTGCCAAACTTGGCCGGCCCGATGAGGCGGAAGCCGACTTCAAACAGGGGGCCGAGCTTGAGGCAAAGGGAGCGGCTGTCCAAATCAACGTTGGCGCGGCGCTCCAGCGGATTCAAGGCGAAACGCGTCTGCAGTTGGAACGCCAGCGATACACCGCGAAACTGGCCGTTCGGTTGCAGGAAGCGAAAGAGCGTGAGGAGAAATACGAGCAGTCCAAGACCGATGAAGCGAGGGTTCTGCGCGGCGCTGACCAACCGGCACCGGGCGACGTAAACGTACCCGAGGCGATGGGCTCCGATCCAACCGACCCATTTGGCGCGGGCGGTGCCACCGAGCCACCGCCTACGGAGCCTCCGGCCGAGCCAATGGAACCCGCGGTGACTGAACCTGCCGTCGACGGGGCGCCCGACCCGTTCACCCAACCGGCCGAGCCGGACGCAGGTGCGGGCGCTGACCCGTTTGCTGATCCGACCACCCCCGTCGTCCCGCCAACTTCCGATCCAGGCGAACCAGCCGCTCCAGCAGACTCCGATCCGTTTGGTGCGCCGACCGAACCTGCGGCCCCGGCTGCCGGCGCCGATCCATTCGGTGGAATGCCTGCCGATCCGGCTGCCCCCGCCGCTGGTGCTGATCCCTTCGGTGCTCCGGCTGACCCCGGTGCGCCCGCCGCCGTCGATCCCCTTGGTGCGCCTGCCGATCCCGCAGCGCCGGCTGCCGGCGCAGACCCATTTGGCGCTCCCGCGACGCCGGCCGCTCCTGCTGCCGGTGCCGATCCATTCGGAGGGATGCCCGCCGATCCGGCTGCCCCCGCCGCTGGTGCTGATCCCTTCGGTGCCCCGGCTGACCCCGGTGCGCCCGCCGCCATCGACCCCCTAGGCACGCCTGCCAAACCCGCGGCCCCAGCCGCTGGTGCAGATCCATTTGGCGCTCCCCCGACGCCGGCCGCTCCGGCCGCTGGCGCCGATCCATTCGGAGGGATGCCCGCCGAACCGGCTGCCCCCGCCGCTGGTGCTGATCCCTTCGGTGCCCCGGCTGACCCCGGTGCGCCCGCCGCCATCGACCCCCTAGGCACGCCTGCCAAACCCGCGGCCCCAGCCGCTGGTGCAGATCCATTTGGCGCTCCCGCGACGCCGGCCGCTCCGGCTGCTGGCGCAGACCCCTTTGGCGCTCCCGCCAAGCCAGCCACCCCCGCCGCTGGTGCGGATCCATTTGGTGCCCCTGCTAAGCCGGCTGCGCCTGCCGCCGATCCACTAGGGACTCCGGCCAAGCCAGCCACGCCCGCTGCTGGCGCTGATCCGTTTGGCGCGCCTGCCAAGCCTGCAGCCGCACCGGCTGCGGGTGCAGATCCGTTCGGTGCACCGGCAAAGGAGGCTCCAAAGGTCAACGACAACGATCTCCTAGGCGGGGCGGATCCATTCGGCGCCCCTGCCAAGCCTGCTGCGGCCAAACCCGCCGACAAAGACGTAGATCCATTTGCCGATGATCCCAACGACTAGAGACTGGGGTCAGGTCTTGACTTGTAACTTAAGCAAGTAACGTTTTGGTGATGCCTACTCTCTGGCGAGGCTTAAGTTACAAGTCAAGACGTGACCCCCTCCTGATCATTTCTGCTTTTGGGCCCAGGTGATGAATTTCTTGATCTCGGGGTGCGCCGAGAGTGAATCGAGCGAGTTGTAGTGGCGGCCCAGCTCTTTCTCGTCGGGAATCAGGTGGTGGATGGCTTTGTGGCAATCTGGGCACACGTCAATCGTCTGGGCCATCTGTTCGCGAGTGTAACGTTTCTTGAACCACCTGTTGCTGTGGCAGGTGCGCGGAATCAAGTGGTGTTCCGTGGTGCCCCGTTTGACGACGCGACCGCAGAGTTGGCATTCGAGACGGCTCACGGTATAGTCCTCACCCTGCCAGCCGTTTGGCGAGCGCCGCGAAGATGCCGTACATCGCTTCGAGGTACTCACGAGCTTCTTCGAGCGGCATTACATGCGGCGGGCTGATCCGGATCACTTTGTCCGCCAATGGGCCCAGCAAATGGATCGCTCGTCCTTGCTGATCGCCTAGGTAGCAGGCCTCGACACACGCATCGGCAACGTCTTTCGGCGTGTGCGAGCCAATCGCATCGCATTCGATGCCCCAAACACAACCCTCGCCCCGCACGTGCTTGATCACGCCAGTTTCCTTCAGGCGGCACAAGCCCGTCTCCAATACCTCGGACAATCGGCGGCCCTGCGCCAGCACGTCCGTGGTCTCGAATTCGTCCAGCGTTGCGAGCACCGCCGCGCTGGACAGTGGATTGGCGCTCCATGTGTCCGAACCATCGCCGTACGAAAGCGAGCCAAACACTTCCGCGCGGCCTACGGCGGCGCTGACCGGCACTCCGTTGCCCATCCCTTTGCCCAGGCAGACAATGTCAGGTTCGATGCCATAATGCGTGAATGCGTACATGGGACCGGTTCGTCCGAAGTTCGACTGAATTTCGTCCAGGATCAACAGGATATCCCGCGAGCGGCAGAACCGCTCCAGAAGCTGTAAGTACTCCGGTTGCGGGTGATACGACCCGCCGCCGCCAAGATATGGCTCGGTAATCAGGCAGCAGATTCGATCGCCGTGCTGCTTGTATAAAACATCCAGTTCCCTTTCGTACGGAGCCAAATCGATCGGTTGCTTTCGTCGTTCGATGTCGCAGCATTCCTCGATCGGAAAACTGATGAAGTGAACTCGCGGATCGCGTTCCGGATCTTCTTCCTTGCCGGTTGTCGCGCCGGCCAGCCCCTTCTTGCCGTGAAAACCACGGCGTGTCGCCAGGATCATGTCACTGTCGGGCCGCCGAGACATGGAGGCCCAGAGCGATTTCTGAATCGCCTCGCTTCCGCTGGCCGCCCAAAGAACCTGCTCCATGCGACCGCCGCCTGGTTGGCTTCGGAGGTTCTCCAGCAACCGTTGATTGGCTTGAATCTCCAGCAGCGTGGCAGCGTTGTAGGAAGTCAGCGGCACAGCCCGAACGAACTCGTTCTCCGGGTCGATCGCATCCAGTTTCATGTAGCCGAACACTCGCTGCCACCAACTCGCGGGATTGTGCCCCAGGTTGGCCACCAGGACTCCGGAACTGAAATCCGCCAGCTTGCGCCCTTCCGGCGTCCAGTGGTACGAGCCGGCGCTTTCGGCCAGCACCGCCAGTGACGGAGTGAAAGTGCGCTGTGTCAACGGTTCCGTCTCGCACAGAAACCGCCGCGCCTCGTTCGATTCTTCTTCATCGGGATGTTGTATGAGAAACGACGGGTCGTTAGGTGTGTTCTTGTCCATCTTGCCCTCAGTTAACAACGAGAAATCATCCAGAGACAGAAATTCAGATATAGGGAGCCCATCACAGGGCAGGACTCGTTTGCGAAGGGACGGTGGAACCGCGCTTCGCTCAAACGGTTTCGGACCGCAAACGCACGCTTGGCGTTCCTTCGTAGTTGATCAACGCCGGCTGGCCTTCCCGGGCGATGGACAGTCGGGCGGCTTCGGTCACCAATTCGTTGATGCAACTGTTCGAAGGCGTAGCGACGATCCCTCGTTGGTCGATTTCCGCGAGCACGCGCTGCCGCGCGGTCAACGCCTCGTCGCCTTCGAGTCCGTCCGCCGCGGCGTTGACCCGTTTGGCGGCCAGCACCAGGGCTTCGATCGACTCGAACCCGTACCCCACCGGCTTTAGCCCTTCGCCTTCCCAAGGCACCAGCCGGAAGTAGTCTGGGCTGACGAAACGGAACATGGCGCCCGCTTGGTCGTCCACATAGCCATGACGCACGCCGCGATACTGGTCGTCGTGTTTGAGAATGGCACTGCGGTCGTCGCCTTCACAGTACATTACCAAGCACTGGTCGTTGGTGCCAGCCGCCTTGTCGGGATAGCCGAGACCGTCGGTGATGCTGAGCAACGCTCCGTTTTCCCATACGACTCGGCCCTGCGCCCACATGTAGCCCACATTACCGTTCGGGAACGTGCCCTCCACACCGCGTACCGAAACTTCGACCGGTCTTAGGCCGGTGATGAAATACACCAAGTCTACGTAATGGCAGCCGACGTAGGTGAACGGGTCGCTGTTCTCCTTGGTGAACCACTTCTGGAAGTTCGAGTGGCGGTAGCAATACGGCTCGATCATTTTGGCCTCGCCGCATCGAAACTCGCCGAAGCGTCCCGCCTGATAGAGCCCCCGCGCGTCGAGCGATCGGCGGTCGAACCGCTTGTGGTATTCCACACCCACAAAGCGTCCTTTGGCCAACGCAATCTCCTCGATCTCGGCCGCCTCCGCGTACGTGGGCACCAACGGCTTTACGGCCAACACATGCTGATCGTGCTCCAGAGCCACTCGGATTACGGCTGAATGGAAATTATCCGGAACTGCCACCACCACCAGGTTGCCAGGGGAAAGCGAGGCGATTACTTCCTTGAACAAATCCGGGTGCATCTTGTCTTGCGGCACGTCAAGCGACGGAAAGGGCTCGAATCCCTGGCCCGGAAATGCGTCGGCGAATCGTTCGGACGCGGCCAACTCGGCCAGCGGAGCCGAATTCAGAGCAGAAATCTTGATCGGCCCGATCGTGTTCTGCCTCTGCAAGTGGTAAAGCGATGGCAGGATTTGGTCGTTCGTGATCATCCCACCGCCGACAATGACGATCTCCAATCTCTGGCTTGGTTTGCTCATCGGAACCTGCTCGCGTTTCGCGTGTTGTCTGGAATACCCCTGCCGAAAGAATAACGAACCGGCCGAGCTTCTGCCAGCAGTAGCCGGATTCGCAAGAATTCGGGCGAATCCTGTAATGTCTCCGAAGTCTTGTGACTTCAGCTACAATCAAAAGGCCGCCATTTCCAAGAGGGCCTTACTTCGCCGCAGCCTCGCCGGGTCTGTACCACACACAGACGGTGATATGCTGTCCCCTGCTATCGCGGCTGCTTTCGGATTGCGTGATCGAGGCAATCTTGCCGTCAACGCTCCCCAGCCATTCATTGATGACGCCTTCAAGCTCGGTATCGGTAACGGTGGACCCTTCTCCGCTGATGTGGGTGAACAACTTCACTCGCTCTTTCATGTCTTGTCCTCGGGGGTTGTGTTGGGCAATGGGCGCAACGCCGCTACCTATGGTACGCCGTTTGGCTGGCGTTTGCCAACGGGCTTAGAGATTTGGACGTGAGGGGGGAGACTAGCGGCGGCGGTTTTCGAGCGGCGACTTCGGACGATGCAACGGTATGATCCGCTGCTCGATCTGCACCCCGTAGTGAACGACGATGCCTCCAAGACTGACGCCATCGCCCAACAGTCCGCCGGTTCGAGTGCTGATTCCAGCACCGGACCCCGGCGTCGTTGTTCGTCGACTGCCGGCTCGGCGTATGCGCTCGAAGAACGCAATTGCCGTATCCTGCTGCGCCGATCCGTCTACCCGCGAGTCGGTGGTACGCTTCAGAACGAAATCCACGCTGTAGGCGTCTAGCAGTTTGGGCAGCAAGGCGGTAGCCATGTCCGGGCGCCCAAAGAAGTCCGCGCCCGCGGCTCGACCGCCGGACACAAAGATGAAGCCAACGCTGTCGCTGGGGACTTCTGGCGTGATTCTGGCACGCACATCGCTAAGTCTTGATCTCACGCCGGGCGACTTGAGTGCAAGCTCCAAGCTGCCCGTTCGATTCTCGGCGCCCAACGCCGCATTGTTGCCGGCTACCTCGGACCAGATGCGCGATTGATCAGCCCCTCGACGCAACTCTTTGTGAATGGATTGCGGCAGCAACGAACCTCCCGCCATCAGTTGTGACTTGCCTTGCCAACGATGCGCTTCGACGCAATAGACCCTCAAGTCGATTTGCTGGCCCGGCGCCAATACCACATCCTGGCGCACGGTACGTGTCTGTTTGCCGCCCGAGAGCAATTCCCCCGACATGATGAGCACATGATCACGGCGACTGCGATTCTCGACGGTGACCACAGGCACTTGGCCTCCGCTGCCTTTCTCCTTGACCACCAAGTGGCCGCGCGCGAGAGCTTGGTCCATGGTCAGCCAATTCCCACGCAACCGTTCCCCGCCTCGCAGTCGTACTGGGAAGACCGCCAAATGGCGGTACACGATCGGAGCGTAGATCTCGACATTATCCAGGTATCGCCCCAATTCTGCTACGTGTCCACCGCCCGGGTAGACGATCCTGGACTCCTGGGCCTGCAGTATCGCCGGCTGGAGAGTCAAGACGGCCACTGCTGAGAGAAATGCCACAACAACCAGAGGTTTTCCCGATATCAACATTGTTGCCAGCCCCCCTTTTTCTCGGTATCTAGAACGCGGCCGAACCTTTTGTTCAGTTCCACAATCCACTTATTAGACGATTCTGTGTATCATTGAGTTTGGAAGACTTGTCTTTCGTCAGCACCGTCTCCGAAAATGGGACCGGTTGCGAACGATATGCGTCCGATGCCCTTCGAGAACGATTTGTCGCGAGGTCCTTGGGACGCCACTGGAAGTGGCGACTCGGGGGCGCAAAGCCTGTCTCTCCAGCCTCGATCGAAACACTCGCCACGTTCTACCGTCGCGCTGATCCGCCCACCCGCAACTCTGCACGCACGGGTCGACTCTGAGCACTTCCCGCGCACATACCAGGGGCGGTACGCGCCTTCGAACAACATTATTGTGCACCATTTGTCAGTATTCGTCACGCATTCACGGAAAGGGGTGATTGATGGACACCTTCAACACCAGTGAATTGAGAAGGTTGACCGTACCTCAACAAGGGCCGTGCGTCACAATTCTCATGTCCACCCATGCTGCAGGGCATGACGGCCAGCAGGATGCATTGCGGTTGAAAAACCTGGTTGGGCAAGCTGAACGAGAATTGACGGGCCAAGGAAGCCGCGCTCCGGATGCGCGGAAACTGTTGGATCCCGTGCGCCAATTGCCCAAAGAACCCGGGTTCTGGGAAAAACGAAGCAACGGCTTGGCCATATTCGTGTCGCAAGATACGTTTGACCGCTACCGCGTTCCCTTAGAGCTGGACGAGACCGTGATCGTCAATCGCCGATTTCAAGTCAAACCGCTGTTGCCTCTGCTTGGGTCCAACGACCGCTACTTCGTCCTTGCGTTCAGCCAGAATCGAGTCCGGTTTTTCGAAGGAAAACGGTACGCAATGCAGGAAATGGTGATTGACGGGATGCCCAGGAACATGGAGCAAGCGTTGAACCTGGACGGTGCCGACCGGGGTTCTCAAGTCCACTCGGCCATGCGTGGTAGTCTGGGAAAACAGGCAGCCGTTTTCCACGGGCAGGGTGGCGAGCGCGAGGCGGTGAAAGACGATCTTGCTCAGTACTTCCGTGCGATCGACGCGGCGCTTCGCGACAGGCTGCGCGAGCAGCGAGCGCCTCTGTTCTTGGCAGCCGTACAGTATCTGCTGCCGATCTATCGTGAGGTATCCGGCTACGCGCACATCGCCCAAGAGGAACTGCCGGGCAACCCGGATCATCTGAGCGATCACGAGTTGCATGCTCGAGTCGTGCCGCTGGTCGAGTCCTACGCCGAAAACGCCCGAGAGGAAGCGGCCGCCAAATACCGTCAACTGGCCGGCACCGGAAGGACCTCGAACGATATCCGACAGATCGTACCAGCAGCTCAGCAGGGGCAAGTCGAAACGCTGTTTGTCGATCGCAGCGATCACCAGTGGGGCGAGTTCGACCCGAGCACTGGCAAGCTGGAACTGCGTTCACCACCACAGCCGGCAGACGACGATCTGCTGGACTATGCGGCCGTCCAGACGTTACTACATCGCGGCGCAGTCTATGCCGTCTCGCAAGACCGGTCGCCATCGCCGCCAGCCGCAGCCGTCTTCCGGTACTAGTGCCAAATGGAATTGCCCGGTTCTGCGCAAATCATGGGATCGTACGGTTTTGTACGAGGACAATCCGTGGTCGTCCTGAATCAGTGGGGGATACCAGGCGCGATTCAGCCCCACGGATTCAGGACAGCCACGGGTTAGGTGGAAACGTTCGATCTCAAAGGCAACGCGACTTGGGCATTCGCCGCCGCTCGTGTGGAAGACGCGCTGAAGGTCTGCTATTCTTGTGACAACCGGACGATGGAGTTCGGTTGCCGTTGTCCATTCGTTGCGTCTTCAACAGCTTTCCATTTTTGAGCGAGAGACGATGGTAGTTCACGATTCGAGCGGATTTCACCGCTATTGGAATCGGCACCTTTCGGTAAGGTTCGCGGTTTCAGCTCTGCTGTTGGCTGCAATCCATACCAGCGGATGTTCGTCGTCGAGCGATACGTCTCCTGTCGAGCCGCCGCCGCCCAAAAAGGTAGTTGCGTCGCCGGTCGAGGAGAAACCGGATCCTGCGGTCGTCTGGAGTGAACTGCTGGACAAGGCTTTGGCTCATCTTGATGCCGATGAGTTGGACGAGGCGGAGCAACTCATTGACGAGTTGGCCAATGTCCACAAGGATCCCGGCATGCTCAGCGAACAACAGCAAAGCGAATTGGACGATCTGAAGAAGCAGTTGGCCAAGCGGCGCAACGCTCTGAAAGCGAAGCAGCGCGAGGAGAATCTCGCCGCGGCGAGAGAACTGGTCAACCTCGGAAAGCTCACCGAGGCCGAGGAAAAACTGAGTAAGGTAAGGGCCTACTCGCCGACCACCGAGGAGCGGGAGGCGGCCCGGGTGATTGCCGAGGAAATCGAGCGTCGGCGTCGGGCGCAACGTGATATGCAAGTTTGGCTACGGCTGCTGGGCACGGAAAGGCGTAAAGACATTGTCGCCGCTCAGAGCAATCTGCGAAGGAACCCATCGGTCGCCTTGGGCATGCTGCTCGCGGCATCGGAGAATACAGACAACCCGGTCCTGGTCGCCAACTCTCTGGAAACGTTGCGGTTGTTGAATCAACCCCAAGTCACCCTACCAGCAATGGTGGCCGTGCTGAGTCGAAGCGAACAGCAGGAGGTGTGGCCGGCGGCAATTCAAGAAATCGCGCGAACCGGGCGGGCCGGTGCCGGCAAGCCGCTTCTGGATCTGGCAGTGTCGACTGGACTCGCCGAGCAGCGTACCGCGGCGTTGACGGCGTTATCGCAGGTCGTCGATCCTCCCAATGACACATTGTTGGCTGTGTTACCGCTGCTCGAAGATGAAGGTCCGGAATTAGCGCCGGCGTTACGGGCGGTCCATAACGCATTGCGCGTGCATGCGCAATTCGATCTGCCGGCGCGTCGCGGATTTGACGACGCATTGACCCCCGAACAAGAGGACCAATTGGCGCGGTTGCCGGAGCGGCTTACGCAGCTTATGGAGAGGCCGGCTGACGACGAAGTCGCGGCCGAGGTAGTTCATGCAGCGAAAGTGTTGGCCTATGCAACGCGCCAGCTTACACCACAACCGCTCAGCGATGTGCAAATCCATTATGTCCAAGCCGAAGCGACCGATGGCCCTGCCGCCGCAGTGTTAGACGGCGTTTGGAATTCGGTGGATCTGAAAACAATGTGGCGGCATCCCGTTAGCGAGCGGAGCAGCATCACACTGGACTTAGGCCAGTCGCGAACTGTAGTGGGCGTGCGCATCTGGAATTTCAACGAGGCCTCCGGAGCACAGCGAGGCTGGAAAGAGGTTGATATTATTGTGAGCGACTCGTCCAGCGAAATGGACCCGGTCGCCAACGGCGATGTTCCGAAAGCACCCGGCGCAGCGGAAACGCCCGACTACAGCACGCTGGTGCCGGTCCCGTTTGCTCGCGGTCGCTATGTGCGCCTTCAGGCCAAGCAACTATGGGCGACCGATAGCCATACCGGCCTGAGCGAAATACAGGTGTTGGGTTTCTGAGAACAGGATTCGTTCGTAGCTGCGTTCGCCAGAACGCGGGTTTTTCCAGCATCCATCCGCACTCTGGCGAGTGCAGCTACCGTTTTGAAATACGCTCTAAGCACTGCTTGGTGCCAGATGGAGGTTGCCGATGCGCTCGAGTATTTCACGCTTGGGTTCCGCGACCGTCATTGCGTTCGCGATACTTGGATGCGCCCTGACTTCAGTTGCCCAAGATCCTCCACCACCTCAGATTCAATACCTTGAGGGACACGAAACGCCCGTCCGCACCGTTGCGTACTCGCCTGACGGCCAAACGATATTGGCCGGAGCTTTCGATGGAACAGTCCGCGTGTGGGACCGCGCGACTGGCGAGCTGATTCGCACCATACAGAATCACTCTGGGCCGGTGCTCAGCCTTGTTGTTTCGCCCGACGGACAACAGTTCGCCACCGGCGGCGTCGACCGCAGCATCAAGGTGAGCGATCTGCCGTCGATTCATCCGCTGGCCAACATTCCGAATCTTCCGGGTGTCCCGACCGCGTTGGCGGTCTCGCCCGATGGCAAACTGGCGCTGACGGGTGATGCAACGAATGTCGTGCGATTGTGGAATGCGGAAACGAACGCCAAGCTGCGCGACTTTCCTGGTTCGACCAAGCCGATTACCGCCGTTGCGATACTTCCTGAAGCGAAGAACGTCATCGCGGCATCGGCCGACGGTAGCTTGCGTGGTTGGAATCTCGACAATGCCGCGCCACTGGGCACCATTCTAGCCACGCCGCTGGGCGCGGTGGCCGTTCATCCTGAGGAAACGCTCGTTGCCGGTGCGGGTCAGGACGGCCAGTTGCGTTTGATCCAGTGGCCGCCCGTGGCACCGCAGTCGTTGCCTGGCCACACCGATCAAGTGACGGCTGTGGCACTCTCGATGGATGGAAAAACGATCGCCAGCGGCGGATTGGATTCGCTGGTGCATCTGTTCAATGCCGAAGACGGGAAGCCTCTGCACGCCTTGCCGGGCCAGGTGGGTGAGGTTGCTGCGATCGCGTTCAACCCCGACGCTTCGCTGGTCGCAACGGGCGGGGATACCGGTTCGATCCGATTGTGGCAATCTGCCGACGGGGCCGACCGGTTTGTGCTGAGCGGTCATACAGGTGCGGTCCAAGGAGTGGCCTTTCATCCGAAACTGGCGCAAATCGCTTCGGCCGGCGCCGATGGGACTTTGCGAGTTTGGTCGCTGCCGAGCCAACCGCTGCCGTTGGCCGGACATTCGCAGCCCGTGCTGTCAATCGCCGTGACCAGCGATGGCAAGACCGCCGCCACCAGTAGCGCCGACAAGACCGTGCGGCTATGGAACGTCGCCGACGGCAAAGCGATCCGCACAATCGAAGGTCTGGCTCAAGTTAACCAGAAAGCGGCGTTCAGCCACGATGGCAAACAACTGGCGCTTGGCGACGCGACCGGCGTCGTACAGTTGCAGGACGCCGCGGATGGAACGGCTCTGGGTACGCTGCACGCGCACACCGGTGCGGTGACCGGTTTGGCTTATGGCGGCGAGGGGAAATCGCTGTTTACAAGCGGCATCGACGGCACCGCCAAGATCTGGAATCTTCCCCTGGTCACACCGCAGATCTTCGAGGGCCAAACGGCCGCAGTGACGGCAGTGGCCGCCAGCGCCGACGGAAAACTGATTGTCTCAGGCAGTGCCGACTCCGTCCTTCGCGTGATCGACGCGACGACCGCAGAAGAAGTCCGAAAGCTAACGGGGCAAACTGGCCCTGTCACAGCGCTTAAGATGAGCCCGGACGGTGAGACCATCGCCACTGCAAACAATAGGGGTGTGCTGAAATTCTGGAACACGACCGATGGCGCAGACAAGCTGCAACTGGCGGGGCACATCGGCGCGGCGCAAGCACTGGCCTTCCATCCGGAGCAGCCGCAAATCGCCTCGGCCGGAGCTGACGGCTCGATTCGCATATGGAATTTGCCGAAGCCTCCATTGACGCTCGCGCAGCATCAGAAGCCCGTTCAGACGGTGGCAGTCAACCCCGACGGCAAACTGGCATTCTCTGGCGGTGCCGACGGCGCGGCGCAACTTTGGTCGCTAACCGACGGCAAACCGGCTCGCGCACTAGCAGATCACGAAGCGCCGCTCCGCAGCAGCACATTTCGGCGCGACGGAAAGCAACTGGCCACCGGTGATGAAAAGGGACTGGTGCGATTGTGGGACCCAGCCGATGGAACACTCGCCGCCACGTTGGGCGCTCACGAAGCAGCCGTAACCGGCATCAGTTTTGGCTCCGACAACAAAACGTTCGCCACCGGAGCCGCGGATGGTACTGTGAAGCTCTGGCAAACACCAACGGCGGCGGCCAAACCGTTGGCCAAGCATGCTGCGGCGGTGACTGCCGTTGCCGTTACGGGCGACGGCAAGTTGAGTGTTTCTACTGGAGCCGACAAGTCGATTCAGGTTTTCGATCTGGCGACTGGTAAGCCGGTCCGCGCGATTCAAGAACTGCCCGCAGCAGTAACCGCGGCAGCGGTTTCCGCCGACAACACGCTGATCGCGGCCGGGTTGGACTCCGGCGCCATCCATCTCTTTGGCCTCGCTGACGGCGCCGACAAGGGAACCATCGGCGCGCATCAAGGGGCGGTAAACGGACTAGCGTTTCGGCCACAAGCCGGGCAACTCGCCTCGGTGGGCGCGGATGGGAAGATTCGCATTTGGGAGTTACCCGCGGCGACTCCGAGACTTCTGAACGGCCACACCGGAGCGATCACCGTTTGTGCAGTTAGTCCCGACGGGAAACGGCTCGCCACCGCTGCCGCAGACAAGACCGTTCGTTTGTGGAATCTTGCCGATGGAAAGGCCGGGCTGACACTGGCACACGCACAAACGGTTACGGCAATCGCTTGGAAGGCCGATGGCCAGCAAATCGTCACCGGCTGCGCTGACAACAAGGTTCGTCTCTGGAATGCCGCCGACGGCAAACCGTTGGCAGAATTTGTCGGCCATACCGCGCCCGTGTCGGGTGTGGGCATCTCGAGCGATGGAAAAATGGTCTACTCAGCCGGCGGGAACGAAGTGAAGTTGTGGGACGTGACCGCCGCCGAAGAGGCCGGAAAGTTCGATGCTCACGCCAAACCGATCACGGCCATGTCGCTGATCGAAAATCGCAAACTGCTGATCACTTCGTCGGGAGACGGCTTTGTTCGAAGCTGGAACTCCATTGACGGCAAGCAAGGGCTCAACATCAACCACGGTTCGCCCGCGACCTGCTTTTCGGCGAGTGCCGATGGAAAGTTTGTCGCCGTCGGGGGCCAGGACAAGCTCGTCAAGATCTACAACGCAAGCGGCGGCCAACCGGTCGCAACAATGACCGGCCACACTGCGGCGATTTCCGATGTTGCTTTCAGTCCTGATAGTCTGGTCGTGGCTAGCACCTCGGCCGACGGCGAAACGCGCGTGTGGGATTTGACCGGAACGCTGCTGGAGTACTTTTCCGCGGGTCCAGCTCAATCGACCGCTGTTGCCTTTACGGCCGACAGCAAGTCGCTGATTTTCGGTTCGTCCGATAACAAGGTACAGATTCAGCGGCGTTCTCTCGTGCGAGTCATTGCCGGTTCGGAAGACGCGCTGACTGGCGTGGCTTATACGCCCGACGGTGCGTCACTGGTAACGGGTGGTGCGGACAAGAACGTCCAGCTCTGGACCGTGGCCGATGGTGCGATGCTGCGAGCATTTGCCGGAAATACCGATGCCGTGAACAGTGTGGCAGTGAGCAAGGACGGCACTAAGGTGTTTTCCGCGGGCAAAGACAAGACGGTGCGTGTTTGGACACTGGCCAATGCTGCGGCTGTGGCGACATTGACACATCCGACACCGGTGAATTGCCTGGCCCCTAGCGCCGATAATCTAAAACTCGCGACGGGCAGCGACGATAACGTACTGCGCGTATGGGATGTCGCTTCAGGCCGAGTACTCGAACACTTTCTCGATCACACGAATCCGGTCTCCGCCGTTGCCTTCGCTCCTGATAACAAGAACGTGGTCTCCGGCAGCGCCGCCGGCAACACACTCTGGTCGCCTCTGTCGGCGACGTTGGTGCTGTTGGGTCATGAGGGCGGTGTCAGTAGCGTGGCCTTCAAAGCCAACGGACAGCATTTTGTGACCGGCGGGGCGGATAACCTAGTCAAGTTGTTCGATTTGACCGGCAAGATGGTCCGGCAATTCAGCGGTCCGACGGGTGCGGTGAACAGCGTCGCGGTGCGCGGCGATAGCTTGCAGGTGGCCGCGGGCGCTGCCGACAATCACGTCTATCTATGGAACGCCGACAACGGACAAGTGGAACGGAAGATTCCGACTCTGGCAGCCGTGGTGTCGATCGCCTACAGTGCCGACAACACGAAGATTGTCGCTGCCGGTGCCGATCATCATGTGCGAGTTTTCAGTGTCGCCGATGACTGGCTGCTGGAAGATATTTCGATTCCAGCTCCACCCACATCGGTCGCGTTTGCGCCGGATAATGGTTCGATCCTTATTGGCTCTGCCGACAAAAACGCGTATGTCTACAGTACATCGCTTGTCCGCTTGCTGACCGGCCACGAGGGCGCTGTTACGGCACTGGCATACACGCCCGACGGTGCGGCCTTAGTTAGCGGCGGTGCCGACAAGACCGTGCGGCACTGGAATCTGGCCAACGGTCAGCCAGTTCGTTCGATTTCGGGTCACACGGATGTCGTTACCGGCGTTGCCGTCACGGCGGACGGGGCGCGTGTGGTTTCCGCCAGTGCCGACAAGACGCTGCGCGTCTGGACGTTGGCCAATGGTGCCGCGGTCTCGACAATTACCGCTGCCGCACCAATTCGCTGCTTGGCGCTCAGCCCCGACTCGACGCGGGCCATTAGCGCAGGCGACGACCGACTCGTACACATTTGGGATATTGCCAGCGGCCGCGAACTGGAGCGATTCGTTGGACACGCCGGCGTAGTTTCTACCGTCGCCGTTATTGCCGATGGAAAACAGATTGTCTCAGGAGGTGCCGCCAAGACCGTTCGCAAGTGGAACGTCGCGGCGGCGCGTGTTATAGCTGCCGACGCGACGAAAGTACACGACATGGCAGTCTCGGCAGATTCGAAGTACCTTGCCACCGCAGGCGAAGACAAGCTCGTCAAGCTCTGGGACTTGGAAGGAAAACTGGTGCGGCAGTTCTCGGGCAGTCCGAGCCCCGTGCGGAGCGTGGCGCTGCGTGCTGACGGCAATCAGGTTGCCGCGGGCGGCGACCCGACAGGCGCGGGGCAAAACGTATTGGTTTGGAATCTGTCGGACGGCAAACGGCAACATACGATCGCGACCGGTGCCGGTGTTACCCGCGTTGCCTACGGTGCAAATGACAAACTAGCTGCGGCTGGGGCCGACATGCACTTGCGTGTCTATTCACCCGACGATGCTCGTCTGCTCCAGGATTTCACGTTGCCGGCGGTGGTTCATGACGTAACATTCGCAGCCGATGGAATAACAATGATCACGGCTGCGGCAAACAACAACGGCTACGTCCTGCCATACAACTTGCTGAATCTGATCGCAGGCCACGAAGGCGGTGCCACAGCGGCCCGTTTCTCGGCGGATGGAAAGTCACTCTTCAGCGCGGGTGCCGACAAAACAGTACGACAATGGAATGCAGCAACCGGCGAGCCGATCCGCACTTTTGTCGGCAGCACTGGCGCGCTAAATAGCTTGGCACTCACGCGGGATGGCAAGCAAGTGATCGCCGGTGGAGCCGACATGAAGGTGTATGTTTGGCAGTTACCCGCGGCCGACGACGACAAAGCTCCGGCGCAAGTTCAGCCGCTTGCCAGTTACACGCACCCGGCCGCTGTACGAGCGGTTTCGGCCAGTGCCGACGGCGGGATCGTGGCAGCAGCGGGTGACGACAAGTTTGTTCGCTTGTGGGACGCCGCGAGCGGACAAGAGCGTGAACATTTCGTCGGGCATACCGCAGCCGTACTGGCGATTGAGCTTTCGGTCGACGGCCGCATAGTGATCTCGGGCGGTGCCGACAAGACGCTGCGCCGTTGGCAACCTGCGGTCGTAGGGACCGTGGCTGCCCACGAGGGAGAAATTCACGATGTCGTGTTTTCCTCCGATGGCGAGCACATTTTCACCGCCGCTGCCGACAAGACAGCACGACAGTGGAAAACCGCCGACCTGACAGCCGTCCGAACCTATGAGGGTTTCACCGGACCAGTGAAATCGCTCGCGGTCAGCGCCGATGGCACGTTGTTCGCGGGCGGCGGAGATGACGCGATCGCGCGAGTTTGGAGCACAACCGATGGGGCTGACGTGGCGAGTGTCAAAACACCTGTAGCCATAACGTCGCTGTTGCTGGCCGACAATGGCAACAAGCTGATTGTCGCCGGTGGCGACAACATTGTGCGAAATTATGGTCTGGTGCAAGTCGACGGAACACCACAACTGTCGCTAACGCACGAGTGCGTCGGACATACGGAACCGCTGGCCAGAGTAGCCTTGGCAGCCGATGGTCACACGCTGTTCAGCACGGCTGCTGATGAAACAATCAAGCGGTGGTACGCGGCTTCGGCGCACCCGCGACTTGCCTTGGCGGAGCACAAAGCCGCGGTGTATTCGCTGGCCTACAATGCGGATGGTTCGAGATTGGCAAGCGCGGGCGCAGATAACTCCGTGCGACTTTGGGATGCGGCAACCGGTCAGCAGATTCACCATTTCGCGGGTCATGCGTCCCAGGTAAACGCCGTAGCATTTCACCCCGAAGGCAAAGAGCTGGGAAGCTGTGGTCGCGATGCTGTGATTCGTATATGGGATGTTGAAAGCGGCGAGGAAACCGCCAAGATCATGGTCGACACTTCTGACAACCTATATACCATGGCCTATTCAAAGACCGGTGCCACGTTATTGGCTGGCGGAACGGCCAAGGTCTGGCGGTTTCTTGATCGAGAAAAACTGTCGGCCGTGCTGACCGTGCGTGGCCACAACGATACCATCTATGCTCTTCGCTATAACGCGGCCGGTACGCGAGTCGCAACGATCGACTACTCGGGCAAGCTGTTCGTTTCGAATGCAACGAACGGCGAGCCACTTTTTCACCAGCAACTCCCCACGAGCACCGCCTATTCCCTAGCCTACTGCCCCGACGGCACCGAGCTAGCCATCGCCACACAAGACCCGCGCGTGTTGCGCGTCACCATCCCCGCCCCGGCACGGTAATCCCCTCCGTGCCTCTGTGTTTTCAACTCTTCGATGCCTGGGCCGAATGCGGCGGCTATGGGATGGAACGCGGATCGCTCGCGCCAGCTAGTGCTGTTGGATCTAGCTCGTAGGTGGGTTGGGCGGAAAACGTTGCGGCAACGTCTCGGCGGGTCAGCACGATTAGGGACCAGATGCCGATTGGAATCCCAAGTACGAACCCGGCGTGGCAGGGAATTATGGCAACGACGCTGGCCGTCAGTGCCAGACCGCGCAGTCTGAGCCGCCGCATCTTCCGGCTGGCCAACATCAACAAACCGATCGTGGGCAGATGCACTACCAGCGCGACCAAACTGGCCATGAAGAACTCGCCTGCTTGCCGATCGTCCCAGTCCACTCTGGGGAAGTGTTCGCATGCCTCGAACAGGCCGCAGACGAAGGGGATCAGCGCCGGAAGAAAGTCGAGCAAGGCGACAACCAACAGGCCAATCGCCGGCCATCGGACAAGGCGTCGCGCGAGCGCAGGGTCTAGCGGCGCGTCGGTGCCCGGTTTTGGCGGCATTCTCCGCATCAGTTGGGGATCGTGGCGACTACGCGCGAAGGCGGCCTTGACGCCTGGCCCTGCCAAGGCCACGAGCGCCCAGACCCCAAACGGGGCGCTAAGCAGCCATGCCGGGCTGCAGGGAGTCAACGCGGCGACCACCCCGGCCAACGCGAGCCAGTATGAGCCGAGTCTCTTCATGCTGAGTCCGCTCAACAGCATGACGATTCCCAAGGGAATACTGGGCCATAGAAACCACGTCCCCTCAATTACGTACTCTTCCAAGTACCGGGAGAAACGGCCCCGGTCGATGTACTCGAAAAGCGCGATCACCAAGGCGACGTGGACGACAACGAGCGACACCAGATTGACGAGGCCCAACACGATCAATGCGATCGCCGGACCCCGCACTCGGCGTCGCGCCGCCTCGAAATGATCAAGACCGCCGCCGTCGAGGTCGGGTCTGGCGGTGAATGCCCTGCATACTCGATGCCACAAGGCAGCCAATTCGAGCGTCAGCGTTTCTCGTGGCGCAGCGCGCCCGTGACCGACGTGCTTGAAGGCCGCGCGAACGTTGGGTTGGACCATCACGACTAGCATCCAAATGGCAAACGGCGCGCTCACCAACACGGCTGGCGAAACGGGCAGTAACCCGACGATAACCGCCACCACCGGCCATCCGTACGAACGAAGCGATACCGAGTTGACCGCAGGCACGACCAGGCCAGCACCGATCGCCGCAAGGAGGCACGCGAACATCGCCGCGACCGTGTCGGGATCTTGCTCGAAGAACAGCGCAATGGCGAAGAATACGAGGCCGATGAGCCACAGGAAACTAAGAGCGCCGGCAACGGCAAGCCCAAGGGCGGGGCCCTTGAGTTGTCGGCGAGTCTCGTCTGCCATACGCTCGATGCGCGGCACAGACGGCTGTGGCTGCGGCGCCGCGTCAACGACCGGTTGTGTTGTGATGTCCCACGATTCGCGGGTCAGACTTCGATCTACAGCGGCAACGAATCGCTCTGCGGTTTCTCGATCGGCGCGGTCGATGTGCAGAAGGATCTTGCCACGCGATACGCCGGGTACTTCTGCGGCCGACCGCAAATAATCGGTCTGGATGGCGACCTTATGCTTGAAGATCCCCGGTTGAAACACGATCGAAACGATGTCCTCTACGGGGATCGCAACGTCCTTCAATTCCGATTTAATGACGCCGGCGATGCCGTCTCTGACTTCGAACTCCAGCGACACCTGGTGCCCGTCGAATCGTGCAATGCCGAAAGCCTCGGCGAATCCGGCGTACACCTTAGGAATCGAAAACGGGAGACTCAGTGGCCGCGGCCCAGTGCGTTCAGGGGCCGGTTGCTCGCGCGGCGGAACGGGGCGATTGTCGCGCGAGATCGTCTCCACATCCAGCTTGACTTCACTCGCCTGCTGGTAACGCTGCTCGGGTTCGCGTTCCAGAGTTTTCAGTACGACTTCGTCGAGCCGCGCGTCCAGACGGGCCTTTTCCGACGGGAGCTTGAACCGACCCAAGGGCAATTCGCCTGTCAGCAGCTCATAGAAGACCACGCCCAATGAGTATATGTCGGCGCGGTGATCGACGGACAATGGCTTTTCGAGTTGCTCCGGGGCCATGTAGTGAAGCGTGCCCATGACTTGCTGTGACGCGGTAAGCGTAATCTCGATGGGCGAGCGGCCCAGCAGCTTGGCCAGCCCGAAGTCGGCGATTTTGACGCGGCCTTTTTTGTCCAGGAGCACATTTTCGGGCTTGATGTCGCGGTGGACGATGCCCTCTTCGTGTGCGTACTGCAGGGCGTCGCAGATTTGCGGCACCACGGCCAGGGCTTCGACGGGTGTGACCTGCCTCGCCTGGATTGCCTCGCGCAGGTTCACTCCGTCGACGTATTCCATGATCAGGTAGTACAAACCTTCGACTTCGCCGAATTCGAAAACGATCACGATGTGCGGGTGGGCCAGCCTGGCCATGGCTCTGGCTTCGCGGGTGAATCGCTCGGCAAAGGAAGGATCTGTCCCCGTCTCAGGAGGAAGGATTTTCAAGGCGACTGTACGATCGAGCAGAGTCTGCCGGGCCTTGTAGACCGCACCCATTCCGCCTTGGCCCAGCAACTCGATGATTTCGAGCTGCGGAAAATGTTGCGCGATTTCTTCCGGCGACGGTGCGACGAAACCCGTGGGTGCTGCCCCGTTTTCGCCGGCCTCGCACGATGACTGCGGCGGCTCGCTGTTCCTGCCCCCGCGCAATAAACACGCTGGGCACAGCCCTTTAGGAGCGTCTGGTGCCAGCGGCGTACCGCATTCGGGGCAGGCGTTGGTTGGGTTCATCGAACGAGTCCTACAGCGGTGTTCATATCTTGCTTAAACAAAAACACCGCAGCGTTACAGGGTTGGCCGCCTTTTTTGAGCTAAAGTAGTTCCGAGTTTGCCGTCCCCGAAACACGGGTGGCCGGGGTCGAGCGCAGCGAGCCCCCGGAAACTCAGCTAACTGGGGGCTCGCTGCGCTCGACCTCAGCCACACCTCGCTCAAAGCTGTTTGTGATGAGTTTTCGCTTCATTCAGCCGCCTACGATGACAGCCAGCAAATGGTCCAATTCTTCGTCCACGTCGTCTTCGCTGCTCACCGTGTTCGCAATCTCGGCTCGCAGCAGGTCACGATACCGCTGGCGCAGCCGGTGCACAGCGACTCGGATCGACCCCTTCGTCATTCCCATTTCGGCGGCAAGCTCTTCATAGGAGGGTGCTGTGGTCGTCGCCGTTATGAAAACCCGCAGACGTTCAAACAGCGGCCCCTTTCCTTTTTCGGTGTAATCTCGTTCGAGTTGATTGAGCACGTGATCCAAAAGCGTCAGCGCCCAACGCCGCTCGTAGACTCGCTCCGGGGTCCAGTCGTCCGAGAATTCGCGTTGAAAACGCTCCTCGCCCGACTCGAAGTCGATCGACAGCGTCGGCCGACCGCCGCCGCGCTTCTGGGCGGCGGCCCGCTTTCTTTCGTTTTGCAGGAACCGTTTCAGAGCGGTCAGCAGAAACGTGCGAAATCGACCTCGTTCGCGATCCGCAGCCTGGAGGTAATGCTTTTCAAGGACGCGTGCGAAGAACTCCTGTGTCAGGTCTTGCGCCTCGGCAGGCTGGTGGCCTTGACGACGGACGTAGGCATAGAGGGGATACCAGTAGATCTCGCAAAGTGAGGCCAACGCCGTGTCCGACTCCGGCGTCTGGCGTCGGCCCGCCGCGATCACAACACTCCAATGAGTGGTGGCGAAGCGTCCGCTCCGTGAGCCATCAGGTGCGGACGAGTCGGGGGACGAATGCTCGGCGGTTGTTGGCATTAAGGTATTCTAACTCGCGGCGAGGGCTCATTGGAGACGTCGGTCTATATTCGTTTTCGGCGGCCGAGGCTTGGCATTTGCGAAAAACGCAAGACGATAAGCAAACTATCTGTCGTCGTCCGCTGTTGTCACGCAAAGGGTCACAGGGCCGAGTAGGCCTGAAGTCAATTCGCCGCGATAGCGTGTTGGGATCGTGAGGTAATGGTTGGCTAGTGTATTGTAGACCAGCACCTCGATCCGGTTCTCGCCCGGCTTCACTTGCTTGGAGATGTCCACCCGCCATGGCGGCGCAACGCGGGTACCCGCTATCTGCCCGTTCACACGGACTTCTACCGTGGCGATCACCTGCCCGAGATCGAGCGTGATTTCGCCGCCGGCCTGATGCGGGGGCAGCGTCACGGTCTTGCGATACCACGCACCGCCGGAGTAGCGCTCGAGCGCACCCATCTTTGACCAGTCGCCGAGCGTGGCGAGGCCGGAGCCGCACTCCAAGTGTATTGGATCAGGGAACACGGCTGCGCCGTTGGCGCCGGTCTCCGGCACGACGCGCAACGCGACGACGGCAGCGCGGGGTAGCGCTGCCGCCGCCACGAATCGGCCTTGGCCACCGGCACGCATGGGCTGTCCGTTCGCCCATGCTTTGACGGTCCCCCTGGCGGCGACCGTTATCGCGCGCAGACCGGGCGGTGCGGTGAAGCGGAACCATTCGGCTGGTTGGGCGCCGGCATGCACATCGAACCGGATGACGGATGGATCGTCGAACCACGTCATCGCCAGCGGTGTGCGGGTCGATGGCTTCGCGTCCGCTCCGTCGCGTTTCAAGACGAAATAGCCGCGGGCGTCAAGACCTCGGAGGCATGCGGTTTCTCGCCCTGCCGTCGCGTACTGGCCGCGATGTGAGCCGTGGTCGGATGATCGACCGTCGCGCTGGTCCAAAGGTAATACATGCGGCCCGCGGCTTCTCTCACGTACGTGATCTCGTTCAGTGCGCTACCGCGCCGGCCGAGACACAGAAAATGGTCGGTAACATTCTCTTTCAGCCCATGGTACCCTTGGTGGCCAGGATCGCCTTCGACTCCCCAACGCCAGGACATGTGGTAGGGGCGCCAGCGGAACGACTTGTCGGCCACGTTGACCGATTCCTGCGCATTGACCCGCGTGAGCCTAGCCAACTGGGCGTCGAGCGCGCCGTAGTCGGCATCTGCGGGAAGCGGCCCCAGCAACCAGAATTGCGGCCCGAAATCGTTGGTGACTCGCTCCCAACGGGTGTCGTCGAAGTCCGGCTCTTGCCAACCGGCCGCGTCATCGGCTTCGATGGCGTGACGGAAAATACGAGCCTCGGGACCGATAATCTTGTCGGTGGCGGGCAGGCGGAAATCGCCATATCGATTGTCCATTGTCGGTTTCAGTTCGCATTCCCACTCACCATCCAGGGCGAGTTCCCGCACGTTCGGCGCAGGTCTCCCAGATTCTGGAGACCTAGCGGTCGCCGCATGTGCGGGGTCCGGAGACCCGCGCACAACACCATCGGCAGACCCGCGCAAAACAGGCCGCTCCGGGCGCGGTGGATTGACGTGTAGCGTGCTCGGGGTGAACACGACGATTTGGGTCTCGTAGTCTTCCAGCGGCAACTCCACGCGCGTGCCGGTCGCTGTCTCTCCAAGCACGCGTAGCGGCCGGACTACACCGGTCCAGGGATCCCACAACTCGACTCGACCCTTGGCGCGGAACTCGACCGTCGAGTTCTTTGCTGCCCCCATGACCAGGTAAACGTTGCGCGGACCGATCTTGCGATGCGTTGCCTTGATGGGCTGGCCAGATTGGACGTCGCGAGGAACTAGCTTGGATACGTGCTCCACCAGTCCGGTCAACTCATCTCCTCGGAACGCGCCCCGGTGCGCCTCATGGACGTTCGTCGGGTCCACAGGGGCTAGGCCGGCCATTGACGGATCGGTTCGCCATCGGTCGCCAATCGGACGGGCAAGTGTGTAACGCAGGTCTTGGGTGGAGAGCACCGTCTTGCCGCCCCGTACGATCGCCAGGAAAAGGCCTGCTGTGCGGCGTCTGCCCGGCGGGTCGTGATCGCGGGCGTCGATGGTGATCACGTCGCCGTTCTTGAGAGTGACGTTGCCGGTCCAACCGCGAGTATACTCCACGCGCTCACAGAGCCGCGTGCCGTTGATGTACACGGCGCCCTCGTTGTCGCAGAAGAAGCGCACGCGGCAGGCTTGCGGCGCGGCTGACTCCGATCGCCAGACGCCCTTGAGATACACATTTTGGACAGGCTCCTTCGACCAAGCCCATCGCCCGACGAAGCCGCCATCGTAGCTGCGCGGCGGTACCTGTTCGCTGCCAAGTAGGGCGATGCTGATTCCGCCGGCACGGCTCCTTTGCACCGGGGGCCGAGCACCGGCGTGGGCTTCCGCGGCCGTGGCGCCGAAGATCTCCTTCACGGCTTCATCCAGAACGGGATCACTCCCGCCGGCACGGTCGCTCGCCTCGGGGAGCGCACCGACAGCGATGACGATCCCGCCCTGACGGAAGAACTCTCGGGCTTTTTCCAGCGTGGACCACCGCACCGCGCGCATCGCCGGCAGTACCAATATTCGGTAGGACGCGTCGGAGACATGCAGCCGCCCGTCGCGGACTTCGGCCCGCGCCAGCGATTCGAAATCCACAAAGATGAAGTCATAGCCGTTCTGGAAGAGTTTGGTGCCGGCGGCAAAAGCGGTCGCGGTCGCCTCGCGGCCCCCGAGTTGTGCCTGGCCGGGACTGACCGGATACATCACGGCCACGTCGCACAGGTGAACGCCTTGGCTCATCAGATATGACAGCCGCTCGAAATACTTGAAGAATACGTCCATGTGGTCCCAGTAGGGCATGCGGAAATGGTAACAGGGCGGTGCCCATTCCCAGAAACTGCCGTGGGTCGTGTAGTACAGCCCGTGCAGATTGAGCAAATTGCAGCCGTAGACGTAGTTTTCGCAGGTGGCCTGCATCAAGCGTTCCGGCGTGGCGCCCCAGCCCAGGCTGTGATACCCTTCGAGCCAGACACGGGGACGCCGGTACAGTTGGGCAATGGAACTGGAAACCTTGCCTTTGATCAAGTCGGCCTTGCCGCCCGGCGTGTCGTGACCGGGGGCGGTGTACCAGCGCACGGCGCTGAAGTAGTCGCCGAATTCCATGGGGTTGCGACCGCGGCTGCCCTGGTCGCAGCCGTAGATCTTCCCCCGGCTCCAGTGCCACTGGAAGATGGGGATGAAGTATCGCTCCTGTGCCAGTTCCATCTTCACGTCCATGAAGTCCAGGCGATACTTGACCGTTCTCGGGCCCACATCCTGGAACATGGCGGGCAGAGCCTCGAACAGGTCGTAACCTTCTCGCTGGCGGAAGACCTCGGGCAGGTCGTCGGTCCAGATCCGATCGCCTACACCGAATTTCAGCTCGTCGTGAAAAAAGTAGTTGAGCCTTGCAGCCGATTTGCCGGGCGCGTGGTTTTGAAACCGTTGAAAGAACCCCTCGATTACACGCTGCCCCGACAAGGGATGTATGGGATTGAGCGTCCCCGGCTTGCGAGCCGCGGTGAAGATCCAAATCTCCCAGGCCCCTTCCGATGGCATCCAATTCAATTTGCCATCCTGAATAGAATCGACCAAATCAACGTCGCCGGTGGGCTTGATCCCTTTCTTGCCGAGTGGATAGGCCCTTACGGCCACCGTGTCCGCCGGAAGCTCCAACGTCACGGCTTGGCCGTGCTCGACACGCGCTTTCTTCGCGACGATCAGCTCACGTCCCTGGATTTCGGGATCGGAGTAGATGATACGGCTGATCAGGCTCTTGCCGTTGGGCCAGTCGATGATATAGCCGCTCAGGCCGATACCCATGCCCCGCTTGCTGCACTGGCCAGCTACGAATTCCCATATCTCCCACCATTTGTCAGAGAAGAGTTCCGGTTCGGCCGCATAAGTGGGCCAACCGGGCGTGTCTTCGTGCGCGTAATTGACCTGCATCCCGGAGATGCCCTTCTCGTGCAACTGCTCGATCTGCCAAAGCAGCCGGTCCTCGTCGAGCGGGTCACCGGTCCACCACCAGAACGGCGCTTGTCCGTATCCCGGGGGCGGGTTGCGGAATCCCGGCAGGACGTCGAGATCCGCGGCGCGGGACGGATAGCCGACAGCACTCACAGGAGGCGCGGGAGGATTGGCCGCGTCGCTAGGATCCAATTCGGCGGAGCGGGCATCAGCAAACAGTCCCGCGGCACCCAACGCGAACACTGCCAGATAGTAAGCTCGATGAGAACAAGCCCAAGGAGATGGACCGTGTGATCGGCGTCCTTAAGGAAGTGGCACCCCGGGCGGAAGAGGAAGGCATCGTATTCGGGATGGAGAACTCTTTCAGCGCCGAGGACAACCTGAAGATCATCGGCGGGGTCGGATCGTCGGCGGTCAAAGTCTACTACGACACCGGCAATTCGCGATACTACGGAAACCGTGATATCTGCAAAGAGATCCGCATGCTCCGCGGCCGGATCTGCGAGTTCCATGCCAAGGATATCGAGCGCCGCGACAAGGGGTTCATCGGACACATGCTGGGCCAGGGCCCGATCGACTTCCGGGAGGTCCGCAAGGCGATCGACGACATCCGGTTCAGCGGCTGGATTCAGGTCGAGATCGAGGGCGCCCGCCCCTTGGAGTTGATCACCGGCTGTCGGGCAGACTACAAGTACCTGCGAAGCATCTTCCCCGAAAGGACATGACACGGGAAGTCTCTCCAGGCGGAGATTGAAGAGTCACACAGCGATCGTTGTTCTTCAGCGGGTTGTCAGGACCGTACGGCCAAGATTCGGTCCCTTCCATGATGTCACCTCCCTGTCGGTTTCGGGAAAAGGTACTATCCGCGCCGTCAGTGACGCCGAGGCAGGAACTGCACCGGCAGCAGGTGGCGGCCGGGTTTGGCCTCGACCAGCGAGTACGCCTCGGCATATTCAACGCCGCACTCAGCGCCCCGGCGAACGTGCATCTGCTCATGAACGGCCCAAAAGCCTTCCGGATGTTGGCTCTCGTGGCACAAGCAAGCCTGTTTCTTTGTCTCCCGCACCGCCTCGATGTCCAGATACAGTTCTGGGTGGAAGCCAAGCGTTTGCTGATCGGTCATCACCTCGAAGAAATAGAGATTCCAGCCGTCCGACCTACGGTAATGGTCGCACAGTAGACCGCACCACCCCGCGGCGAACTTCGTCCATTCACGAACAGCGATTGCCGCATCGAAGGCGTTGCAGTACTCAATGCCCGCATCGTGCAGATCGACAACGACCAAGACGTTGAGCAGCATAGCACGGACCCCAAGAAGCCGGCCCGCAATGCGACTCTTAACGCAATCCGAGGCTCGGTGCAATGCCGTTACGCGAGGAGTTTTTCAGGGTGTCGTATCGTCAGCCACGAGTTCGACGTCGCTGTCGCTGGTCATCAGACCGTCATCCCCGCTGGCTGAATCGTCATCGGCCCTCACTGCCTTCACGTCGCTACTGTCGGCGGAATCGCCGGCGGCAGCCTGCTGCAGCCACTCGCGAAAGTTCTCGACGTCCTCGGCAGTCATCTTGATCTTCTGCAGCGCGCCGCCATCGAGGCTTTGGGGTTCGGAGATTTCTTCAGGGACCTGCCTCGCCGGGACTTGGCCGCGATCGTGCGGTAGTACCACGGTCCTCAGTTCGTCTTCTTCTGACTCCGGCGACGGAAAAACGTCGGGAAGATGTTCTGCGATTCTCAGGCGGAATCGCTGAGTGGCAAAGACGATCTCATCTCCGTGGAGCACGGCTTCCTCCGTCACCTTTCTCCCATTGACGATGGTGCCATTGACGCTGCCCAAGTCCCGCACGAAGAACATTCCATCAGGCGACTTGATCAATAGGTAGTGGAACTTCGACACGGTCCGATCATCGAAATAGATGTCACAGACCCATCGGCGACGGCCAACAACCGTCACGTCCTTTTGGAGTCGAATCGGTCGCCCGCCATGGTTCGGGATCAGTGCGGCTTGCATGCAGATCTCCCCACGAGTCATGCGCCGTCCGCGTGAGTCGCTGCCGCGATAGCCATCGGTCGTCTGGAGATCGAAGTATCCTCGCCGTCGCCCGATCAAACAGCGCTCAAAAGCGTGGGCCACGATATACTAGCTATTCCTTCACGTCAGCCTTGTTGTGTCAAAGGCCTTCTCCGGGCGGACGCGTCCATTTTGTTGTGTTGCGCGCCCTACGGGGCACTTCACGATTCTGAACCAGCTTCAATCGTCCGTCATTGGTGACTGCGATCATTTCTTCTTGGTCACTGACGACGTTACGGGAGAAGTGCCTCCAGATGGGCGCCAAACTGACGCCGCACTCCAAATACGTGACCTTCCAGCTAGGCGAAGTGGCGGTGACGTGGAATCTGTTCGCGGCAACCCTTGAACGCATCGCTCGTCTAAAGAGCCTGCCAACGAGCGTTACTCGGCATCCTGGCTGAGCGGATTGGCTCAACGAAAACACAGTGTACAGCGCCAAACTGTGCGTTCGTGCGTTGATTTATGCCCGAAAAACCCCCGGACGCAACACACTGGAGAGGGGTGGTCGGGCAACCGAGCAAAAACGCCAAAATGATGACCTGGCGCTAGACGCGGCGGAAGGACGCGATGTTAGAATGTCCAACAATTGGAGACTGGAAATGTTCCAGGCTGAACTCAAAGGGGAAATGTCGAATGAATAGCGCGTTTGCCTCGTATCAAGTCTGGGCAGACAGCAAATGGCCAAACGGTCGGTTGAGAGTATCCACGTCAACCAGAAGCAGTTCCTGACGGCTGACGAGATCTGACACAGGAGTCTTCGCATGCAAGACATCATATTCGCAAGCCTCCGCATCGCTGTTCTTGTTGCCGTGTTTCTGTACCTCTGGTTGGCTGGCCGGACTCGCGATAAGCTATCTCAAACCGGATGGTGGCTCATGATGTTGGGCATTGGCCTCTTGGTAATCGAGGGCGTCCTGGACATAAGCGACAACTTCCCTTTCCTGAATCGCTTCGTCGTGATCGGCGATACTTGGGTGCAAGATATCGTTACGGAACTGGCCGGAACAGTCGCGTTATTCCTGCTGATCACGGTCGGTTTGGTGCGGTGGATTCCAACCGTTGCGCTTGCGGAAGAAAGGCGGGCCCGCCTATCCCGCACCCAGCGCCAGTACGCCGCCATTGTCGACCTCGTCACCAACGAATCGGTGTTGAAAAGCGGTCTCGTGGATACCGTGCATCTGATTACGGAGAGGGTCTCTGACGCTCTCGACGTCGAACGAGTTAGCGTATGGCTTCTGGAGGATGACCGTGGAACGTTGCGATGCATCGATTTGTTTGAACGAACGCCAGGCGAGCATTCACAAGACGCGGACCTCAACGCGAAGGATTTCCCTCGGTACTTCGAGGCCTTGGCCATGGGCCGGGCGGTCGACGCTCACGACGCCCGTACCGATCCCCGGACCAGCGAGTTTACTGACAGCTACTTGGTAGCTCGCGGCATCACGTCAATGCTGGATGCTCCCGTTCGCTCCTCGGGAGAAGTCGTTGGGGTCGTTTGCCACGAGCACGTAGGACCAGCACGTCGATGGTTGGACGATGAGATTTCATTCGCCGCTCAAGTTGCCGACCAAGTGGCACAAGCCCTCGCTGGCGAAGAACGTAGACGCGCCGAAGAAGAGCGACTGAGACTCGCGCGGCAGGTCCAGCATGCCCAGAAACTGGAAAGCCTCGGCGTCTTGGCCGGCGGCATCGCGCACGACTTCAACAATCTCCTCACGGTCATTCTCGGTTATGCCGAAATCGCGTTGCAGAACCTCTCGCCCCTCGCTCCCGAGCGTGACAGTCTCAACCAGATCACGAAGGCTGCAGGCCGAGCCGCAGGACTGACCAAACAGATGCTGGCATACTCAGGCAAGGGCAGGTTCGTCATCGAGCCGATCCACTTGAACGTGCTGATCGAGGAAATGACCCGTCTGATTGCGGTCACCATTTCGGAGAATACGGTCTTCAAACGCAACTTCACCGAGGACATACGCGTCTTTGACGGCGACGCGACGCAGATTCGGCAGATCATTCTGAACTTGATCACGAACGCTTCCGAGGCCATCGGCGACAAGAGCGGCGTCATCACGCTGTCGACCGGCGCCATGCACTGTGACCGAGCCTATCTCGATGACGTGAACGAAATGCTGCTCGCCAGCCTGGATGAGGCACTGCCCGAGGGATGCTATGCCTACCTGGATGTCGCCGACACTGGCTGCGGAATGGACACGCAGACTCAGGCGAAGATATTCGATCCGTTTTTCACGACCAAGTTCACGGGACGCGGCCTGGGCTTGGCGGCCGTGTTAGGCATCGTGCGTGGTCATAAGGGGGCCATCAAGATCCGTAGCGAGCCCGACATAGGAACGACGTTCAGGGTCCTGTTTCCCGCAAACGAAAGGCTCGCCGCCCCGGACGAGGGACGGGTTGTGGATGAGGCCGTGGTGGAAGAATGGCGTGGGGAGGGAATCGTTTTACTGGCCGACGACGAGGACGACATCCTCGCCCTCACCAAGCGGATGCTGGAACGGACTGGCTTCACCGTTCTGACGGCGTCCGACGGCCGCGAAGCGATCAGCGTGTTCCGTGAGCATGCCAAAGACATCGTCTTGGTCCTGCTTGACCTGATCATGCCCCACGTCAATGGCGAGCAGGCCTTTCACGAACTACGTCGGATCCGTCCTGACGTGAAGGTGATCCTATGCAGCGGGTACGACGAACACGAGGCAACTCGGCGCTTCGCTGGAAAAGGCCTCGCTGGATTCCTCCAGAAGCCTTATCGTTGGGCAACGCTCGTTGCGAAGCTGAAGGAAGCAACGTAAACGGATTCCGACGTGGAAGGCATTTTCGTGGGGAGAAGCAGCGCAGAACAAGCCAGACCACTAAGCAAACCCTGTCAACCAATGCAAACAGCCCGTCATGCATTGACGGGCCGTTTGCCTGGAACTCAGTGGGTCAATTCAGCAGGACTTCCCACTTCGTCAGTAAATCGTAGACATCATCGGAGCAATGGACCGCATCATCAGGGGATGCCAATACGGTCAAGTCCCGTGTTGTCACTGTGCGGACCATCTGCACGCCGTGAGGGGCAAATTCACGGAAGCTGCGACCCCCGAAAATGGCCGAAATCGGATCTCTCCGTCTCCGTGGCGGTGGATGGATGCTGAGCTCAGCTCGCTTCGCGGCTCCAGGCATTCGCCAGCCGTCTTCGGCAACACCGGGACATGCAATCCTGGTGTCCGTGGGAGGCTGAGGCGCATGCCCTAAACTGAGATTACGTCGACTGTCATGTCCTGCCCCAGGCCCTCAGCGCGTTCCTCGCTCCTGTGCCTGCTTACGCAACTCCCCGCACATGTCGTCGATATTGCGGGCGACAGCATCGACGAGGCTCGTATATTCGCGGCTTGCTGGATCGAACTTGGATCCGACAAACTTCTCTCGCAAGTCTGCCCATGCCACGCCTCGTTGTAGGGCTGCAGAGATCGTCACAGCCCATGCTTGCATGACCCCACCGCCACGTTGGGGTCAGCATGATTGGCGCCAAGGGCAAGACCGACCTACAAAAGCCTGAAACCCAGGAAGCTTACCTTGCAGCCGCCAAACGTGCCGGCGTAGAGATCGCCTCGCTGGCTGTCACCAGGGTCGGCCGTCTGATGCTCCAAGGCGACGCCGAAGCGGTCCGACAACTGGACCAGAGCGTCGATGTCAGCAAGGCACTGGGGCTGACCGTTAGCATGCCTGCCTTCTTTAGTAAGCTCGACGAGAACAAGCCGAAGGAGATGGACCGTGTGATCGGCGTCCTTAAGGAAGTGGCACCTCGGGCGGAAGAGGAAGGCATCGTATTCGGGATGGAGAACTCTTTCAGCGCCGAGGACAACCTGAAGATCATCGGCGGGGTCGGATCGTCGGCGGTCAAAGTCTACTACGACACCGGCAATTCGCGATACTACGGAAACCGTGATATCTGCAAAGAGATCCGCATGCTCCGCGGCCGGATCTGCGAGTTCCATGCCAAGGATATCGAGCGCCGCGACAAGGGGTTCATCGGACACATGCTGGGCCAGGGCCCGATCGACTTCCGGGAGGTCCGCAAGGCGATCGACGACATCCGGTTCAGCGGCTGGATTCAGGTCGAGATCGAGGGCGCCCGCCCCTTGGAGTTGATCCCCGGCTGTCGCGCAGACTACAAGTACCTGCGAGGCGTCTTCCCCGAGCGGGTATGACAAGGGAAGTCTCTCCAGACGGACATTGCAGAGTCACACAGCGATCGTGTTTCTCAGCGGCTTCTTCGCTTGGCCCAGTGGGCGCAGACCAAAGCACACGTAGCTCGTTAGCCGGCAGGTGGTTTTGTCCCCGTATGTTGGCCCCGCTGCCATGGAGCACGTGCGAGACCGTGGCTCGGGACACGCCAGCACGTTTGGCGACGTCAATTAGCCGAACAGGTTTTCTTGCTTCGGTGGCCACGACCACCTCCTTTACCACGACTTCCCCGTCCTGTAGCCCGGACGCGTGTTGGCCGCCGAGCGGGCACCGCGAAGGGCGCCAGCAGAGTTGCGGTAGTCACCACGATCGCCGACCAAGTGCCACGACGGCGGGCGAATCCAGGCAGGTGCAACGAACACACCGAGCCTCTCTGTATGGGGAACATGCGGCGAATGCCGGAATTCGACTACAGACTAGCACGCTGGGAGTCCACGTGCAATTCGCCGCCGGACGAGACCACTGGCGGCGGAAACGGCGGCCGCGGAAAGAAGTGGCTCGCACAGACCACGGTCGGCTCATTGAAACGTGCTGCGCAGTTCGGCGAGCTTGACCAGCACCTTCTTCAGACATCCTGCTGAATAGTCGTCCAAGACACTGGCCGCTTCAGCATCTCGTCCGGCCGTTCTCAGCTCAACGGCCCTTTTTACGACGTCAGGAATCCCTGCTTCAAACTCTCTTTCGATGGTATCGAATGCCCCTCTGACAATCGAGTTTCTGTGTTTGCGATCGGCTTCAACTCTGTCGCTGAGATCTCTGAACAGCCACCAATAGGACTGAGGGGAGAATCCGTCTTTGTCCACCTTGCTGGGCGCTTCGATCCGTCTGCCGTATGTGCCTGCCGTGGAGATCATCTCCGGCAAGCCGCTTCCGTGGATGAAAAAAGGAACATAGCAACTGTTGCTGGGCACGGCAGGGCACCACCAGAAGACGGGAAGTTGATCCTCTGCATCCGGCAGGACAGCAACGCAGGAGCTGGCCGTTCCCCCCTGATCAATGCTCGGGGAACTGCCGCGGTCCCTGGCGATGCGCATCATCCAACGAACGTCTATCTGCCCGCCTTTCTCTTGGAGGAGATCACAAGAACGCATCGCTCTTGGGTGCCCACCCGGACTATTCGACGCGGAGTAAGCAGCCTTGAAGTGAAACTGCCCAATCTCATCCTCCGGCCACCACTCCCTTGAAACGGCGTACTCCACGAGTCCGCGGGAAGCGAGCTCGTAGTCGCGACCCAGACTGACCTCGTTCGAAATGGAAGTGGAACCTTTTGGCAATCTCCTTGCGACCCAATGGGTGCCTGCCGTTTCGAGCACCCAGGCTTCCTTCGAGTCGGCAATGATATAGGAGTTGTGGTACGCTCCCTCGACGCCTCTGGTCGGTGCTCCTGAGCCGAATTGTCCGTACTGCTCAACAAGGCCTGCAATAGCTTCTAGCGACTCTCGTGCAGTTCTCCCTCGTTCCAGACCCAACCTTAACAGATCCATTCCTGTGGGGCCCAGCTTTGGACCTTTGCCAGCTTCGTAGGATGCTCTGTCTTGGATCAATACCTTTGTTCTGATGCCTTCATTTCCTATGGCGACCCCGTACTCGTTGATTCCCTCTTCATATCCCCAGCACCAGTAAGGGCTGGAACCCATGTTCGCATAGGTCTCTTCTACCTGCGAAATGGTAACACGGCCCAGGTTTATCCTAGAACCATCCGGCCATTTCTTCCGCGGATGGAATATCAGTGGCTGACAATCGAAACGGGGCCGGTCACTGTTCTTAGCGAGGATTGTATAGCCACACTGAGTGACGTCCCTCAGAGCGACCCAGGTGTCGCAGGCACGTGTGTCTGCTCGCAGACCCAACAAGAGTGCCAATGCGGCAGCCCATGCAATGACCTTTCTCGCTTGCCATTTCATGTCAACACCCTTATCTAGTGCGAATTCGGGAGAGTCGCCAGCCACACGCATCGCCGACGGAACAGCCGTACCATGAAGCCCCCAGGAGCGACTGTCAATAGTCGCAGGTCGGGCCGGCTAGGCACACCTCTGGAAAGCCGAGTGAGCAGGTGGTACACAGGGAAGTAAGAACGTACCGAGTCCTTGAGCTTGCCCCCAGGGAATTGCGCCTCCGGGGCACCCGTCGGCCCGTCGTGGTTCTTCGAGGCGCTTTGGATGAAGGAGAAGAAGAATGCTCAGAAGAAACGCACTCGATTTGTCTTCAGCGGGTGTCTTGATGTGCAGCCTGCTAGCGATCCAGGCGCCTGCTCGCGAGGCCATGGCCCAAGAAGGCCCCTTTGGCGGCAACAGCCAGGAGCAAGCTGTAGCAAGCGGTGTGACTGTCTGGGATACCGGACGTTCCTCTAGGGAAGTGTATTGGTTCAGCGTGACGTTGAGTTCTGGCGAGTTTGAGTTAGCGATTTTGGA
>CAZURK010000048.1:0-67170 GCA_964623055.1 uncultured Pirellulaceae bacterium
TCTTCTTCAACTCCAACCCGTACTCGACGAACATTTCGGCCTCATTGGTCACGAACACCGCCGGTCCGACCTGAACGGCTTGCACTTCGACCTCCACCTCCGGCTCGTTGGCAATCAACGCATCCAACATCAAAGTCTCCTTGGTCCAGGTGGGCACACGATCCGGGTTCTTCTTGGCTTCTTCCAAGCAGCTCTTGACCTTCTCGGGGCTGGGCGGACGTCGTTTGATGTTCCACACCTTCACCTTGGCATCCAAAGGGGCCAGCGAGCCGCGATGCATGCTCAGCAGCACCTTGACGGCCTCGGCACCGACGCGACCACCGACAATGGGCCCGCCGATGTTGGGATACGGACTGAGGTTGTCCACTTGGGTGATGTCGCCGCAATCGCCGTTCAGGAACACAACGATCACGTTGTCCCCCATCGAGCCGCGGATGACCTGCTCCATATAATAAATCCAATTGGCCGACCAGCCGCCGGCGCCGGTCGTACCGTGATTGGCGTAGTTGACGATGCAGCCGATCAGCTTGCCGCCCGTGTTCCAGGCTCCGATCACGCCGACTTCCGGGTCGATGGGCCCGGCCGACTCGACGATATCCGGATTTCGTTTACCTGGATGCGTAAAGGTCAAGCCGTCTTTCATCCGGAAGCGGCGATTGAAAGCGACCTTATCCTCGTGGCCGCTGTCCACGCCGCAGTGCGCTTCGACCCGGTTCTTGTCGGCTTGGCAGACGGCGTTGACGATCTCCTTCCGCACGCGTTCCAAGTATTCGGGATCAGCGCACGACGACTGCTCATACGCCAGCTTTTTCACCAGATCAGAAGCATGATCGTACTCGCCCGGCTGGACCATACCCACGGGCCCCGATGTGTGCGAATGCGAAGCACCGATCAGCACCGCTTCGGGTTTGATGCCGCATTGGGCTTCGATGTCCTTCCGGACCGCCTTGACCAGATGTCGGGGAACGATCAGGGCGTCGATGCCCACCAATGCAACGCGCGTCTTGCCATCGTCGAGGACGGCCGCGCGAACCTTGCACGGATCCTGCGTACGCTTCATGAACGACTTGTGATACCCGCCCGGCTTCTCCATGCCCAATTCCGGGGTGATGTCCGTTTCGGCGAATCCAGCCTTAAACGGTTGGACAGCTTCCGCCGCAGGTGCTCCTCGAACCAACGCCAACATGGTCAGAGCCAGCAACGCAACGAACCTCATACGACAGCAAAGAAGTGCAGTTTTCATCTCGACTCCTGTTCACGGATCCGCTCGCAGACGTACGCTCGTCCGTCGATTCTTGAGCCCACGGCGCCCGCTGTCAAGAACTCGGAAAGCAGAGATCCGATCTTGCCCGCGATTCGACGAGCCCTGTTCGCTCTGATACACTGCGACTGTTGGATCGCCTAAAGGGAGGCAGGGGCGTTTGTCGCGCCACGACAAGAAAGGTCACATGAATGTCCATTCGCACGACGATTCATGTCGCTTTCGCTCTTTCGGTCTGGATACCCACCACCGCCGCTTATGCTGATCGCCTGCTTCTACAAGTCGAGGAGTTCGACGGACCGTGGCGCCGTCAGACCAACATCTCTGGCTACTTGGGCCAAGGGTTCTGTACGTCGAATGCCAACCCGGACGTGGCAACGACGGCGATGCGGAAGACCGTTCGGATCGATCAGGGCGGACGCCATGTCGTGTGGCTGCGCGGGTACACTTCGGCCAACTCGCCTCGAGCGATGCAGATGGAGGTAGCAGGCGAACGCCTGGCGGTCACGCACAAGGACACTCGCCGTCGCTGGATTTGGGAGAAGGCCGGTGAGGTGCAGGTGGAAGCGGGACCTGTCGAGGTCATCGTCCATGATGCGGATGTTGGCTTTGAGACGGCGGACGCCGTTCTGCTGACCGACGATGCGGACGAAGATCCCATGGCTGACGAGCGGCTTTGGTCCATCTATCCGAACAGCTTGCCGGACAAGGCCAATGCGTTGCGATTCAACATCGACGCTTGCGTTGCCCTCACACAGAAATGGTCCGATCCGGAAAACCTGCAACAATGGGAAGCACGTCGTGCAGCGGTAGGGCCGGCGTTGCGGCGCGCATTGGGGTTCGATCCCTGGCCCGAGAAGACGCCTCTTGACGCGCGTATCACCGGACGAAGCGACCGCGAGACCTACGTGATCGAAAACCTGTTGTTCCAGAGCAAGCCGCACTTCTACGTGACCGCCAACGTTTACATCCCCAAAGAAGCGCCACGACCGCTTCCGGCAATCGTTGTCACAGCCGGGCATGCGATGCAGCAAGGCAAGAACTACGATTTGTATCGGACCGCCCAACTCGGTCTGGTACACCAAGGATTCTTGGTTCTGGCGTACGATCCTGTCGGTCAGGGAGAACGTCGGTTGCCGGGCAATTCGCACGACGTCAGTTACGCGGCGCTGTTCACGGGCAAGTCGAATCTGCACTACATGGTCTGGGACAGCATTCGGGCGGTCGACTATCTGCTGACTCGTGACGACGTAGACCCGAGTCGAATCGGCCTGACGGGCAATTCCGGCGGCGGGCTGAACACGATGTACACAATGCCGGTTGAGCCTCGGTTTGCGGTCGGTGCTTCCTTCTGCTGCCTGTGCTCGTACGAAGCCTGGCTTGCCGACGGCGGTAACCATTGCATTTGCAGCCATCTGCCCGGAGTTTGTCGTGAATTCGAGGAATTCGAGTTCGTTGGACTTTGCGCGCCGCGGCCGTTCTTGGCAGGCAACGGGGCAAAGGATCCTATCTTCCCGGTAGCCGGTGTGCGAAAGACGATCGACCGCGCCCGCAAGATCTACGCCCTTTACGACGGGACCGACCGAGTCAATCTGCAAGTGGCGCCTTTGCCGCATGGTTGGTCCGGCCCGCTGCGCGAGGCGGCCTATGGCTGGTTCGACCGCTGGCTCCAAGATCGTGGCGACGGCGCACCGCGCGCAGAGCCTGAACTGGAACTAGGGGACTGGCAGTCGATCGACCTGCGAGTGCTCAAGGACGGCAAGATGCCGGACGACGCCAAGACCTATGTCGAACTGGTACGCGAGGATGCCAATCAACTGATCGCTTCGTATCCACCTGTGCCGGACGATGAAGCCAATCGGACGGCTTGGACAGCAGCACTTCGCCAAGAGCTTTGGAAACGGCTCGGCGGCGAGCCGCAAGACTTTGAGCCGACGGCGGAGTCTTTGGGTAAGTTCAAATGGAATGACCGTGTGGTCGAACGCTTGGCGATTCAAACCGAGAAGACTCTTGACGTACCGGCTCTTCTTATTCGGCCGGAGCACGCGCCTGCACCGCTGCGGGCCGTTGTCATGCTGGACGACGAGGGGAAACAAACTGTCCGCCGCTCGAAGGTCTCCAACGAACTGTTGGACCGAGGCATCGCCGTGCTTGCCCTGGACGTGCGCGGCTTGGGCGAAGTCCGAGTACACGAGAATCACTGTGCCAGCGATGCGATCGTGTTGGGACGTCCCATGTTGGCCCAACAAGCCTGGGACGTGATGTGTGCAGTCCGCTGTCTCGCATCGCGAGAGGATATCGACGGCAGTCACATCGCAGTCTACGGTTGCGGCAACACAGGCGTGATCGCAACGTTGGCTGGGGCTTTGACCCACGACATTGCGGCGGCTGTCGCCGAAGGATGCGCGGGAAGCTTCGTGCACACTATTGCCGATCCACTACCAAACCCGCGATGGATCTACGCGCCCAACATCCTCGAAGTGGCCGACTTAGCGCAATTGATCGCACTCTGCGCCAACCGGCGGTTCCTCTTGGTCAATCCCGTCGGATTGAACGGCGCTCCACTGCCCGAAGCCGACGTGGACAAGCTTCTCGGGCGAGTAGGTTCTCCGGCTTCGGTCACGACGTGTATCGAGGAATCGCCCTTATCCACGATCACCGGATTTCTCTCCGGTGATTGTGACGAGTGATACAACAGATAGACTCTACTGTTTGATGTGCAGGGATACTGGTCAATCGTCACCAGACTGTTCAAGGAGAATCGCTATGCACGACTCCACCTCGCGTCGTTCGTTTCTGCAGGCCATTGGTTTAGGCGCCACCGCTCTGGCGTTGGAAGGATCGGCTCGATCCGCAGAACAACCGATCCAAGGCTTCGAAGAGGCACCCACCGACCCAAACGCTGCGAAGGGCTGGAAGCCCGTTTCCGACCGGAAGGTCCGCGTGGGGATCGTGGGATACGGTGTCTGCCGTTTCGGTGCGGCGTTCGGCTTCCAGGACCATCCGAATGTCGAGGTGGTGGCCGTTAGCGATTTGTTCCCCGATCGCTGCGCCGCATTGGCTCAGGTGTGCCGATGCAAAAAGACTTATCCATCGCTCGAAGAACTGATCAAAGATGATTCGATCGAGGCCGTGTTTGCGGCCACCGACGCGCCGAGCCACGCGCGGCACTGCATCGAGATCATGAAGCACGGCAAGCACGCGGCTTCGGCCGTGCCGGCCAGCTTCGGCTCGCTGGAGGACGCCGATAAGCTGTTCGAGACGGTCAAGGCAACCGGCCTGAAATACATGATGTTCGAAACATCCTGCTTCCACGCCGACTGCTACGCAATGCGGCAGATCTACAATGCGGGCGGTTTCGGAAAACTCGTATACTCCGAGGGAGAATACTACCACTACACAAAGAATCCGATTGCCTCATACAGAGACTGGCGCGTCGGCACTCCGCCGCAATGGTATCCGACGCATTCGAACGCCTATTATATGGGTGTGACCGACGGCAGTTTCACCGAAGTCTGTTGCATGGGAATGCCAAGCCTGACCCCATGGCTACAGGCAGATAACAACCGCTACAAAAACCCCTTTGGCACCGAAATCGCCACGTTCCGTACCAGCGAAGGCGGCATGTCACGCATGGCCGTCAGTTGGGACACGCCCGGCTACAGCGGCGAGATGGGCCGCATCCGCGGACAGAAGGGCACGTACTACGGTCAATACCAAGGGCTCGAAAAGAAGTTGCCAGCAACGGACCGACCGCCGTTGCCGCCCGGCGTCAAGGCCGGCGGCCACGGGGGATCGCACGGCTACCTGATGAACGAATTCGTCACAGCGATCCTCGAAGACCGCAAGCCGCTGGTGGACATTGCCCAAGCCCTAAACATGACCGTCTCCGGCATCATCGCCCACCAGTCGGCCATGAAAGCCGGAGAACTGATGAAGATACCGCAGTACAAGCTGTGACCGAGAGGGGGGGCTACTGCGACGTCGTTCCCGCGCAAAGCATGGATACATGACAATGATTCTTCCACTCGCTCCAGGAAATCTGCACGCATAGGTCACGGTTGAGCCTTCCAGCGGCGGGGCGGCTCGACCTCGACCTTCTTGACGCCGTGGATACGCCTGATAGAGTCGAGCATTCTCCTCTCCTGGACGGTTTTCGGCCCCTCGCCGCCCGCGTAGTGGACCGTCACTCGGCCTTTCTTGACTGAGATGGGCACGCGTTGATCGATCCCCCATGGCTGGGCATTCGCCTCGCGGATGACCTTCTCGGCGAGGACGAGATCCTGCGAGACCGCGGTGACCTTCGTTGACTCGCTCGAACCGCCTGGTATATGCCAAGTCTTCGCAGCCTCAAATGGGTATGCCGATTTTCCGGCACCTGACTTGGTCTCAACACGAGATTCCGCGTTGCCGAGATCCACCTGCGCGCGGATCGCCGACTCCGATTCGCGTAGGCGCTGGAGATCACCGTAGCTCGTCATCACTTGCGTGCCAAGCGACGCTTCCAGCGCCCGGCTCATGAGCCCGAGCGCAACCTCCTCGGAGTTTCTTTGCCTTGCAGCGTCGCCCAGGTCGGAAAGCGTCTTGAATCGCTGCCGCGCGACGAAATCGGGGGCAAGATTCTTGAACCGTCCCGGCCATGCCGATACCACGACGGCACCCGTAGATTGTATCTCGGCGATGGTAGTCTGCGCGGTGGAGATACGCTTGCGCGTCTCGAGAATCTCGCGCAGGTCATCTAATCGTGGAAACGCGCCAACACGAGGGTGCTCCTCTTTCAAGCTGTCGGCTGCCGCGACCGACGCCGCGGCGCCGTTGAGGTCATCTGTATCAAGAAACGCTTCCGCCGCGGCGACGTATTGACCTGTAGCATCAGCAAAACGCTTCTCATGCGCCAGTCCCTCGGCAAGGAGCCTCTTGAGCCGAGGCAACGGCTGAAACGGCCCATTACGCCTTTCGTACCACTTGTCGGCTGCGTCGATCGCGTGATCAAGCTGGAAGATGCCGTTGTTCGCGACTCCAGTCGAATTCCATTGTTCCCTTTCGGCATAGATGAATCCGAGGGTCGTGTGAAACTTCTGCATTGCTGGATAGTCACCTCGCATAATCGCATCCCCCTTCGGGCCGTAAATCTTCTTCTCAAGCGAGCGAAACTTCTCGGAGAGGCGATTGACACGCGGCAGATCCTTAACCTCTTTGTCCATGAGCCGCGAATAGACTCGCGCCAGATCACGAGCGATTTCAAGGAATATCCAGGGCTTATTCTTGATGGGTGGATCTTTGTAGCTATCAACTGGGGGCGCAAGCTCCAAGCCGAGTTCGAGTATCTCCATCGCCTCCTGGGCGTTCTCTTTAGCGAGTGCCTCGCGTGCCCTGAGGCGCAGGATCGAAGCGGAAATATGTCGGCGGTAGAGTTGTCCGTCCTCGAGCCACCACTGAAAGTGGTTTGTCGCGGTTGCCGGACCGCTGACGAGGGCATGCAGTTGGCGGATACAGTCGTGCTCCCACTCCGGCGGCGACGGAAGTAGGGTCAATTCCGATCGGCCGAGCCTCTCGCAACCGGCCATGACGTCGGCCCAGCGCTGGCAGGCATTGACCGCCAGCCGCGTTTCATCCTTGTACGTCAGCCAGACCACCGCACTGAATGCCTCGGCGGCAAGTTCCGGCTGTCGGGCCTCTTCGATTCTCGCAGCTAGGGACAGGAGTTGGTTCGCCTGTTGTGGGCCGAGCCTCCGTTTCGTTGAGAGAATGCGCTCGTACGCCGTTCGTTTCGAGCTGTCACGCTTGGCGGCCAACTCGTAGAGCGCGATGGCATTCTCGGATCGTTCATGCCGACGGTAGAGGTCGCCCATCGCGATGTGGTACTCGTATTCTCTGTCTGAATTGAGCTGGGCGGCCTTCTGGAGGATAGGCACGGCCTCATTCCATCGTCCCAGCGACTCAAGGAGCATGGCGAGGTTTGTGCTCGCCTGCGCGTTTCCCGGATAGTCCGCCAGGAGCTTCTGGTAGGAATCGCGGGCTTTCCCGAAAAGACGCACTCTTTCGTCCGCGCCGACACAAGCGGCCTTCCGTTGACAGATGTAGCCGCGCGTGAAGTTAAGTTCTCCCCGCAGCCGCTTCGATTCCTCGCCAGCGTCAGCAGGGAGATCCCGACCGACGGCGTCCAGAATCTCTAAAGCCTCCTCGAAACCACCCTCGCGAAAGAGTTCGAGAGCCTCCTTCATGCGCTCTTGCGCTCCCGTCCCCTCGGCCACGACAATCCCCGGAAGAGCGACGAGCAGAAACGCTCCGAAAAGAATTCGTGTGCGGAACATGCCAAACCCTCCTCTCCTGCAATTCGAGTTCATCGGGGTCCAAATTCGAGTTCATCGGGACTCGCAAGGCCTTCCGCCCGTATGTACTTCAAAACATAGATTTCGTGAAGCTCGATTGCGATCTTCTTCAGGTCGTCAATCGTCGAGCGGTTGATACTCCCGATGATGTCAACGAGGATACGGTCGCGGAAGTTGACTGGAATCTGTGGCACCGCCGGCGCCAAACCGGCAGCGAGGGCCTTGTAGAGACGAAACCTCGGAATGGTGGCGAGGAGACGGGCGCGAATCTTAAACTCACTTTCTTCCTCGTCGATTCCGTGTTCCTGGCAGCCAAATGGGAGCGCGGCAACGAACGATCCCGTTACGTGATGCCCGCCCTTGGCGATGGCGATCGCGCTGAAGAATTCGCGAACCAGCGTGTCCGGATTGTTCTCGAAATATGCCCGCGCCTTCAAGACGATCTCGCCCCGAAAGTTCTTCTCGTCAGTCACGTCCAAGGTGTAGTCGTCATCCACACGAAACAGGAAATTGAACTTCGAACTCCCGGCATTGACCGCTGGTCCGGTGAGCTCGAGATAATACCGCGTCTCGGGCAGCGAGCCACCACCGGTCGCCGCGTCGATCGTGATTGTCAGCGTGTTCTGAGCCGGCCCAGTGGAGAACTCGATGAACCCGAATTCCTTGCTTAGAATCGGCGTTAGTTCCATCGTGGTGCGGGCCGCGAGCTCCTTGCCGGCCTGCCCCCGGTAGTTCTTTGCGTACTCACGCTCCGCGAGATTGAACGTTACCTGGACTTTCGGCCTCGCAGATGCATTTTGGGTCAGCGGCACACTGATCAGCGTAACGAGCGTGAAGACCGTTGTCATGACCGTCACTCCTCTGGAATAGAGACCATGAGCACATCCTGAAAAACCTCCTGCGTCACGGTGAACTTGGCGCGGGCCTCCAGTTTTCCCGACACCAGGAAGTGCGCCTCGTACTCTGCCGAATCGGTCAACTCAGTTGTTTCCGCCGGCTTGACCGGACTTACCCACGCCAGGAGGGATCGCGTGGCGGTCTTCTCCTTCTCCCCAGCGCTCGCTTGCGCCTGGAGCCGCCACAGATCGAGGAGAGGCGAAGGGATCGTGGCGTTCCGCCCCAAAAGAAGCGCGCCTTTTCCCTTCTCCGTCGGGACCCGATCAAGCTCTTTGTCGCCCCGTTTCAGAACGATTGTCCCGTTGCCGAGGTGCATCATCTCGTCGAACGGCACTCGAACGAAGACGGTCGGGGCGACTCTCAGATCCCGGCCGAGCTGCACGGTGGTTCCCGTCCATGGTGCCACCCTGATCACCTGACTCTGGTATCCCGTGACCTTCACCAGAGCCGAGCGTCCAAATGGTGTCGTGAGCACGCGGATTTGAACCTTCCCATCAGGCCCGTTGAGTACTTCGTCATGCTGTCCATCCCGCGTCGACAGCATCACATCTCGTTTGCCGCTCACGCCCCCGGCGACAACTATCACGGACGAACGAAAAGAGCCCAAGAGAAGCAAGACGATCCCCAGAAGAATCAGGCAACGTGTCGACAACAGTGCAAAGAGGACGCGAGCGCTCACCACCCTCGTCCTCTCTTTGAGCCGAGCTTCGATCTTCTTGCCGAGAATCCAGAGGACCCCCGTCACGATTGCCAATCCACCATTCGTGAACGCGACGACGCTCGAAGGGATCGACGTGTGCTGCGACAACCACGCCAAGAAACCCATCACGATCAACACGAGTGCTATTATGCGAATCTCGAGCCAGGGAGGAACTGCGATCTTCTCCTCCGGCTCCTTCTCGGCTGCGGGATAGAGGCGGATCTCGATGCGCCGCGGGGTTCGCCCCTCGTCACCGATCTCGAACTCGGCCCTGCTATAGGTTTCGGAATTCTCCATTGGAGCCCTCCGTTTCCAGGATGCCTCGACCGATTTCCGCGGTTGCCTCTCTCGCGTGTCAAGGGCGACAAGACTACTGACGTTCCCCAAAACGGAACCGTTTTGGATTGGTGTCCGAACCCATTTTGAAGTGCAATGCCTTAGGTGTTAGAGACGGTTCGGCACCCCCTCACTCGAAGCTCATTCTATCTACTGGTTGCCCGCAAGACAATGAGGTGCCAGTGGATTCGCTACATCCCAATCGTGTTCCCCTAAGCTCGATCTGATCGCCGACTCTCCACGAAACCGGACAGCCCCTTGGAGGAATGGGCCCGTTATTGCGTAGTGTCTGCTGCGCGGACCGCGATCTCCTTTGCGGTGAGGGCCCGCCCGTAGACGGTCAGGCTATCGATGTCACAAGGACAGAACCAGTTGCCAAAACGCCAGCCCAGATTGATCTTCGTTTGCTGGCCAGCGGGAAAATGAGCCACACCGTCCCAGGCCGTGGCGCCTTCTCCGCCGCGGGTTTGTTCTTTGCCGTCCAAGTACAGCTTCACGCGTAGCTTGTCCCAGGTGACCACGACGTGGTGCCACTCGTTTGGCTCCCAGGCCGTAATGTCGCCTTCCGCCGTGCCGTTCAGGCAGCCTACGTGATCTTTCATCCGGATTCGCAAATCGCCGTAGATCGTGCAAGCGCCGAGCGTATCGATCAACGGCGTTTCGCCCTCGACGTGAAACACAGCCCGCTGTCCGGGGCTGCTGGGCCGCTTCTTGAAGTGCAGCCTCAGCCAAAACTCGATGGAGCCGGGCCCACGCAACATCTCGGTCGGAGCAGGCAGCCGCGCGTAGCCGCCGGCCCCTACACGTACGGCTCGGCCGTCCTTGCCGGTCACAAAGGAGATCTCGCCGACTTCCGTGCCAGACGCAGAGCCTCGCGGAGTCTCGTAATCCAGATTCCCCTCAAAAGCTGCCTTCAAGAGCATTTCCGCACGCGGTTGAACAATAGGCGGATCATCTTCTTGTTTGACGGGTCGAGGTGCGGGGGGAAGATTGTCCGAGGTGATGTCGTTTCGGTAGAAGTGCGCAGCGGTGAAAGGCGCAGTGCGGGTGTCCTGAGAAAACTGCTTGCCGTCCACGTCCGCTGTCATCTCCTGCACTCGTGACCAGAACGCACGCGTGGCAACGGACAGATAGCGCGGATCGCCGGTCATCTCGTAGCCGAAGCGAAACGCATCGACCACCAGCATGTTTAGACTCGTCAAAGATTCGTGGCGGTGTCCGCGATTCATGGCGTTGAACTCGTACACGAAGCCACCCGTTTCCGGATGCCACATGTGGTCGATCAACCAGTCAAGACCGGTGACGACGCACTCGCGGACTTCTTCGTCGCCGGTAATCGCGTAATAAGCCGATAGTCCATCGTACAAGGCGCCGACCATGAAAGGTTTGCAGCCGTCCATCATCCAGGACCGCCACCACTTGCCCTCCTGGTAGGCGACCGGTGGATCTTCAGCGTAGCCTTTAACATATTCAACCACCTTGGCCGAGGCATCCAGATAACGCTTGTCGCCGGTGACTTCATAGGCACGGCACAAAGCGGCCAATGGCCATCCCAACTGACGCTCTGCGCCGGCGAAAATGCCTCGAATCCTCCCGAAACCCTCGCCGTCCGCAATCGTTGCGGTGACATCGGCGATCATGCGCACGGCCTCGAGGGTACGTTCGTCGCCGGTGAAGTAGTAAGCATCCACGGGGCCGTCAGTGAAAACGTGACCCCATTCCAGTCCAGTCGTCGGCGCCTCGTGGCTTTCGGCCCGGTCTCCATAACCGTGGAAGCGTTGTTGTCCGTTTTCCTGATTCACGTCCATGTCGATGAAATGCTGATTCGAGGCTACGGCAAAGTTGTAGTAGTCGCGGTCGCCGCTCCGGGCGTAGAGGAGGAAGCAGGCGTGGGCTGTGTCGTATTCCAGGTCACCGCGGGTCGCCTTGTTGCCGTAGCCGCCGTGGTAATAGTCGCCATAGTGCAGCATGCCGTTCTCCAGAGGAAGCGTTTCACGCTGATTACGAAGCGTGCGGAACATTCCCTTGACGACTTTGTCGTACGCAGCAGTTTGAGGGGCACCGGCAGGCGACAAGGTGCCCAGCGCATCGGTGCTGCAAAGATATTCGGGCGTTGTCGTGACGATCAGAGGTTCCTGAAACGCCCGAAGACGATCCGGGGAGGCAACGTCACCGGCTGACCGAAAATCGAACAGGATACGATGCGTCTTCGCTCGGGTGCGCCCTAATCTCAGAACCTCGCCGGCGCGTGGACTCCACAGGGCAAGCGCGACACGGCCGCGCGACAGCTCGATGGCCTTCGGGTTGAGATGACGGAAGTCGCGGATGGCAACGCCCAAACCGGACTCCGCGCCGGCAACCGTCGCCCAACCTGCCAATGGCTTCTGACTGATCTCCAGATCGTCGCCCACGCCAGTACGGCAGACCATTTCTCGGTCCACCGTGATCAGCGCGGGTCGGTCGCCGGCAAGCTCCCCCTCACAGCCGCCCGGCAAAACGAACCGGGGTGCAGGTCCGATTTCCGGCCGCAACTCCATCCGAATCTCTTTCACATTGTGAACATCCGGCTTGCCCAGACACACGAACGTATAGTCCCCCTGCACGTAACTTTGACCGGCATAGAAACGCAGCCGAGTATCGAGCCTGTAAAGCTGTTTCCCGTCGGGCCCCTCCAACCAGCCCACCACGCGGATTGTCGCGCGCACCGGCCCCTCTTCTTCCACGGCGACCAACTCGGGTCGGACATTTGGAGAGCTATGGGCTACGCCGCCGTCCACCTCGAAAACCATCGGTGTCCCGCCGGCAAGGACGCGTTTCTTACTGCCGTCTTCGACCCGCCAGACATCGTCCAGCACAGTCAGGTCCGACTTGGATACGGTTGCCTGAATCGCCCCCGTATCTACCACAACGCGGTCGGCCCCGTCGCGCACAGAAAGTGTCGCCGCGGAGGCCGGGCCGGGGCCATGTTTCAGGAAGTATTCAGCTTCCGCATTTGGCGAGCAATCGGCGAGAAACTGAACCAGCAACCATCGGACGCTGCCGTCGGGCCAGCATGCCAGTATTCGAGTCTGAGTTGGTACGGCTTTCCCGTCCCGCGTTTGTATGTGCATCGGTTCATTTGGCGCAAGCACGCCCTTGGAAAATGGTACCCCCGAACAGACGGCTTCCGTGACACGCCGAGCGCCCAATCGGTCGCCCAAGATCAACTTGACATCCGGCGGTGCGGCTGCCTGTGACCTCGGTTCACACGTGGTGAGCGCTGCCTGCACCATCAAGATGGATGCACAAGCACGCAGGGCAACTCCCAAATTGTTTGACCACATCACTCTGCCCCCGTCCGCTGAGGTCCAACACTCCATCATTCCGCCACTCCAGTTTCCTCGTTCCCAAGCTCCGGGACGCTCTTTCTGGAAGTTCCAGCTTCCTGTGACGCGAAGCAGAGCTTCGCGAACTAGGTTGCCAAGCCGGAGCTTGGCAACCAGCAAACCAGGAGTCTGGGTCACTTTTCGCTCGCCCGTCCCAGATACGTCGGGTATTGCCAGACGAAGCCCTTTTGGCGACGGTACGGTTTTGGAATCGCATCGTGCTCGGCAGTGAGTCTTGCCAGCATTTTGGGATCCGCCAGCGGATCTTGCGTGCGTTGCTGCCACTGGCGGAGAGCATCCTGCAGTCGTGTCTTGACCGTCGCCAGTTTCGGATCGTCTGCTCGGTTATGCATTTCGTAGGGATCGCTTTCCAGGTCATACAGCTCGATGGGCGGTGCGTCGGACCATGTTGAATAGATTCGGCACACCTCAGCAGTCGCTGCCGTGACATCTGCTTTGGACACGTACGACGGCTGAGCGGACGAGGTGCAAACCTCGGCCACAGGATTGGGGCGATCCTGTAGCAGGTTAACAATCAGCTTATAGCGGTCGTCCCGTACCGTTCGTTGCGGGAAGTACAGAGGCGGGTAATGCCCGTGATATTCGCTGAACAGAAACTCTCGCCATTTCAGATTGTCCTTTGTCATCAGGGGCATCAGAGAACGGCCTGCCGAAAGGGACGGGCGTTTCGCTCCTGTAGCTTCCAGGATGGTCGGCACTAAGTCGACAGTGCTGACCAACTCACTGCGTGTCGCTCCGCTCGGAACGTGTCCGGGAAAACGGCAAAGCAACGGAACTCGCAGACTGGACTCATAGCTGGCCAGTTTCCCTCGCGGAAACTGAGCTCCGTGGTCGCCGAGGTAGAAGACGAGCGTCTTGTCCGTCGCACCGGCACGGTCGAGGGCACTGAGGAGCATCCCGACGCCCGTGTCCATCCGCATCATACAGTTGTAGTAGTCGGCTTGACTTTCTCGCAGTCCAGGAGTGTCCAGGCCGATCCAGGGCAACGGCCGAACATCGTCGCCCGAAAGCGGAGATTTCGGCAGGCCGTGCTGCTGTCGAAGGAATGGCAGGTGGGCGTCGGAGTAATTGACCATCAGGAAGAACGGCGAATCGGAAGCCGTGAAGAACTCAGAGGCCAATTCGGCCACTCGCTCGACGTCCCGGCGCGCGAATGTATTACATCGCGAGACATTCGGACGGAAATCGAATGGAAACGCAGATTCAGGATTCACGTGAAGCTTGCCGATCAATCCGGTGCGGTAGCTGTGCTCCTTGAGAAGACTCGCAAGGTTCGGCGTCTGGGCAAACATCCGGTAGTGATGCGTGGCCAGGCCGATTTGTCCGTTCTGATGCGGATAGAGACCGGTGAGTATGCTGCTGCGCGACTCACTGCAGCTTGCGGTGGCGACGAACGCCCGCTCGAATCGAACGCCCTCGGCGGCCAAGCGATCCAGGTTCGGAGTTATGACGTACGGATCGCCATAGCATCCGAGTTCCGGGCCGTTGTCTTCCGACGTGATCAGCAGGACATTCGGACGAGCGGTTGCGAGTTTGGGATCTTGCGCCGTTGCCTGGAAAACGAAGAGATGGGAACTGAGCAGCAAAGTGACAACCATTTGTCGTCTCCTTGGATTCGTTGGTTCGTTCGATCCTGGATTGCGGATCACCTGGCTCAAACAAACAGAGATTGTACAGTTTTCTACTGCACCCAACCCACCTGAAGCATTCCGAGCGTTGATAATGACAAAACCGCATACGAGGTAATACTGAGAAGACCGGCGGACGCAAGAATGCACGACTTGCTGGGGCGTTGTTTTCGGAAAAACACCCAGACGAGGAAGATGTTGGCGGCAACACCAACTCCGAAAAGGAGAAGAGGCGCCCAAAAAATCGCCCACGCCGAGTCGGGACTCCACATAACCCACGGCGCCGTCAAGAGGATCGCGATGCCGGGAATTGACTCCGCCGCTTTTGAGGCAAGGAAAGCAACACCCGCTCGCCACAGGTTACCAAGCGTTTTTCTGTTTGAGACCATGTATCGGAGAATCGCCGCCTGAATCCCGATCGCAACGAGAACTGGCAGGAATGCAACGGGCGTAACCGAAGGCAGGATGACCGCGTACGGCCCCAAAGCGAAGTATGCGGGATGGAGCGCATGCGCATGGCAGACGGACGGAGTCGCAATGCTCACAACAAGGAAGGCGAGAACAGTCACAGTCCATCGCTTCATGCCAGCCATCTTTTCCCAAAGCCAATCTTACCCGGCGGGTGGCACGGCCGTCACCGCCCGTGCCGAAGGATTACGGTTTGAACAGCCATTGATTGTACCAACACCACCGCCGTCTGTACTACGCCGAAGGTGACTTGCCTTGCGGCCGTGCCGTGTTGTGTGCCGCCCGACCTTCATGGCAGAGCAGCTCGCACGAAATCCCCAACTGTGCGACCCTCGCGGGCAATCTCCAGGATGCCATCGCCGTCAATCAAGATCGGAAGATGCTGTTTGATGTAGCAACAGAGTTCCCACCACGGCATCTCGTTCCATGCCGACAACAGCAGAAATCCGAACGGATCATTTGGAATGAAATGATGGTTCGGCCATTCAATGTGTTCAGCAACCAACTTGAGTAATCTCTCAGTGTCGTCTGGATAATCTTCCCAGAGTTGGATCGGAGACTCTGGTCGACTTTCGAGCTGAGCTGACACGACTGCCCGTGCTGGCGGCGGTGCATAGTAGAGTCTCAACCGGCAATTACGAGTGATCCACTTTGTCGCGCGAGTGAAACGGGAATCATCTGGTGTCGGCAGATAGGGGTCTGGCAACGCGTCAACGTCTACATGAATCGGTTCGTATTCGTGAATCGCTGCTGGCATCGCCTGGAGCACACAACAAGCTTACGGTCGTCATCATGTCGGCAAGTCTAGTCACGTGAGGCTATCTGGACTTACCGATCCCTCTGCATTCTTCAATATCTTCCAAGTGCCACCTGGAATCAAGCAGAACTCATGTTTGTGCAGTGAGCCGACGCCGGGGCTATGGAAACGGACCGATTCTTATGGCAGGCCATTGAGCCCGATCTTGTCGATAGGGATCGGTTGGAAGCCGGGAGTTTTCTGCCAAAGGGTTGGGAGTTTGGAGAGATCGAACTTCTTGGTCGATCCTTCAGTGGGGAGGAACGGAAAGTCCTCCATGCTCCACTCCGGGTTGTTTTCCCGGTCGAGCCATTCTTCCTGGATGCCCTTCGACAACGCGAACGCTCTCTTGCAGCCGACCAGGATGTTATCGTGTATCGTGTTGCCCAGCGGCATCAGCGGGTTGTTGTCCAACACCGTGGCCAATCGCGGGTACCGCTCGCTCCAAAGCGGCGACTGGTAGCCGACCTGCTCGCACTTGGCCAGGAGATTCCAGGAGCCGGGTTTGTCGAGGGTTATCCCTCGGGGACCTCGGGCGTCGACGTGAATGCCGATCGGCAGGTCGATGAAGATGTTTCCTCGAATCACGTTATCGCGACCCCCGCCCAACAGCACGCCGCGACCGACGCCGCCCAGTACGATGTTGCCCACCACCGTGTCGCCGCTGTCGCAATCGTCCAGGTAGATCGCCGACGATCCGTGACCCGCATTGTTCGCGTTGTCGTGGATGTAGTTCCACCGCACGGTGTTGCCGCGACTGGACCAATCGCGACCGGTATAGAACACGCCGACGTCGGAATAGTGAATGCAGACATTGTGAATCTCGTTCAACTCCAGAACGTGCTCGTTTCCGCCGTACGAAACGGCACCGGTCGGACCGTGGTGCATCAGATTGTTGGCAATTCGATTACCACAACCGCCCATCGTAATGGCACGGCCTCCCTGCCAGTCCAGTCGACCAACATGGTGGATGTGACAGCCGACAACCGAACATTTTCCAGGAGTGAGCGTTTTGCGATCTCCGCCGTAGACGCTAATTCCGTACGATGCGGTTCGCGTCACTTCGCAGCGAACCGCGTCGACATGGGTGCCGTTCAGTCTGACTCCGCTCTTACCCATGTTGCGGACCAGGCAATTCTCGATCCGGGAATGCCGGCAGTTGTTCAATTGGACACCCATGTCCCGACCGTTCTCGATCGTCAGATCGCGAATCACCAAATGGGAAACACCGTCGGCCCGAATCAGAGGCTTCGGGCATAGGGTCAGTCGAACCGGTTTGTTCGTGACGTCGCCCGGCGGCCAAAAGTACAGCCGGTTGTTCTTGCGATCCAGGTAGTATTCGCCCGGCCGGTCGAGTTCCTCGAAAACGTGTAAGGCGTAGAAGCGGCGTTTTGAGTGTTGTTGCCAGGGCGAACCGATGCCATAAGCATGTTTCACCGCCAGGCGCAACTCGCCGGTCTCCGGATCGTAGGTCGCCGCCTTCAACGCCTCGTCCGACCAGTCGTAACACCAGAAGCCATGCAGCCAGACGCCGCGGTCAAAGTTCCAACGCTTCGCTCGATCATTGGGAAAACGAAAGGAACCAGGCCGGTAGACCTCTCGCGTCACCCAGTGAATCGGCTTCGACGCGCCGGCATCTATCACCTCGGTGAAGACGGCAAACTCCTCGTTCGGCCAACGAGCCGATTGCATTGGCTGATCGTCGAACACCACTTCTTCTCGACCATGAGCACGGTGCTGCGCCGGCAGTGCCTCCAGCGACGGGAAACCTTGGATCTTCAAATCGGCGACCAGCACATGCTGCTTCGCTTCGTCCGAGATCAGGGGTTTGGCCTCCTCAGCAGAGATTGGCCGAAAGTCCTTCACGACGCGAGAGCCCGACAATCGAGTCTTGCCCGGCTCGGTCCCTCGAATCACCAGCGGCTGTTCCGCGGTGCCGCCATGCTTGGCATCAAGCACAATACCTTGTTCCAGGTAGTATTCGCCCGGACCGAGCCAAATCGTGCCCGATCCCGCCCCCTGCATCGCCTCGACGGCCTTTTCGACCGTGGCCAGCGGCTGCGCTTCCGTGCCGGGATTGGAATCCTCGCCGCCCTTGGAGACATAGACGTCCTTCGCCAGTGCGAGCAGCGGCAACTGCAGAACAAAACACACCACGGCAAGTTGATAGACTGATTGACGCATTACAGAACTCCAGATGGCGGACTGTGGCCAGCAAAAACGGAAGGCACAATGGAACGGCGCCGCAAAGCAATCCGGCGTGCAGGCAGTAGAATCTCAGGTCATTCTACCAGTGCACCGGACTTTCGCAAGAAAGCGGACCAGCCAACATTACTCCCGGGCGACACGGGGCTCCGCTTGGCAAGAAATGTACCTTTGCGGCTTTTTGACTGTCCGGACCCTCTTGCGCATATTCCAAAGGTGAGACACAGGTAAATGGTGGCCGCGTGGTTGATGAAGATGGCAATGGCTACCACTCGGGATGGATGTCGGCAATAATGGGCTTTGCCACATACACACGGCGCTGGGAGCCTCGAATTGAATCTCCAAAGATCGAGAGTCTTGATCGTTGGCACAACTGTCTGGGACGAAGTGTACTTGGTTGAGACGCCTCCCAAATGGGGCGAGAAGACCATCCGGGGGCAACTCCCCAAGGAGTTACCTGGTGGGATGGCCGCGCGTACCGCTTGGTGCCTTGGCCATTGGGACGAGCGACCGCTGCTGCTGTCAGTCGTGGGTTCTGACCGCGAAGGTAACGCCATCGCCAACTGGCTGAAAAAGGCGAGGGTGGACGTGGCCCACTTCGAACAGCACGATGGGAAGACGTCACGCTCTTTCATTGTCGTGTCTGGCGGTGGAGAAAGAACGCCGTTCATGAGCATGTCGCCGCTGCTGACGAACCAAGGTCTTCCACGACCATTGATCTCACAAATCTGCAGCACCACCAAAATCGCCTTCTTTGACGGTGCCGGTAACACCGAACTCCAACGACGACTCATTCAGGAACTCGCTGAAAGTGAAGCCGAAGTCATCATCGACATTGAGACAGCCGAATCATCGATCGCCGACGCGATTCGTTTTACCTCGATCGCCATATTCGCCGAGCAGTATTTTGTTAAACTCTTCGGAGACGAACGCATAAAACAGGCTCGGATAAAACAGGCTCTCACGCAGCTGGACGTACCCGGTAGGTGTCGACTGGTTGGTTGTACACTTGGGGCAAGAGGCAGTGTCTGGCTGGACAAGCAAAGCAAGGAGGTTATCGCTGTCGGTGCCTACGAGGATACCAACGTGCGTGACACCACTGGGTGTGGAGATGCCTTCAAAGCAGGCCTGATATACGGCTTGGCTCACAGTTATTCACTGGAAGACTGCCTGAAATATGCAACAGCCACTGCCTCGTACGTTGCTGAGACGATTGGCTTTCCAGACGTGCCACCGTCGCTTTCTGAAGTCGCGTCACGCGCGGAACTCGTGAGTCTCTCATAATAGCCCTGTTGACCCTCAGAAAGCGAATTGTCCACCCTCACCGATTGGCGCGTGCTGAGCCTAAAGTAATGTGTGACGCGCTGCGCGATCAGCCGTTCTTCAGGCGAAGAACTTCCGTGCAAACAGCGAAGTCACAGATAAGGTGATTGACAAGTCGAGGAGTCTCAAGCGCCGCCTTGAGTGCCACTGCCCGCTCTTTTCCGATCGCAACAATCAGATTTCCGAGGCCATCCTGTCCCTTGGCTTCGGCCTGTTCAAAGTTTCGCTCGAAATCTTGGTACGTTGGACCAATGAAAGATGATGCCAGCGCACTACGACCGACTCTGCCACCACGGTACAGGATGACCCCGCTGACATCGCCATCGGCCTCGCGCAGCGCTTTGTCCGCTAGCCTGAATAGCCGTTTTTCGCCTTCTGGGTATAGTCGCTGAGAATGCTCTAAGTACGCGATCAAATTGGCACGAGGTCCGATCGATGAAAGAAGGAGCGATGGTGATTCACTGCCAAGGAGACAATCGCCGCTGCGACGGCCTTCTGTCTGCTCGCGGCCGAAGACTCTCCGAAATCCCTCGTAGAGCTCAAATGCCTTCAAGACCGCTCGACGTGTCTCCTTCAGAGCCTTCGCCGTATCACGGCTCTCATCGAGAGGGATCCATCCGGGGACATGCCAGAGCATCTTCTCCTTGGTCCCAAGGGCGCGAGCGAGATCCTCGGCGATAAACGCACTCCAAAACCGCAAAGGGTCGGCTTCGGTATCTTGCGTGTCGCCCTCATTGTCAAATTGAGAACCGCGCGGGTCCAGCGGTAAGTCACCAACCAGATTGAACACCGTGGCCGATGCTCCGTTTTCTCCGTGCTCCGAAGCGAGAAGGTAGTCAACGACCCTGCGAATGCTCCGTCCATACGATACGCCAATGGAAAGCCCCGGGGCATTTCGCCGAATCAGTCCTGATATCTTCTCGGCCGCAAAGCGACCAACGACATTGCGACAAATGGCCGGAGAGAGTTCGCCGGCGTTGGTGATGACGCTTTCGTTCGGGACAACCCAAATGTTGTCCTCCTGCCGTCCGAGTGTGTCGCGAAATGCTTCCCGTAGTTGCTTCTCCAACTCTGTCGCTCGCATAAAACGAGCGACGATGTCCGCGGAATCTCCCAACAGGATATTCTTCGTTTCAACGAGCCTTCCTGACTGCCTAAGCCGGTACAAAGCTCGACTGATCTCTTCTGCAGAGATTCCGAGAATCTGAGCTATACGCGTCTTCGGGAGTTCCGTCACAGAATAACTGCCGATCAGCAGGTCGCGTTGCTCGCGGTCGAGTTCAGCCATACCTGACACCTCACGAAAAATCTCCACGAATAGCCAAATCATCCCCCTCGCAATGCTCAATTTCTCCAAAAACGATCAATTCATCCTTGACGTTCCTCGGCTCACTGATATACTGGGAGAACTTGATGTCGCAGCAACGAATTGATTCTAGGGGGGCGGAAACAAATGAGCAATCCGACCGAAAGAGAACGCGTAGGAAAACTCGCGGCCCTGAAGGCCGAGATCGCTGAGCGATTGGCTCGGTATTCGCGCCCGGAACCGGAAATTGGAGAGGTCTTCGCCGAATTGACTCGACGCGGCATTCCATTCGGTATCGCCACCTCGAGCCCAAGAGCCTTCTGCAGAGAAATAGTGCCAATACTGTCACAGGTGCACAAAAGATGGGGAGAACCCAAATGAGAACAATCAGGATCAATTGGCGGAAGAGGATCGTTGCTAAGGATGACTACATACATTCCAAGCCCCATCCCGATTGTCTCATCAAGTTGATGAGACGCCTGCTTTTACCGTGGTTGATCTCCAGACGCATTGGGCTGGTCCTCGGACGAAAAGAACGTTCGGGTGCCAAGTCCCACAAGCCACTGTTTATCTACGTAGGTGACCACAAGAAAGACTTGATGACCGCTGAAAACGCCAACAAACAGAATTCACCAGTGGAATATGTCTCTGTCTACTATAATCCGGAGGGTGTTCATTCACCTCATGCCGTCTACTCCATTAGCCGGCATTCCGAGATTCTTCAAGTCATCGATGACTTGCAGAGACAAGGAAAGGAAGTGGCGGGGGTAGGGTACGATCTGGACGACACTTTGCTCAAGGGCCCTCACCTATGGGCTTGGCAGATTGCTGCGTGGCATCTTGAACTGGAGTTGCCAGAAGGTTGGCAGGACATACAAAAAGGCATCTCCAACCAAGACGCAGTGGGCGAAATGTTCGGACGTTGACCAGTATCAATGGACCATTTGGTATATCCCGAAAGTGATGGCATCTACACATGGACGGGGGGCAGATCAGCGACCTGCCATCGCGGGGAATGGCACGCGAAATGTGAAAGCGCTCCCTGGTCCGTCCATTCCAGATGGCTTCGTGCCTGGCTCCGCCTCGGTGAACAGCTTGAACGAAAAGCCCAAATTGCCTCAGGCGATGACTTTCGCACAGGAGACGCGACAATGAAACTCAATCATCCACAGTCCGCAGCGTCGAACGATGCACACGCACACGACAGTCAATTTCAACATTTTCCTGCCGCATCAACCGTCGACGCCGCAGAGAGAGATATCCTGCAGCGAGAGGCGCTACTGCAGATCATGATCAACAACCTGAAGGAATACCTGGATGCTGCGCAGATGAAATCGGGTATTGGATATCGCCTGACTGATAGATGCGGTAACTCCATTGCCGAATATGATGACGCGGCCGGGGAGATCGTTTTTGACCAGGGCTTTGCCGGTCGGCTGAGCGTGCCAAAGGTCGACAACTTCGGCGCTAACAGCGTGCAGGCTCTCGTTGATGGCGTTTTCCGCCACGAGTGTCACCACAGACAGGGTCTCGACGAAGCCGCGGCGAGAGCTGCGGATATCGACTACTACCGCTGGGAGACACACCGCTCAGAGGCACGACTCAAAGAGTGCATAATGCTACTGAACGTACTCCAGAACGAGACAATAGGACTCGAAGTGGACCCGTCGTATATCAATAGCATGCACGTGTTGTTGCCTGCACTAACTAACTTCGCGATGCAGGAACGGTTGAAGGGTGGTCCAGACGGCCAGTTGGCGTTCATGATTGTGGACGGCTTCATGCGGAAGTTGAGAGTCGGTGGGAGCGCAACGTAGCGTGTCTCGTGACCCAGCGCCGTGAAGTGGACCCCAAAAACTGGTCCACGGGAGTCGCTGAATATGCGCGGCCTAGTACACTGGTACGGACGCGGTCTACAAGTGCTGGATGTTGCCGACGTAGTTCTTGCCGATGAAAGCTGCCAAACGGACTATGTTGCCGGGTACAGTTGCCGGAACATCGAAGCTCACATCGATGGCTCCCTCGCCGGAGACCTTGACGACCCGCGAACCGGACAGTCTGGTCTTTCCCGGCTCGATCCCTCGAATCACCAACGGCTGTTCCGCGGTGCCGCCATGTTTCTCATCGAATCCAATACCCGGTTCCAGATAGTAGTCGCCCGGACTGATCCACATCGTGCCCGATCCCGCCCTCTGCATCGCCTCGACCGTGCTTTCAACCGTGGCCAACGGCTGCGCCTTCGTGCCGGGATTGGAATCACCGCAGTTCTTGGAGACATAAACGTCCTTCGCCAGAGCGAGTAGCGGCAACTGCAGAATGAAACACACCACGGCAAGTTGACAGATTGATCGTCGCATCACAGAACTTCAGATGACGGACAGCACTATTCCGGCCTCTCGCCGACGTATTCGATCGCTTGGTGAACGAACGGACCTAACCCGTCGGTCTTCTCGGGGTGCGGGCTGAAACAGAACACTCGCCCACGGCCGAACTGGCCCACAACGATGGCGGTCGTGCCGATCATTACGCCGCTTGGGGCTCCGTTCTTCGCGATCTCGGTTTCGTATGTGGCGAGCGGGACATAGTCCGGGATATTGGGATCGGCGGCCGGAGCGAGGAGAGGGCCCTGGCCGTAATAGATGCTTACGCTTCGTGAATCAGCGTGTAGGATCTTACGTCCCTCGTCACTCAGCCCGATTCGAACGGTGCCCGTTCCACGCGCCCAATGCTTCCGGTCAAGGACTTTCGCATCGAGAATATGCAGCGACCATGGGTAATCTGCGGACGCAAGATATGCACCGGCACATACTCCGATGAACCCTCCGCCCTTCCGAACAAAAGAACGAACTGCCTCGCGCCCGTTTTTGTCAAGCTGCTTGCCCTGTTTGCTGCCGCTGCCGCCGGGGTGGATCACAACGTCATAATCGTCGAGCACTTCACCACGAATGTCCTCCGCAGTAATCTTCTGAACGTGGAGCCGACCGGCTTTCTCAAGCACCGACAGCAGTTCCTTGATGCTTCGCCCCACGCCCACATCGCTGTATACCGCCACCCTGACCTCGTCGGTCCTGCGTTGGGGATCGTCCCCGGACGCGAACAGCGGTGAAACCGAAAATAGCAGAAGCAGCGTTGTGGTACTTAGTTTCATGGCAGCTTAACCTAGCCCGGGTTATCCACGAAGCAGTCATCATTCGATGCAATATGTGTGACAGCAGGAAGTTGCGTCCGTATCCCCCCGAGCGCCGTGCATTGAAGCCTGAAGCGCAAGCGAAGGAATCGCCGCGGGTTCCTTCGCTTGCGCTTCAGGCTTCAATATTCCCGCCTAGCGTACCGGCACGGGCGCGGTCTGCAGGTGTTGGATGTTGCTGGCATAGTCCTTGCCGATGAAAGCCGCAAAGCGGACGGTGTTGCCGGGCACGGTTGCGGGAACGTCAAAGCTCACTTCAATCACGCCCTCGCCGGAGACCTTCACGACTTTGCGATCCACCCGTCTGGCCTCGGGACCAGCCTTCAGAGTCACATGGACAAGCTGCTCGCCAAGAACGGTATCCACCTTGTGACGCAGCTTCACGGTGAGCGGCTTTCCCGCGGCGACGGATTCGGGTATCTCCAGGGCAATCAAGTCAGACCGCTTCCCCGAGCCGGCATTGGCGCCCCGCCTGTTCCCTTTGCGTTTCTGTTTCCTCCGCTCGTCCGCCTCTCTCTCCTTCTCCTGCACGTACGCCTCTCGCACGGCGGGATCGTCCCGCTTGCGGAAAACGTCCAGCATGTGATCACCGGTGTCGACCATCCATGCTTCAAGGGCTTCGCGCAACACCGCAAGCTCCTGCTGGTGGCCAGGAGCGTCGATCAGATTCACCAGGCAATCGGGGTCGTTTGCCACGTCGTACAGTTCCTCGACCACACGGTGCTGATACAGATCGTGGCGAGCTGCGATGGTCTCGTCCGTCTCGGCCAGTTCCGCCATACGGCGGTACGTGGGCGTGCCGGTAGTCGCGGTGGCCATGACTCGATCGCCGTTGGACCACGGGTTGAATAGATACAGAAAGCGTTTCGTTTGTACGGCTCGCATGGGATCGCGCGAGCCGCCCGCGTTTTCGTTGTACTCCTTGATCACTATCTCACGGCCGTCCTGGGACTCGCTCTTCAACAGCGGAGCAAAGGAACGACCGTCAATGCCTTCGGGATGCTTCACGCCGACAACATCTAACAGTGTAGGCAGGAAGTCCACGGCCGAGACCATGTGTCGATCGTCCACGGAACCGGCGTCTGTGACACCCGGCCAACGGATGATCAGCGGCGTGTGTGTGCTGTGGTGGTAGAGTTGCGTCTTGGCGAATGGCAACGGCATCCCATGATCCGAAAGGAACATCACCAAGGTGTTATCGGCTTCGCCTGAATCCTGAAGCGCTTTCAGGATACGCCCCGCGCCGTCGTCCGCTCGACGCACCGACGAGTAGTAGTGGGCCAGTTCCTTGGACACCACTGGATCGTCGAACAAAAAGCCGGGCGTCGGCGGCTCGTCCGCCGTGAAGACGCGAGACGGCGTGTGAGGATCGGGGATCGTCTCGCCGTTTCTACTCTGCGCGTGGAACGGCTTGTGCGGATCGGCAATGTTGATCAGCAGACAGAACGGTTTGCCCGCGGCGTTCGCCGCGTCGATACCTCTGGTTGTCGAGACGCCGTAGGATACGGGATCTTTGACGTGTGCCTTCGTACCGTCGGGCAGCGTATCCAAAACAAGGTCCCACGCATACGGATGATAGGGTGTCGAGTGGGACACTTTGTGGCGGATCGCTGTGAAGTAGCCGGCCTCCTTCATCAAATCCACCAAGACCGGGTAGCCCGGTTCCTTCACTTGGTAAAAACCTTCAACGCCGTTGTTGTGCGGATGGCGGCCAGACCACATCACGTTTCGCGAAGGCATACAATTGCCTACCTGCACGTGCGCATGGGTGAATCGAAGGCCTTCTCTGGCCAGCCGGTCGATATTCGGAGTGGTATCGGGCAACTTACAGCCGAACGCGCCGATGGAATCGGCGCTCATGTCATCCACTGTGACCAGCAGAAGGTTGGGCCTGTCTGCGGCCCTTGTGGAAGGGCTGAGCAAAAAGGAAACAAGCAGGACGCAGAGAAACTGTTTCATGTGATGAAACCCCTGATCATTCGACATGTGCCAAACGCAGAAAGCCGCTCGTTTCGAGACCACGAAACGAACGGCTTTGCCGTCTTGCATCGGTTTGTGTGTTGCGTCAGACGCTGGTCTACGCGACCATGTCTTTCAGCGCCTTCAGCGCACGCACCTTGATGACTTTGCAGGCGTCCTTAGGGGCCGCCCAAACCATCTCGCCCGTGCGCGGGCTGCGCACTTGTCGCTTTGGCTTTGCCGGCTGGTCCTTGACCACGATTTTCATCAGACCAGGTACGGTGAACTGGCCAGGCCCATTCACAGCCTTGTTGACCTCTGCCGTGATGGCATCGAACACTTCGGCGACCTGCTTCTTGTTGAGGCCAGTGGCCTCCGCAATGTTGTTGAACAGCTCGGTCTTGGTGGGTGGCTTCGTTCCGGGGATCTTCTCGGTCATCTCTTGTAGCCCTCCTTGCTTACTAGACAATGGCTAAAAGGTAACATCTGCCCCGTTGGCAGATCGCGACGATTAGATAATCGTGCGAAGGGATTTGCAACCCGAAAACACGCAAAAAATGGGCAAAAACCCCAAAAAACGCCCATTTTTGGACCAGAATGCCGTTCTCAACGCAGGACATCCCCAAATGCGGCCTTCAGGCTCTCCAATCCCTGTTCGCCTTCTTCGCCATTCACGACCACGTTCACTCGCACTTCACTCGTGTTAATCATGGCAACATTCACTCCTACGTCCGCCAATGCGCGGAACATGCGAATGGCCACGCTGGTGTGGCTTCGCAGGCCGACACCCGACACCGAAAGCTTGGCAATGTTCGGACAACTGGTAACACCAGTACACGAAAACTGCTCGGACAAACGCTGCGCGACGGCGATGCTCTCGTCCACTTTCTCTCGCGGCACGGTGAAACTCAGGCTCGCGTGTTCTTCGTGACTGTCGCGGCTCTGCACGATCATATCGACGAAAATGCCCGCCTCGGCAATCTCGTGGAACACCTTGGCGGCCACGCCCGGAATGTCGGGTACGCCGCTGATTGTCACACGTCCCTGAGTTTCGTCCAGCGAGATGTCATCCAGGACCAGTTCTTCCATGTCGACGCCTTGAAGGCGAGTAACCACGTCGGCGGCATCCGCTTCGGCGCGAACATGCGACGTGTCTTGCACGGACTTCGGACCGGGTGGTTCCGTATCCAATTCAAATGACTTGTGCACGATCCGCAATGCGGGGAGGGCTGCGTCGCGTTCCACTAACACCGAAATCTTGATTTCACTGGTAGTGATCATCTGGATGTTGACATCCTCTGCTGCCAGCGCGGCGAACATCTTCTCGGCCACGCCCGCTTGCTTTGCCATACCCAGACCGACCGCCGAGATCTTGGAAACATTGTCGTCGTGTCTGATTCTGCCTGCCCCAAGCTGTTCGAGCGCTTCCTGCACTGCTTCAAGCGTGATCGCTAATTCGTCGCAAGGAACGGTAAAGGCGATGTCTGCTTTGCCGTCTTCGCCGACGTTTTGCACAATCATGTCTACCGTGACATTTCGGTTGGCAACCCGCGAGAAGATCGCATGACTGACGCCCGGCTTGTCGGGCACATCCAGAACCGAGACAAGCGCCTCGTTCTCGGTCACGGCTGCCCCGCTCACGGCGCGTTCCAGCGACTCGGGCTCAACGACGATCATCGACCCGGGTGCATCGCTAAGGCTGCTGCGCACGTGGATCGGCACGTGGTACTTCTTGGCGAATTCGATTGACCGGTTGTGCATGACTCCAGCGCCAAGGCTGGCCAGTTCCAGCATCTCGTCGTAGCTTATCTGTTCGACGCGCCGGGCTTCCGGCAACACACGTGGATCGGTCGAGTAGACTCCGTCTACGTCGGTGTAGATTTCGCACGCGTCAGCGCCCAGCACCGCCGCCAACGCTACCGCAGTGGTATCACTTCCGCCGCGGCCCAGTGTCGTGATGTCGAACTGGTCGGTGATTCCCTGAAACCCCGCGGCGATGACGATGTTGCCTTCGTCCAACAGATTCTGCATGCGGTCGGTCGATATCGACTTGATGCGGGCTTTCGTGTGCGTGGCATCCGTCTTGATACCGATCTGGGCGCCAGTCAGGCTGACCGCCTGGTGTCCCAACGCATGGATTGCGATAGCCACCAAGGCAACGCTGACCTGCTCGCCCGTGGACAGCAGCATGTCCATTTCTCGAGCCGGCGGCCGTTTGTTGATCTCCGCGGCCAATTCGATCAGCATATCCGTGTTCTTGCCCATTGCGCTGACAACCATCACGACCTGATTGCCTTGTTGTTGAGCGCGAATCGCCTTGCGGGCCGCAGCCAAGATCTTCTCGGCATCAGCAACACTGGTACCGCCAAATTTCTGTACGATCAGAGACATGGTTCCGGGTCAGTCTTTGTAGGGTGGGCCAAGTCTTCGCGGCCCACCGCCTGGTAATTGGACAATCTGGTAGGCCGCGAACGTCGCGCCCATCCAGCACATTTTGTATTCTGCCTATCGCTCAAGCCGAATTGAAAGGAGTAGGGCCGGTTCCTACCGGCCGCACGAGTTGTCTTCATGTCAACGGCCGGCAGGAACCGGCCCTACGCACTCGGTAATCCTAGGAACCGAGGAAGTGTTTCATCATCTTCCAACCTGGATCGAAGGCCAGATCGGATTGCCCCGCGCACGATTCATCATAAGTCGCATACCCGTCCGCGGCCACGTTCGTGCCGGCGATAGCCAAGGGCACAAAACCATGGCTGTGCGTCTTAGTGCGCAACGGGGTGGGATGGTCAGGTGATACGAGTATGCGGTAATCGCCTTGCGAGCGAAGTGCTTCCAGCACGGGCGCAACGATGTGGCGGTCGATTTCCTCCAGAGCCTTGATCTTTGCCGGTAGGTCGCCTTCGTGTGACGCCTCGTCCGTGGCCTCGATATGGACACAAACCAGGTCGGTCGAGTTCACGGCTTCGACGGCACAGCGGCCCTTGGAGGCATAGTCCGTATCCGTGTAGCCTGTGGCGCCGGGTGCCTCGATTCGCTCCCAGCCGATCAACGCGGCCAACCCGCGTAGCAAATCCACGGCCGTGATCATCTTGCCCGACTTGCCGTAGGCATCTTCAAACGAAGGCAACGTCGGCGTCCTTCCCAGTCCCCACAACCAGACGTTTGTTGCAGGCAGCTTGCCCGCTGCGCGCCGAGCCACGTTGACCGAATGGTCTGCAAACAGCGTGATGCTGCGGCTCATCAGATCGTTCAGGAAGTCGCTGCCAGCGCCGCGAGGATAATCGTCGGCCACAGATTTGTCCGTCAAATCGTGTGGCGGAGTGGCGCGTGTATCGTCGGCAAAAGGCGCCGGTGTCTGACCGCCGCGGTACATCACCAAGTTGCGATAACTGACGCCGGCGATGAACTCCAGCGGCAGGTCGCCAACCAGCTCTTCTTGGGCGGATCTGATCAATTCCGCCGCCTCTTCCGAAGAAATGTGCCCGGCGGTGAAATCACGCATGATCTGGCCTTCGATCGTGACCAGATTGCAGCGTATGGCCCAATCGTCAGGCCCCATTTCGATGTCCTGAGCCGCCGCCTCCAACGGGGCACGCCCGGTGAACTGCGCGACAGGGTCGTAACCCAGCAGGCTCATCGTGGCCACCTCCGACCCGGCAGGCATATCGGCTGGCACATTGCTTGAGCGTCCCACGACGCCGGTGGCCGCGATTTCGTCCATGGCCGGCACCTGGGCCGCTTCCAGCGGCGTTTTCCCGCCCAACGTCTCCTGCGGCTCGTCAGCACACCCGTCGGGAATGATGATTGCGTATTTCATACTCTCCGCTTTCCACTTGCTCGCGCCCGGAAGGCCATATTCGCGCGCAGTACAACAGTCTGATCGAAAAGCGTTCGGGCGTCCAGGTGGGCCAAACGGCGTCAGGGCGTTCGGCGGGCAGGGGTTGCCTAACCCGGGTACGGGCAAGGTGATCGCTTGCCCCCGGACTTTCGGAACTCGACCGCGTCGTCCACGATGCGGAAGATGTCATATTCCGGGTTCAGCCCAAGCACGGACCGGGATTTGGCCATGTCGATGCAGAAGTCGTGGCCTTCGGTCACCTCGAACCTCACAACCGGAAGATCGAGCTTCTGCGCGACATAGTCGGCTGCGACGTCGTAGCTGAAAGGCGAGGGGCCTGACACATTGAACGCCTCGCCAATCGCTGTCGGATTTCCCACGGAGAGCATGATTGACCGAACCACATCTTTCAGACCGACTATGTGCCGCTTGCCCGTACTGCCGTCCGGGTATCTCAGGCAGGCGACTCCGTCTTTCCCTTCTCCAAAGAACGCCTTTTGCTCCGGCGTTACCGCCCAATCCTCCCACACTGGCACACCGAAATTGGGCTCTTTAAGGGTGATGTGCGCCAGAATATCGTCCTCGGTATGTACCCAAGAGAACCGCAAGACGGTTATGGGAGTCTGGTACATGATCCGGAACTGCTCGCACATCACCTCTTCCAGCACCTTGGACAACGGATAGTATCCCGGGTAACCCATGTGAGGATGGTTTTCGTCGATGGGAATCGGCTGGGGATAGTAGTAGATACCCGCCCGGGCGTCCGAACCGGCCTGGATGTATTGCTTGATGTGACCGCACTCCTTGCACGCATCAAGCAGGTAGAAGGTGCCCTTGATATTGGTATCAAGGAACAGTTCTTTGTTTTCCTTGACGTTGGCAAGGTGAATCACCACATCCATGTCTTCGACGAGCTGCGTCGCCAGTAATGGATCGCGCAAATCGCCGATGACTACTTCGACGTTCTCCAAACGCTCGACCTGCATACCGTCGGTATACTCCAAGGCCCGCACCGAGTATCCGGCTTTGACAAGTTCCGGCAGGACAGCGCCGCCAATCTTTCCTCCTGCTCCCGTGAGCAGAACGTTTTTCACGTTCATAACCAGACTCCTCCAAATACTAAGTGGGGCACGATTCTATCGTGCCAGGCACGTTGGAAACGTGCCCCACAGTCAATATGAGACCGTTCTTGATTCGTCAATCATTACTTGCTGTTCGAGAGAACATTGATTCCTACTCTGACTCAACGAGCACCCTGAAATCTTCCGCCATAATCGCCAGCAGATTCGTCGCGTCCACTTGCAGGGCCACCCAGGCATTTGCCTCTGTCTTAGCCACATGCCGGTCGTCGAACACGGTTTGTCCTCGCGTCCATTCGCCCATCGTCTCGACACGGACTTTGGCACGCCGAAACGACAACGTTTCGGGATAGAACAGGTAGGCAAGCGTCGTGGCATCGTGCACGTGAAAGCCGCGAACGCCCTCCGTGCTTCGGTAACTCATCGAGGTTTTGGCCATGAACTCGCAAAGGTCGACGATAAATCGGCCAATGCGGCTTTCCGGCGCCGTTTTGGCGACCGCGCTGGCACGCTCCGTGGTGAAAGTGACCTTCTCGGTTATATCCAAAGGCAGCACCACAATCTCATCCCGGCTGGCGAACACCTTCTGAGCGGCTTCGGGATCGCAGTAGATGTTGAATTCCGCACAGGGCGTGATGTTGCCCTGCTGGCGGAAAGCGCCGCCCATGATCACGACTTCCTTGGCCTTGCGGAGAATGCCAGGAGCCTTCTCCTCGGCAGCGGCCAGATTGGTCAAAGGCCCGACCGCAATCAATATGATTTCGCCTGGCGCGGCGTTCAGTTTCTCGATGATGATATCGTCAGACCGTCGAGCTTTGCTCAGTTGATGCTTCGGGTCGGGCAGAGTTCGCGACAGATTCCCCATTCCATCATCGCCATGTATGTGCGCGGCATCTTCTCCGCCTTCATCCACAGGGGCGCTTCGGCCAACTTCAACGTGCCCAAATCCTCCCAGGGCTAAAGTCTTGCACGCGTTCGCAAAGGTGTGTTGGGCTCCAACGTTCCCGGCTACCGTAGTCACAGCGACGATCTCGGCATGGCCCTGCTTGGCCAAACTCTGCAGCCACAACAAAGCGAAAACGTCATCGCCACCGGGATCGGTGTCAAAAAGGATCTTTCGCGGCTTGCTTCGATTCTCTGCGGCGTCAACCATATCCGTGGCCCTGACTTGGCTGGTCATTACGACGCTCACGGTCAGCAGTAGAACGTGCCGAACGAATCTATGAGACATGACAATCACCTCCTAGCACCAATCGGTATTCTGGCCAAGTCGCGTTGCCTTTGAGATCAAACATTTCCACCTGATCCGTGGCCGTCCTGAATCCGTGGGGCTGAATCGCGCCTGGTATTCCCCACGGATAGAAGGGCGACCACGGATTGCCCTCGTACAAAACCGTACGATCCCATGATTTGCGTAGCAGCGGGAAATTCCATTTGGTGCCAGCCTCCGGCACGTATTGTATCCTCCGACGGCTTCATGTCCAAAAGGTCTCTCGGATGAGTCCGAAGCTTTGCCATCCGTGGGACTTGCATGTTTGCCGTGAATACGATGAGATGATCCAAGATTAACCTGACGAGAGAGCAGACGCAAGAATTCGTTTGTAGTCCCGCCTTTAGGCGGTTCTGAAACACGAAGCAGCTTGAAAAACCGCCTAAAGGCAGAACTACGAACGGCCTTACGACCCATTTATGCGTCGGCTCGAGAGTCTGGCCGGAAGGTTCCACTGAGGAGGAAACGACAATGATCCAGCGCATTACACGTCGTGGCTTCTTACGTCGAGCTTCGGCTGGCGCAGCGGCCGCTGCTGTGACATGTCCCGCCATACTGAAAGCCCGCTCGCCGAGCGAAGTGGTTCGCGTGGCGGGCGTGGGCGCTGGTGGCAAAGGCTGGAGCGACCTGAACGGTGCCGCTGGCAGCGCCCAGATCGTCGCGTTTTGCGATGTCGAAACGGGTGGCAATCGCAAGGGTGGTTTCGGAAAGGCCGCAGAAAAATGGCCCGACGCTAAGCGGTACGTGGATTGGCGCGAAATGCTGGACAAGGAACACAAGAATCTGGACGGAGTCACCGTGTCGACACCGGATCACATGCACGCGCCAGCGACCATAGCGGCGATCGGACTGGGATTGGGCGTCTACACCCAGAAGCCGTTGACGCGCACCGTCCACGAAGCTCGCCAACTGACAATTGCGGCCCGCGAGGCCGGCGTTGCGACGCAGATGGGCAATCAGCACCACAATGGCAGAACGTACAGAACGCTGGTCAAGATCATCCAGGACGGCGTCATTGGAAAAATCAAAGAGGCCCACGCCTGGTCGAACCGACCGATCTGGCCGCAGGGCATGGATCGGCCACCGGGTCAAGATCCCGTCCCCGAAGGATTGCACTGGGACTTGTGGTTGGGCGTGGCTCCCGAGCGACCCTATCTGACTGGCATCTACCATCCGTTCAAGTGGCGAGGCTGGTATGACTTTGGTGCCGGCGCGCTGGGCGACATGGGTTGTCACATCATCGACCCCGTCGTGTGGGCCCTCGCACTCGGAGCACCAACGACCGTTTGGTACGAAGGCCCCGAACCAAAGCCCGAGACGTTTCCCGAGTGGGAGCGAATCCACTACGACTTCCCGGGCACGGAGTTCACGGCCGGCGACAAAATCCATGTCGTCTGGCACGATGGCAAGAGAAAACCACGGCAAGAGTTGGCCCAAATGCCCGCCGACAGAACGCTGCCCAGCAACGGGACGCTGTTCGTCGGCCAGGAAGGCACACTGGTCACGTCACACGGAAGTAGTTCCCTACCCGGCTTGTTCCCCGCCGAGAAGTTCAGCGACTATCAGATGCCGGAACTTGGACCAGTCAACCATTACCAGCAGTGGACCAACGCCATCCGCGGCGAGGGCAAGACCACCTCCGGTTTCGACTACGCCGGACCCCTGACCGAAACCGTGCTGCTCGGCACGATCGCATCAAGGGTCCCGGACGAAAAGCTCGAATGGAACTCGGCCGATTTGAAGTTCACCAACTCGGCCAAAGCAAACGAATACGTTCGTCAAGAGTACCGAAAAGGCTGGGAAGTCGAAGGGCTTTAGTCTTTGCGTAGAGTGGACCAAGCGGTCAGCCCGTTTGAAACCAACGGAAAAGGCGTACTTGACGGAATACCCTTGCCGACCGCGGCGACGTGTGTTTCTCTCGGAAACTGTCTGCTAGAATGGAATAGGACATACGTGTTCATTGGGAGACGGAACCGTGAGAACGGAAATCACAGGAACGGTCGTGGCCGGAGGCCTGCAATTGGACCGGCCGATCGAGTTCCCCGACAATAGCCGCGTGCGTGTGGCAGTCGAGCCGCTGGATGAATGGCATACTCGACTCCAGGCCGGTTTGAAAGCGTGGCGACAGCTTTGTCAGGAACGACCGATCAACTCTGGCGGACGCCGTTACACTCGAGACGAACTGCATGAACGCCGTTGATACCAACGTGCTCGTCTATTTCGTTGACGAGCATGAACCCGTGAAGCAGGCCAAAGCGGCGGAGTTGCTGGAACGACTTGCCGACGAGGAAACCCAAACCGTGCTCCTCTGGCAAGTGGCGGTCGAGTTCGTCAGTTGCCTGCGACGCTGGGAGAACGAGGGACGCCTCGATCGCACGAGTACGCTGCAACACGTGGAGCACCTGGAGGCCACATTCCCCTGCGTAATGCCATCCGATTCGCTACTGCGCGGGGCATTGGACCTGAGTTCTCGGTATAGCCTATCGCACTGGGACAGCCTGTTACTGGCCGCCTGTCTCGATGCCGGCGTGGACAGACTCTACAGCGAAGACCTCGACGATGGAATGACGTACGACACCGTCACGGTCGTCAACCCGTTCGCTTAGGCTGCTGGACGCACGGCCTGCCGCGACGAAATCGACTGCTTGCGATCGACGGAAGGTCCATGTGGCCGTAGCTCCGTTTCCCCAATCTGTCTATAGGTCGTCCGTCATGGCGTTGCAGAAGCCGGGCGAGGAATTATCATAAGCACTGCCGCTTGCGGCGCTGTGTTGTGGAATCACTGAGTATCCCACCTGGTTATCCTATCCCACCGTATTACCAATAGAAGGATCCGATTATGAAAAGCCCTCGTACCACTCGGCGTGACTTCCTGAAGAAGTCGACAGCGGCCGCCGCCGCGATTGGCGCCGTTCCGCATTTCTTTTCGAGCCGGAAGGCTCTCGGCGGCGAGTCGGCGAACGATCGGCTGCGGATCGGTTGCATCGGCGTAGGCAGCATGGGCAGCGGCGACGCCCGGGCCCATTCTCGTTTCGGCGACATCCTGGCGGTTTGCGACGTCGACTCGCGGCATGCCGATCGGGCCAAAAACGACAAGAACATAGGAAAAGGCACAGCCGACGCCTACAAGGACTACCGTAAGGTCCTCGAACGAGACGACATCGACGTCGTCAGTGTGGTCACACCTGACCATTGGCACGTCAAGATTTGTATCGAGGCGCTTCAGGCCGGCAAGCACGTCTTCTGCCAGAAACCGCTGACGCTCACGTTGGAAGAAAACCAACTGATCCGAGCCGCCTGCAAGAAGTTCAAAGATCAGGTCTTCTTCATTGGCACTCAACAGCGCAGCACCAGGGATAAGTTCCTCCGCGCCATCAACATGGTGCAGAAGGGTCTGTTGGGCGAGATAAAGACAATCACCGTCGGGATCAACGGCGGTCCGACAGGCGGCCCGTTCCCTAAAACCGATCCGCCCGCCGAACTCGATTGGGACTTCTGGCTGGGCCAGGCGCCGAAGGTCGAATACATCGACAAACGCTGCCACTATCAGTTCCGCTGGTGGTACGAGTACTCGGGCGGCAAGTTCACCGATTGGGGCGCCCACCACGTGGACATCGCCACCTGGGCGATCGAGCATGACAAAGAAGGCATGGGACCAATCGAAATCGACGGGACAGACGCCGATCATCCGGTGCCGTTCGAGAGTGGTTACCCCACAGTGGACGATTGCTACAACACGGCCCATGACTACGCCGTAAGGTGCAAGTTCGCCAACGGGATCGAGATGATCGTCGACAGCCGGAACGACAATGGTGTCAAGTTCGAAGGAACCAAAGGGCGCATTTTTGTTAGCCGCCGCAAGATCGCTGGTAAGCCCATCGAAGAGGCTTGGGACGAAGGCAAGTTTGGCGATGAGGACTTGGAGCGGTTGTACAACGGCAAGCCCTTTGAAAGCCACAAGCACAACTTCTATCGTTGCATCCGCGAAGGCGGGTTACCCGTTTCGGACGTGTACAGCCACGTGCAGGCAATGAACACATGCCACCTGTGTGCAATTGCCGCGCGATTGGGCAGAACGATCAAGTGGGACCCGAAGAAAGAGAAGATCGTCGGCGACGAACAAGCCGCATCGTTCTTCGCCCGCGAGCAACGCAAGGGATATGAGATTCCCAGCGTGTGAGCGGTCACTGCGACTATCAGGACATCAGAACGGGGCGGGCCACGGCCTGCCCCGTTTTCTTTGGGAGCCGACGGATAACCTCAATTGCGCACCGCGTAGGCCGGACCGAGGCCGAACCCCTTACCGGAACGGCGCAAACCAGCTTTGTCGCGTTGACAACCTGTACCGTGAAAAACGCCAATAGACGAGGCCGAAGTTCCGGCAGTTGCACGGTTTGCTTGGTCCGGCCTACCAATTGGTGCGCAATACTGGATAGGTTGGGCTCACTTCTTGCCAAAGCAAGTGATACTCCCTTTTTCGTCCACAATGTAGACTCGCCCGGTTGCGGCTGCGGCACCGTTGAAGACGGGTGGCGACGGCAACCTGTGCTCGGCGAGCTTCTCGCCGGAAGCCGAGTCAATCACGGACAGCACACCGCCCTTGCGGCCTTCGAATGCGCCCAACGGATCCTGCCGATCGACGACGTCCGGAGGGCCAGCGACGAACAGTCGCCCGGTAGCCAGAACCATTGCGCGGATTCGTACGGGGATCCTCTCCGACCAAGTGGACCGATTGCCTTTCACGTTCTTTGCGAACAGCAGATATCCCTTGTTGGACGGAGTGAAGAACACGGTTGGATCCAGACCTCGCAGACTGTCGAACATGCGTACGTAGTAGACGGATCGCGTGTCGTGAGCAATCAGCCGCGCGTATTCCCCACCGAACTTCCATGGCATCCGCTTGAAATAGCTGTCCTCCAGAAAACCGCTTCCCGTCTCGAGCGCCGGCTCTCCGCGTGCGCGATTCAACTCGGCATCAAACGCGACCGAACGCATGTAGATATTGGACCCGTCCCCCGCCAGGATATCCGGCAGCGACCCCATAGGCAGTTTGAAGTTCTCGTCGTAACTGTCTTCGGCATCCGCCTCGCGAACCAACTTCTGTCCGGACGAGTCGATGATGTAATCCGGTCCTTCCAGCTTCGCCTGATGATGCAGTTCGCCGGTGGCCGCATCGACGCCGTACAGGTATATGCCACCGTCAAGCTGGGACGAACGCCCTGCAGCAAAATACGCAGTGCCGTTCTGCACAAGCACGCCTCCATGCACAGGCCACGCCGACTCCAACTGGCCGAAGGCACCGATCAGCCGATCCTCCGGCGCCGCGTGGAAACACCAAACCAACTGGCCGTCAGTGGCCCGCAAACAGTAAACCCATCCATCCGCCGACCCGAAGATAACTGTGCCCTCGAAATACGTCGGAGGCGAGTCGATTCTTCCACCCGCAGCAAACTCCCACAGCTTGTTCCCATCCTCCTGGTCCAGGCACACAACATGATGCTCGTTGACCAGCGAGGCGAATACCCTGCCAGCAACGATAATCGGCGACGACACGCGCGTGCCAATCGTCGTTCGCCATAGCTGAACCATGTCGTCCGGAACCTCCGTGTTCACCGATCCCGTGCGCATCGAATCATGACGAAAAGCCGGCCAATCCTCGTCACTGACCGCTGATTGCTGACCGCTGATCGCTGCGAACGCCGGACCTTTCACCAGTCTTTCCGACCTCTGACCTCCGACCTCTGAGCTCTCATCCCGCGGCGCCAGCGCGAGGAATCCGCTAAGCTTCTCCTCGATATAGCACTGGCACGGATGCGGCGGCACATACTGTAGGCCGTTTGCCGGCATCATGCCCACGTGACAAGTGCCCCTGACCCAGTTGTGCACTGTGTGTTTGCCTTCCACGAGATCGACGAATTCGGTTCCGCGGCGGCTGGCCAGAATGTAACGCGGCGTGGCCTTGTTTCGATAGCAGCGGTGATGGTGATGTGTCTTGAAGATGGGGCCGAGCGGCACTTCCTTCTTCAGTTCACCCGTCCTGATGTCATATCCGTTCACAGTCCGCGGCCATAGCTCGCGTTGTTTTCGGGCACGGCCAATGTTGAAGAAACCTTCCTCCAACTCCGCACTCCAAGTCCAAACGAGACCGTCGATCACGAACACGTCTTTCCACTCGTACCACAGATGGCCGATGTACTTCTTCGGCTGGCTCCAAAGCATCTCGCCGCTATCGGCCGCAAACGCCGCCAGCTTGTTCGGGCTGGCATGGACCACCATCCCATCGCTGACGATCATCGTGCCGTTCCAGAGGATCCCGTTCGACTGGATGTTGCCGGCCGTCAGATCGGCTTGTTCGGTGGGGAAGACCGCTCGCCATGTCTCCGCTCCCGTTCGAAAGTCAAGACAAACGATCTCAGGACCGTCGATCAGTGCAACTACGTTTCCGTCTGTGGCAGCATTCGCCGCCGGGTTGGTCTTAGGCGGTTTGACGCTGCCGTACGCGGAGCGCCATCTGACATAGTCGACCGTGCTCCCGCGGTAAGTGTTCTCGCTGTCCCACACTTTCTCTCCGCTCGCAGCGTCAACTGCAACCATCCTGATCCGGTCCTCACGAAGCAACGGCAATATCAACTTGCCGTCCACATACAGGATCTCGCCAGCGTGTTCGGTACCGGCATATGTCTTCAAGATGGCGCCCGATTTCGCATCCAGTTCGCAAACAGGAGCACTGTACCCGAGCGTGACGTACACCTTGTCGCCAACGGCGACGATACGCTTGCGGATGTCCAGCGGAAAATCCCCGGGCCGACAGGTGAACCACGAGTGCTTCCACTCGCGCCATCCCCATCGACGGATGGGCACCTTCCACAGCAACACCCCGTTGAACGCGTCCCGTGCCACAAGAAACCACTTGTCGGGCAGCGAGTGATCGCCCGCCAGGCTGATAGGTGCTTCGTCCATGATGTAGAACAACCGGCCGCGCGATGTGACGACGGTGCTCAGGCTAGAGTCGGTTTCGTGAGACCGCAACCACATTGGCTCGCAGATCCACTGATAGCGTTCCGGTGGTCCGACGACGCGATCCCGAGCAACGGGATTTCCATCGGCGCCGTGCAGATAGTGCGTCCACTCGTCGATGTCCGACGGCCACGGCTTCTCGACACGTACCCATCTGCCACCCACCTGGTCTATCGACACTTTGTCGATTCCCAACGATCGCAACTGCGTGGTCAATTCCTGCAGCCACTCGTTCGACCCGGCATCGTCTGACGTACCGATAAAGGCCGTCCCGAGTGGAACAAGGACACGGACCACCTCCTCCAGCGAAAGCCCTTTCTTACGTAGGTTAGGGTACGAATCGACTACGACGATATTGATCAGGTTGTCAGTGTAAGGAAGCCGATCGCCGTCCAACGTACCCACAGATACGGTACCATACATGCCGCGGGAACGTATGGCTCTCCGCATGTCGTCGCAAGAATCTGCCTCCGTGCACAAACAATGGACCTGGAAAGCACCTTGCTTGGCCAACCCCAGTGCCAAATCCGCGTCGGTACTGCCGACAACCGCGCAGAAGCCGCCAGACGCACCGCTCGAACGCACCATGTGCGACGCCGTCTCCAATGATTTTGAGTTCGCTTTGTCATTGTTGTGCGCGACAGCGTTCGACTGAGCGCAGATCAAAACTGACACCAGCAACACGTAAACAAAACGGCGATTTGTCGCGATCACGTGCATTATTCCTTTGTCATTCGTCATTTGGATTTCTTTCGTCATTAGGTACTTCGTCATTCGTCATTTCACCGATTTCCTCTTCGCTCAACGCGGCCCGATATATCTTCACTTCGTCGATGGTCCCTTCGAAATTGTCGATGATCTCTGCGGGGCTGTTCGATACGTCGTATCCGATTTCCATACCTTGCCCGCAGTTGCCAGGTATGTAGCCTGGGATCTTCGTGGTGGCGGCGAGCTTTCCGTTCACGTACAACTCGATGCAATCCTCGTTTACCACTCCGGCCAAGTGTACCCACGATCCGACAACGTCTTCGGTTCCTGCAGCAATGTATGCCGGACCTTCTTGCATTCGATGAATTCCAAACTTGGCGACGCCATCCTTGATGTACAACGAGTAGCCGCAGAACGCTCCGCCTCGGGCAATGACAACGCCGTTCTTCGCATTCGATTTCGCCCACGCCATCACGGTAAACGGCTTGCCGCCTATCGGCAGGCCCGCCGGTTGTCCGAATTCGATGTACTTGCCCTTGGTGAATTGCAGTCCCACGCCGACCTTGCCTTCCACGGGTGTGCAACCCAGTATCTTTCCGTCGTTGCCACGGCCCGTAACATCTTTCGCGACTTCGGTGTTTCGATCGTCGAAACTCCACCAGGCCGCAAGATGCTTGCTGGGCGACATCTCGATCAGCGCATTCTCCGCCGCCTCACGCACCGCCGCGTCTTGCTCCCGCGCAGCCAATTCCTCCAACGGCTTCTTCACGCGTTTGTCCCCCGTCTTGAGCAACCCCCGCACAGCACAACAGCGAACGCCGGAATCGCTGTCCTCTAAAGCAGTGATCAAGGGATCAATCACATCGGCGCCCCCGAGGGTACTCAACGCGTGAACGCCGCGTTTCCGCGTCCGTGCATCCGCGTTCTCGAGCAACGCCGCAAGGCGATTGCAGATCTGCGCGTACTCCAGGCTCCCGAGCAGCCAAAGGATTTGAGTTACGTCAGCGTTGTCTTCATTCAGCGCTGCCACAAGCGAATCCGCGATCTTCGGATCGCGGATTTCGCGCAAAGCCCAGGCAGCTTGGTCTCTGACGCACCATTCTGGGTCGCCTAGTGCCTTGAGGAGCGCAGGGGCGGCCCGTGCGTCCTTGATCTCGCCAAGAGCATAGGCGGCGTACATCCGGACGTTGGTATCGCGGTCCGAAAGCGCTTCGAGCAGCGACGTCGCGGCCCGCGCGTCCTTGATGAAACCCAAAGCCTTGGCGGCCTCTCGCCGCACGCCGTTTCCCGAGTCATCCAGCGCCTCGATCAGCGCTGGTACCGCAAGCTTGTCTCCGATGTTGCCGAGTGATATGGCGGCACGTTCGCGAACCGCAGGCACACTCGATTGCAGATCACGAACGTACTCTTCCGTCGGCGTCTGAGCGAAGCAGACGCAGGGGAGCCAAGAGCAAACCATAATCGAAGTACAAATCACAATTCTCATGGTTGTCAGACCTTTTCTGATGGCTATTCCTTGAACTCCACCTGGATCTCGTGGACTCCCATACAATAGCCGACCTGTGGCAAAATTCGAATGCTAACGGCGTCACAACGCAGAGGGGCTTTGGGGCGTACCGTATTGAACTGGTCCCTTTCCAACCCAAAGGAATCGCCAACGCGCCTCTTCATCCGCGTCCAATCGCCGTCGCCGACCCCGTAATCCACCCACCATCCACGCGGGAGCCTGACTTTGCCGCTCTCTGGATTCTCGTACCAGTAGATCGCAATGCTCCCGACATTCCTTGTCTTGTCAAACTCGACAATGATGTTCTGGCCCCTGTTGTTGAATGGCAGACTGGTCCAGCGCGGTTGTTCCTGGTCGGCTGATTTCTTCGGAATCTTGCCGTCGACGACCGCGGCGACTGTATCGGCTTCATGCGTGTGCGTGGCCTGAACCTTGCCGTAGTCCGCCGTGGCCAGTTGGTTGCTGACCATATACTTGCGTGCCAGCGGTTCGTTACGTGGCAGCCAAACGATCATCGACTGCTCGCCGCGATTGTTCCAGGCGTAATAGGGGATCATTTTGACGGTTGCCTCTTTGATGGAATCGCCAGCAGCTTCCATCGTGGGTACTGAGACTCGAACTACCCCCTGCAATAGGCCTTCTGTGATGACTTCGGTTTGAATACCAGACCCGTCGGCAGGTTCGGGAATGAAGAAGCGTTGTACGACGTCGGCTCGTTCGCCCGTCTTCTCGGATGCTGGGTTGTCGGCCTGCTCCGCGCAGTAAACCAACGGCCCTCGAGTGATGGCGATGCGGTCGCGATTGGCTTCGACCTGGCCAATCGCCGTGTTGTAGCGGACGGGCATAGGGATATCGAGTTCAACCGTGTCGCCCGGCTTCCAGGTTCGGACGATGGTCGCGAGTCCCTTGGTCAACGTTACGTCCAGCAATTGACCGTTGACCTTCAGCGTCCACTTGGGCTTGAGATTGTCGACGAAGTGATAGAGTTTGCCGGGTACAAACTGCTCGCGGGCCCACGTGGGAATTCGTAGCTTTAGGGCAAACTGCTGTTCCTCCGACGGATTGATCGTCAAGACGACCTTTCCGTCAAAGGGATAATTCGACTTCTGCTCGATCGCCACATCGCCACCGGCCAAAGGGATTTCTGTTCGACTGCTGCCGTAAAGGCCCAGGTAGATTTCATTGTCGGTGTGGGCGTACATGTAACCGGAAACCTGCGGAATCAAGCGGGCCAGGTTTGACGGACAGCAGGCACAGCCGAACCACTCGGCCCGACCGCCCGAGCCGTGGTTGAATTTCCGGACTCCGTCGGTTTCCAGGACGTTGACGTAGAAGAAGCTGTCGCCAGCCATTCCCATGCCTGCCAGCGAGTTGTTCAGCAGAGCCACTTCGGCCACGTCGAAGTACTTCGCGTCCTTGTGCAACAGATACATGCGGAAGTTGAAGAACACGTTCGCCACCGCCGCACAGGTCTCGTTGTACGTGGTCCGGTTCGGCAGGTCGTAGGCCGGGCCAAAGCCCTCGATCCCGTGCGTGGCTCCCAGTCCACCGATGATGTGCATCTTGGTGTCAACAGTGTCGTGCCAGATCTTCTCGGCCGCCTGGGCATACGACATGTCTCCGGTCAACGCGCTGACATCAGCCATACCCGCGTACAGATAGCCCGCACGCACGGCGTGGCCGACGGCTTTGGTCTGCTCAACCACAGGCTTGTGCTGTTGAGCGTAAGACGGCGACATGACGCCTTCGCCTTCCGGTCGATAAGTCACACCTCGGATGTCCAGGAACCGCTTCGCCATATCCAGATAGAGGCGTTTGCCCGTGACTCGGTAGAGTTTGCAGAGGGCCAGTTCCAGTTCTTGATGTCCCGGCGCCTGCATCACCGGTTTGCCGTTGTTGTAGTTCGGATCGCCCTCGAAAAACACCTTGTTGAAATGCTGGGCGCTCTTCTCGGCGACCATCAGCCATTTGTATTCTCCCGTAGCTTTGTAATAGGCAATCGCGCCTTCGTACATGTGGCCCAGGTTGTACAGTTCGTGGCTGTGGACGACCCATGAATAGGGCGTCTCGCCCATGACGCGCGGATTGGCGACTCCGCAAATGTGTGACACGTACAGGTAACCGTCGTCCTTTTGTGCATCTGCGATGATGTCGATGATCTCGTCCATCTGCTTCTCAAGCGCCGGATCGGGCTTGATCATCAACAGATACGCAGCCCCTTCCATCACCTTGTACAGATCCGACGAGATGAAGCGGTGAGTGAACGGCAATTCGCCACCTCGCCCGTGCAAGAAATTGCCGCAGCGGCGCAGGTTCTCGACCGCCGGTTCGGTTTGCTTCAGAGCGTGTGGCACGGTCGATTCGGCCTGCAGTCTGAGCCTGGGCAACCAGAAGTTGTCCTTCAAAGTGACTTTCTCGAAAGACATCGGCGAGAGTGGGTAATCATGCTTCTCGGCTGCCGTCGATACGCCTACAAAATACAACAACGCCACTACCACAGTCTTTCGCATGACCGTACCTTTCTGATTGCTGCGCGATCCGCCGTTGAATTGCCCGACGAAACCAGTATCGTAGCAGTTCACAGGCACGGCTGTTAATGCTGGCGAACGCCTGATTCGGGAGAATTGGCTGGCAGGGTCCGAGGAGGGATGTTGGAACTCAAAGGGCAAATGGATCAGTCCCGTCACCCCGCTGCTCGCGGGGAACGATGTTCAAAACCAGATCGCGTTCCCGAAAGACACGCTTTCCCCACCCCTCGCCGCCGGAGGCGGCGAGGGGTGGAGCGGAAAAGTCCGCTCTCTGAGGACGTGTCTAGTTTTGAACATGGCTCCGCGGGGACAAGCCCCAGCGGTGGCCGAAAATCACGCGGATTGATAATGCCAAACGTGAGTTTTTTGCTGTTTGAGTTAGAAGAGAGAATACAGCGACCATGAAACCTGGCGAGGTCTCTGCCGGCAAACGGCCGGCCAAACGGAAACGGAGAAGGCGACCATTGCTCTGGGGATTATGCGCGGCCATCGTCCTGCTTGTTGTGATTGCCACCGTGGGATGGTGGACCATGATTCGAATGCCGGGCGAGAGCTATCACGGCGAGCTGCCAGCGGCGGACGATGACCTCACATCGCTCGCCGAGGAGCTTCGTCGGGACGTGGAGCATCTGTCGGTCAAGATCGGCGAACGGAACGTATACAACCGACCGGAGGCACTGCAGCAGGCTGCCGACTACATTGCCGCCCAATTCGTCGCGGCAGAATACGAAGTGCGGCGGCAGGAGTACCGAGTCTCCGATTGCGACTGCCACAACCTGGAGGTCGAAATCCGCGGCACGAGAGAACCGGAGAACATCGTCGTCATCGGAGCCCACTATGACACCGTGCACGGTGTGCCTGGGGCGAACGACAATACCAGCGGTGCTGCAGCAGTGCTTGTTTTGGCTCGCAGGTACTCAGGACGTAAGACCAACCGAACACTCCGCTTCGTAGCGTTCGTGAACGAGGAGCCGCCCTACTTCCAAACGCGCAAGATGGGCTCATGGGTCTACGCACGAGAGTGCCGACAGCAGGGCGATAACGTGGTGGCGATGCTGAGTCTGGAGACCATTGGCTACTACAGCGATCGTCCAGGGTCGCAGCAATATCCCGCGCCGTTTGGATTGCTGTATCCGTCCGAGGGCAATTTCATCGCGATCGTGGGTAACACAGGTTCACGCGATTTGGTCGGCCAGGTTGTTGCCACATTCCGCAGGAGCGAAAAGTTCCCCTGCGAAGGTGGCGCTCTGCCGAACGCCATACCCGGTATCGGGTTTTCGGACCACTGGTCGTTCTGGCAGGAAGGGTATCCGGCGGCGATGGTGACCGATACGGCCATGTTCCGATATCCGTACTACCACGATCCGGAAGACACCATCGACAAGATCGACTTCGACCGCACAGCCCGAGTTGTCCGCGGCCTCGTTCATGTCATCGCCGATTTGGTAGGTGCTGAATCGGCTGATGAAAGTTGAAACGCCGTCGATGCCGATTCTAGGGCCGCCAATGGTCATTCCTGAGAAGGAATGACAGCGTCAGTGAAACCAAATCCACTCGATCGCGGTATGGTCTCTTGAGGGGCTGTTGAAGGTAGGTCCCGCTTGCCGAGCGGGACCTCAGAATCCCGAGGTTCATCACCACCTCCAGTCCCGCGCGGCAAGCGGGACCTACGTGTTACTTTCAACGGCGACTTTTCCAGCCAGAGAGACAGACCGAATGACCGCGAAACCTACGAAACACTATCGCCATCGTTGGGCTGCAACCGTGTTCTGCAGCCTTCTCGTGTTGCCACCTCTAGCATCATCGTCCGGTGGGGACGAAGTCACTGCCGTCCCTGTCGGCGTTGTCCCGTATGCGATGTGCGGCAGCGATGTAAACGGCGACGGCAAGGCTGATATCGTCGTGGGCGGCATCGACCAGGATGCCATCTGTGCAGTCACCTCGTCCGGCGAACAACTCTGGCGATATTCGACCGAGGGCATGCCGCTGGCTATCGAAACGGCCGACATCGACGGAGACAAACGCGAGGAAATCGTTGCCATCATCGGCACGTCGGCCTCGAAAATCATCGTTCTGGATCACGCCGGCAAGCTCCGCCGAGAGATTTCGCCCGAGGTGATCGTCTACCTCCTGGAGCTTGGTGACATAGATGACGACGACCGCGCGGATATCGTTGTCGCGGGCTACATGGGAAAGATCCTTGCGTTCAATTCCCAAGGCAAGAGGATCTTCGACAAGACCGTCACCCCGAAGAACTTCGTGCGACGCATGGCCGGCTTGGCGACCGGCGACATCGACGGCGACGGGCGCACGGACATCGCATACCACAGCAGCCTGCAACTGCCCGGCATCCTGGATGCCGACGACAAACCTATGCGCCGCTTCATGCTGCCGTCGCTCGGCTGCGGACTGATCGACTGCGCGGACATCAACAATGACGGCAAGACAGAATTGCTGTACGGCAGTCTGGGACAGGTTCGAGCGGAAAGCCGTACCAGGAAGCTTTGGTCGATTGACCTGAAGCAGAAAGGGGCCGAACTCGGCGCCGAGGCTCCCGGGCTTAGAAAGTTCCCATGGGAATACGGGGGCACGCGATCGCTGGTGGCCGGCAACTTCACGTCAGATGAGGGTTTGGAGATTGCCAGCTTTGCGTCGGATGGCAAATTCAACCTGCTGTCCGCCTCGGGCAAGAGCCTGCTGCGGACGAAAACTCGGCATCCGTTCTTGAGCATTTCGGCCGCCGACATGGACAACGACGGATTCGACGAGGCGCTGCTGTCGCGATTGCACTACCAGAACGTCTATGTTGCCAACTTCGACAAGGGCATCGAGGCCGCCGATTCCGGTTTGCGCAAAGCCATGTCCGTAGATCACGTCACCGACGGACTCGACAAGATCCTCGCACAGATTGACTCGATCAAGAACACGCGGACTCGCGCCCGATCGCGCGACGAGAAGCTGCACGTGCTGTGGGGGATGGAAGCCACGATTGCACCGACGTTGTTTGGATCGACGATCAAGGTGCTCGACGAGAAGATGCGCGACATGCGGTGCGACAATGTCGAATACGCGTTCATGTTCACGCTGAAGGAAAAGGGGGTAGCGAAGTACAAACGAGACGGAATCTGCGCGGTCGGGCCGCTGGCGGCAAGCCAGAAGAAGCTGCTGGACATGTGCCGCAAATGGGAAGAGATGGGCGTGCGTTTCTACCCGGTGGTCAGCCACATGGGCGTGCCCACCGTCATGCCGGAAACAGCCAAGAAGATCATGGACGTGGCGCCCAATGCATGCCAGGGTTACCTGACCTGGGAGACCATGGCGAACTATCCAAGCGAGGTATGGTACGACTTCCTGCGCCGCACGGAAGAACTGGCGAAAATCTGCGTCGAGAAAGACAAAAAGATCTTGTTTGCCGAAGAAGCGCCGTTCTGGGTTTCGCTGGTCTCGGATCCCAAAGCTCGAGCGATTCTGTTGAAGCCCCAGTACAAACACGTGCTGGTACCCGTTCTGAAGACCCTGCTCCCTCACAGCGACAACGGCGACATCGCCGCCTATGTGGGTTCGATGCTTGCCGGCGAGATTGACACCTGGGGCATCACCAGCGAAGAAGATTTTTGGCCGATCCCGCTGGGTCATTACCGCGGTTGCCCGGACGATATCGTGATGCGCCAGGACGTTATGGCCGTCGCACTCGGAGCACGATACATCATGGTGGAATCGGGGCACTTGTATTTCGAGCCCGTTGACAGGAAAGGTCACTACAATCCCATCTGGGCCACCAGCGCCAGGATTTCGCACGAGGCCAGGCGCGAGCACATGGCGGTGGAATTGTTCCGCAAAGGAATCCTGGGCCCCGTGACGTCGGACGACCTGTTGAGCGTTTCGCCAGTGGGATTCAGTATGTCCAGAAGCCCGAAGGTCGCCGACGCCCCGATGCAGTGGGCACGCTATGGCGTGAGTTTGTTCGACGGTGCGGGTCTGTTGGACTTGGGCATCACGTGCGTCATGCAGAACGCCGGGCCCTATTCCCTTTCGCGAAATCTATACGGCTCGAAGAAACTGATGAACGGCGTCTTTCCTTCGACTCCCTGGGGCATCGTGCCAATCGTCGGTCACGAGGCAGCGGCGCGCGGTGTGGACCGCATCCCGACGACAATCCGCACCGATGGCGACTTGGTGGCCAAGGACGGAACGAAGTTGGCCGCAAAGGACGCCATGCCCGCAATTATCAGCACCGTCAAGTCCGCCGCATCACAACTGCCGTTTCAAGCCGACGGCGTATTCATTTCTGCCAGACACGACGGCGACGGTCGCTATCAGGTCATCCTGATGGATACCGAAATGTTTGCACCGGCCGACATCGAGACCACACTCACCACAACCATCGCAGGTCTGGCCTGCTACGATGAGACCACCGGCGAGCGGCTCCCCATGCAGGACAACCAAGTCACACTGACCGTGCCAGCCGGCGCATGGCGATTGCTCAGGTTTGAAACAAGCTCTACGCCTCGATCGTGAACGGTGCTCGCTGCGGGCGGCTGACCAGGGCGCTGGCTTGTTCGTCGCCGATGAAGTCCTCCTTCTCAGGATCCCATCGCAGCTTCCGCTTCAACAGCATGGCGATGTTGCACAGGTGGCAGGAACTTACTTCGCGGTGATGCGAGAACACGTCGGACACCGGCTCGCCACCGTCTTTCACGCAGTCGAAGAAGTTCTGCATGTGCCCGCGCCGTTCTTTACCCTTGTACAGCTTCTGGATTTCTTGCTCGAACATCTCTTTGTCAGCATCGGTCAGCTCTTCCACTGGTTTGCCAGTGATTCGACGTCGGTTGACAAAGATCCGGCCTTTGCTGCCTTCGAACAAGATGCCGTTGTCCGGACCGTGTTGCACGTGGATCTGCGAGTCGTCGGCAAACTTCAAGTCGATGTGGAACCGCATGGCCGTGTTGTAGCCGTTGGGGATCTTCTGTTTGCCCGCAAAGAAAGCGACCGGATCGAAATCGTCTGGGATGTTGGGAAAGGTGCCTTCGCCTTCGATCTCGGCAGGGCCGGTGCCCTCATTGCCCAGCCCCCAATGAGCGATGTCGACGTGGTGCGCTCCCCAGTCAGTCAGCTTGCCGCCGGAGTATTCCAGCCACCAGCGGAAACTGCCGTGGCAGCGTTGCGGTGTATAAGGCACCTCGGGGCACTGGCCGAGCCAAGTGTTCCAGTCGAGTTGATCGGGCGGATCGGCTGTGGGAAACGGCTCGCTGTTCGGCGCGCCGCCGATCGAGCAGGTAGCCTTGAGCGGCGCGCCCAAGCGTCCGCTGCGGGCAATGGCGACCGCAAGCAGGAACTGGTGGCCGCTCCGCTGCTGTGTGCCGACCTGGAACACTCGTCCGGTTTCCTTGACCACCTTACAGATCTTCTTGCCCTCGTCGATGGTCAAAGTCAGTGGCTTTTCGCAGTACACGTCTTTGCCGGCTTTCATGGATTCGATGGCGATCTTCGTGTGCCAGTGGTCCGGTGTGCCGATCGTGACCACGTCGATGTCTTTGCGCTCAAGCAGTTGACGATAGTCGCTGTAGATCTGGCACTTGCCACCAAATCGGGAAGCGAATCGTTCGGCCCGCTGTGCGTCGACATCGGCGCAAGCGATCATGTTGCCCCTGCCACCCGCATCGCGCCCTATCCCGCCGCCGCGTCCACCCACACCGATCGAACCCACGCCCAGACGATCATTGGCATCCTGAGCCTTGGCTTGAGAGGAAGAACTCGTCCAGAAATAGGGTACCGCTATTCCCCCAGCGGCAATTATTGAAGACCTTTTCAGAAAACCACGACGCGTTGACGTTGACTGTGTAGGACTACTCACTGCCTGGGTCCTCCTGGCAAGGAAAGGTAAAGGGACTTATCTATTGACATGGAGATTGGAATGGTGACGTGCCATGACGTTGTTCTCAGTCTCTTAATCGAGTCGGTAGATACTTGACCATGCGGTCCAGGTAGTCGGCGGGGTAAATGGCTTTGATCGAAGCTTTTTCGATTGCTGGCAAGGCCGGCCCAGCGTCGTCGCCCATGCGGTAGAGTACGTTCATCGCCCGAAGACGTACGAAAGGCGTTGGGTGCGCGAGTGCCTCGACCAGCGCAGCTCGCGCTCGATCCACCTGACCAATTTGGTATAGTCCCTCGGCCGCAGCGACGCGCACCAGCGGCGAGTCGTCCACCCGACATCTTTCGAGAGCCGACTCGGCCGGTCGAGCCTGTTGGCCGAGCATCACGAGCCCGAGTGTTGCCCACCAGCGAAGTATCGGTTCGTCGTCGTCGAGCAGCTCGAGCAGTTTCGGCAGATTATCCGCGTCCCGTTCACCGACCAACTCCGCCACCGGCAGTATGCGCTGCAACGGGTATTTGCCTTCGTTCTGACCGACTTCGTATTGGGTCGAACCTTCGGCGCGGGCGTGCATCTCGTACTCGCTCATCAGGCCCAGGTCGCGGGTGCGAAGCTGCCAGTCGTGAAGTTCCTGCCGCATACGGCGAAGCACGTCGGCGCAGTTCGGATCGTCGGCAAGGTTGTGAATCATGTGTGAATCGGCTTCCAGATCATATAGCTCCTCGGTCGGCTTGGGTTGGAAGTAGCGATCCTGGATCGGGTTCAGCTTGCCTTCCTCGTGCAATCGGGTCCACACCTGCGCCGTGGGCATGGTCAGCGTGTAGCTGCAGAACGGCGCATATGTGAGGTGCGGCATGAAGTTGCGATGGTACTGGTACTTGCTGTCCCGTACCACACGGATGATCTCATACCATTCCGCCATGCGATCGCGAATGGCGAAGGCGTATTGCCGTGGCGGCTGGGCCTGCTCGCCCAAGAATGCCTTGCCCTGCATGTGCTCCGGTACGTTGATGCCAACTAGCGAAAGCAACGTGGGTGGAAAGTCCACGAAACTGACAAGCCGATCGGTCACCGTGCCCGGGCCATCGGGTGCCAACTGCTGATACTTCTCAGGAAAGCGGATGATCAGCGGCACTCGGAGACCCCAGTCCCAGACCCACTTCTTGCACATCGGCATGCCGACGCCGTGGTCGGAGTAGAAGAATACGATAGTGTTGTCGGCCAAGCCCGCCTCGCCGAGCTCTTTCAGACGATCGGCGATCCAGTGATCCAACGCTGTGATATTGTCGTGATAGTTGGCCCAGTCGCGGCGAACCTCGGGCACGTTCGGATGAAATGGCGGTACGGGCGCTTTGTCCGGATCGTGCAGTTCATCTTCGCTGAGCTTCGCCGCATGGCGGGCGTGGTTCTTCTCCCAGATCTGACTTTCATGCGAGCCCGTATAGTTGAACACGGCGAAGAACGGCTGATCCGGTTTGCGGTTTCGCCAATGGGCCTTGCCCGAGCATTCGTCCCACGCCTCGCCGGGCGTTGGGAAGTTGTAATCGGTCTTGGATTTGTTGGTGCAGTAGTAGCCGGCTTCACGAAGCAACTGGCTGTAGGTAGGGATCGAATCGGGCAACCGGATTCGGCTGCGCATATCCTGCGATCCTATCGTCGACGAGTACATGCCGGTGATCAGACACGAGCGGTTGACTGCACACACACCGCAGATGCCCACCGCGTGCGTGTACCGGACGCCCTCTTTGGCAAGCTGGTCCAGGTTCGGCGTAATGGCATAATCGTCGCCGTAGCAGCCGAGATTCGGACTGATGTCCTCGCAAGTCAGCCAGAGGACGTTCGGACGCTCGTCGGCGGCCTGAACTGAGTTGGTCAACAGCGAGGCAAACGCTGTAACACTAAGAAGGAGAATACCCAATATGTTTCTTGGACCCGGCGTTACAGGATTCGTATTCATCGTTCTTCCTATGGTTGATATGCCTGATTATCGAATAGCATGTTAACTCATCGCCCACGGATGGCACAGCAGACCCACGAATGCGTCGCCCAAGTACGACCCCGTAGCTCTGTCTTGCCACCCTACTGCAGCAACCAGGGTACTCAATCCGCAACGGTCTAGCCATAATGAGACGAGACAGAGCGAAAGGAAACCACCCATGAAATGCTTCAACGTGAATAGACCGATGATGCTGACGTTCCTCGTTGCCGTCGTGGCGATCACCATAGAGGACTCCTGCATGATGGCCGCGGAGTTGCCGGATCAGGTCTACGTCAAGAAAGCAACTTGGGCCGAGACGATGATCGCTACTCGCGCGAACTGCGCTGAGTGGGCCAAGGGTCAGAAGGAAGGTCAATTGACCGGCACGCCGCTGCCAGCAGTGTGGCGCAAGATCCAGGCTGACTGGCCGACGCATGGCGCCTGGTTCCGGCAGGATCTGCGAGGCGTTCGCTACCTGGATTGGTTCCTCCAAACCGGCAACACGCACTTTGAACGTTGGATCATGAGCCAAACAGCGCCGCGGATCGGCGAAGCCAGCGAACCGCTGACAGAGGAGTTGACGGATCTGCAACAAGCGAAAACCGATTCGAACGATCCTCGTTGGCTAGAGCTGTATGCCCGCGCCCGCCGGCTGGAAGAGACCCTGACGGTCACACGCCAGCTTTGGCTTGGCGAGTTGCGAAACGCGTTCGAGGAGCAAGCAGCCGATATGATTCGCTCGAAGCTGCCGTCGGAAGACGCGCGGTGGGATGCGCTGAAACGTTGGGCCAGCAAATGTGTGGATCGCGGCGTGGTGGCTCACGTGGGCAGCGTCAGTGGACTGAAGTCCGCGGTCGATTCGCTGACCACCGCGATGCCGGAACGGTTCTCTGGAGGCGAGGCGTTTCTTGAGCGACTCGCGGACACCGAGCCGAAATGGAACGAAATGATCGCTGGGCTGCTTGCCCAGGACCCCAAAGCACTCAGCAAGTTGCCGGCGTTGCATAGCGAAGTCCAGGCGTTCCGTCAATCGTTGCTGCTGGCGATCCGCGGCATGCCCGAGTTTCTGGAAACGTGGTCGGATGTCGATTTGAAGACGGATTGGGAAGAGCAATATGCCGCGCTCGCGCACGACTTGGCGGACCGCGCTCGATTCGACGGCATCGCCGCAGAGGTATTCCGGCCCGAATCGCTCGTGCTGCCGGAAGACCGCGATCCGGCCGATATCGTGTTGCGGCGCACGACAGCGTTGCTGTCCGACTTGCGCAGCACCACTGGCGCGCCGAAGCTGGCCGCTTTCGAAAAGGAACTCGCTGCGCTGGACAAGGCAAACCTTGCTGTGCCGCTTGACAACATCGAAGCTCGCTACGTGCTGTTCGCCGATGCCTGCCGACTGCGACGCGAGATCGCTTTCAGCAATCCGTTGCTGGACTTCGACAAGCTGCTGTTCATCAAACGCCACCTGGCCATCTACAACCATATGTGCGACCAGTACTATGGCATCACCGCCCGGCCCGGCGGCGCCTTGTGCGTACTGGACAATCCGTTCGGGAAAAAGGGGACAGGTCCAATTTACCGGAACGGCCCGGAGGGTGCTGCGCATAAATTGGACCTGTCCCCTTTTTCCGGCCCGCATGTCCGCGACTTGTTGGCGAACTCGGTTGTCGAGCGCGGCCGACTGAAGGGCGAGAATATCGATGGCGGGCCGAACCAAACATGGAATCTTCGCTACAACGGCGTGGGCAGTCTGAGCGGTGACGAGACCGAAGGCGGGTCGTTCCTGTCGCCCGATGTCTCGTTCGACGGCGACGAGATCGCCTTTGCCTATGTCGAATGCAGCGGCGAACGAGAGCATCGTTCGCACACGGACCCCAGCCGCGGCCACTGGCCGGAAGGCCGCTGTTATCACATCTTCAAGGTTCGCGCCGACGGTTCGCATCTGGAACAATTGACCGACGGCACCTGGAACGACTTCGATCCCTGTTGGATGCCGAGCGGGCGGATTGCGTTCACCTCCGAACGCCGCGGCGGATATCTGCGGTGCGGACGTGTATGCCCCACGTACACCCTGTATGACATGGCGGCCGACGGTTCTGGCATCCGTTGTCTGAGTTATCACGAGACGAACGAGTGGCATCCCAGCGTGGCCCACGACGGTCGTATTGTCTGGACCCGCTGGGACTACGTCGACCGCCACGGTTGCACGGCCCATATGCCGTGGACGACTACGCCGGACGGGCGCGATCCTCGTCCCGTGCACGGCAACTACGCACCGCGGCAGAGCCGGCCTGACATGGAAGTCGACGTGAGGGCGATTCCCGGTTCGCGCAGGTACATCGCCACGGCCGCTCCGCATCATGGGCAAGCGTTCGGCTCGCTGGTCATGATCGACCCACCGACTCCCGACGACGACGGTATGGCACCCGTCAAACGGATCACGCCGGACGTCGGGTTTCCGGAGAGCCAGCGCGGGGCGAACGGTTACGGGGCGGCTTGGCCGTTGAGCGAGGACTATTATCTTTGTGTCTACGACGCCGGCAAGGCGATCGGCAAACGGGGCGCGGCGGGGCATTACAGCGTCTACCTGCTGGACAGCTTCGGCAACAAGGAACTGGTCTATCGCGACCCGGAGATCGGCTGCCATAACCCCATCCCGCTTCGTTCCCGCCCCGCCCCGCCGGTCATTCCGGACGCCTCTTTGCCATTGGCGGCCGACGCGCCGGCCGAGGCCGTGGTAGGTGTCGCGAACGTCTACAACAGCAGCCAGCCCTGGCCCGAAGGGACAAAGATCAAAGCCCTGCGCATCTACCAAGTCCTGCCGCTGTCGGTGGAATCGGCCGCCGTGCCGCACAACACGGGCCTGCAGATACCGCAGGGAAGCGACTCGATCAACCTGGCCCGCGCCGTGCTCGGGACGGTGCCCGTCGAGCCCGATGGCAGCGCGCACTTCACGGTGCCAGCCGGAAAGGAATTGTACTTCCAAGTGCTGGACGAGCAGGGACTGGCAATAACGTCGATGCGATCGGGGACCCATTTCCAGCCGGGCGAGCAGGCGATGTGCCAGGGCTGCCACGAACCGCGTCCCGGGACGCCGTCGCAGTCCGTGCCCAGCGATTTGATGGCGATGCGACGCGCCCCGTCTCGATTACAGCCGGATGTGGACGGCACAAATCCGTTCAGCTACCCGCGCCTGGTCCAGCCGGTGCTCGACAAACACTGCGTAGAGTGCCACGCCAAGGACCCCGATGAAGCACCACGTCTGGACGCCGAACTGCTCACACACCCGGGCGGCGGTTGGATGAACCGGCAGACCGTCTACTACGCCTCGTATCTCAGCCTCGCGCCAAAATACGGCTTCTACGACTACGGGGGCAGCGGCTGGACGGATCCCAAATGGTACCGCACCACACCCGGCGAGTTCGGTGCCCGGGCATCGAAGCTGTACCAGATGCTCGCCGACGGACATCACGACGTGAACCTCTCGCCGGAAGAACTCCACCGCATCACCGTCTGGCTCGACTCCTGCTCGCTGTTCTACGGCGTCTACGAGCCGGAAGGCGGCCAGGCACAACTCCGTGGCCAAATCGCTCGGCCGACCCTGGAATAGAGTTGAATGAACGAAAAGACTGTCCATCTGATGCGCGGATTGCCGGCTTGCGGCAAGAGCTACACGGCCCGGGAACTGGCGGGCGATACCGGTGTCGTGCTGGAGACCGATCAGTATTTCTATGCCCACGTGGGGGAAGATCCCGCGCGCTATGATTTCAGCCAAGATTTGCTGCCCGAGGCTCGTCGCTGGAATTTTGAACGATTCCGGCGTGCGACCGAGGCAATGGATTGAATCCCGAGACACAGCAATTCGCACGATATGCTTTTGATCATGGGTACCACGTTGAACTGAAAGAACCCGAATCCGAATGGTGGCAAGAGATTCGCGTGCTGTTGAAGTACAAGAGCGTGACAAAAGAGATTCTCTACCAGTGGGCTGACCGCTTGGCGGAAATGAGCCGTTCGACACACCGCGTGCCGGTCGCTACGATTCGGCACTGGATGGACAAATGGCGGCACGGCTTGACCGTCGAGGACATTTTGCGGTATCAGCCGCCTCAAGAATGAAAAGGAAATCACGCCCGTACGGGACCACTCAACGGAATTGCTGACGCAGGACAGATTGCCAAGAGCATCCACGTTACGGCACTACGTAGATCTCCAGCCAGATCGCTTTCTGGTCGCTGCCGGCGGCAAGGCGTACATCTACTTGGTTGTATCCGCGTCGCATCGTATCGCGCGGGGCCTCGAACTGCACCATGCGTTGCACCAGCTCTGCCACGTGAAACACACGGTGCGGATCGTGTGCGTAGGACTTGTGGGAATCCGGCTTGGGCACGTCTTCGATTGGCTTGCATTCGATGCCGTTCAGGCGGACGGCCAAGTCGGCCTCGGCTACGTCGGGGAGATTGTCCAAACCGACACGGACGATCACTCGCCCGCTGGTCGGCTTGGGGCCGGTGTATAGCCGGAAGTGGGCGAATTTGTCCTGCGTGAGGTTCACGGGCAGTTGTTTGGGATTGGGCAGGTTGGGTGCCGCCGGATCGTGGAAGGTGAGTACGTGCCGGCGCGGGCCTTCGACCGCGGCCTGCAGACGGCCAGAGATCTTGAGCAAGTCATCGTGCTCGTTCCATGCGACCGTGCTACCATCGGCCGCCTTCCGAGTACGACCGAAGTCCGAGGCGTTGAAATGATTGAACAGATAGACCAAGTCGGCTCCGCGGTCGAGCATGGCGGTGGTGAATCCGCGTTGAGTTTCCACATCGTCGGACATCAGCCTGCCACCCGGCGTGCCTTGCAGCCAAAGATCCGTACCGGCGGCCAGCAGAACCTTGTCGGCGGCGGGACCGATCAGCCTACGCCAGCGCTCGATGGGAATGTCTGTGTCGGAAGGTCGCCAAACGGAAGCCAGGATCAGAACGTCGACCCAGCCTTTGCGAGCCCAAGCCACACCGTCCATGCCCAGGCCTTGGGCAAACTCGGGAACCGCGGGAATGCGGGCGGCGATTTTGACCGGATGACCGCGCTCGGCCGTGGCCCGTTGAGCAAGCTGGTGAGCGCGCCTCATGAAGTCGTTCACGTGCTCACGTCCTTCTTGCTCCTGACCCGGTTTGAAGTGCGAGGGAAATCGCATCCAATCCAGTTCGATGCCGTCGCAGTCGTACCGCTCCATCAGTTCCCCGACCAAGGCGAGGTAGTGATCGCGCACTTGCTTGTGCGAAAAATCGTAACCGCTCCGCTCGGAACGTCGCAATTCGGGGCGCTGCTGCCAGAACTTGCTGGTTTTGGTAGCATCGTCGATGTAGTGCGTGTCGTTCATGCGCATCGACATCCAAGGCGACACGCCACGCTCGCGGCAACGCGTCACGCACACCGCAAACGGATCAACTCCCTTCTTATGCACCAGCCAGTGTCCCCGCGGCCAGCCTGTGACGTTGGCGTCTGGATCATCGACATCCCAGTAAGTGTCCCAAGCCTCGCTAGGACACGCGGCCCGCATGTAACAAACGTTCAGAAACAGATACGGCACCTCGGCCTCGGCGTAGTAGTCGATCATCTTCCGATAGGCCTCGGTGATCTCCTCGGCCGAATGCGTACCGTCGATGCGGAACGGCGGTATCAGACAACCGACCACGCCATCGGCCGCTAGATTGACAATCGGGCCCCGTCTGGGCTCTGGATCGGCAGGCGGTGCAGCGGGGGCCTGTCGTGCAGTCGACGCGACAAATGCGATCACAACAGTCAGCAAAGCCGACAGACACATGCGGTATTCGGTCTTCATTGTCGTCCTCCCGTGTGCATCGGCGAGCCTAATCTCCGGAAAGGCGGCCGGCGACCCAGCGGATGCCTTGAGCCATCAGCCTTTGGAAACTCTCGTTCTTCCATGCCCTCGCGTCGTGACCGCTCTGGTAGCCTAAGACGCGGGCCTTGCCGTATTTGTGGACCCAAGCGATTTGCCTGTCGCTGCGCGGATGGTCGCCAGTGACCAGAATATGGATGCCGTCGCAGAAGGTTTGGGCGTTGTAGGGTTCGTCTTCGACCACGAAGTCGGCCATGCCTTTTGTGATCGCGTGGTTCGGATCTTCAATGTGCATCTTGACCTTTCCGAAACCGGTCCCGCTTCGTGGGACCTGGACGCCGTTTCGCTCGCCGGGTGCCAGCCAGAACTTTCCGCCCGCGATCCTCTCGAACTCCGGCCAGCCCTGGCAGTTCGCCAGCGCGTGATGCCAGACCACGAGGCCGACGCCCTTGTCGAGCAGTTTGAGGAAGTTCTGTTTCTGCGCGTCGGTGATGCCGCTGGAGAGATTGTACATGACGATCACGTCGTACTTGAACTCGCTGATGTCGTCGAACACCGTGTACGGACCGCCTTTCCAGACCTCGGACGCGATGTCGTCGAAGCTGCTCCACAGTTCCTCAAATCCACGCTGGTCATACCCGTGACCACCAACCAAGATTACCACCTTGATCTTCTCGCCAGCCTTCGCATCTTTGTCACCCTCGGCAGCTCGGACGGCTACCGGTAGTAGCAAACTGACGAGCCCAGCCACCAGCACTTTGAATCTGATTCTGTCGATCATGTTTCGTCTCCCTTCCTGCGAGTTTCATGTTGCGCGTCTCAACGAGGCGAACCGCGGCTTTCGCAATCTCCACATTCTCGCTGACCGATTCTCCACCCGCAATGCTTCGGGCGACGCGAAATCGTGGGAGATACGCTGGCTATCTGCTCTGCGGCGGCCAAACGTGTTATCATCTGACGAAGTAACAAGTGACTGTGGGGCACGTCTCCGACGTGCCTGTCACGATGGAATCGTGCCCCACCTTGGTCTACGCCGATCGTAAGGAGGATTCTCATGTCGAGCATGTTCTTTCACATAGTGATGGCGGGCGCGATGATCGCCGCCACGGCTGCTTTCGGAGACGAGGTAACCTACTATGTCGCCACGGACGGCGACGATGCATGGTCCGGAACGTTGAAGGCGCCGAATGCCACGAAAGACGACGGGCCGTTTGCGACTTTGGCCCGCGCGCGAGATGCTATCCGACAGTTGAAGAAGGAGAAGGATCTTCCGAAGGAAGGTGCCAAGGTCGTTGTGCGCGGTGGCACGTACAGTGTCGACCAGCCGCTCGAGTTCGCGGCAGAGGACTCCGGAACGAAGATCGCGCGGCTCTCGTACGAGGCCGCGCACGGCGAGACGGTGCGGCTGCTCGGCGGGAAAGTGGTCTCGAACTGGAAACGCGTGGCAGACTCGGACGTGCTGAACACGTTGGACGAGTCGGCACGGGGCAACGTGATGATGGCCGATCTGAAGGCGCTGGGTATCACCGATTTCGGCTCGCCGTCAGGCGGGGGCATCGAACTGTTCTTCAACGGCGATCCCATGACCGTGTCGCGCTGGCCCAACGAGGGCTTCGTGCCAGTGGTCAACGTGCTTGGCAAAACGGAGCGCAACGTCCGCGGCACCAAGGGGTGCGCCGAGGGGATCTTCGAGTACGAAGGCGATCGGCCTAAGCGATGGCGCACCGAGAAAGATGCGTGGGTCCACGGATATTGGTTCTGGGATTGGTCCGAACAGCGTCACAAGATCAAGACCATCGACACCGAAAATCGTAGCATCGAGGTCCAACCGCCGTACCACGGCTACGGCTATCGCAAGGGGCAGTGGTTTTACGCCTTCAATATGCTATCGGAGATTGACCAGCCCGGCGAATGGTACGTAGATCGTGAGAACGGTGTCCTTTACTTCTGGCCGCCCTCGCCGGTCAAGGATGGCGAGGCGATCGTGTCGGTACTGCCGACCATGGCGACAATGAAAGACGTGTCGCACGTTACGTTACTTGGGTTCACGATCGAAGGCGTGCGCGGCACGGCGATCAGTATGTCGGGCGGGGCGGAGAACCGTATCGTCGGTTGCACGATTCGCAACGTGGGCGGCTGGGCGGTTAAGGTGTCCGGTGGCAACGGGCATGGCGTTGTCGGCTGCGACATGTTTCGGATGGGCGGCGGCGGGATTTCACTCAGTGGTGGGAATCGGACGACGCTCACCCCGGCCGGGCATTTTGCCGAAAACAACCACATACACCACTATGCCCGCGTAAAACGCGTCTACCAGCCGGGCATTACGTTGCAGGGAGTCGGCAATCGAGCCGCGCACAACCTGATTCACAATGCGCCGCACATGGGCATGGGTTTTGGCGGCAACGATCACGTGATTGAGTTCAACGAGATGCACAGCGTGTGTTACGAATCGAACGACGCGGGAGCCATCTACACAGGCCGCAACTGGACCATGCGCGGCACGATCATCCGGCACAACTACCTGCACCACATCAACGGCTTTCGTGGACGAGGTTGTGTGGGCGTCTATCTGGACGACATGTTCTGCGGCACGGAAATCTCCGGCAATCTGTTCTATCGGGTGACACGAGCGGCGTTTATCGGCGGTGGGCGAGATTGCGTGGTGAAGAACAACCTGTTCGTCGACTGCAATCCATCACTGCACATCGATGCCCGCGCCCTTGGATGGGCCCACGGTCATGCGGACATGTGGATCAAGGAGGGGCGCGAAAAGGGAACGCTGTCGGGAATCCGCTACAAGGAGCCACCGTACAGCGAACGCTATCCGAAACTGGTGAACATCCTGGACGAGGAACCAGCCGCGCCCAAGGGTAACCGGGTATTCTGCAACGTATCATTCGGCGGCAAATGGGACGGCGTCCACGGCAGCGCTCGGAAGTACCAGGCCATCGAAAACAACCACGTGGACGTGGACCCGCACCTTGCCACACCGGATCGAATCGGCCAAGGCAAGCAACCCCGCGCGGTCGACTTCGCACTCAAGCCGAACTCACCGACCTGGGCAATCGGTTTCAAGAAACTGCCACTCGATCGGATCGGCATCTACGAGGACGATGATCGTGCAAGCTGGCCGGTCACTCACAAAGTCCGCTGACCCGGTTTATCCACGTAGGCCGGATCAAGGTCGCACAACGAATTGCCGGAACAGCGCAAACGCAATCGAGGCTGCTTGACAAGTCGTGCACGGAGGAATCAAGGAAAAGCGACCGCAGCTCCGGCACGAATGGCGTTTGCTCGGTCCGGCCTACAATCTCTGCGAGGAACGATTAGCGACGCGTCAACACCAACCGGTTTCCCCAGCCTTTTCTGCCGACAGCGAATCCGTGGATTGTGACGAGCCCGTTCTCGTCAGTCGCCACGTCACCTTCGGCGATCTTGTGCATGGCGTTTGGGTCAGAGCAGTCGAGGTTCTCCCAGTGGACTAGTTCCCCTGCACGAGGTCGGAACCGCTGACAGCGGCGGGGCGTTACGTCCACCGTGGCCGTGCTTCCGGTGAATTCGGATAAAGGATTGTCGCGAAGCCTCAGACAAATTGCCCATTGGTTTTCTTCGTCCACAATATCGTCCTCGGTTCGATCCGAGTCGAAATTCTGATTCTTGCTCGACCAGGCAAAGTGACCGTTGCGGGTTCCACGCGGTGATCCGTCGCACACCAGAAACGCCATTTTCTTCTTCTGCGACTCTTCACGAACCTCGTCTGCGTTTGGCTCGCGCCCGAGTCGCTTTTTCAACTGGCTCTGCCACCAAGACGATAACGGTGGCAGATACTCGTTGAGATTACCTTCCTCGATGATTAGTTGTGTCTGTGTGTTACTCTTGATGCAAAACCATTTTCGAGTTTGCACACTGGGGCCAAGGACGAGCGACATTCCAGCGAGGTCGCGTGTGAACTGCGGCTCTTCCACCACAAGCGTCTTGTCATCAAGACTCTTCGCCTTGCCAATGATCCGAAAACCGCTATCGAGCGGAGTATTGCTCGACGCGTTCGATAGGGCCGGGAGTGATTCGTCGCTGCGCATCAACTTGAAGTCCATTGGGCTGCGTGAGGAAAGGGCCGAAGCGTGGCCCACCATGTCCCAGCCGGCGGAATACGGATGCTTGCCGCGTTCGAGGCCAGCCCAGTAGCCCGGGACGCTCCAGAACGTGATTACTGTGTCTAGGATGCCGTGGGCCACGTCATGGTACGGCGTGTCAATTTCCGGATGATCGCCTAGCCACTTCGGCATATCCAGCACATCGTAGACGGACCGTCCTTCGTTGGTCGGATCGTTGCGTTCCAGCGGTCCAACCTTCTGGCGGATGTTTGGATACCAATTGTTGTGCTCGCGCGATAGCGCCCAGTTCGTAATGCCTTTGCTTCCCCACGAGCCGGCAAACACTTCGCCGTGCCGGACACCGAAGACGTTGGCTCCGCTGCCACCCATCGAGCCGCCCAATACGCATACCTGCATTGGATCGACACGGAATGGGAAATTCGGCGGATCTTCCTTGAGCCAGGCGATCGCTTGCAGCACACGTTGTTCGGTGAAATTAACGACTCGTCCTTCGACCGGGTACCGCTCATACCGTCCACCTTCGGTCTGTGGTAACGAGTCGCTGTAGCCGTACCACCATGTGAGATGATAGTCCAGAAGGCGCAGGTCGATACCTTCGCGATTCGGATAGCAGTAGGCGATCTCCCAGTCCTTCCATGCCGTGTACGCGTGCAAACGCACGCTCAACGGACGACGCCGGCTGCCGTCCGCACTGTCCGGCGCCCGGACATGCAAGACGTGAGCGTAGCCTTCCCAGTTGTCATCAATCTTGTCGGGATTCCATGTCTCGAAGTCAGCGAAGAACAGATACGCAAAGAAACGTGCGTCGTACTTCTGCAAGCGAATGGCGCCGGGCGTTTCGACGGATTCGACAATCGGCTCGGCAAGGCTATTTGACCTCGGCGCAATTTTCATCTTCTCCTCGCCATCGACTTCCATCGTCACCGCGTAGTACGAGCGTGCCGGTCGTTTGACTGTCCGCACGAAGACACCCGTCCCCTCGGGCAGGATCTTGTCGGCACGGTCGTCGTCCTCAATCTGAATGCCTTCGCTCCAGTCGTAGCTTTCCAGCAGCGTTCGCAACCTGTCCGGGGCGTCTTTCAGAAAGCGGTACTCGCGCGAACCCTCAGGAATCTTGGCGATCAACGTGGCCTCATCGAGATTGTCATCCGTGATCGGTTTCGTAGAGGTGTAGATGCTGTACCATTCTCCGCTGACCGAATCATCCTCCCGCCAGGTCAAAAACGTCTGCCCCTCACGATAGAACGCCGCCAAGTCGTCGACACCGGACACGTCTGTCGGCATCAAGAGGCAAACGAATAACATGGCAATCGTTACCGAATCCCGATTCATAGCATCGACTCCTATCTGTTTGTCGCCTGAGCTTGGCGGGACCGCTCTCGCTGCCTTTCCAGTAGCGCGGGTATCAAGAGACGAAAATGATCGGGCAGGTTGCCGAAGTAGACCGCTGTGATCAGGTTGCCGTCGCGGACCGCCCGCTCTTTCACGACGATCCCTCCGGCGTTGGTCACATCTACGGCCATGTCGCCCGGGCAGCAGAGCTTGCGGCCTCGCACAACGTCGGCGGAGACCAGGATCCAAGGGGCGTGACAAATGGCTGCCACCAACGTGCCGTCGTCCATGGCCTTGCGAACCAATTCGAGCGTCGGCCGGTGTGCGCGAAGCCGCATTGGCGACCACAATCCGCCGGGCAGGTAAATCAGATCGAATTCCTTATCGGAGATCTCTTTCACCGTATGGTTCACCGTCGCAAGTAGTCCGTCTTTGCCGTGTCGGCCTTCGCCATGTACGACCCCCTTTTCCGGACCTGCAACCGTCACCTCCGCGCCTTCTTCCTTGAAGCGATAGTATGGAAACCAGAACTCGTGCTCATGGTACCCTTCGGCGATGATGATCGCCACACGAAGGCCCTTCAGCCGCATGGTCTCTTGGCCACCGTCTTTGTTCTTGTCCCCCTGCGCTTGAACAGGACCGACAAACATCGCCAAGCAACACCCGATCCAAAGCAACATCGTGAATCCCAACGTCAGTCTGTTCTTCGTCTGCATTGTGTGGTCTCCTCAATCATCCCAGCCTAGCCTTGATCACACCATTCGTTGCAGCTTCAGCTTATCGGGCTCTTCGACGGTTCTCAACATGTTGGAACTCGGGGATAATTTATCGGGAAGGGCCGACTCGATTCGGGTGCGGACTACCGCCACGGTCGATTCCTCGTTTAACCGCAGGCCCATCGGGCCGCGCGTCCGCCAAACGCGCAGGCCGATGGCCTTGCGGTTAAGCGAACGAATGGCCATTCCGCACCGTTAGCGTTGTACTTGCACTCGTGACGTCAATGCCAAGAGACTTTTTTCGAGGGAATCATGCACTTACCGGCCAGCCGAAACGTGGCAGGAACGCCCGCCATTGGGCTCCGGCGGATTATCATTTTGATCGTTACATCGGCGTGTCTTGGGTTGACCCAGCCACGTGCTTGGGCGCAGCCACCGCGCGTTCTGCCAATTGGCGAAGTCCCCGCGGATACACGGCTTGGGCCGCTCAGGGGAGAGCGAGGCGATTTCTGTTTCGTCCCAGCCGACTCGCCCGAAGACTGCAAAAAGCGGGCTGATCGCGTCCGGCAGATCATGCGCGTCGCGCTCGGGCTCTGGCCAATGCCGACCTCCACACCGCTGAATCCTGTCATTCACGGAAAGAACGACTGCGGCGACTACACAATCGAGAAGGTGTACTTCGAAAGCATCCCCGGCTTCTACGTCACCGGCAATCTCTACCGGCCCAAAGGGAAGACGGGAAAGCGACCGGGAGTGCTCAGTCCCCATGGGCACTTCCCGGGAGGACGTTTCATCGACATAGGACCCGATGCGGTCCGCCGGCAAATCGTCCGAGGGGCCGAACGGTTCGAGGATGGTGGACGCAGCTTCATGCAGTCGCGTTGTGTTCAGCTCGCACGCATGGGATGCGTGGTGTTCCACTATGACATGATCGGCTACGGCGACAGCGTGCAGATCCCGCTGGAAGTCGCTCATCGGTTTTCACGGCTGCGGGTGAAGTTCAAAGAACCGCCAGCCCGCGGGTTGTACAGCGCCTCGGCCGAACTCCGCCTGCAAAACCCGATGGGGCTCTCGACCTACAATTCCATGCGCGCGCTCGACTTCCTGACCGCGTCGCCGTCCTCTCGCCAGATACGCCATGCGCGTTGCGGGCCAATCCCCGTCCCGAAACACGAAATGGCCCAATTTCCGCGCGGCGCGGCTTCCGGTATGTGATGGTATTCGGTGTGAGCGCCCAACACGCGGGAGAACATGCCTGACCTGAGGCCATTGAAGTCGTCCTCCAGCAACACCGCGTCATCGCCAACGGCATTTGCAGTGCAAATCAGTAGACTCACCGCACATGCCAAGATCGGGCAGGCAGAAGATCGGGTCGAGTGCATCGGTTGTCCTCGCTTCTATAGGAGTTTGTGGCCGAATGGGCTGTTACACGCGGATCAGGGTCCCTTTGCGATACATGTACCAGAGTAGCACCCAAAGCACGGCGTAGGCGGCCACGGCCTGGAACGTAACGCCCACTGATTGGCCAAAGTCTCCCAAAGTGCCGAGATACCGGGCCAGTCCACCGACGAATCTGTCACCCACATGTTGGAAGTTGACAAAACGAACGATCATGTACGCGAAAATAGGATTCGCGCCGATCACCACGAAGAAGAAAGCCCATTTCCGCAGTCGCAGCACGTCGATCACGAGATAGAACAATGCCAGCAGTAGATAACACCAACCGGCGGCCCAAAGGACCATCGAGCTGGTGAACAGGTGCTTGATAATCGGGAAACGCCACGAACCGACCAACGTCACGCCACCAATTCCGTCAAAGCCCCCGGCCCAAAACCAGCCAACCGCGAGCGATGCTACGCCGAGCAGCACCAGCCCCAAGAACTTTGTGAGCTGCGAGTACTTCGAGCGGAGCAAATGCCCCGAAAAGACACCGGCCAGCACAATGCCTGCGAAACCCAGACCGCTCAAGATCCATGTGTATGTCGAGGGATGGCGGAACTGTCCAAGGATGGTCTGGTCGATATATATCGCCAAATTGACGGACTCGTCGAATAGTCCGGCACCGTGCCCGGGGACGGGCACAAGCATCATCAAGAGCCAGTAGCCAACCAACAGCGAAATGGCAAGCACGACTTGCCAGATTATCGAGAGGTGCAGCAAGGCAATCGCCGCCACGAGGTAACCGACCGCGATGGCCTGAAGCGTGTTGGAGAACAGGTACAGTTTCGAAAGGTCGAACTCCAACAAATTGCCTTGAGCGACCATGCCAAGTACCCACAACACAAGCACGCGACGGGTGATCCGCCAGTAGAGCTTGCGCTTGTCCTGGCCGGCCTCCAACCGCCGGCCAAACGCGAAGGGCATCGCAGCACCGACGATGAACAGGAACAGCGGCATGATCATGTCCCACGCCGAAAACCCTTCCCACTGCGGGTGTTTCAACTGATAGTCAAGCCATGCAGGAAGCGGCGTCACGAACAGACCGGCCAGGGCGACCAGAATAGGCCTGCCCCCCGTGATCCAAAACATGTCAAACCCACGGAGCGCGTCGATGGACACAACCCGGTCGGCCTTCGGAGATGTCGAAGCACAGGTGGAGTCGCTCATGTGATGAGTCCATTTCGTCTCATGGCTGTGCGCGGGTCTCTGACCCCGCACATCGACCTGACCGACGGTCTCACGAATTCTGGGAGACCTGCGCCGAGCGTGGCGCAAAATCATGCAAGGCTATTTAGACGCACACAAGCCACATTTTCCTCAGTGTCGTCCGATCGTGAGGCTAGCCTCCGGCAAACGCGTCGTCAAGCTTCTGCGCACGGGAGACACCCGACATGCTGAAATGGCTGAGGGCGTCCGGGAATTCGACACGCCACAATCCACGGTCAATCAGGAGGGCGAGGCTCCTTCCGAGCCGGTGTATCGACGCCAAAAACCTCGGCTCAGCAGGAGCTTCGCCCTCCCAATTCCCGGTCACCCTCGAATAGCTTGACAGACAGGAACTGGCGTCGACAATTGTGCAGGGAACTCCAGCGGCAATAGCCTTTTGCGCCGCTCGGGATATGCGACATTGTCCGCTTGCCCTTGGTGCGAATCCACTTCAGCCCAGCAGCTTTTCAGTCAGCGATTCCATGCCGAAATGCCCTCATTGTGCAATCGTCCTTTCCTCAAGCGAAGCAGCCGGGTCGGTATGTCCCGTGTGTGGTCAGTCACTCCATCGCGCTGAACAAGTGCAGGTGCATGGTCGACAACGGATGTTGTTGCCTTGTCTTGTGATCGGTGTTCTTATCGTTGGCGTGATCGCGGTATTCGTGCTTTCGCGTCGCAACGGTAATGACCGCGATGCAGAGAAGGACGTAGCGCGTCCTGCCAAACATGTGGCCCCACGACGCGTCGTCCCGAGGCCGCTGAAATTCAAGGTTGGTCCGCTGCCTCTGGTGCCCATCAAGGTAGTGCTGGACGAGCAAGAGATTGCGGTTCTCGAACGGCAGGGCTTCGATGATCACAAAGATGGAGAATTCACCGTTCAACGGGAGTTGATGCAAGGTCCAGATGGTCAATACAAGGATTTTGAACTTTCC
>CAZURK010000049.1:0-65896 GCA_964623055.1 uncultured Pirellulaceae bacterium
GTGACGCGTGGCCAGCTTTTCACGGTGGGCCGAGCCGCTGCGGGGTCGTGGGTGATGGAGGCGAAGCGGCAGAAATCTCAGGCCGACTCCAATGGAAGTTTCGCGATGCCCTGATTCTCGACCGGAGGCCGTTTGCCTGCTCTCCAGCCGTGACCGGATCCCGATTCCTCATCGCAAGCGACAACCACAAACTCTACTGCGCCGGCCTGGAAAAGGGCGAACTCCACTGGACCTTCGAGGCGCAGTGTCCGATCTTTTCGTCTCCGGCTGTGTGGCAGGGGCGTGTCTACATCGGCGAAGGGCTTCACTACGATACGGACTGCCGTTTCTACTGCCTGGATCTCGCCAGCGGCGATATCCTGTGGTCCGTGCAGACGACCAGCCACACGGAATCCTCGCCCGCGGTCGTGGATGGCAAGGTGTACTTCGGTGCCGGTGACGACGGCGTTTACTGCGCGGACGCACTCTCTGGCAAGATCTTGTGGCAGTACGAGGAGCCTCATGTGGATGGCGGCCCGCTGGTGGTGAAGGGGCGCGTGTACGTGGGGTCGGGCTACAATTACCAGGGCCTGCTGTGTCTTGATGCGGCCGACGGCGCCTTGCTGTGGAAAAAGGACTTCCGCGCGCCGGTCTGGGGCGCTCCGTCGATGGCCGACGATCGACTCTATATAGCTGTCGGTAACGGCAACTTCAACGAGAGTGCCCCGGAGCCCTACGGCGAGGTGCGCTGCCTGGATCTACAGGACGGCCGGGATATCTGGAGGTTTACCGATGTTACGGATGGGATCCACACATCCGTTGCCGTGTCGGCGGGCCGAGCCGTCTTCGGCTGCCGCTACTCTCTGGATGCCAACACGGGAAAGCTCATCTGGCGCGTCGACATTGAGAGCCCCGTGCTCAGTTCGCCAGCGATCGCCGCGGGCCGAGTCTTCTTTGGCGCAGACGATGGACTCTTTCGCTGCCTCGACTTGGCCGACGGACTGGAGATCTGGAGCTTCGATACGATCGACGACATGCTCGTCGTTCTCGACGACCCCCGGATTCAATCGTCGCCGGCCGTCGTGGGGCAGAAGGTGATTTTCGGCGCGTCCAATGGAAATGTGTACTGCTTGGGAGGCGAAGCTGCTGCCGATACGGCACCCGCCGTGGTGACGCAGACAACGTACCGCTCGCGGCTCATGCGGGGAGCGGATTTCACAACGGTTGGCCTCATCGAGTGGCTGGGCGGGCTCACCGGGAGCTTCGGGTGGGCGATCATACTGACGGCGTTGATGGTCAAGCTGATACTTCTTCCGCTGGACCTCAAGCAGATCGGTCAGTTGCGGCGGATGCGCCAGCTCCAGCCGGCCTTCCGGCGTCTGGAGCGCGAGTACGTCGACTACCGGATCCATCGCTACGAGGTCCGCGCGCTCTATGCCCGCGAGGGCATCCACCCGCTGGCCGTACTCGGGATGGTGCTGTTACAGGTGCCGGTTCTGATCATTGTGATTCTGGTAGTTCAGTCGACTCCTGCGTTTGCCGGAAAGGGGTTTCTGTGGATTTCCGATCTCGCCGCAACGGACCGGCTGGCCCAGATGCCGTGGAGCGGCGCGGGGAGTGGTTCCCTGAATCTGCTTCCGATTCTCCTGGCCGGTTCGGTCCTGATCTACGCGAGGTCCCTCGACGGCAAGAAGACAGGATCGAGGTTTTGGGGCGGTCTCGTCTGGCTGTTGGTTGCTGCCGGCCTCGGACTGCTAACGTACGCGTGGTCCGCGGCGGTATTGCTTTTCGTTATCGCACTGTTCTGGATCGGGATCGTCGAGCTGCGGGTGCTTTCCAGCCCCTCTCCTTCCAAAGCTGCTCCTGGGGAATGAGGTGACTGACCGATGGAACGCTCCATTCTGTGGCTTGACGAGATCACCAACGATCAGTTGTCACTGGTGGGCGGCAAGGCGCTGAACCTGGCCCGATTGCGGCGCGCGGGATTCGATGTTCCCAATGGTTTCGTTCTGACAACGGGCGTCCATCGCATGGCGATGGGGACCGGTGGCCAAGGGGGTGTTCCGAGAGAAGCCAGCGAAAATCTGCTTTCGTGTTTCCAGAAGCTGGACTCCGCCGCCGTGGCCGTTCGGAGTTCCGCCGCCTGCGAGGACTCCGCGACGGCGAGTTTTGCCGGTCAGGGGCAGAGCGTACTCCATGTGCGGACCGCCGACGAGTTGATGGAGGCCGTCACAGCGGTATGGAATTCCCTCCAGCAGCCTCGGGCCCAGAACTATGTCCGCAAAATGGGCATGGCTGGAAGCGATCCGACCGTTGCCGTCGTGGTGCAGGAAATGGTCGAGGCCACCTCGTCGGGTGTCCTTTTCACTTCTCACCCTGTAACAGGAGCGGACGACGAAATCGTCATCAATGCCGCCTGGGGCCTGGGAGAGCCGATCGTCTCCGGCGAGATCACTCCGGATGAGATCGTCGTCGACAAAGCCACGGGGAAGGCCAAACGCGCGGTGGTAGGCCGCAAAGAGAAGATGCTCAGCCGCGATGGCCTGCAGCCGACCGCTGCGGATCAGGCCGCGGCCCTCTGTCTCGATGAGAAGCAGATCCGCCAGCTTTCCGAGATCGGCCGGCGCATCGAAAAGGAGTTCGGCGCGGCCCAGGATATTGAATGGGCGTGGGGCGAGCGACTTTGCATCGTGCAGACGCGCCCGCTGACGACTCGGCCGAGGACGACGCAGGCCGAGGGAGTCTGGCGGGAAGAAATCGAACGGCTGCGCAGCGTACCGGGGAGCCGCCACAAGGTATGGGTCGCCACGGGAATGGCGGAGATCTTGCCGTGTCCGACCCCGCTCAGTTGGGAAGTCGCCTCGCGGATGATGTCCGGCGCCGAGGGGTACGGGCTTGCCCAGCGACGGCTCGGCTATGACCCGGCGCCGGGAACTATCCTCGAGCGTATCGCGGGCCACGTTTACGTCGATCTCGACGGCGAGATTCGTCTGTTCTTTCGGCGTGCTCCCATCGGCTACTCGTTGAAAGAAGTCCGAGAAAACCCTCGCCGGGCGACAATGCCCCGCCAAACGTTTTCCTGGCGCAAGCTCCGGCCGAGTATTCTCTGGGAAGGCCCTTTGCTGATCGGGCGAGTGATCCGCCTCGCGCGACGTGTGCGACGGCTTCGTCGTGACTTTCGCCCCCATTTCGAGAATCGTTTCCTGCCGGACTTCGAAGAGTGCATTCGGAGCGAACGCCAGCGGGATAGGGAAACGCTCTCGACGGTTCAACTCATCGAAGTCTTCGAGAACAGGCTGGACCGATTCCTACACCATACTTCTCCGACGTTCTTGACGGGATCCATCCTTGCGGCCATGAGCTATCGGGAGATTGAGGATCTGCTGATCGACCGCCTGGGACGGGAGGGTGCCGAGTTGGCCCAAGCACTTACAGCTGGCCTGACGCCAAATCCGCTGCTGGAGATGCATCGGGCGCTTTGCCGCCTGGCCCGAGGCGTGCTTTCCGAGGAGGAATTCTTGACGCGATTCGGACACCGCGGCTCCAGCGAGTTCGAACTGGCGGTGCCGCGCTGGCGCGAAGACCGAACGGCGCTGACGCAAAACGTCGAACAATTGCGACGTTCGGCCCTCTCCGATGACGCCTCGTCGGCGAAGGGAGAAAGCGTTCGACGCGATGCCGAAGCCCGGCTCGATCGTCTCGAAAAGAAGTGGGGGCGAGTGGCCCGCGAAATGGTACGTTCCCGGCTTCGCGCGGCCCGGCAACTCTACCCGCTGCGCGAACAGGCCAAGGATTTCTTGATGATGCACTACGAGCTTCTTCGAATTCCCTTGCGGGAAATCGACGTGCGATTGGATCTCAGAGGCGGCATCTTCTACCTGTATTGCCGCGAACTCCGCTCGGCGGTCGACGATCCGGATTCGGTCAGACCCCTGATTGAAGAAAGGCGTCGACGGCACGAACTCTACCAGCAGCTTCATCTGCCGCAGGTTATCCTCGGAGAGTCCCTGTCAGATCTTGAGGGAACGCCCGAAGGACGTATGGGGAAAGAGCTTCAAGGCATGGGAGTATCACCGGGGGTGGCACGAGGGCGGGCGCGCGTGGTGCGAACCGCCAGCGAACTGGCTGCTGTCGAGGAAGGCGAGATCCTGGTTGTGACAGCGCTGGACCCCACGTGGACATCCGCCCTCGCGCAGGCGGCGGGCCTGATCGCCGAACGCGGCGCCATCCTCTCGCACGGCGCCATCGTGGCCCGAGAGTTTGCCCTTCCTGCGGTGGTCAATGTGGACGGCGCGGCGCAGCGGCTGCGCAACGGTCAACAACTGCACGTGGACGGCAGCCGAGGTTCCGTTGTGTGCATAGAGTGAATCCGCGTCGCGGACGTGTCGCCGCGCTCGCTATTTCTGGTACCAAGTCACGGTTTTGACCACGTTGCCGCACTGCGAGTTGGCGTAGTCTTCCGTAAGGCGTTCCCGGGCAGCTTTGCTGTTCTTGAGGTAGGCGTCGCAGAAGGCCAGCGTCATGGCCTTCACAATCCGTTGCGTATCGCGTCTGGCCACGGAAGGAAACAGGAACGCCTTGGGATTGTCGGCAAAGGCAAAGTGATTGGCGCTATCCAGCCACAGATAATACTTCTCACCGGGCGGCATGAGCTTGAATGCCTCGAGCCGCTTCCGAGCCGGCTGGTGCGTGCCGTCGTGGCCAAACTGCACGTCTTTGCTTCCACTGAAACAGAGCAGTGGACGGTTGATCGTCTTGTAGCTTTCCTTCGCGAATCGGGACGTTCCTGGGCCCTGGGGCGACATCGCCACTCCGACGGTCACACGCGGATCGCTCAAATCGTCCGACAATCCCTTGCCGGGATCCACAGCCGGCTTCAGGTAATCCAAAATGGGGCGTGCGCCGCACACGGCCAGCACCGTGTAGGCCCCGAAGGAGTGTCCGACGACGGCGATCTTCTTTGTATTGATACTGCCGCGGAGTCGAGAGTTCTCTTCGTTCCATCGGATTGCCATGTCGATTGCGAAGCTCACATCCCTGGGGCGTTGGAGGACCGCCTGTGGATCCGTCGTGATTCGCATAAGTGCCTCGTCGATCCGCTGCCGTAACGTCCCCTTAGCCTTGCGAATGTGCTCCTTCGACTTCACGTTGTTGCTGTAGACGTGCTCCAGGCACAAGACGACGTAACCGTTGCCCGCCAGATGCTGTGCCTCGTACAGATGGGAGTCCCACGTGCCCATTCCGCCGTGAGAGAATACGACAAGCGGATACGTTCCCGTCTCCCGCGGATAGTGGACTTTGATTGGAACGGGCCGTCCGTCCCGCCCGCCGTCCTTCAGGTTGGGAAACTCGACCTCTCCAACGCGCCCGTTGCCTTCCGCCGCTGATGCTCCCCGCAAGGCCGTATCGCAACAGGACACCGCGCTGAGCAGGATGGCGAAAAACGTCCAACATAGAGACAGTGCACTGTAAGTTGTCATTAGATAGACTCCGCACACACGGTTGATCCAAACCAGAGTAGCCAGCATCATCGGCTCGTAGGGAAGGACTAACCGACCAGCATACCAGATAGTACCCGCGAAGGCCTCTTTGGGCGAGCGGCAGTTGGTTTCATACCGTGGCGTAAGCTTCCAGCTTGCGAATTTGCCGGAAAAGGCAAGCTGGAAGCTCGCCCCACGGGTAAATTCTCATCTGCCGCTCGCCTTGGTCCCTTTCGTCCTTTGTGTCCTTCACAGTCTGAGGTACGATGCGTGGATGCCGAAAGCTACTATGACATATCGCCAACGTCAAACAGGCCGCCGTGCGCGAGTTGCCCGGACCGCCGGGAGGCCCCCATCTGAAATGGCCACCACACTCGCCGAGGCGCCCAAAGACAAGCCTGCGAAATAGGGAGACATGGGAGATGATCAAGGTCAAGAAAGTGCGCCTGGGGATACAGGTGGGGGCGATCGTCGTCTTGCTGGGGTGCAATTCCGCAGATGAGCAGTCGATCAGCCAGGGGTCCGCCGACGGAGATACGAGTCAGACCACCGACACCGGCGAGTCGGACGCCGAAGCTGCCCAGCCCGCCGATGACCCTGTGGCCGAAGACGCCAAGGAAACCCGGCGTGAGGAAGGAGGTCCTGAGCCTGCGGCCACTGAACGCGAGTTGGCCTCGAGTGGAGAAACCGGTATCGCCCGCGAGCACGATGATCCGTCGGTCACCACTCACACGTTGGATGGTGACACATCGGAACTCGTTGCTGCGCTTGGCGGAGAGGACGCAGTGGCTCGCTTCCTCGCAGAAGAACAACTCGTGGAAATGGGTGATTACGCCGTGGCGGCTCTAGAACCGCTCGCGACATCATCGGGATATGCCCCGGCCCGCCAGTACGCCATCATCGTACTCGCTCGCATCGGAAGTGAACAATCCATCCGGCTTCTGCTCGATATCCTGGAAGAGGAACCGGACGTGTGGGTACGAGCGCTCGTTTCGAGACACCTCGGCCGGCTCGGCGTGGAGGAGGCCGTGCCGATCATTGGCAAGTGGTTGTACAGCATACGGGGCAAGAGCTTCGAGGGTTGGTACCCCGGCATCTCGAAGCCAACATTGGCGTGGTTAGAACACGTGTATGCACTGCGCGAAATCGGCAGCGAGAAAGGTATCCCGATTCTGGAGGAGATGCGAAAGACCAGACACGGCGGTCGGGGTGGTCCCTCACTGCGATCGGCCTACCAGGTGAACCTAAATGAGCTGAAGAGCCAGGCGGAGTTCTGGAGGGCGGTGCGGCGGGTGCCAGATCTGGAGCGTCACGCGAGGCTGCTGTTCGACTTCTTCCGCAGAGATACCTTGGCGTTGATTCGCCTATATCGGGACAAGGTCGTTCGCGGTGGACTGGAAGGACAATGGGTGCTCGAAGACATGAAGAATCACCCCGACGCGAGACTTCAGAAGGCGGCCGCAGCCGTTTTGAGCAATTACAGAAAGCTCGACGTTCGAACCCTGGAGGACCAGACATGATACGAGAGAGAAATGGGGTGCAACCACGGAGACACGCCCGAATGATCCTGCCTGTTCTTGTCGTGTTGGCCACGACTCTCTCGTTGCCCACGGCTGTCTATGCCGTACGAGCGCATTACGGGCGAGTACTGGCGCCCCGTCTTGAAAAGGAGGGCAAGTATGAGGATGCGGCCTTCTACTACCGTGAAGGGCTGGATTTCTACGCTGCTATGATGCAGCTCTGGATAGGCTGGGGCGTGTACGACACACGATGCGATGAGATTTACCGGACCTACGTCACCATCTTTGGCACAGACAAGGGCTACCACGGTGCGCACAACGAGGAACGTTGGGATCCAATGAGCGGTGGCGGTTACGGTTACTTTTTCAATCGCGAGGGCGCCGCCAGAAGCTTAGACGAAGGGCGCTTTTCAAGAGCGCAGAGGGCGCGGCTGGAAGACCGGGCGCGGATCTATATCGAGGATCTTATGGACCCTGATCATGGGTTCGGCGGCGATTTCGCATTTTCGCGTAAGGCGTGGATCCTGGAACGCACCGGTCTGTTCTGGCATGCATCATTCCGCCGCGAGCTTGCCGGGCGTTACGCGATCATGGTGTGCAGCCGCTACTGTGATGCCAATGCCGATGAAATGGAACGGACCTTCCGCGACCAGGCTCGCGCGGACTTGTACCGGCAGCGGGCGGCGTGGTGGCGAACTCGCGGGCTGGAGGAGTTTCGCCGCTCGAACGGCGATCGCTTTCTGGCACGCCTCAAAGGGAACAACAAGTCGCAAAAATTGAACCGTCAGGAAGTGGTCAGCGTGCTCAAGCAAGGGCTGCGCGACAAGAGTGCCGATGCCCGGCTCGCCTCAGTGCGGATTTTCGCCGATCTGGGTGAGTTCGCCGTGCTGCAGGAAGCCGTCCGGGACGGCGCGATTGAGTTGGAAGACCTTGAAACCAAGCGGCAAGACCGAGTACAGCCAACCAAAGGCGCACTGCGTGCCGGGGTTTTGTGTGAATACTTCAAGGCACCTTCTCAAGACAAACCGATCAGTGCGAAAGTTCTGGATACAGTAGATATTGGCATGAAGCTCCAGATCAACTTTCCCAGGGTGTTTTACGACTACTGGGATAAGCCGGAGGTTTTCCCTGCAGACGCCACAGGCCCCTTCTACCTCAAGATCCGGGGCAGACTTCTGGTCCCCCATGACGGCAACTACCGTTTCTATGCCAAGACGGTTGTTGAGAGCCGGGCTACCGTTTTGATCAGTGATGCCAGAGGCAGCAGAAGAGAGATCATATCGCCTCGCAACGACGACAATCTCCAATACGTTATGCAGCCTGCCATGCCGACTCATCGCATTGACTTCTCTATGCCTGTAGCCCTGAAAGAAGGACTCGCGGATCTAGAGATCGTCTACAGCGGCGACGAGGTTCGGAACATCCGGCAAGGTGATGACCACATTGTCAGAACGTCCGGCATGCAGAAGGACGGGATCAAGCTTTTCTGGAGTTCAGACAAGCACCTTACGGAGTTGGTGCCTGCCGAACACTTGTTCCATTCAGCAGAGGCGAAAGGGGACCCGTAGGCGGACCGCGTCACGGCGAAACGATCCGTTCGTAGCGAACGCCGTCTGGGCCGGAAATCTTCAGGTACTTCCGCCAGTGGCAGCAACCGCAGTTTAGACAGTACTCCAGCCGGCAGACGATCCGCTTTTCTTCCACGGGCGCGGGGCTAGGAGGTTGCGGTGCAGCCGGTTTTTGCGGCGGAGGGCACTTCGCGAGCGAGATGCTGGCGATGTCGTCGTGGGTCAAGGCGTGATCGAACAGTGCGACATCGCGAATCTCGCCGCGAAACGGGCGGCTGCCCGCCTTCGGTGGATTGTCGCCAATCCAGACGTGGCAGCAAGTCTTGGTCTTGAGCTCGCCGCAGTGCTTTGTCTCGCCAACCAGCTTGGTATTCTGGTACAGTCGCATCGTGCAGCCGTTGTACACGGCCGCCACGAGGGTGCATTTCCCGGCCTGCAACTTGCCGCATTTACCGATCAACTCCTTTGGCCCGCGATTGGTGTGAACGCGGAAACGCAAGCGAACCGCGTCGCCGTCCCGCACGGTGCTCAGCATCCAGAAGTGGTCCTCCAATGCTGTGCCAACCGCTTTGGAGATGATGCGGGCGTCTTGAACGGCGAAGTCCTTGGGGCAAACGCAGGCCAGTATCGTCAACTCTCGTCCCTTGACGTCGAGCCTGCCAGCGTCGACGTAGTCGTCGCCGTCGAATCGCTTCTCTCCTCGAGCGCGGTAGCGTCCGTGAAAGCAACCGACTTGATCGATCGCCGTGGTGGCCGACTGAGCCTCGTCCAACCGCCACCAGGCCAGCGGGCTGTTCAGCGTGTAGGCTTCAACGAGCGAGCGATAGGACGGTTTCGCGGCGTTCAGCAGTTCCTCAACCTGCTCGTCCGACGGTTCCTCGCCGAGTAACGCCACTTCGTCAAGGGCGCCGCGAAAGTACTGCCGCAGAGGCCCCACCTGGCCCGACTTGCTGATCATCGCATCGGCCCCCAGCACCAATGGCTCGCGATTCCCTTCTCCACCCGAACTCGCTCCCAGGCCGCCGGAGTAGTCGTGTGCCGCCGCCAACTTGCCGTCGACGAACAGCCGCAACCCCCTTCCTCCGAAGCTGCACACCACATGCTGCCAACGCCCCGCCGCGATTCCCTTCGCAAAGATCTCGTGACTCTTGGCCACGCTCTGCAAGCGCGCCCGCAGTACGCCGCCTTCGATCCAGATTGTCAGGTGACCGCCTGAGCCGAACCCCGAAGCGTCCTTTGAGAGCAACCCCTGCGACGTCGTGACCGAATCGGGTTTCACCCAGAAGACAACCGCCCCATGGTCAAGCAACATGGCGTCGTTATGGGCGACTCGCACGTAGGACTTGGCGCCGTCGAATCGCACGGCGCTATTCGCTCCGCCAGCCAAAGCCCCTTCGTGACCGAAGGCAATCGGGCCCTGATACCAGGCGTGCAGGCCACCGGCGTTGTCGGCGGCAACCCGCCCACCGCGCTCGTCCAACTGCCAATGAGCGACGGGGTTCAGCGCAGCAAGCTGTGTAACATACCGATCTTCGCCGCGTCCCATAACCGGGCTCAGCAGTCCCGTTGCTAGGAGAAGCCAAACAGCGATCGGTCTCGTCAAGTGTAGGTCTGCGTTCATGGCGTGTTACCGTTATCGAGAAAAGAGCAAAGTTCGACTGTGCGCTTCACAGCGCCATAGGGTGCACGAGAAGGCGTGCACACACAACAACTATTATGTTTCGCGATCCCTGCGAAACAACCTTTTCGTCGCAACAACACCGATGAAAGCAATGACCAGCCACATTATTATGTGCAGGGTGGATTCTCTCAGTCCTAAGGGTCGTAAGAACCGCTGGATACCAGGCAACGAATAGGCGACCATGGCCGTGACGTCGGGACACAGTGGATGACCAAGCCGGGAAGGTCCTGGACGTTAGTCGTTTCCCAGTAGAGCCGACGCATAAATCGAGCTCAGCGCGACACGGCGGGGCGGGCTCAGTAGAGTATCTCCGAGAGGATTCGAACCTATTCACCGAAGCAGTGTATCCTGCCGTCGGTTGTTGAGAGGTACAAGCAGGCACCCGCCGCGATCAGTCCGTCGTATGCCGGAGGTGCCTTCAGGCGTGGCAATTCGGCGAGCGTGCGTCCCGTTATCGCAGAGATCGCCCGAAGCTCTGCTCCTTTGCGACCTTCGAAGGCAGCGAGGGGATCTTCGTCGGGGATCACGTCAGGTGGGCCGGCAACGAATAGTCTGTCTCCGGCCAGCACCATGGCCCGAACGCGAATCGGAATTTGAACCGACCAGTCTTCCTTTGTCTTTCTGAAGTCCTCTTCACTTCTTCCCGGCTCATACGCCTTGGCATAGAGACGATAGCCTTTGGTGCTCGGAAAAAAACCTCGACGCACGCGAATTACCTCCGTGAAGACTTTCACGCCAAACACGGTCTGCTCATTGAAAACCAGAAGCTGACCGTATGCGCCGATTTTGTTCATGTGCCGATCCCATCCGGGCCAACGTTGGCTAAAGGCCCAGTAAGTACCTTCGTTGTAGGAATCGTCAAGAAACCCTCTGCTGGAAAGGAGCCGCATGGCGTTAGATCCCCGTTCCGGATAGGAAGGGTACTCACGATAACCGCCTCGTTCTCTGTCAAGTTGTTGCATCGGGGACGGGAAACGTTTCAGGTCGCTGCGAAATCGTTCCTGGTGCAGGAAGAGATCGGCGCCGTCACTGACCAGGATGTCAGACTTGGCGCCGTCCATATAGCCGGCGCCGCCGGTCTCTTCGAAAGGATCCGGTCGCGGACCACTCACGCGGTTCTGATAACACATTTCGCCGGTTTGTGGATCAAGCGCGTAGAGGTGAATGCCACCGTCCAGATAGGTCGATCGTCCTGCGGAAAAATAGACCAAAGGACGCGGCGGCGTGACGGTCACGTCGCTCTGGACCACAACGCTGCCGTGCACGGGCCAAGCCGATTCCAATTGGCCAAATGCGCCAACCTGCCGTTCCTGCGGTGCGGCAAGAGAGCGCCACACCTCGGTGCCGTCAGAGACATCAAGACAATAGACCCACCCGTCCGAAGATCCAAACAACGCCAGTGGACCGTGAATGGTGGGCGGCGAGTCGATGCGTGCACCCGCCGTATATTGCCAAAGTCTGCGACCGGTTCGAGCGTCCAATGCCTGAACGGTGTGTGCGTCCTTTTCGGCAACGAGGAGTATGCCCTGGGCAACGACAGGAGGTGTGATTGGGGCCCTGAGGCCGATTTCCCATCGTTGTTTCGGTCGGTCGGGCACGGTAGTGTCGGCCGACCCGCTGCGGCGCGAATCATGACGGTACATGGGCCAGTCGGAGGACGGGGGAAGTTTGAAGGATGAAGGGTGAATCTTGCCATACCCCGGACCGCGTGTCAGTCTTCCCTCTGTCTGCTGTCTACTTTCCTCCGTCTTCGGTTCTCCGTCCTTCGTTCCGGCGGTGAGGGCGGTGAAATTTGACAGCAGCACACCTTGATAGCACACACATTGATGGGGCGCAGTATACAGCATGCCATTGGCCGGCATGAAACCATAGGTGCACGGCGCTCGCAGCCAATCATGCCGCATGTGATCGTCGCCCTGAAGATCCAGGAACTCAACGCCGCGTTTGGGCAGCAATAGAAATCGTTCTGTCGCCTTGCTTCGATAGCAGCGATAATGGTGACCGGGGCTCGTAAGCTTGGGCACGGAGACTCGGCGTTTCACCTCGCCGCTAACAAGGTCATAGCCCAGTCGCTGCGTTATCGTTTCGCGCCAATGGTCGGGCAGGTTTTCCTTGTTGTCCACGCCAAACCAGACAAGTCCATCGATGACAAATACGTCACGCGCATTGCCGCTTGGTCCTCGGTATTGCGGGCTTGACCAGAGCCGCTCGCCGGTATCTGCGCTGAACGCATGGGCCTGATGATACCGAATGGTCTGATAGTCTCGCTTTTCCGCGGCCTGCGACACAGGTCCGCATGCAAAGAGGACAACCTCTTCTTGTGCCACCAAGGTAGCGGCCGCCGTGTTGCCTTTGACAGTCTCGCTCGTCCAAAGCTTTTGACCGTTCGAGCCGTCCAGGCATACGGCCTGACCGTCGTTCGCGTAGTAGACACGGCCGCTATGACATGCCAACGTCAGCGGCGCTATGGTGTCCGGCTCGCTCTGCCATAGTCTTTGGCCGGTCTCCGCATTGACGGCCACGACGCGTCCCTGATTGTGGCTGAGCCTGAAGTCTTTTCCGGCTTCGGGCTTCGTTCGTTCGGTTTCTCTTACCGCAAGAATAAGCGTCTGTGAATCCAACAGGATTTCATCAGTTCCCTGTGTGCCTTCGATGACGCTCAGCAGATCTCCGGTCGCTGCATCAAGCACACTGACCGGTGCTTCGTAGCCGAGCGTCACGTAGAGCCTGTCCGCGGTCGCGACCAGACGGCGAGTTGTCGTTCGCGGTAGCTGCCGGAGCATTGCTGCGCGATTCCGCGGATTGTCCCAGCGCGAAGCTGCATGCCACTGTCGCCATCCCCAATTCGGCACGGGCAGCTTCCACAGTGGCAGGCCGTTGAAACCATCGCGCGCAATCAATGACCACTTCGACGGGAACCGCTTTTCGGGCTGGCCAAGAGGGCCTTCATCCCAAATGTAGAAAATGCGTCCGCCGGCCGACACCATGCCGGCCATGCTCGAATTGATCTCGTGGCTGCGCGCATAGGCCGGGCCACACACCCACTGCATGCGCTGTGGCGGTCCGACTCTGGCGTCTCGCGAAACGGCGTTATTGTTCGCACCGTACAGGTAGTGCGGCCAGTCGTCGATCTGTTTGGGAACAGGCTTGACGTATTTGACCAAGCGCAAAGAAGACGACTGCGGCTCAAGCGAGTTGACCTCCATCCCTTCCGGCAAAAACGCGACGCCCCGTGGCGCAAGAACGCGTGCAATCTCCTCGGGCTGCACGCGGCAATTTCTGTCGTCAACAATCAGCAGGTTAACCAGGTTGTCAGCATAAGGTAGGCGCCCTCCCGGCCAATGTCTGACGGACACTCGTCCGTAATTGCCTCTTGCCCGCACGGTGCCACGAGCGTTGTCTACCTCAAGTTGATCCCCTTGAAGTCCTTGCACAACGTATTGCGGATCATTCCCCAGTGCGGCACAAAGCGTCCCGTCGCCACAGCCCACGTGCACGACGAGTCCACCCTTGACATCAGCCTCCCCCAACAGACCAGGACCATCCTGGGCCGGTGCCGGCATGGCGAGAAGTAGTAGCATCAGGAACGTGCTCGATGGCTTCAAGGCTTTTGCGCATTGATGTACGAGACGACGGGGACGTTTTGGGTCGATTGTCTCGGGCATTAGTATCATCTCCCTCTTGTCTGTGATCTAACACGATGGATTGATTCGTACCGATGGCCGCGAAGTAGTCGATCTGTGTCACCTTGAGGGCAGTGTGGGCATCGCGAGTGTATGGCGCTGGCCTACCGAACCGCGAATTCCCAATGGCATTGGTAGTATACCCGAAAAAGGCGGACGATAGGTGTGGTGGTCCACCGAAGGTGCGGTGGTCCGCCGATTCTTGCGCCATTGTATTCCGCCCCGTCAGCCGCGAGGAGCTTCGCCAGTTCTACCTGATTATTGACAGTTGTCAGTCGTAGCCAGTTCGCCTGTCTTACGAACCGTTCTGCTTGGCTTCCGCTCCGTCGAGGGCCGGTCCATTGCGGTCGAAACCAAGATACAGCCGCGCGTTGGCGTTCTTCGCCAACTCACGCAGAGTCTCCTGCTCCGCCAACCGCAGTAGCACCGGGTGTCCTTCCAACGCCTCGGCTGCCTTTACACGCTCCTCGTAGGCGCGTGCCTCGGCTTCGGCCTGGATCCGCAAAGCCTCCGCATCCGCCTGTTCTCGCACACGACGAGCTTCGGCTTCCGCCTCGGCCTCGCGTCGGGTCGCCTCCGCTCGCGACTGAGCCTGGATTTGCTCGACCTCAGCCCGCGTCCGTGCCTCGACCAACTGGGCCTCGCTGTTCCGCTCGGCTGCCAACACGCGGTTCATAATCTCCTGGAGGTTTCCAGGGAAAATGAGGTCCTTCACGTCAGCTCGCCGAATCGCCACACCGTAGCCGTTTGCCGCTTCCTTGACGTCGGACAGGATCTCCTCACTCAGCCGGTTGCGGTTCGTCAGGATTTCCTCCAACGCCATCGAAGCTAGCGATCGCCGAGCCGCAAGCTGCACGTCGCTGTACAGGCGGTCAGCGAAGTTCTCCACGCTGTGCATGGCCGTCTTCGGGTCAGTCACACGGAACTGAACCAGGATGCTGACCCGGATAGCCACCTTGTCGGCCGTCAGGATCTCTTGGCCCTTAATCGTCAGCTCGCGCTGACGCACGTCGACCAGCAGGCACTCGACGGTCGGCAACCGCTTGAACCATCGCTGTCGCGGCGGAATCTTGTACCGACCCGCTTCCAGTACCTTAGTCAGCTTGCCGTCTTCGTACCATAGACCACGGTGGGTGTCCTTGATGATGAACTCGCGTCCTGTGCCGGTGATCAACATGGTTACCTCCTCTCTGTGTAAGGGAGCCTCGGAGCGGAGCCGATTTGGAGAACGAGCTTTCAGATTTGGAAGTCTGAGCGGTCAGTCCGACTGGTGAACGCAGTTACCATTTGGCCGCTCGCTCCTAACACCGCCGAGGCTGAGTAGCCCGTCCAGGAGTCGAACCTGGTCCAACAGCTTCGGACGCTGTCATGCTATCCGGCACAACCACGGGCTGTGTGTAGCGGTCAGCTTTCAGCTATCAGCATTCAGCTCGCTTGTGTCTGGCTGACCGCTGATGGCTGATTGCTAACCGCTCTCTGAGAGCCGACGACTGGATTCGCACCAGCATGAGCCGCTTTACAGGAGCGGTGCCTTTCTATGTCGAGCCACGTCGGCTTCAAGGGGTGACCGAAGGGAGTTGAACCCTTACCTCCTGCTTCACAGGCAGGTGTGCCTACCACGTACACCACGGACACCATAATCATCTTAGCGGAAGGGGCGGGAGTTGAACCCGCAAGGCTCATCGCTCGACCGGCTTCCAACCGGGCCCCGTCGCCAATCGGGTAGCCCTTCCGTTTTCGGTTCTTCTCCAGCGGCCCGACCACGACTCGAACTCGGAACTTCTCGTTAGAAACGAGACATGATGTCCGTTTCACCATCGAGCCATAAGCGGAAGACCATGAGCCCGTCGTTTCAGTGGACCGAATGGGAATCGAACCCATCGCACCGACTTTGCAGGAGTCAGTCGCCCCCTTGGAACATGCCAGCCCACAGTTATGAATCTTCACCTTCCCCTCGGCCTTCCTTCCTCGCTTATCACGAGGCGGCCTCGGTTGAAGGTCCGTCCGGGAATCGAACCCGGCCGGCGAAGCTCATGAGACTTCGCTGAGCGCTGGCCCACCCGCAAGTTGCAGCCCCGCTATCGAACCGGGCACACCGGCCTTATGACGACCAGTGAGGCACCTGCCAAGCCTGCAATACAGTGACGAAGGCGAGAGTCGAACTCACACGCCTCAAGGGCACGACATTTTGAACGTCGCGTGTCTACCGATTTCACCACTTCGCCATTGCGAGCAGCCCGTACGGGAATCGAACCCGTGTCTGCGGATTGAAAGCCCGCTATCCTGGACCGTTAGACGAACGGGGCATGTTTCGGTTGTCTGCGCACGCCGAACGCAAGTGGGCTCGATGGCGCTCGAATCCACGTCTCCGGCTCTTCAGACCAGCGCTATACCGTCTCCGCTACCAGCCCAACAAAAAAACCCGATGCCACTTGTGACATCGGGTTTTGAAAATCCCTGGTTGGAGGGGCCGAGTGTCACAAGCGCAGAGGATGCGCGGGGCAACCATTCACCGGTTGATCGGCAAATCGCCCTTTGCACGTGCGTTCGTAAATGAGACTCGACCACAAAGACATCATTGTTCCGGTTTCCTCGGTTATGCCACTTCGGCGAGCGGCGGCATGAAGAAGTTCAGCTTCAGTTCTGATTAGTAAGACGATCCGTCCGAGAAAAGGTTCATAGAAAATCCGGGCGATTCATGATGCAGGCACTACGTGCCATGCTGCGCCATTATACAGAGTGGGCGTCATGAAAACGCGCCCGTGGACGCATCTTTCGGTGCTCTCCACCGTGCTTTCTTTCCCGTATGTGATGCGCGCCATGGTGCTGTCCAACTCTCCGGGATTTGCGCCGATTTGCAGCCATTTGCAGCGAAGAAAGCCAATTCCCGGGCGGACCGTCGGCGTTGTAGTCCGGCGTTACTCGCGACACGGGCTAGAGTTGCGATGTGTTCGATTTCAAGAAACGGACTGCTGCTGAGGGAACCGAACTGCACATTCATGCCGAGGGGAGTCGAAAAGGCCAGACGGCCCAAACCGCTCTGCGTGGAATGACTCAATAAACTGGTTGTGGAGGAGTCAAAGTCGGGCACGTAATTGGAGTGATTCTGGCGATACTTACCCTCGCGGTTTGCGCAGCGGTTGACATGGGCAACACCGTAGCGGTCTGTTCGTCACGCTTTTCCCACAGCAGTTTTCGAGTCGCCAGGTTGACCGCGAGCAGGGCCCGTTTGTGCTTGGGACCTGTTGTAAAGTCGCGTTCCGAACTGGACAGTCGCGTAATTCGGCTCTCGGGCTGCCAGCCACCATCATATCGCGACACTGGCATATCCTGCTACCAAGCTGCTTGTCGCATGAGAAGTGCCTTGATACGGTAATCTCTGTTTGTGTCCGGCGCGTCTCGGCTGACTACGGATTGAATTCAGGTTGGCAAAGGAGGACTGTTTCATGAAGGCAATGGGATTCAGCGCCGGCGGCGTGGGGCGAGAAGGAAATATCGACCGTATGGTCAAGGCCATTCTGGACAAGAGCGGGCTCGAGGCCGAATTCGTCAAACTAACCGACTTGAACTACTCCGGGTGCAAAGGGTGCGTTCAACTATGTGCCAGACCGCGCGTCTGTATGCTGGAGGATGATGCGCAGCCCTACTATCAAAAGGTCAAGGAGGCCGATGCCGTGGTGATTGGCACGCCTGTCTACTTCAACACGATAAGCGCGACGGTATGGGCCTTCATCGAGCGGTTCTTCGGTTATCGTCATGTGGACATACCGATTGCGGGCAAACCCTTTGTCTTGGTGGTCGGTGGTGCATTGGGGCTCGACTCTGCAGTCGAGGAGTTCCACAGAGTGCTGGGCAAGTTCGAGGTCGACGTGGTCGACACGGTGAAATTCCTGTCCGAAGTTCCGCCCTGTTTCAAGTGCGGTCGGCACCGGGAGTGCGAGATCGGCGGAATGTACAAGATGCTGGGCGAGGCGGCCAAAGAAGTAACAATCACCAAGGAGATGTTCGCCAGGTGGGAGGACTGTTGCGAAGTTGTAGCCGCGGTCGATGCCGCCGCAGGGAAATTGAAGGCAATGCGTGACACACACTGACGATTGAGGAAGGTGAAACGATGATGCTTCGCGGCACAACCGTATGGACGTTCACAATCGTACCTCTCGTATTTCCTCTGACCGAAGCAGTGTCACTGTACGCCCAGGACAAGCCGGATCACTTCGCATCCGAGCCTGATCTGCGTGAACTCATTGTTAGCCATGCTGACGAGAACAACCGACTGCAGCTTTATCGCGTCAAGGAGGACGGTTCCTCCAAACACCAGATCACGGACTCCAGAAATGACTGCATGATGCCTGCCTGGTCACCCGATGGCGAGAAGATCGCATACGCAAGAAAGAGTGACAAAGGCCTGGATCTCTGGCTCATTTCCTCGGTCGGCAAGAATGCAAGAGCACTCACGGAGACCGGAAGAAACATCATTCCTTCCTGGTTACCTGACTCCAAGCACATCGTGTGGATGGTTTTCACACCCGGCAACAACCCTTCCGCGGAGAGCCAACTGAGAATCATGAATACGGACACGATGCAATCAAGGCGTCTCTTCAGTGATCCTGAGCAAATCAAGTTCAGCAATTCGATGCCGGTCGTTTCTCAGGATGGAAGACTGGTTGCATTTGTTTCCAATCGAGGCGGCCACTTTCGAATCTGGGTAAGCAAACTCGATGGTAGTCAGGCAAAGCCCATTTCACCAGTGAGCGTTGACTTTGACGAAACACTCAACGCCCCCATCGAACAGAAAGTCCCTTGCTGGTCGCCAGATGGAAAGTGGATTGCCCACTGGGAAGGAGTGGAGATGATTCATATGAGCAAGTTCACAGGAAGGCGCGATCCGAAACGTGACAAACTTATCTCCGACACCTGGAACGTCTGGATTGTTGGACGTGACGGAAGGAACAAACGCAAGGCTGGGCGTGGTGACGATCCGACCTGGTCTCCCGATGGATTCGTGACTCGTTCGTTTCCAGATCCTCAGAAGGGCGGCCCCAAGATCATGATCGAAGGCAATCCTGGGTGGAAAGAGCTGCCAATCGTGCCTGCCCGAACGCGCTACGGTCGCTTTGGCTGGAAGCCATAATACTCATCCCCCACGGCGTCTGGTTGTTAGCCACATGAGGCTTGAGAAAGATGATTCTAACGACTCGCATCCTCACGGTATTGATGAGGGTTACCTCGCTTGCGGCTATGGCATCCATCGTGTCGGCAGGCGAGATCGCAACAGTAGAAAGACCGAACGTCATCATCATCTACTCTGACGATCATGGCTACACGGACCTTGCTCTGTTCGGCATCGACAGTAATGTCGACACGCCGAACATGGACAGTCTGGCGACAGGCGGCGCGTTGATGACGGGCAGCTACGCCTTGTCGCCACAGTGTCGGCCCTCGCGTGTTGGCCTGATGATCGGACGTATGAGAAGAGGCGATGACGTGTCATAGCTGCCGATGCGCAAGCGGGGAATGAACAGAATGAAGGCGACACTTGCTATCTTGACCGTTGCTCTCCTGAACGCCGGGGCTCATGCGGTAGAATTGAGCGTCACGTTTGGCGCCAGCTCGGATCTGGCTGCGAGGTACGGCGAGCACGACTTGACCGGCAATGCAAAGCAGAATGCCGACATTGCAGCACCACAGATAAGCATTGGCGGACTGGATCTGGATGGTCTCGGCGCGAATGACGACAAAATCGAAGTGAAGTTCGCGGTGACGGCGGCGGGCGGCAATGTGGCCCGGCTGGCACAGGGGTATCGACTGGATGCCGGATATACGCTGACATTTGAACTCGTCGCGGCCAAACTGATACTGGGAACAGGGAAAACCTCTCCTCTCCAAGGCAGTTTCGTTTCCGCGACCGGGAACAACAGGGGCGCGTCTTTTGACTCGGAGAACAAGGGCCAAATCCTGATCCTGAAAAGCACGGCTTCCGGGAACAACCGTGCGAGGAACATCGTTGCCAGGTTCGATGTGCCGGTGGATTCCTCGAAACTCGCGGCACCGATCGTCTTTCCTGTCGCCGACAAACCTGTAGGCAGAAAGGGCCGCATCGGGAAAACAGCCACGCCACCGAAAATGGAAAGGACGACTGCGCCCGCCAAGCCGCCCAAAGCCGTTGTTCCCCCGAAGGTCGAAACCGAGTCGCTGCTGGTTCCGCGCCTCTTGTGCGACAACATGGTCTTGCAGCAGCAGACCAAGAATGCCTTCTGGGGCTGGGCAAAGCCCGGCGAGAAGATTGCCGTGAAAGCCAGTTGGGGTGCGGAGACCTCGGCCAAGGCTGATGCGTTCGGGAAGTGGAAGCTTTTCCTCGAAACCCCGCAGCATGGAACTGGCCATTCGCTGATCATTAGCAGCGAGAAAGACACCATCAACATCGAAAACGTCGCCATTGGGGAAGTATGGCTCTGTGCCGGGCAGTCGAATATGGGTTGGTCGATGGGCAATTCGTTCGAGGCTGAAAAAGAAGCGGACGTCAACCTGCCGGACTTCCGTATTTTCAAGTCCGCCCGAGAACACTGGCACACGCCGCTCGAAATGCAGCGCGACCGTCTTTCGCAATGGAAACCGTGTACTCCGACATCGGCAGCGGAAACGTCCGCTGTGTCCTATTACTTCGGCAAAAAGCTGCACCTGGAACTTGGCATCCCGGTTGGCATCATCCAGCAGGCCTATGCCGGAACGCCGATCGAAGGCTGGATGCCGTGGGAGATCCAGAAGGACGATCCGCGCACGCAGGCACACAAGTACGAGCTGGATGAAAGGGCAGCGGCGAGAGGGTCACGGGAAGAGTCGCTGGCCGATTTCGAGCGGTCGCTGGCCGAATACAACGCCAAGATCGATGCGGGCGAGACAATGAAAAACGCGTTCAGGCCGTTGTCCCCGCCGATCATCACCAAGCCGGCCAACCTTGGGCACCAATACCCCGCTCACATCTTCAACGCCGTGATCTACCCGATTCGCCCCTATGGCATCCGCGGCATCATCTGGTATCAGGGCGAACGCAACTCAAAGAATGTTCCGCAGGCATCTCACTACCGCAAACAACTGGCGATGCTGATCAACTATTACCGCTCCTCGTGGCACGAGCTATCCGAAGGCAACGTGGCGAAGGATTTTCCATTCCAGTTTACGCAGTTGCCCAGTTGGAATCCGTCGCAGGAGAAACCCGTTGAAGGCCTCGAGGCTCCCTGGGCAGTGAACCGCGAATCGATGCGTCTTGTCACCCACGATGTTCCCAACGCTGGAATGGCCGTTTCGATCGATACGGGCGACGCCATCGCTTTGCATCCCAAGAACAAAAAGCCCATCGGTCTGCGCCATGCCTATATCGCGCTGAAACAGACCTACGGCAAGGACATCGTGAGCACTGGCCCGATCTACAAAAAGCAAAGGGGCACGGGCCACAGAATCGTTCTCGAATTCGATTCCGTCGGCTCTGGCCTCATGACAGGTAAACCGGGCAAGCTTGACGCCTTCGCTATTGCGGGTGCGGATCAAGTTTGGCATTGGGCCGACGCCGAAATCATTGGCGACACGATTGAATTGTCCTCTTCCAAAGTCCAAGAACCGGTCGCCGTGCGCTATGCGTGGGCCATGAACCCCTCGCAACGCAACCTGCTTTACAGCAAGGAAGGGCTTCCGGCATCGCCCTTCCGCACCGACGACTGGCCGCTCTTCAACCCAGGCGACAAGATCATCGAGGTCAACAAACCACAGAAGCCCCAGGGTTACCAGTCGACCGACTGGGAGCGTCCCGCGATGACGCAGTAACCTTGTCTACAGTCAAATCCACCCGATGAGAAGCACTACCTCCGGACGGCAACAAGGAGGAAGAGATTGGAAACAACGCGAAAACTCAACAGGGCGGCCCTGTTGCTGGTCCTCATCTTTCTTGGTCGCACCTGTGTCGAAAGCGAAACAACACGCGACGAGAAAGCGTTAGCGGACACCCCGGAAGGCGAAACCGCATCAGCAACATCTCGGCAAGACGGGGCCTTTCCGGTCGTCAGCGATCCAAAGCCGTTGAGGCCTCTGATGGAACGTGAGTTGCGCGGCTGCTTCGACTTCTTTTGGAACGAGTGGATTTCCGATCCCAACAGTCCTACCTACGGCATGACAAGCGGGGATTACGTTGGGCTGAATAAGTACTCGCCGATCCCCATTGAATCCCAAGGATTCGAGAACTACTCGACCCAGTTACTCTGGAGACTCCTCCACAATAACGAACACATGCAGAGAGGCTTGAAGAAACGGGAATTCAGGCACGTGGCATCGTCGCAACGCCATCGTTGAGGCACTGGTTCCAGTCTGGACAGGCTGTCCCGTTATCTGCCCTGTCGCGCTGGCTGCTCCGCTGATTCCTTTCCAAGCCAACGGCATGCGTTTTCGATGGCCTTGATGACTTCCGGTTGCTTGAAAATGGGATACGTTTCGTGGCCCAGGCGGAAGTAGAGAACATTGCCTTTGCCAACCGTCCAGATCATGCCGCTTCGAAACCATTCGCCCGTCTCCCAACGCTCTTCAAGGATCACGTCATTGGGTTTGTTCTTTTCCCTGAATTCAAGTGGAGTGTGTTGAGGATGTTCCATTGAAGGAAGAGCCAATCTACAGATGCCGCAATTCTATTGATATTTGACTTCACATGCGCTCGACAGTCACGAGGACGAGTTATTGTTCGTTGGCGGGCATGCCGACAGTCTCGCCAACGCGGCCCAAACCGTCAATAATTGGACTGTCCTGCCCCAAGCGAATGAAGTGTGAACCCGATGATTGCGATGGGCTGCTGACGAAGACTTTTTGAGGAGTCACGACCATGAGGAATGTGTTGACGTTCGTTCTTTTTTCCCTCACCACGAGCATTTATGGCCAGCCGGTAAAGGGCATCGTGGCAAACTCTGGAATCCAGGGCGGGCTGGTCGTGCACATAGGATCGGGCAGTGGATTATTCGCGACCGATCTATTGGCCAATGACAACGTTGTTGTTCACGGACTTTGCGGAGATCGACGCGAAGCGGCCGAGGCTCGAACGTTTGTCAAACAGCAAGGCCTATACGGCAAAGTGTCGGTCCAATACTGGAACAAGAACTACCTCCCCTACACGGACAACCTGGTGAATCTGGTTGTGGTGGATACGAGTTACGGGATACGCGATGCGAGATCCGGGATGCGAGATGTGGGAAGCGAGATTCTGCGCGTTCTAGCGCCGCGCGGTGTAGCTGTTGTGCGGCAGAAGGGAAACGAGGAGTGGCTATCGCGTATCCCGCATCCCGTATCCCGCATCGGAGACGGTTTTGCGATGTTCGCAAAACCGGTTCCCGCGGAGATCGACGAATGGACCCACTACCTGCACGGGCCGGACAACAACGCCGTTGCCCACGACACACGGGTCGGGCTTCCCAAGCATGTGCAGTGGATCGGTTATCCGAAATATGCTCGCAGTCATGAACAGTTGGCGAGCGTCAGTGCAATGGTCTCGGCGCAGGGGCGGCTCTTCTGCGTCGTCGACGAGGGACTGACCGCCGATATCCGCATGCCCGCCAGATGGAGCTTGGTGGCCCGGGACGCTTTCAACGGCGTGATTCTCTGGAAGCGAAGGATCAACGAGTGGGCCAATCACTTGCACGGCTTTCGGTCGGGACCACCCGACTTGCCCTTCCGCCTCGTCGCGGCCGGCGACCGCGTATACGTGACCCTGGGGATCGACCAACCCGTATCGGCCTTGGACGCGGCAACCGGACGAGTCGTGATGACTTACCAGGGGACGGAGAACACGCGACAGATCATTCATGCTGGCGACCGTCTGATCATGCTGGCCGGCACCAGCCAGGTGGCGATTCACACACGTCGGGGAGACAACCCGTCCGCGCGGCGGGTCATCATGGCATCGGATCCCGAAACGGGAGAAGTGCTTTGGCGCAAGGAAGTCAGTATCGAGACATTGCTTCCGCTGGTGCTATCGAACAATGTTTTGCTGTACCAGACGGATGAGCACCTCGTTTGCCTGAACGTAGAATCAGGCGACGAGCGGTGGCGGAAAGCCCATCCCGCGCATCTCGCAGCTCCCGGAAACCGCACGTGGCTTTGGGCGTCACCCGCGTTGACCGCTCACGACGGCATCGTTTACGTGGCCGATTTCCGTAACCTCTCGGCGTTTTCCATCGACGACGGCAAGGCCCTTTGGGAGCGTTCCAGCACGGCGGGATTCAATTCACCGCCCGTCGTTTTCGTGATCGACAATCTGGTCTGGCGTGGCTACACTCGCAGTCGTGGCAGCGCGGATTTCGGGCAAGGACTGGATGCAAAGACCGGGGAGATCGAAAGAACCATAGCCACAGAGAAGGCGTGGGCGTACCCTACGCTGGCCCATCATCGTTGCTATCGGTCGAAAGCCACAAGCCGGTTCATCCTGTCCGCCCGATCGGGAACGGAGTTCATCGACATCAGGTCGGGCAAAATCAACCCGAACCACTGGGTACGGGGAACTTGCCAGTTGGGAGTCATGCCCGCGAATGGACTACTGTACGCTACGCCGCACTCATGCGCCTGTAATATCAAGACAATGGTCCGCGGCACGTACGCATTCACTTCGTCAAGTAGCAAACCAACCTCTGTGGAAACGGTCGACAAGCGTCTTGAGAAGGGTCCCGCCTACGGACAAATCGAGAATCGGCAATCCAAAATCGAAAATCCAGATGACTGGCCAACCTATCGACATGATAACGGGCGAAGCGGTCGAACCACCACCGGCGTGCCAAGCGAGCTGAGCCAGATGTGGAAGACAACGATCGGTGGTCGCCTCTCAAGCCCGATTGCCGCGTGCGGGAAACTCTTCGTTGCGGAGATTGATGCCCACACGGTACACGCCCTGGGTGTGACCGACGGCGCTTCGCTCTGGTCATACACAGCCGGCGGGCGCATCGACTCGCCGCCCACGATTTACCATGGCCTGATCCTGTTTGGCGCGGCCGACGGTTGGGTCTACTGCCTCCGTGAAGCGGACGGAACGATGGCCTGGCGTTTTCGTGGCGCGCCTGGGGATCGGTTGATCGCAGTCCGAGGGCAACTCGAATCAGCTTGGCCTATCCATGGGAGCGTCCTGGTTCACGACGGCACGCTCATCGTGGCGGCTGGCCGCTCGTCGTACCTGGACGGAGGGATCCACGTGTACCGGCTTGAGCCCGAGACGGGCACGTTGCTCTCGGAAACCGTGATCCACAGCATTGATCCGAAGACCGGGGACCAACCAGACGGCGGCGTCGATCTGCGCGGCGTCTTGAACGATGTCCTGGCCGTGTCCGGAGATTCCGTGTACATGCGGCATTTGAAGATCGACTTCGAGACGGGTGACGACCTGCAAACCGGCCCGCCCCATTTGTTCGCGCCGATGGGTTTCCTGGACGATGCTTGGTGGCATCGCTCTTATTGGCTCTTCGCGACTGATCCTGTATGCATGCCTCCCGTGAACGAATCCGGCTGGGCGATCTGGGCACGCATGGGAAACATGGTGCCGTCGGGCCGCATCCTTTCGCTGGGTGAGCATGCCGTGTACGGCTATGGCCGCGACAAATTGCCGGGCGGCGGGGCGGGGCAAGTTCGCGGAGGCGAGCGTTATCACTTGTTCGCCGCCGAGAAAGAAGCCTTCGAACCGCTGCCAAGCAATCGAGACAATCAGCACCTTCGCTACGGCGGATCAGGCCGAGCCCTTGGCCTGAAGATCACCGAACGCGACAGGCGGTTCGGCGAGCCAAGCTTGCATCGCTACGTTTGGAGCCGGCAGGTACCCATCTTTGCCCGGACCCTTGTCTTGGCCGACAAGACCCTGCTGCTGGCAGGCCCACCCGAGTCGGCCGAACTGAGAACCAGCGAACTCACGATCCAGAATCTTGACAAGGCAGAGGCCACTTTCCGGGGGCGACGAGGGGCGTCGCTCTGCCTGGTCGACGCAACCGACGGAAAATCGTTGGCTCAGTACGACCTGGAATCATCCCCCGTCTTCGATGGAGTGATTACGGCCCGCGGTCGGGTCTTCCTTTCATTGGAGGACGGTTCACTCGTCTGCTTCGGCCAGTAACACGGCAGACCGAGGACGCCGAGAAGGCCGTTCGTCGTCCTGATCCGCCGCGGCCAGCAGTAGCTGCGACCCAGCCGACGATTTGCCGTCGCCCACCGCGGCCATGCCGTAGGACGGTTGCCCTGTGGCCGTCACTCCCAGTAGCTGTTTGGTCGTCGGGTATCCATCGGCGTGCTTGGTGAGGTTGTTGCGCACCTGGCCATACGCGCTGATTTGACGGCGAATCAGATCTTCACGCGTTCGATTGCGCAAGTGAGTGGACGTTGTGGCGACCAACCCCTCGATGTCATACTCGTTTGCGTAGACGAGGAAACGCACCATCGATTCCTCATCGTCCGGTTCGTTGGAAATGTCCGTCAGCACGAAGACGCGTTGTTTTCCAGCTTGGCCTGGATACGGGAAGGCAATCACCAACCAAACTGGCAACACAAGAATCCACAGCAAACCGGTACATGACTTGGGCTGAGCAGTCTTTTTCATGGCTTGCGCCTTCTATCCTCTAATCAACTCACTCCCGCGAGTTTTCGGCTCGGATTCTCAGCAAGCCGTCTTCAAACAAAGTGAGTGGGTCGCGGAAGAACGTGATGAAATCGTCAGCGTCGGCATGGTCTTTGTAAGGGACCCAGAAATGTCCGTGATCCTTATTGCGCCAGACCAGGGCATAGGCGATCTTGCGAGCGAGTGGGTCATCTTTGATTGGCTGCAGAAGCTGCTTTGTGTAAAACGAAAGGGCGCGATTGGCCGAAAGGCCATTGCCCGGCCCGACCTCGGTCAATGCGGCGATCTTGCCTCGCGCGCCCGCAATTTCTGCAACCAGTCGTGCCGCAGCCACGATCGATTTCCCGCTACCGGAATAGTCGTCGATGCCGATGATATCGACATACGCGTCACCGGGATAACCGCTCTCAGCGCCCGTGTAGACGGAAGGCTCCTTCGGCCGAAGATACGGATGCGACAGCGGCGAGTAGGCGTACAGAAGATTGTGGACTTCTCTCTTGTCACGCAAATACTCGACGGTGAAACGCCACAACGCAATGTAGTCTTGACCACCGTCTCTTGCCGCCCACCAGAATCGCGGCTGGTTGTTTTCGTGCCATGGTCGGAAGATGATTGGAATGGGCCTTCCGGACGAGTCTTTCAACTCGAAGGCAAATTCGGCAAAGGCATCTAGCTTGCGTTTGAGGTGTTCGTGGTGCGAGCCGCCTGGAATTACATTCGATACGTTGTTGGTTCGAGCGCGGCGGTCAAGATACCCACGTCTGGTTACGGGGTTACTCATGTGCCAACTGATGGTATTGACTCCACCGCGATCATGGGCGTCTTTGATTAGCTGTTTCATCCGCTCGAAGTCGACTCCATCAAGGTTCTCCTTCCGGCCCAAGCGACCGACGTCCCACCCATGAACGGCCGGAAACGCTCCGGTCACTTCCTTGACATCCGAGTTGTTCCTGCCCTCCGACCAACCCACACCATAGGCCGTGCTATCCTGGTGACCGAACAACACATGGGTATCGGCAAGCTGCCGAACCAGCACAAACAACTCCCGTGTCTCTGCGGTTGCAGTCTTGTCGACCAGGAGCGTCGCCTGCGCCTGGCCGTCCTCGCCACGGTCACGTCCGCGATCTTCACTAGCCTGGGCGGTGAGTGGAAGCAAGACAGCCAAAAGCCCGATACCCGCCAGTTGTTGCGACTTGGTCATCAAGGAGCTCGTCATCGTATGGTCTTCGAATTCAGGTAATGCACTCGCTACTTGATTTGAGCAAGGCGACCGTTTAGACGCGCCGTCTCGTTTGGTTTGAGATTCAACTCGATGGCCTGCTCGCCGTAACGGACTTTGCATCGTTTGCCGCTGCGGATGGTGGCGCAGACGAGCTTGCTGTCCTTCCATTGCATGTCGACCGCGAAACCGCCGCGGGCACGCAGGCCCGTGACACTGCCGGTAGGCCAAGCGCTGGGCAAGGACGGCAGCAGATGGATTTCACCCGCCTGACTCTGCAAGAGCATCTCGGCCACGCCCGACGTCGCGCCAAAGTTGCCGTCGATCTGGAACGGTGGGTGCGTATCCCACAGGTTATCGAGGGTGTTGCCTTTGAGCTGTTCGCTCAGCATCTTATAAGCATGGTCGCCGTCGAGCAGGCGGGCCCAGAAGTTGATCTTCCAGGCTTTGCTCCATCCCGTACCACCATCGCCGCGTGCGTTGAGAGAAACCTTGGCGGCTTCGGCCAATTTCGGTGTCGCAACCGGCGAGATTTGCCGTCCGGGATGTACGGCGAACAAGTGCGAGACGTGGCGGTGGTGGTCGTTCGGATTGTCGCGATCCTCGACCCACTCCTGCAACTGGCCCCACTTGCCGATCTTGGGGACCAGGAGCCGATCGCGGAGGCCGGCCACCTTGTCGCGGTATTGTCTGTCGACGCCCAATGCATCGGCTGCCTCGATGTAGTTCGTGAAGATGTCCCAGACGATCTCCTGGTCGTAGGAGCAACCGTCTTCGGTTGGCCCGTGCTCCGGCGACCAGCCCTTTTCCACCACGAGCTTTGCACCCGGACCTTCCTTCAAGGCGTCTTCCCAGAACTCGCAAATCTCTTTGAGGATCGGGTACGCACGGTTCTTGAGATAGTCCTTGTCTTTGCCGAACGCATAATGTTCCCAAACGTGCTGGCAATACCACGCGCTCCCCGGTTTGTTCCACCGCCAACCGTGTCCGCCGAAAATGTTGTGTGACGTACGGACGGTCCATCCGCGGACGTCGCCGAATTCCCCGGCCGCCAGTGTGGCCTTTCGGCTGGGCACGCGGAGCTGTTCGATCATGTCCAACAGCGGCTCGTGGCACTCGGACAGGTTTGTCTGTTCGGCAGGCCAGTAGTTCATCTGAATGTTGATGTTCGTGTGATAATCGCTGTGCCAGGGTGCCTTGTTCGTCTGATTCCAGATGCCCTGCAGGTTGGCCGGTAGACAGCCGGGGCGAGAGCTGGCGATCAACAGGTAGCGACCGTACTGGAAGAACAAACTCTCTAGTTCGGGGTCCTTCGCACCGTTTCGGTAGGCCGCAAGGCGCTCGTTGGTCGGAAGCGTAGCGATTCTCTCGTCGGACTCGCCCGTGTCGAGGTCGACACGGTTGAACAGGCCTTGATGATCCTTCACGTGGTCAGACCGCAGCGCGTCGTACGATTTCCCGGCGGCGGCCGCGAGTTGCTTGTTCAGAAGTCCGTGAGGGTGTTCCTGCCGCCATCCCTTCTCGTGGATGCCAAGGTAATCTGTGTCTGCAGCCAAAAGGATGGTCAAGCTGTCGACCTTCGTGAAGCTGATCGCGCCGTTTTCAGCGTTGATGCTGCCGCCTTGGTTGAGCACTAATACCTGGGTCTCATATTGAAGCTCGTTGTCGAGTTTGCCGGACGCGGTGATCTTGCCCTTGACGGCGGTGATCTTCGCGTCGTGGGCGTCGGTCAAACTGATCTTGCCGGTGTAGCTGCCTGGACTATCAGCCGTAAACCGAGCGACAAGAACTTGATCTGGGTAACTCGAAAAATACTCTCGCTTGTACTTCACGACGGCGGCATACTCGACCCCGGCAACCGCTTCGCGGATGTTGAGTTCCCGCCGATACTGATTTGGTGTGCTCTGCCCGGCCAGTTCAATGAACAGGTTGCCCAAAGTCTGGTATCCGCCCATGCTACCATAATTGCCCGACGGATTTTCATCTCCCGTCCACAGGCTGTCTTCGTTCAGTTGGATCTGTTCCTTCTCGACATCTCCGAAGATCATGCCTCCAAGCCGTCCGTTGCCTATGGGCAGAGCCTCCTTTTCCCAGTTCTTTGCGGGTGCACCGTACCAGAGCACAGATCTCCCCGGCGATGACTCCTCCGCCGGGACTACGCTCACTGCAATTGCAGAAAGGAAAAGGCCCATCAGGGGCACAAGTTTCGTTTGGGATTCACGCATGATATTTCTCCTAAGCGGTCCAGTAGTTGCTGATACAGATCTTGATACCCCGTGGCCCCTGACGCAACCCTCCGATGTGGTCGATACAATGTGTGAAGAAGTTGACGAGGTCTATTGACCGCGTCGAGGGCTATCGCCAAGCACGTCGCCTTGCCGAGTTTGGGACAGAACAGCTTGATTTTCTGAACGGCATAGCGAACGAAATCCGGGAACCGATTCACGGGTGTGCGGGTCTGAACCAGTGAGTCATCGTCGGTTCGCCCAAGCCATGCTCGGATCGTATCGTCGGAAACAAAGAAATGTCGAGCTGTTTCGGTTTTGTTCCAGCTTGCTGGATCAGGGCTTCGCGGCCGGCGAGCATGGCGATGCGTACGATCCCCATCACATTCAGCACCGCATTTCGAACGGTGGCGGGCCAGTCCTTGGGCAGCGGCAGGGGCTCGCATCCTTCTGGCGGACTTCGTTGCTCATGAGGGCGCTCGGAAATTCACCCACAATAGCAGGTCACGACCGCGGTGTTGCGAAGAACCCGAGACGATCAACGGATCCTGCCGCCGTTGCTTTCGTGCCTCGGATAAAGTCTGCCGGTTGCGTCAGTGACTTCGGCCTTACGTAGGGACTTGCCTTTCTACCAAAGGGCTGGTGAAAGTCGCTAGACCACTTCCTCGAAAACGGGTGGGGCGGGCAGTTCACACGTTCCGAGGCTCTTGCCGGTCCTCTTATCGACCGACACAACAACGCCGCCCTTCTTGCCTTCGAATTATTGTCCTTAAGGCGCTCCTTGCAGTGCAACGAGGCGGCCGTCCGTGGTCGCGTAGTAGATGCGGTTGCCTGCGGCAATCATGCCATCGAAGACGGGGTGTCCATCCAGTTTCTGTTCGCCGAGTCTCTTGCCCTCAGTGGCGGACACGGCCCAGAGTACGGCGTCGGTGCCTCCCTTGATCGCCGCCGCCTGTTTCGCAAGCAACTCCTGCGTCTTGGCGGTTTCGAATGTAGCCAGCGTCTTCGGCTCATCAATCAGGTCCGGCGGACCGGCGAGAAAGAGCGTCTTGCCTGCGAGCACCATGGCGCGCACCAAAATCGGCACGTCTTGCTTCCAGTTTGTCTGAACGGTGCTCGTCGGCATGGCACCCAGCCCCGCACCTTTCTTTTTGGGCTTTGCGGTCCGACCTTTCCTGTCCGGTCCGATTCGGTCGATCTGAGGCTGCTTGGCCGAGGCGTAGAGCATGTACTCCATGGGCGTTGTCCAGCGGTAGTACTGCGGCTTGCGGCCAAAGCTGTAAATGTTGTCGTCGTCGAAAACCATCGGCCGGCCGGACGGTGCGAAACGGCCTGAACGATAGTATCCGCCTGCTCCCGATTTCCACACGCGGCCGTAGACCCAATAAGACCGGTGCCACCACACGTCGTCCAGTAAACCGGTAGGACAGAACAGATGCGCAGTCTCGCCCTGTTGTTCGCGTTCCTTCCGGTTGGGCACGTCAATGTCGATACGATTGCCGTCACCATCGAACTGCTGCGAACGCATATAGACGAACTTGCCGTCGCTAACGAGGACGTCCGGCAGCGCCACCGGCATATTCAAACCGGACAGCGCCACCTGCAGGTTATCGTCCGTGCCCGGCACGCGATCATCCAAGACGGTCTCGCCGATTTTCGCGCCTGTGGCCGGATTCAAACGCAGCAACCGAAGCCCGCCATCCAGGAACATCGAGCGACCTGCTACGCACCACAACTCCTCCCCACCGTCCTCCGTTTGGCGAATGAGCACGCTGCCGTGAACCGGCCAGACGGATTCGATCTGGCCGAAGGCACCCATACGGAGGTCCGCCGGTGCGGCACGGTAGCGCCAGATCAGGTGGCCGTCGTCTGCTCGCAAACAGTAGATATATCCATCCGCCGAGCCGAAGAGCACGCGCCCATTCCAGATCGTCGGCGGGCTGTCGACTCGAGCGCCTGCGGTGAAACGCCAAAGAGGCCTGCCGGAATCCGTTGCCAATGCATGGATTTCGTGGGCGTCGATGGCAGCCACAAAAAGCCGGCTGCCAGATGCGACTGGACTACTCAGCCGTCCGCCAATCTCAGCACTCCAGGCCGCGGTCAGCTTGGCCGGCACTTCCGCGGCGACGCTACCGCTGCGGGCCATGTCAGCCCGCAAGATCGGCCAATCCGATGGACTGGCGATTTGAATTTCGACTGGTGTGTCGTAAGCCGGACCGCGTTCGAGGCGTTCGGACTGCGTTGCTGTGTCGATGATCTTCTGTCGTGACGTCGAGTGCGTTGCCAACGCGTTAAAGCCGTACAGCTTCGCCTCCAGGTAACATGCACAGGGGTGCGGCGGGTTATAGACCATCCCGTTTGCCGGCATGATCCCGTACAGGCACGCACCACGCACCCAGTGATGGCATGTCCAATGCTGCTTTCGGAAGTCCACAAACTCGATACCGGTGCGCGACGTTAGAAGGTAGTTTTCGGTCGCCTTCGCCCGGTAGCAACGGTGGTGGAACCAATGCGTGTCCACGTCCGGTTTGAATTCGACCTTAACCTCGCCTGTACGCGGATCGCGTCCCCAAACTGTGCCTGTCTGTTGCGTACGAAACTCTTTGCTGTTGAAGATGTCCGAGGTCCAAACCAAATCGTCGATCACGAAGATGTCCTCGGCGCTGCGGTAGCCAGCCGGGGCATGAGGGCACTTCCACAGCGTCTTGCCCGTGTCGGCGGAGAAAGCGTACATCGTCTTCCCGTTGTCAGCATGGTACGGCTCGGTCTCAGGATCCGCGCCCGAGAACAGTACCAAGTCCTGATACAATACAAGGCAGGGCGAGAAGTAAATCGGGACCGGGCTGCGTCTGCCCAGCACCTCGGACTGCCACAGTTCCGCACCGGTCTTTCGGTCCAGGGCCACTACCCGCTCGCCATCGAAGAAGACTACTTGCTGCCCATTGACGGCCATTCCTCCTGGCACTACCCAGGGCCACCCCTTCTCCCACAGCGTTTCGCCCGTGCTGGCATCGACCGCCATCAGTACTCGCTTCTGCTCGGTCCACGCAGTGAGTGGCCCCCGCGAATATCCTTCGCGGTTTACGACCAGGAACAATACGCCGTCCAGGTAGAGGATCTCGTCCGTTCCCTCTGTGCCCGCATACTTCTTCCGCGGCTTGCCTGTTGCTGCATCCAGGGCTGTCACCGGCGCATCGAGCGCCAATGTGACGTAGACCGTGTTCCCGATCGCCACGAGCCGCCGCGGAAGGTCGGACGGCCCGCTTTTCAGCCGCTGCATCTGCGAAAACCATGGCCCGATTTTCCGCTTCCACAGAACCGTGCCGTTGAAGGCATCGCGGGCGACCAACTGCCAGTCGGACGGAAGCTGTATACTGAAAGGCGACGCGTGATCGAAGATGTAAAACAGACGACCGCCCGCGGATACCATCGCACTGGCGCCGGACATGTGATCGTGGTGGCGTGAGTAGCGTGGTCCGCCAATCCACTGAAACTGCCGCAGAAAGCCAACAACCTGGTCACGGCTGACAGCGTTGCCAGTCGGGTTGTGCAGGTAGTGAGTCCACTCGTCAATCTCTGTGGGAACCGGTTTTGCGAACATCGCAAAACCGTCTCCGATGCGGGATACGGGATGCGGGATACGCGATAGCCACTCCTCGTTTCCCTTCTGCCGCACAACAGCTACACCGCGCGGCGCTAGAACGCGCAGAATCTCGCTTCCCACATCTCGCATCCCGGATCTCGCATCGCGTATCCCGTAACTCGTATCCACCACAACCAGATTGACCAGGTTGTCCGTGTAGGGAAGGATGCTGCCCGTGAGTTGTTCCACAGATACTGGACCGTAGACTCCAGCATCGCGGATGTGCGCTCGCGCGATCTCGACGTTTTCCGCACTACTATCGAGTCCATGGACGAGGAAACCGTCCCCCGCACGTAACGCCGCTGTTAAGTGGCCGTCGCCACAGCCCAGGTGCACTACGAGGCCGCCTTGAACACCGGTTCGTTCGAGGATTCGGCGTGCTGTAACAGCAGAGCTGTCGGCGCCCTGTGCACCGAAAGCGGCGAACAGCATGAGCGCTGGTGTCCAGCCGATCGAAACTCGGATAATTGCGGCACATGACATCATGAGTCTTTCCTTTCAGAATCGAGTCAAACGAGCCTTCCGCGACTACTGTGTCGTCGGAGGCCGTTTCAGAGGAATAGGACTGTAGTCTGCGGGCTTTTCTAGTTTGAGTTGTTCTTTCGGAATGTAGTTATCCGCGTCGAGGAGGGGCCAGTCATCTGTCCTGAAAGGAGAGGCCGGGATACCTTCCTCGAACAATAGTCTGATCTGCCGGGGCCCTGTTGGGAATAGGGAGATGTCGGGGCAGGCAAGCTCAACAGCAATTGTCGCAGCTTGAAGCGAGTCGCTTGATTGCAGATAATCTCGGCTCCCGCCCCACGGCGGCTTGTCGGACACCTACCCGTATGACTGCCCGAAGAGCGAAATCATCCTCGATGAACTATATGCTTATCTGCTGAAGACTCAGAAGCTCGACGGCACCTGGCATGGTCGCCCCCACATAAATGCGTTTGCCGCAATGGCCCTGTTGGCCAGTGGCGCGGAGGCCCATTTGCCGGCAGCTAAGCGCGCTGCGGAGGCTTGTGCCCGGGAAACCAACGACCGGATCGACTACCGTGGCCTAGATTGTTGGAAATATGGTCTGTACGGCGCCTACTTGGGCGAGTATTACCTGATCACCCGTGAAGTCTGGGTGCTGCCTGAACTGGAGCAAATCAACAAGTGGCTTCACAAAGCCCAAATGGCGAACGGAGGTTGGGGGCATCGGCCGGCCAATCGTCCGGGCGGCAATGGGTATGGCGCAATCAACGTGATTACAATGCAGGCCAAGATGGCGTGGGCGTTAATGCTGCGCTGCGGCCTGGAAGTCGACGCGGAACGATATCAGGCTGCTCAGGAATTCGTAGCACGCGGCACCAATGATATCGGCTACGTGTGGTACAAAGATGGCGGAAGGAATAACCCCAGCTACGCCGACATGGGCCGCACCGGGGCCTCGGCGATTGCCCACTACCTCAGTCCAGTTGGTGGGGCAGCTTACAAGGACTTTGCCAAACTGAGCGCTGGTTGCATCGGCAACCATCCAAAGACCTTCCCGGATACGCACGGCTCGCCTCTGTTAGGCATGGCCTGGACTGCACTGGGCGCGCTGCCCGATCCTGTCATGTTCCGCAAGTTGATGGACTACAACCGCTGGCATTTCGCGTTGGCGCAGTGTCCAGGTGGCACATTCTACTATCAGCCCAATCGAGACAATAATCCGCAGGATTTTGCTGCCGATCCTCGACTGTGTGCCTCGGCTGTCACGGCCCTAATCCTCTCGGTAAAACATCGGCGGCTGCAAATGACCGGAGCCAAGCTGATGATAAAGGAGTAGGATTCTTCAGCTCCTTCCTGGATTCGAGTGGAGTGCCGTGCCGTGAGTAGCATGTCTTGGCGGTTACTTGCCCGCGTCGGGGTTCGCCCAGGTTGCGCACGGTTTTGGTTTCGCCCGGCATCAGATCGAAGTAATTGTCTTCGAAGAATCAGCCGAAGACATCAAAACTGAAGTCCCAGGCCCCGGTTTCGCCTCAAAGGCGGCCGTGTCAACTTTCAAGGTACACACCGTCTCGCAAGAGAGTATCTCTCAAATCGCGGTATGGCAGATCACGTGTTCCGCAGTTCTTGGCGGCACAGAGAGCAGCGGCGGTTCCTGCGGCTTGGCCCTGCCCCATGCAGCATACGGTGTTTCGGGTGGACATATGAGGCCGATGGTCCGAGGTTATCATCATGCCGGCGGCGTAAAGATTCTCGATTCCAGCGACGACCAGTGCGCGGTAGGGCAGGCCGTACGTGCCGCCGTTTTTGACTTGGTAACGCGGAGCCGAATCGTGAAAACCGTAGGCCATGATGTCGTCATCGAAGTGCCTGCCTTCGATGACATCTTCGTGTGAAATATCGTAGTCGCAGTTAATGAGTCGACCGCGGCGGATGTTAAGCGACGGGCTGGTCCGAGCCATGAATGCTTTTTCGCAGCCGGGCACATACTTCCGGAAGAGCTGAACGGCCTTGGCCTGCCGCTTTCTCACCACAATCTCTGCTTTTGCCATGTCGTCGCGGTTGATCACGCTTCCCGGTACCTTGAAATTGACCTTGACGAACATCAGGTAGTTGTCGTGCACCGTCGTTATCATGGAGGACATCCCGATCTTTCTCGCCTCGTCCCGAAAGCCTCCTCCCAGTCCGCCGTTGAAACGCACGATTTTTCCGTCCTCGCCGCTGCGTATGCCATGAGCAAGCTGGTTGGACCCTCCGTGGTCTTCGAGATACGCGATGTAGCGGTCCAGATCCACATTGGCCAGGCCGATACTGTTGCAGCAGGCGTAATCGTTGGGCACCGTGTATTGGGTCCCGGCAAAGGCCGCCAGATCGCCGTAGGCCGAGCAGTCTATGAACGATTTGGCATATATTGCCTCTCTGCCGGACCGACTGTCTGTTATCGCACCTCTTACGCGACTGCCGTCGACAATGGCGCCGGTGAGCAGTGTATTTACGGCTAGGAAGACATCGGCCTCGTCGAGCATTTCCATTGTGACGAGCTTATAAAGCTCGGTGTCAACGGCCGTGCACACCGAATCGTAGCTGAATCCTCTGGACATCTCGGCATGTCCCGATGTGCCGCCCACCTGCAGAAGGCGGTCGATAATCTCCTGAGGTATCCCTCGGACAACCTGAGTCTTCTTCACTCCGGGGAAAGCCTTCCAAAGGTTGTAGAAGCTGTGAAGGGCCGTACCGCCTTCGGTGACCGTTCCGCCGGTGTAGCCCTTGCGCTCTATCAGCATCGTCTTCGCACCGTTTCGTGCGGCGGCCAGCGCCGCCACCACGCCACCCGTACCTGCGCCGGCAACGACCACATCGAATTTCCGGATTGGCAGATTCTTGGGCGGTTCGAGATAATGCCCCTCTTCCTGCATTACCTTCTCTTGGGCGTTTCCTTCCTGACAGCTGGCGAGCAAACCGGCGCCCAACAGAAGACCACTCTTCGAGAATTCCCGACGATCCATCTCCTTCTCCAATGTTGTTTTGTCTCAAGGTCCGACCGGGCAGGCGCCATTTCCCGCGTAGGCGCGTCTCTCCGAGACTCGGCTACAGGGCTGGCTTAGCAACAGCAATTGGCCCATATTGTAGCATGCCAATTGCGGCTGACCATTCTGTCGTTGTTGAGACGGACGATCGTTTCGGTGGAATGCGATACGCGCACCAACACAGTAATGGGTGAATAGGGACGATCGACTCCGAAGCTGGGATAGGATTGTAGGCGAGTCTCTCCGAGACTCGCTCGAGTCAGTCTCGGAGAGATTGACCTACGGTTTTCACTTCTTGCCACAGCAATGAAGTTCAAACAAGGTTCTTCCAATATGAAAAAAATCGTTCTCGCTCTGTTGTTGTCGTTGTGGTCACTGAATGCTTATCGTGCCGATGGTGCGGTTTACGATATCGAGTCGATCCAGGCCGATATGGCGTTCTTTTCCGATGTCAGTTGTAGCCAATTGAAGCCGGACGTGCAGTCAGAAGACCTGGATCGCTTCAAAAGCGATCTGCTCAAGGCGGTGGCTGCCCAGATGCTGGACGGGTCGTACGACACCACTTGCCGAGCGACTACCTACGAAGCGTATCTTTCGCCTCGTGCGTTGGACGAGGCCCTGAAGCTGGGCGACGGCTTCAGCCGGTACGAGAACATCACCGGTATGTGCATGGAGCCGGGTGAGCATGTGGTGTTAGTCGGGAATACCGGGGGCAAGGAACTCGCGCTGCTGATTCCCGACTGGATGCGAAAACCCCCGGAAGGGATCAATCCCACAAAAGATCCTAACGGATGGGGGCTGCACAAGCAGAGGATTGCTATCCAAGAGGGTGTGAATGTGATTCAGGTGGAAAAGGGCGGCAACGTCTACGTCAGCTACTTTGACGACCACGCCGAGACGGCGCCCAAGGTGGTTGTGCACTTTCCCACGGGCAAGGTCAATGGTTTCTTCGACGCTTCGACGCATACAAACGCCGATTGGAACCGCCTGCTGGACCAGGCGGTGAGTCCCATCATGGACGCTCGCGGCAAACACATCCAGGTTGCCTATCCGGTAGAGTGGTTCAACATCTATACCCGCGACAAGGGTGTGGAGTTGATCGCCAACTACGACAAGCTGCTCCACCATCATTACACCTTGATGGGATTGGTGAAGTACAACAAGGTGCCCCGGAATCGCATCCTGGCGCGAGTCAATTTCAACTACTACATGTTCCGCGATCGCGACGGGGTGGCGTATCTTGGCAACAAGAGCACCATGCGCAAGGTCGCCGATCCGGAGGTCGTGATCGTCGGTGACCCCTGTTGGGGTTTCTGCCACGAAGTGGGCCACGTGCTGCAATTGCGCCCGCAAATGACCTGGGGCGGCATGACGGAGGTGAGCTGCAATATCTTTTCGATGTATACCGTCACCGGTATGGGAAACAGAAGCCGCCTGCAGGCGCAGAAGAACTATGCTTCGGCGCGTAAGAACATCATCGAGGCCCGTCCCAAGATCTCTTACCTGGCATGCCGCAACGTCTTCGACCGCCTCGTACCGTTTTGGCAGCTCCATCTCTATTTTTCACGAAACGGCAAACCCGACTTCTACGCCGACGTAATGGAAGAGATGCGTCGTCGCCCGCACGAAGGCCGTGGGAATGGGTCTATTCGAAATCAATTTGACTTCGTGAAGATCTGCTGCGATGTGGGCCAGTTGGATCTTACGGACTTTTTCGACAAGTGGGGTTTCTTCTGGGTCGGCGAGCTGACCGTGAAGGATTACCGCACCTATCGCTACACGATCACCCAAGAGATGGTGGATGCAGTCAAGTCGTACATTGCCGGCAAGAAGTACAAGAAGCCGGCAGAGGATATCACTCTGGTCGAAGACTGAGGCAACTCGAAGGAAACAGCACACCCAGCGATCAGACTACCGGCAGGTCAATTCCTGGCGATGTGACCTCTGCAGTTATAGCTGCCGCAACACTTGCAGAGATGATGGGCGAACTTGTGGCGGCCGGGCCAACTAGAATTCCACGCCGGGGTTAGCTAACATGCCAGCAAGTGGTTGCGCCGGGCGTAGCCAAGCGGAGTCCAAGTGAAGAATAGCGGGTTGAGGAATTGATCGAAAGAGAAGAAGGAAATTGGATTGATCGTCACTGTGGCAACGGCGTTCTTGCCACGTGTTATTCTGCGATTGACATCCGTTTGGTTGCCCTGTGCAGCATTTTATGCGTAACGGCGCCGGCTATCCACGCCGACGCTTCTCACGCCGTCAGGGGCAACTCTCGCCGTGTCAATCTCGATGGCCCCGGCGATACGGGAGCGATGCTGCAGCTTGAAAGCAACAATCCTCTCGTCGTACGCAGAAGCTATCGTATTTGAAAGCCCAAAAACTAAACACCACCCAACAAAAGGAGTTGGAGGCTTTCGAGCAACAACATCCAGACCCATGATGCTCGGTATTAGTTCTTGTGCCATTGGTGTAATTGGCATTACGCCAATCGAGACCTTTAGATTCCTCTTGTTGTTCACTCTTCCCCGGAGATCATCAATCAGGTGGGAAAGACGGGCCGCCCACATACTACCACGTGCACAGCGCCAACGGAGCCATGCACGGGAACGTATTCATGACCGTCGCCCAGTCTTTTCAATAAACCGTTCCCAATTCGATTTCCGTGGTAACCAGCATCCCGCCCCGATCCGGGGCAACCCGCTCCTTCTTCGGCAGGCAGGCGAACCCTGGCACCATCCATGCCACCGGGACCCGATCCATTCCGCCGGCGGAGGCAGGCAGCGTCGGGAACCGGCCCAGATCGGTCTCGAGTACATAGACTACACCGCCGACTTCATTCCAGTCCGTCCAGTTCTCCGGCCTGTATTTGGGCACCTCGGGCCAGGCAATCTTCGCCGGCACCGACCAAGCCGTGCCGTCAAACGTCCGCCGGTAGAGCGTGTAGGTAAACCTCTTCATCTTCTCGGCACCCGTGGCGACCTCGGTTGGGCGCGGGTTGCGGACCGCATAGGCCGCCAACAACTTGCCGCTGCCCAGATCACACAGCGATAAGCCTCGGATGGTGTTGCCGGTGTCCATAGGAGGCATCTGTTTCCATACACCGTTTTCGCGCCGGACGTGGCCGATGAGCTTCCTGCCCAAATGCGATGCGCCCGGCGTGTAGATCACGTCCACCCGGTCGCCGTCGGCGACGGCGGAGTAGTGATGGCCGATCCACCGCTGCCTGACGATCGGCCTGGGGTCCAGCCATCTCGGTGGGCGTATCCTTCCTTTACTACTTCGCAGGAGCAATCGTGTCTCTTGGATGCCCACGAATTCACGTTCGGCGGCCTCTTGCCCCATTCCCTGACACCGCTTACCCGAACCAGGACCACGTTCTTGTCCGGCCCCGGGCAGACGACCACTAGCTGGTCGTCCCCTGTCGCCGCGGCAGAGCACTGGTGCCGACCCCATCCCGGCTCGTCGATCAGTACCATCGGCTCGCCGAGCCTGCCACCATCTATCGGCGCAGTCATCAGCCGGCCCGGGTTATCGTCGGCGTAGGTCATCACCCACCGTTCGCCAACCCGGACGATCTTTCGATCCTTCGACGGGTCGGTGCGCGGCTCGGTGCGGGTATCACCAATCTCTGCCGGCTTGTAGGCGGTGGGGTTGCGTGTGCCGGCCGGGTTGAAGGCAGGCGGTGCGTTCCAGGCGTCGTCAAGGGGTCTGACTTCCAGGCGGAGGTAGGTCAGTTGCATGTCCTCAAGCTTGATCCGCCCTCCGACCTCGCGGGGCGTGGCCTCGATCAGGAACAACGGCAGGAACACTCTGGTGTCAGGACGTTGCGATGGCAGGGGCGTGAAGGATTTGAAGATAGCCCTGCCGTTCGGCGGCGTGTATAGCACCGGGCGGCCAAGTGTCCGCGTGCCTTCGAGTTGATACTGTGAAATCCGCCCGCCCTCGCTGGCGGCGCAGAAAGTATACCGGCCGTCGCCGAGCAAGGTGACCACGGCTCGCTTGTCGCTGATCCAGATCTCCTCAGACCATTTCGATCCGTTGAAAACCTTGTAGACCTGCCCCGGTGTGTACGGACCCATGCCGGTGGCGAAGATCAACCGCCCTTGGCGGTCTTCGATCGTATCCCACGGGTGCGCCACCGCCATCCGCGACCTCTTGTGCGGAAAGAACTCCCGCAGGCCGCGGCATCGGGTGCCGTCGAAGAACCCCCATGCTGGCGTCGCGCAGTCCCAGAAAGTCCAGAACCACGCCGCCTGCCCCCGCCACGGGCGCAACACCACCACGCCCGAGCCCTCGTCGCCACTGTCGGAGCCGACGTAGACCGGCTCGGCCCATGTCGTGCCGCCGTCGTCGGAGTAGCTGACCACTGCCTGCCCTCGCGGTTTGCGGAGCGGATACCACTCGGTATTGGGCAGCGAGAAAATGTCCACGGTCTGGTAGTTGGTCATGCACCAGATGCGCCCGGAGCCGGGGTTGATGAGGATGGAGGGAAAGTTGATCGGCCCCTCGCCGAACCGCGCCAGCGGCTGGGTGACCGGGCCGGAGACGTCCCATTTGCCTGGGCCGGTGCAGGTGAGCTTCTTGAGGCTGGCCCGTTTGCCCGCGCCCTTGAAGACTAGGTGAATGTTGTCTTCGGCGTCCAGGGCCACGGCTGGACACAGGCCCGAAGCCACCTGTGCCGGCTCGGCGAACTCCTCGCCGTCAGCGCTGTAACGATAAACGATCTTGTGATACCGATCGCAGTAGAACACCAGCACGCCGCCGTCTTTCGTCACGGCTGATTGGCACCAGCGAACGCCGTTGTCCCACGATCGCTCGGACACCGGCCCCAGCTCGATCCGCCCAGTGACGGTCAGGGCGACGTGGTCGATCTCGGCCGACGTCGAAGAGGGGCCGAGGACCAATGTGCATCCCAGCGCGAGCACGGTAAGTCGAATTGCACAGCGGTTCATCGGACGGTCTCCCAATCCTCTGTCCCGGCAGACTCATCCGGACCCTCCGCCGGGCAGGCGAGCCGGGAAAGGTCAAAACCCCCCACGCCCTGGAATCTTGCCGCCTTGGGTCAGCCAGAGGCAGTAAGACCAGTTGGGCGTCATTTGGACCGACGCACCGACGACGTCGCCGCGGACGGTTTCACGGAGGCGGTCCAGAAACAGGCGGTCGCCAGTCAGCTCGTAGTACCACAAGTACGGGTTGCCAAAGTAGTGATTCGTCCCGCCACTCTTCTTCGCACGGATGTAGGGTTTGGCGAGCGGTTCGGTCTCGCCTTTGCGGCGCAGGCCCACGTTGCCGGCGGGCATATTATGTTCGGTATCCCAGCCCACCGTGGCCGACCACTTGCCTAAGCGAACGTAGGTCTTCTTTAGGCGGTCCGCGAAGTCGCGATGTTCCGGCGAGTCCATGATGTCGGCCAAGCACTTGGCGCCGTTTCCCATAATGCCCACCGTCTGCCAGCAGTTGACGTACCAGTATTCGCCCTCCCACACCTTCGAGTACGGCCTATGCACGGTGACGTTGCCCGCGGGCATCTGCGCCTTCTCACGGACGGCAACGTCCAGGCAGGCAACGTCCAGACAGTCCTGCCGAATCTGCTCATCCTTCGACAAGTAGAACCCGTACGCCAACGCCTGGTTGAGCCAGCCGTTTGCCCGCCCCATGTGGATGCCTTGGCCGGGCCGGGCACTGACGTTCTTCCACGCCTCATGCAAGCTGCCGTAGCCGCCGAACTTGGTCTTGGCACGGTAGGGGAAAACGTTGAGTTTCGCACAGACTTGCCCGCCGAGCGTGACCAGCCGGTCGCGGTTGACCGGATCGCAAGCCAGGTACGCCGCCGGCGCCGCGTCGAATACGCGCGAAAGGTGTTGGTCGTCGTGGTTCATGTACCGCAGCAATTCGGCGCCGGCGGGGTGCAAGAGCTTATTGCCAGCGACGTGCTTCGCGTGGACAGCGCAGGCTGGATCGGTGACCTTGTCAATCGGCCAGCCGCGCCTGTCCAGCGGGACATCGAAGTACTTCTTGCCGTCCACCTCGACCACGTGCTTACCGTAAGTGAACGGTCTGCCGTCGTCGTAGAACCGATGCGCACGGTGCCGGTCCCAGTGGCGGTCGGCCAGCAGGACGTGATGCCGAAGCGCCTCGCCCGAGGCGGGGCTGAACTTCTTCTTCCAGACACCCAGATCCATCGACGAAGGCACGCCCACGCGGATCTGCCGGTAGTAGACGTCCCCGTTGGGCTGGTCGATCGAGCCATTGTGGATCATCAGCGCTAACGATGCGAAGTCCTCGCCAGCGTAGGTGGTCAGATAGGCGCGGACGCGGAGAAACCGCTTGAGTGTCGGTTTAGCGGGGTCGGTCGAGCGGGCCATCGGGGTGAGGATGGCCTGATAGATCTCCTCGGTCAGCACGGGCCCTGCTTGGCGAGTCTCGATACGGTTGGCGGATTCGAGCACGGAGGCCTGGCAGAGGTGGCCGAAACAGTCGGTCGCCTCCACCACCACCGGCTCGCTTGCCAGCCAGGCCGCTACCGCCTTGCCCGGCTTGGCTTGGTCGGCCTTGGCTACGGACGGCACTTCGACGACCTCCAATTCGGACATCCCGGGCGGCAGTACCGGGAACTTGGCGGCCAGGTGGATGATCTCGGGTCGGCCGACAGGGTTTTTGTCGTCAGAGCCCGGATAGGTGGAGAAGACGGTCGATTGGGTCGGGAGCTCCTTCGAGCCCCAGCGCAATGCGATGCGGCCGATAGGCTTGCCGTAGTCCGCGGGCAGGGGCATTGCGCCGCGGACCACGACACGGGCCCTTGACCGTACCCGACAAGTATTGCGAGGGCCTGCCCAACAACATGGATCCGCTGCGACGAAAAATGGTGGGAATGATACATGCCCTCGACATCGGCGTGGGCGATGTCCTGCGAGCACTAGGTGACTGTAATCTAGAGAAGAACACTCTCGTGATCTTCTTGGGTGATAATGGAGGAGTGAACAGGCCTTTCACGAGCAACAAGCCACTGTCCGGCGGAAAGGGAACACTCTTGGAGGGAGGCATACGCGTGCCCTTTATTATGAGGTGGCGCGGCAAAGTCCCAGAGAATGGCACCTATGACAGACCGGTAATATCGCTCGATATCCTGCCCACCTTGGTGAGTGCCGCGGGCGGGGCGCTCCCCAAGGATCGCGAAATCGACGGAATCAACCTGATTCCCTACATTACCGGTACAGCCAAAGGCAAGCCACATGATGTCCTGTTCTGGAGGTACGGTCGAAAAGGCGAGGCATTGGCGATCAGGCGGGGCGACATGAAACTCGTTCGTTATCGTCAAATGCCCCCTCGCCTGTTTGACCTGGCCGAGGACATCGGTGAGAAGAGGGATCTATCCGCCGAACGGCCAGAAATGGCGAAGCAACTGGATGATGAACTCAAGGCGTGGAATGACAGGATGCCCAAGGTGGCATGGTGAGAGAGACGCTGCATGTTCACGAAAGCTACCGTGAGACCGAGAAGACTATGAAATACAACGTACTTCCACTCGTCTGTCTCCTGAACGTATTCCTTTCCTGTTTGGCAGCAGCCCGCCAGCCGAACGTCGTGGTGATCCTGACCGACGACCAGGGTTGGGGCGACTTGAGCGTCCATGGCAATGTCAACATCGCGACTCCGAATATTGACGGGCTGGCCCGTGAGGGCGCGACGCTACAAAACTTCTACGTTTGTCAGGTGTGCGCCCCGACGCGAGCCGAGTTCCTGACGGGCCGCTACTATCCCCGCACCGGGGTCAGCGGAGTCACCCGCGGCCAGGGCCGCCTGAACCCGGATGAGACGACCATCGCCGACCTGTTCAAGGCCGGCGATTGCGCCACCGGCGCGTTCGGCAAGTGGCATAACGGCACGCAACCGCCCTATCACCCCAACAATCGTGGCTTCGATGAATTCTACGGATTCACGTCCGGCCACTGGGGACACTACTTCAGCCCGCCCTTGGATCACAACGGCCGACGGGTCCGAGGCAAGGGATTCATCGTAGATGACTTCACCGAACACGCCATAGCGTTCATCGAGGCAAATCGTGAGCATCCGTTCTTCTGCTACGTGCCGTTCAACACGCCCCATTCGCCCATGATGGTGCCGGATCGCTTCTACGCAAAGTTCGACGGGAAGGACCCACTCATGCGCCACCGGGATGTGGACAAGGAAGATGTGATGATGACCCGGGCCGCGCTGGCGCTGTGCGAGAACATCGACTGGAATGTGGGACGCATTCTGAAGAAGCTAGATGACTTGAAACTGCGCGAGCACACCATAGTGGTCTACTTCTCGGACAACGGGCCGAATTCTCACCGCTGGAACGGCGGAATGAAAAGGCGTAAGGGCTCTATCGATGAAGGCGGACTGCGCTCGCCATTCTTCATTCGCTGGCCGGGCCGGATTCAAGCGGGCGCCACGATTACACAGATTGCCGGGGCCATCGATCTGCTACCCACACTTACTGAATTAGCCGGCATTGCCGTGGAGGGCGTCAAGCCCCTGGATGGGCGAAGCCTACGCTCACTGTTGCTGCAGGAGGAATCGGAGTGGAAGCCGCGTTCGCTGTTTGCCATCAAGGAGGATCAAGTCAGTGTTCGCACTCAGAAATTCAGGCTCGATGCCAGAGGCCAACTGTTCGATATCGAAGCTGATCGAGGGCAACGTACCGACGTGGCCGGTCGCCATACGGAACTAACGGCGCGGCTGCGCGACGAGGCTGAGCGCCACAGAGAGGAAATGCAAGCTCATTTCGAAGTCAATGCTGACCGGCCCTTCACCGTCGGCTACGGATCATCCACGATCCTGACCGCTCGGGACGGCATAGAACACGGATCGATCAGCCGAAGCTCCAAGGCTCCGAACAATTCTTTTTTCACGCACTGGACTCACCAGGACGATTCCATCACCTGGGATATCATCGTGGGCAAAAGTGGCGAGTATGAAGCGATCGTTTACTACACCTGCGCCGAGGGAGACGAGGGCGCCACTCTCCGGCTCTCCATGGAAGGGGCCGATTCCGTCTCGAACAAGGTCGTCGAAGTGTTCGATCCTCCGTTGTACGACAAGTCGAAGGAGCGTGTGGCCAAGTCACACTATTTCGTGAAAGACTTCAAGCCGCTCAAGCTGGGCACGTTACGGCTTGAAAAGGGCCGAGGGACGTTGAAGCTGGACGCGCTCGACATCACAGGCAAGCAAGTCGTCGATGTGCACTCGCTGGAGTTGAATCTGCGTTGATTCCGTAATGGCAGGAAGATGACTCAACCTACCGTTCGCGTGTGCCTCATTGGTCGGTCTATAAAGGGCGACGAATGGCAATGCAACCCAAAGACCAGAGAAGTGTCTGCTCACCAGTTTCGTATGTGCTCAATTATCATCACGACCGACGTCCGAAGCGACTCCGTCGACGACGACTGGTTCCGTGAAGGCCGTGATCGTGATCTTGCGGTACCAGATCTCGTCTCCGTGATCGGTAAGCATGATCTTGCCGTTGCGATTCTCACCAAATCCAGCAACTTTCGAGAATTTGCTGCGAGCCTTCTTGGCATCCCAATCGGGGCTGCCTATGCGGACGGAGAGGATTAGGTCGCCGTTGAGCCAATGCTGCACATGGTCCCCACGAACGACAATCCGACCTGAATTGTATTTGCCCGCTGGCTTGAGATGTTTGTCAGCATTGGGGGCGCATACATCAAAGAGCGAACTCGTGCTTTTCTTCGGTGTCTGCCCATCAGGATGCCCACCGTCGTCGAGGATCTGATACTCGCAACCGAGCACCCTCTTGCCAAAACGGCGAACGCGATACTTAATCCCGCTGTTTCCGCCTCGGGAGATCTTCCACTCGAACCGCAGATCGAAGTCGCCGTATTCTTTCGCGGTCACGATGTTCCCAGCACCAGCGTTCTTGGGTAGATGAATCGTGCCCTCGACCGCCTCCCAACCCCGTGTGACAGGACTGCCGTCGATGGTGGTCCAGCCGTCGAGTGTCTTGCCGTCAAACAGCGGACTGGTCTCTTGCGCGTGTGCTGAATAGAGAATGCCAGCCTGCACGGTTACGAAGCAGAGGAACAGAGATAGAGACTTCATGGCACCTACGATTGGATTGCGGTTTCAGTGAAGACAGTAAGAACACGACGCGCCAGGTCGTTGATTGGCATCCACACAGGATACCCTCTCCCTTCATGAAAACAATGACGCATGGCGCGAAAAGCGTGACGACACGCGGAAGGCAGAGTAACCGCGCCAGCGTGTCGGCATACACCGTGCTCGGCGAATTCGAACTCCCATCTTCCTCAGAGCCTTGGCAACAACTACAGTAGCACGAATATCAGGCCACTGACCGTAAACGCAACCAGATTCAGCCCTCGACCCACGTAGGAAGGGAACCGCGCAGCTTAGGGCTGCGACGGAATCCGAATGATCCTTGCGTCGAGAGCACTGAGCCGCCCACGCACGTCGGCCTGTTCATTTCGTCGAGATGTGTCGGGAAGCTGACCCGACTGGCCCTTTCCGAGGGAGTTCATGGTCTACACCCACCCGCAGATTCTCAGCTACGTTCTACTCTTCATTCCTGTTGCCAACAGCGTAAGGGCAGCCGAGACTGACCGTAAAACACCGGCAACGGTCACGGGCGAGCAGGCATTTTACGTGGCGCCTCAGGAGGTAGGAGATGGTCGCGGCTTCACCCAGGCAACTGCCGCGAGTTTCCGAGACATGAACTTTTGGTTGCTCGTTCGACAGGCCGTTCAGAAGGGCCCGGTTGTGGTGAATTTTCTCGATGGCAAGTACGTCGTCAGTTCCAATGCGGAAAACGTGATGCCAACCTTGAGCCTGGCTGATCTCGGGCACAAAGACCATCCACTGACCCTCCAGGGGATCAGCAGGCGCGGCGTGGTCTTCACACGGCATCCGGACGACAGCATGGAGGGGAAGAAGGGACCGGGTTTCCTGCAGATTACGAGGTCGCAGAATCTGATCATTCGCAACCTGCATTTCACCGGCAAGCACCCTATCGGATATGCGACACACTTCGGCGGTAATGAAGATATCCTGATTGAAGGATGCAGTTGGATCGATCTGCCGGGCGTCTACTACGGGGCGACGGGCACGGCATACGCCTCCACGGACCACGTCACGTTCAGAGACTGCGTATTCAAACGCGTTGGCAGTGGCGGACACGCACACATGGCCTACAATGCTTACGATCCGAAGCACATCCGGTTCGTCGACTGCCACTTCGAAGACTGTGCCGGCGATTATGTTCGCTTTCGCGACGGCACCGACTTCGGCGTCGTCGTGGGCTGCACATTCAAGTCCACCGGGCGTTACCGAAATGTCAACATGCCCTTCATTACAGTCCCGCTGTTCAACGACGACGATCCCTCGGAGCAAGAGAAATTCCCAAACTACGAATTCTTTGGAACGCACTTTTTGATCTTCAACAACACGTTCATTTATCCCAAGGACAGTCCACAGGGCGTTCGCATCGCGTTGCTGTTCCACCATAGCGGATTTGACCCGCCAGGCCGCAGCCATCTGCTGACGCCCGAGCAGGCTCAAATCCTCGAAAAGGAAACAGTGGCTGAAAAGAACGCGCTCATGCTGCAGAACTTCGGCATCGACACCAACACAGTCCATTTCTTCAATAACCGTTTCGTCGGCGTTGACCTGCGGGTGGCATATCGATCCGGCGCCGCGTATGGCGCCAAATCGAAGGGTTGGAGCGGGATCATCGACATCGCCGACACGATCAATTCCAGCGAAGTGGCCGACAGCGTCGAGGAGGCGTTAACGTTCTTTGACTGAATCGCGACCCGACAATAGAGGAGATGAAACCGGTGGTCCCTACGGCCTTTCGTGTCCAGCGCCTGTCGAGGCATAACCACCTCGGAAGGACAACGCTCGCCCCTGACCTTACTTGCAGCGAGCATCGATTAGTCTTGTCGAACAGTCTATCGGCCTGGAATTCAACTGCAACGGTCTCGTGCTTTTGTGCACTAAAGGCCGACAATCGAGCCCAGGCGAGTACTGGGCCCACTGGATCACACCAGCTTCAGACCGAAACCAGAAGTTTCGGGTACCACAAGATTTCCGTCGGTAATCTTGTACGCTGAGTAGTCGATTCCTGGAGCCTGTCCAGGAATGCCTTCGATGATGCAGACGTTATCAACTCCGGCGGCTAGTTGTGCGCAATAGTACGTTCGTGGCGTCCACATCCACAGATGCGGCGAAGCCTTGATGCCGGCTCTGACCAATTCGGGCATCAGCCTTCGCCAGCGAGTGAAACCCACGATGCCCAGATCGAGCACGAATACGTCGACGAGTTTGGCTTCCGCCAAACTATATAGCCGATCGGTGAACTCTTCGACGTATCCACCGTGTTTCGTCAGCGGATCGGCTTGCCGCTTGCGCCGCTCGCCGTCGGCAATCATCGCTCGACAACCGAACTTGGCCATGGCATCCTTGAGCCGTTTGAGGCCGTCGTAGTCCTCCTCGAAGGGTTCTTCGATCCAGTAGAGATCGCAATCGGCGACGGATCGAACATATTCGATCGCCTCGTCGACGGTAAAGGCATCGTTCGCGTCAACAAGGATTCGGCAGTCAGGAAATCGCTCTTTGACCTTATGTGTCACTTCGATGTCGCGGCGGAGGCCGTCCTTGCGGGGCATCCATTTGAAACCGCGGCCAATCTTCAGCTTGAACGCGCGGTACCCAACGTCGTAGTCCTGCTGGCAAGCCGCCAACACAGCCGGGATGCCGCGAGGTGAATCTGGTGGCCACACGTCTTCCATGTAGATCGCGCCGCTGTAGAGCAACGTCTCTTTCGGGCCAGCCGCGCCGATCATCTTCCACACGGGAAGCCCCAAGATGTTTCCCGCCAAATCATGCAGCGCTCTACCCAGCGCGCCGGCCTCCTCAGTGGCGCCTGTCGAGATATCAAACAGATCTCCGACTCGCATGCCGACGAAGCGCCGTACTGCCTCTTCCGTGAGGTGACACATCGCCCATCCTTCAACACCTTTGTTCGTCGTGATTGTGTGAACCCGATAGGACCCCCCACGACCCACCGGCCGACCGCGCGAGTTGGGGCCGATAGATCGCGGGAAACGGTCGCGGACGCTACGGGCCGTGATCTTGACGATCCGGTGAGCAGCCAGCTCCCGTGAGGCCGCCGCTTTATCGAACTCCGCGCCCGTCACAAAGGCCGACGCCTGGCGGACGGATACGATCTCACTCGCCACCAGCGCACTGCCGGTCATTCGCAGAAAACCGCGCCGATCGATCATCTCACACCTCCGTTAGTCCACGAACGTCACTTTCACGCTCGCAAATTGTCCTGTATTTCACCCTGTTGCATCTGGCGCTCGATGCCACTGATCGGTGCCAGGTCCCACGTGGCAATTAGAGATACCACCGCCATGGCTGGTCGATGTGCGTTTCTAGCCCGAGCACTATTTCGATCTCCTTGGCTGGAGAGATAGAGGCGACGGACGGTATTCCGAATTATTTCCGATGGGCCTTCCTTCTACTCAAGCACAAGTCGCGCATAACTCGTCGGGTCGGGCGAGTAAACCACGTGTGGCCTGCCAATGCCGCCCGGCCTAAGTGCCGGCCAGAGCAGGATTTCGTCTTTCGCGCGATAGTGGCATAGCTTCAGGCCGATACTGCCTCCCTTCGGCAGCCGGTCGAGTCCGATGCTCTCAAGTGGAACCGCAATGTCGAGCCGCCACTTTTCACCGTCAGCCCGAGAGAGCACGCGCCAGTCGGGCTTGGGCGTCCAGTCGCGCGCGAAGCCGCGGGCGTCATACTTGGACCCGTTGACGTGGATGACAAGGTGAAACCACGGCTCTCCGCCCCATTGTGGAGCCAGGTAGATCTCGAAGCAATCGTGACCCCAGCGCTCGGGTTCGCCTCTCCGGGCCGATCTGATTCGCTGTGGCGCCGGAATGCCGGCGAGTACCCTGAGCAGAAGCTGCGAGTCGTCGTGCATTGCGCGCACGTCGATCTCGCGATCCAGAACCGCGCGCCAATTTGACTGCAAAAGAAACGGCTGTAGGCGCGCGGCGGTCTGCCATTCGGACTCCGTCGGGAAGCCCGTCTCGTCTGGCTCCGTCTTCGCCATTGCCACACCAATTGACACCGGAGGCTCGTCGGCGAGACTCTCGAACGGATGGAACTGACCAGCCGGCCCGGGTTCGATCGACTCCGCGGTGACAGGCTGGCCTGGTTGTACGTGCACCTTGACCCGCGTCACGCTCGTCATGCCCACCTCGTCCATGGCGACCAGACCGAGCACGTAGTGTCGGGGCTTCTCGTACGTATGCGTCACCTCCTTACCAAGAGCCGTGCTGCCATCGCCGAAGCGCCAGGAATAGGACAAGACTCGGCTATCTTCATCGCTTGCATCCGCGCTAAACCTGATCGTCAATCCCGTGCCGCTTGCCAATGCCGACGCGACTGGCCGAGCATTCGCAAGGTCCGCCGGGATTGTCTGCTTGACGCCAGCGTCGCCGGTACGCTTGAGCACGGTTCGAACGATGCCCGCATCAACCGCATCCCGCGGCCACGCGCCTGCCTGCGCAAGCACGAGATCTCGCGCCGCTTCGGGCGACTGGGTTACGACGGGCGCGGCAGGGAATGGCTTATCGGACCTCAGACCCTCTTCCCATGGCCCAGATATGGCCGCGTACTCGGGCCCGGGGCCGAAGTGTCCGGCATTGGTCCACTCGTCCATGTCGTCCGCCTGACGGTTTGGACTGCGGTTGCCCTCGAGGTAAAGAACCGACATGGTGCCCGGGCGGATGTAGATCTGTTTGGGACTGCTGCTGCGGCCGGGCAGGTAGAAGTTTCGCACCAGATTCACGTGCGCAGCGAAGTCGATACTGGTCGCGCTTACATTGTGCCAGTTGTAAATGACGTTGTTACGCACGTCGATCGTGGGATGCGGCACGGGAAATGTTCTGCCTTTGATGCGTCCCACGTTTCCGCCGATGCGCGGGGACCGACTCATGCCATGAGCCAATAGATTGTGATGCAGCGTAATGCGGTCGGTGCCGGCGCCGTTCAAGAAGTTGTAGCCATGCGGGCCGTACCCGGTAATGATGCACCACTGGACGGTCGCGTCGCCACACACGCCCCAGAAGTTGACCGTCTCATCCCGACCCCACGTGAGCGAGCAATGGTCGATAAGAATGTGCCGGCAGTCATCAGTGATGGTGATGCAGTCCGCGCCCGCTCTGGCGACCCAGCCGTTGTCGCGAATGCGCAGGTGTCCCAGAACCACGTGGCTCGCGCCGTGGCTAATACGCATGTTGCCGTGGATGGTGATGCCCGGAGCCGGCGCGGATGACCCGTCGACGGTCACGTACGAATGTGGGTTAAGTCCCGGCTCTTCGCCGGCCTTGGTCCGCCTCGCCCACTGCTGCCGATACGGGGACCCAATGACGAGCACATCGCGCTTCAACTCGATGACGCCTGAGACCTTGAACTTGACAATTCGCGGCCCCGTGGCGTCCAGCGCCTCGCGCAGACTGCCCGGGCCATCGGCGTCCAGGTTCGTGACCCAGATCGTCCGGCCTCCTGATCCTCCCTTCGCCTGTTCACCGAAGCCCTCGGCGCCCGGCAACACCGGCTCGGCCCAGGCTGCGGTGAGACTGAGACCGACGAACGATAGTGCGATCAAGAATCGAAGGCTGCCAGGGTTCATAATGTCTCTCCTTCTGAGCCCAACCTGCCTATAACTCCTCGATCAATCGTCCATAGAGATGCGGCCGGCGTTCACCCCAGTAGCGGTTGCGGAAGTCGGAGCCGATCCATGATTTGAAACTCAGCGCCAAATCGACTTCCGCGATCGCGATTCCGGCTGATGAAGTCAGCTCGGCCGCGATTTCTCCATCGGGACGCACAATCATGCCCCATTCGCCGTTGTTTCGACAGATCACGTACCAGACGTGGTTGTCCATCGCACGCACTTGCATTATGCGACGCCAGTTGTCCAGAGCGTGCGCTCCCACGGCGCGAGGGTCTCCCATGATCGGCAGGTACAGCACTTCCGCGCCGCGCTGCGCGAGGATGCGATGGGCTTCCGGCATGACGTTATCGTAGCAGATTAGCATCCCGACTTTGCCGTAGCTCGCATTCCAAACTGGGAACTCGTCACCCGGAGTAATTCCCTGCCAACGTTCGCCCACGGCCAAATGAACCTTGCGATACTTCCCGATAATTCCCTGATTGGCATCGATGTAAAGTCCCGTGTTGTGAATCAACTGGCCGTTCTTTTCGTTCATAGAGCAGACAACATCGATCCCGCCCGATGTGGCAGCGCGACAAAGCTCTTTCGTCTCGTCGCCGGGTATCGGCCGAGCACCTTTGTCCGTGAGATCTTTGCCACGCCACGAAGTAATGCACTCCGGCAGGCAAACCACACGAGCGCCGGCGTCGGCAGCTTGATTGATCAATTCGATTGCGAATCGCAGGTTGGCTTCAACATTCGTACCAGGAAATCGGCCCGTGGCGATGGAGACACTCAGCTTGCGCGGCTTTGGATCTTCGATGGGTGACAAGCATGGATCACACCAGACGACTTTGCCCCGGTCGGTCCACCGCAACATCAGCCGCAATGTCGCTCGAGTGGCGTCTGGCGGCGCCTGGCATTGATGCTCAAACTCGTAGATGTTCCCTTCGGTCGGCCTGAATCGAACATGAGCCCAATCAGCTCGGCGGTTGTCTTTACGCCACCAGATGAGTTCCGCGTGCAAGTTATCATGAGCGTGTGGCACATCGAACGCTCGACAGGCGACATCCGCCTGATACCAACGACCCGGCTCAATATGGTACCAATGCAGGTCCCAACCGCCGTGACAGCTCGGTGCGCCAGCGTTTTCAAGGACCCAACAAGGCTCATCGACTGAGTGTTTCGGCATCAACTCAGGGCGAGGGGACCAGGGTTCCCAGCTACCAAGAAGCAGTGATTCACCGGACATGATTGTCTCCGACGATTGACTAAGAGAATTCAGATTCTCAAGGATTGTCATCTGGGATCATGGTTGTGATTTCTCTTTCTGCTTGCCAACCCTTTTGGATTGCGGCTTTCGCTTGACTCTGGGCCAGGCAGCCTTGGGAAGACCGACCTTCTCCCATGTGGGCGCGTTCGGTGTTGGGGGCAGTTCCTTAATCGTCACGTCCCTGACTTCCACGAGTGTCTTTCCGTTTCCGTGAACCTGAATGCCGATGTGGCCATCCAGGGCGATGTTTGCGTCGGATTCTGTGTAGTCGAGTGCGGGCACACCGTTGATCCACGAACGAATCCGTGGGCCCTCCGCGAGAATCCGGTATTCATTCCAACCGTTCTCCTTCACCGCATTGTTGACTGCAGCCAGATCGGCGGCTTGGCTGATGACTTTTCGGCGGCGAGACTCGTCATACAACTTGCCGCAGCAGCGGTGGAATGTCCGACAATTGCCAGTCCGAACGTTAAGAAAACAGCGGCGACGAGCATGCGGCGACGGATCTGCGGTTCGTGCATGGCCATTGCCTCTCTCGGCTATCCTGATGATCGGTGGAACGAGTGCCCACGTCAGGTTATCATTTGCTCGACCGATCGCCAATGCGGCTGGACGACACGTTCGGGAAATGCGAGCAGTCGCTCTCAGTTGCAGAGTCAAGGAGTACGGCATGATGATTGGACGCCAGATTTGCTCGTTGCTTGGTATCCTGTTGTTGACAGTGTCGGCGTTCGGGGCGGCGGATGGAGCGTACGACGTTGTTGTTTACGGCGGCTCGCCGAGTGGGTTGGCCGCGGCAGTGCAGGCCGCGCGGCTGGGATCGCGGGTTGTGGTTGTCCTTCGTCGCGCGGACGTGATCCTCGGAAAAGATCCTTCAAAGTGAAGACGTTCGTGCCGTCACTCGCAAGTAGGAGTTCACAGCAGTCAGACAGCATCTCGGGAGGGCCACATGGAATTCTTGACCGACCAGAATACAGCCTTCGAGGTGGAGGAGCGTCGGCCCGAGTTGGCGTTCCTGCCAGTGGGCGCGACGGAACAACACTCGCGGCACCTGCCGCTTGCCACCGACACGCTGATGGGGGAACAGCTTTCCTCACGAATTCTTGCGGGGGTGGAGCGGACCGAGGTGGCCCTGCTGTTACGAACCTTGCCGATTTCGTCATCTGAAGAGAACACGGGATTCCTCGGCACGGTGTCTTTCACGCCGTTGACCATGAGAGGCATCATTCGGGACGCGTGGGAGTCGCTCAGCCGCGCGGGTATTCGATGGCTGGTCGTGGCCCCCTGGCACGGCGGCAACTTCATCCTCAAGCCCGTCATGCGTGAGCTCAACTATGAGATTGGACGTTGTGGTGTGATCTATCTGAACCCGTGGGAGCATGTTCCCAGCGCTGTGTACGATGAGTTTGCTTCGGGGTTCGAGGCCCATTGCGGTGACGTGGAGACGTCACTAATGCTTGCCTTATGTCCAGGATCCGTGCGCGACGATCGACGCGACAACCCAACGGCGTTTGAAGCCATGTGGATGGATATGTTTTCCATGAAAACCCTGTCTGACGGAGAGGGCCATGCCGGACACCCGACACAAGCGACGGCCGAGAAAGGCCAATCTTTGGCCCGCACGCTTGTTGACCACTCCGCTCGCTATCTTGAGCGCGTTTTGGAGATGTGTGAGCGTCATGAGCAGTATTAGTGACGCGCCGCTACCTTGGTGATGCCATTTGGGAACGTCCGCATCGGGCAGTTTTGGAGGAAGTAGACATGTGGCGGATCCTGCAGCGGGTTGTGGTACTGTTTGCGGGCATGGCAACGGTACTCGTATTGTGTGCGTGCGTCTGCACTGCCCATACCGTATACCATGTCGCTGGACAACATGTCCACGCATCCGACGAAAACACAGGAACCCACGACCGCCCATTCAAGACGATCTCGCGGGCCTGCCAAATGGTCGAACCCGGCGATACGATTGTCGTTCACCACGGCGTGTACAGGGAACGTGTCGTCCTGAAGCGGGCCGGTGCAACAGATCGGCCCATCACTCTGCGAGGAGCGGTTGGGCTGAAGGCGGTAATCGACGGTGAAGGAGTCGATGTCCCGAAACAATATGGTCTGCTGGAACTACACCGAGTTGAGCACGTGATCGTCGAAAATCTTGAGATTCGCGATTCCACACAGGACGGGATCCGGGCTCTCGAACCAGCCCATCTGACGATCCGCCAAGTGCGTGTCCACCACTGCGGCCGATCCGGAGTGATGCTAACCCATCAACCGGAACGCAGCGATTCACTTGTGCTTGACTGTGACATACATGATAACCGCTTGGCGGGCATCGCGATCTGGGAGAATCCGGGCGGCTACTTCATCCTCCGCGGCAATCGTGTCCATGGCAATCTGGGCGTGTCCAACTGGGATGGGATCGAAATCATCGACACGCCGTATGTCGCAGTGTTGGGCAATACAGTCTACGACAACGCACCGCAGCAGGGACGTCCCGAAGGCGATCAGATCGACGCGGGGGGAACCAACTCGCTGACATCACCCTCGCACCATGTCATCTACGAGGGAAACCTTGTCTACGGCCGCGGCGGCGGCGTGAAGATGAACAACGAACCGCTACACTGCATCATCCGACGGAACGTTATCCTCGATACAGGTCTGGTCTTCTATGAAGGCCCCACCAAGATTGCCGTCTACCATAACACAGTGGTTAATGGCCCTCACGCGCTGCAGTTCTGGGGCGACGGTCAGTCGATGGAATTTGGCGGGACTCAAGTTCGCAACAACCTGTTTGTCGATTCCACGGGCTATACGGTCAACATCGGCAACAAAGCCGTGCCGTCCACCGATTCGATCTGCATGGACCATAATCTCTACCGATTTCGTGAAGGCAATTTCATCGTAGAGAAGATCGAAGCGTACGCTCGCGAAAATGGCAAAAAGGTTCTCTACGTGTTGTCTTTCCCGCCAACGTCCGTGGCGAGACGAATCAAAGAAGGCAAACGCTGGGATCAACCGTTCGTTGATTTTCTCAAACACAAGAGCTTGCCGTTTGTCGACATGATGGAGGTCCACTTGGAGGACTTCGAACAGTACAAAATCAACGTGAAAGACTATCTCGCCCAATACTACATCGGTCACTACAACCCAATAGGAAGTCACTTCTGCGCGTTCGCAATCAAGGACCCGCTGGTCCAAATGCTCGATCCGAAGCCCGTCCCGTATCGCGAGGACCCAGCGGTTCTGCCATAAGGGTTCAAGAAACGACTACAGGGCGACTCCATACCATGGGGCTTGCGCCTGGTGCCCACGCCTGGCGACGAATCCTGGCAAAACCTCCGGCCGGTGGGCATAATTGGATTACATTCCTCGATACCTTCCTCTGGAACTCCCCATGCGATTTCTCCAAGTACTTCTCTGTCTATCCACGTTGACGTCTCTAACTCGTACGTCCCTCGCCCAGGATTTGGTCGAATTACTGAACGGCTCCAAGGTCCAAGGCAAAGTTCTGGCGATCCGCAAGGAGGCGAGTGAATTTGACTTCGGAGTTTCGATCGGCGGCCGAACCGTCAAACCCCGATTTCCGCGGAGCGGAATTCGATGACAGTTTTTGACGGCAGACCCATGGAATCCATGAGGATTTGACGATTTTGGTCGAGAATGGTCATCGTTTTTCTTTCTCGGTTCCGTGATTTCCTTGAGTCCGGCCGGCATTCGGCCTTTCGCTCCGGCGTGCGTTTCACCCTGGGTTTCTAGGCCCCAGCACGCGTTTTTGCTGTTGAGGCTGTTCTCCCCGAAATGCCATATTTGCGCCTCCGCGGAGATTAAATGGATGACAGTTTTTCAAGGAGACGGCAATGAACGGACTCGATTACAGCGAATTTTTTGTTCACCCCGTGGAAGCGGCGCAACGCTATGACGTCAGTTATGGAACGATCCGCAACTGGGTCAGCGAGTTTTGCCGCGGGCAGGATGATGGCCAGCCGCCCCCCTTTCGCGCCGTCGTCACGTGGGCGTCCCTCGGCCGACGAACTTCCTGCCGATGACGAGGATCCGCAAATCCAAGTCGCCGATGTTCAGGCGTTGTCGCTGGAGACCGGGCGGCGACTGGTCACGCGGCACGCGGGTCTCTTTTTGTTCTTGCCCTTGCTCACACAAATCCGCTTCGACCGTCTGGTCGCGAAGGCCGGGTACCCGGGTTCGCGAATGGTGCCAGCCGCCAACGCTTTACTAAGTTTGCTCACCCTTAAGCTGCTCGACAAGGAACGGCTGAGCCACATTGATGACTTCAATTGCGACGAAGCGTTAGGGCTGTTTGCCGGTTTGAACATCTTGCCCAAGAAGAGCTTCGCCACCGATTATTCATACCGCACCGCGCGAACCCAGCAGCTGAAACTGCTCAAGGGCTGGGTCAAGAAGTTGTCGCCCTTGCTGTTCCCGGAAGCAGATTCCTTTTCGTTGGACTTTCACCCCATCGAACACCGCGGCGAGGAAACCGACTTAGAGAATCATCACCAGCCGATGCGTGGCAAAGCCGGTCCGAGCGTTCTGACCTTTTTTGCGATGGAGAAGAAAAGCCAAGTGTTTTGCTATGCAAACGCGAATCTCACACGTTCGCAACAGGCGGGTGAAATCCTTCGTTTCGTCGATCTCTGGCGGAAGCTGATGGGAAGGAATCCGCAGTGGCTGTACTTCGACTCCAAGCTCACCACGTACGCCGAGTTGTCTCGATTGACGAAGAAAAAGGACCTCTGGTTCGTCACCATCCGTCGTCGCGGCAGCAGCATCATACGACGTCTCGACGCCTTGCCCGCACGCAGTTGGAAGCAGGCGGTGATTGACATTCCCAAGCGACGTTATCAAAAGATTCGATACGTAGACGAGCGAGTGATTTTGGATAACTACGAAGGCGAAGCCCGCCAGATCGCTGTGAAGGGACTAGGTCGCGAAAACCCAACGCTGTTTCTGTCCAACAACTTCGACGTCAGCGCACGCGAGTTGATTATGAACTACGCTCGCCGCAATGGCGTGGAAGACGCATTGGGCAGCAGTGTGAACTTTTTCCACTTGGACTGTCTTTCGAGCGAAGTACGTCTGAATGTCGATCTGGACACGGTGCTCACCGTACTGGCCAACGGATGTTACCGCTGGCTGGCCAGTCGATTGCATGGCTTCGACAAGGCCAAGCCGAAACAGTTGTACCGAAAATTCGTCGAGACTTCGGGCGCAGTGGAAATCGAAGAAGGTCGTCGCATCGTCATCTACTTCGATCGACGCAGCCACAATCCCATTTTGCGCGAAGCCGAACTCGACAAAGACCGTCCGAAGGTTCCATGGATGGCCAATCATCGGCTTGAGTTTGTGTACACCTAAACCCCGAAAAGTGTCATCGAATAGAACTCCGCGGAAATCCGGGACAAATGTTCCTGCCCGGAATATTCCTGCCTCGTTCTCTTGGAAACAGTCAGCAGGCAGGAATATTTTGGGGCAGGAACATGAAGATCTTCGCGGGATAGCCTCCGCTTGGCTCGGTAGATCAGTACGCGTTCCGCAGCTTCTCGAATGCGCGCGTGAAATGACGACACACTTTCTCCCAGGGAAGGGCAAGCGATTTCGATATCTGCGTCCAAGTGAGCCCCTTTCGCTCATCGGGATTGACGCTATGCACCTCCGCGCAGGTCTTGACCCCAAAGAGCTTGAGAAGGACGACCTGCTCCTCCTCATTAGTGAGGTCGACGGACCGAAAGACCTCTTCAACGTCCGTGCTCTTCTGCAAGAACGTCCGCAGGGCCTCCTCGTCCGCAGGCCCGGGCATGCCCTCGAATAGCTCCCGTACGTACCATTCCTGGAGCTTGCGCTTTGCCTCCTCGTACCGACGCCGTGCCGTGGCTTCGGAAATCTCAAGCGTCTCAGCCACTTCTGGCCACTTCATGCGCGAGAATGTCTTGAGCCAAAGAACCTGTTCTTCCTCTGCGGTCAGACCTACAGCTTCATAGATCTCTTCAAGATCGCTATCAGGCGGACTGCCGTCGGGGATTTCGTCAGCGAGAGATACCGTTCGCTGGCGTTTGATGCGAAGCCAGAGCAGGCGACACTCGTTCTTAACGGCCCCGTGAAGAAACGCGCCAGTGAAGGGTCGTAGATCCCCTTTCCCCCCTTTCTTGAAAATCTTTTCGAACGCGTTATGGACACAGTCAGCGCGATCACCGTCAGAGAAACTGCGCCACGTTTGACGGTAAGCACAATCGAAGAACTCCGCACGGAAGTCGTTCTGAGCATCGAGGTCCCCATGGCGAAGAGGCGGTAGATAGAAAGATATACGAGCTGTATCACACATCTTGGCTGCCCTCCTCGTCGCGCGGCGCAACGCGTAGGCACCAGCACGCGGCGGGATCGCGCAACGCCCGCTGCTGGTGGGGCATCAACGGCCGAAACGTATAACCGCCAGCCGCGTCTTTCTTCAGATGCATCGACGCAAACGAGCGGGAAGCGAGCAGTTCACTCGCCTCGTCCGGACCAAGCAAATCCAGGTCGTTGTCGGTAAAAGGGCGGACGTGAATCTGGAATTCGCCGCCCCGGATGTCTGCCGGCACACGGAACCTGACCCAGCCTCTTTGTTTCTGGTCTTGGGCTTTATCGTCTGGGACTTTGAGAAACACGCGGCGGCGCTGGACGATTCTGGCCCCGCCCGAAGCAATGCAGGACAGTTCCGCGACAGCGAGTGCGCCTTGGCGATCATCGGGGAGGCTGGCCGCGACCTGCAGCAATGCTTCGGATCGAACGTAGCTGCATGCTAGGTGGGGCGACTCGAACAGCAACGTATCCTTGGTCTGCGCCCCGGTCTTCGCTCCGACGGAACCGGTATCGGCTGCCAGGGACAGCGATTTCGCATCCAGGCTCTTCGCCGGCTGCGCGTCCTTCGCTGCGTCGCTCGGCTCGACGGATTCGTCGTTCTGGTCGGTATCTGCTCGCCCAACGCCATCGGCGAGTGCGGCGGAGAGCGACTCCGCAGTCCGCTGCGACACACGAGTCACGGGTGGCGGGACAGTCTTCCGGACGACCTTCTCGGACGTGGCCGGTTCAAAGGTCGGCCAGTCGCCGAGACGCCCGATCACCATGCAGAGCGGCTCCCAGCCATCGGGTAGGCCATCGAACGCGAGCTGTACTGTCTCCGACTCGTCCGAGCGTCGGACAGTGACACCGAACGACTCGTCTCGCTCACATCTGCGATCCGGATCCTGCCAGACGATCGTGGCCGCCACCTCGGCCCTGTCCTGGAACAAACCCGCCAGTGGTTCGTCGCTGCGCAGCGGCCAAAGCCGGGACCGGCTGAGGCTCCGGACAAGTGATCGTGAGAATGGCGGTGTCTTCTCCGGCCTCGCCCTTTCGGCAAGGTGCATCTCCATTTCCTCGATCAGTGCACGCGCCAGGTCTTTTCGTTCGGGAGTAGTCATTCTCAGGCTCCATGTAATGGGCGCACTATCCTCTCTAAGAAATCAAGAACACGCGAAGTGGGCAGGATCTCTTCAGGAATCTTCGGAAAATATCTTTCAGAGTGCAAACCGTTTCCGGGAGCAAGGCTACGCGTCCGGTCAAACGTTCGTCTTAGGAAAAATGTCGCAGTTCTTCATCACCGCTTGGTGCCTCGTGTCTCTTGCTCTTGTAGGTAGGGCATTCTTGCCCGATCCCAAGGAGACGGGCAGTAATGCTCATCCTACTGACAATTTCAAATGACCTCCGGTACTAGAGGTCAATGGAGTTCTGAACGAAGACGCGACGGATATGACGCCCGAGATCGACCGTATTCACGTAGCTCAATCCCCAGATCTGGTGAATGAGATGGCCAATGATCAGCGCGGGGACAGGGCGATTGTAGAAGGTTACCTCGCCTACGTAGACGTTCGCCCGATGGCCCGGTTTGCCGGTAACGTCTGAGAGTCGGAAGGTACCCTTCGTCGTAAATGGCGTAAGGCGCGTCGAAGGGTCGTTCGTTACGAGAAGCTCTTCCCACGATTTGCCCGTGAACACGGCGAGCCTGGTTTCGTGATCCTTCAGCAGATCCAGGCAGTCACTGAAGTGGTTCTTCACAACAGTGAAGACCGTCTCATCTTTCCAGTCGATAGGGATCCAATCCCTGATATAGTAGCGAACCAGATCCATGGTCAGGTAACCGTTTCGCCAAAGCCATCGCGCATCCGTTTCCGCTCGAGACAGGTCGTCCGTTACGCCACGACAAAGGCGGGCGATGTAGGAATGGAGTCGATGGGGAACTTTGTTTGTGTCGAAGTAACGCAGCCTCCAGCCGTAGTAGTCTCGGAGCAAATTTGGTATGTACTCTTGCCGGGAATGAGGGGCGAGGCCAAAGGAGACGATCTTCGTCGTTTCATGGTCTTGAAGATTACCGGCACACAAGAACGGCGGTCTGGATACATCGACTTCCATGGCGGTCGGGGACTGAAATGCGCCAGCTTCTACTAAGTACTGCCCGTCCTCGAAAGCACACCAAGCCCTTTCGAAGGGGGCGGGGATCTTGGTCTTGTCCATGGCGATTCTCCGTCTGTTGGATGAGTGGCTGTGGCACAGCCTGGAATTCCCCTTCACAAGTCGCCTTCCCTGGACGAGACACCCTCCCAGTAGGCGCAATGGGCTTTCTCAGAAACCAAGAAGGCGCAAAGTAGGCTGGATCTGTTCAAGAATTCTCCAAGAAACCCCATGCGAGTGCAAACTCCTGTCTGGAAATGGCTTACGGCATCCTCCCTAATAGGTCAGACTTGATGCGATGTGAGGCCGATGTTCCGATCTGCCGCGGTAGGTCAGGAAACCCACGTCACTTCGATGTCCAATCCTCCCGTTGTTCTTGTGGGGCGTCTCGCTTTGAGGAGGTCGTTTCGATGATAGCCGACGTTGCACAATGTCTTTCCAGACAAGAACTTACGGATTTCGCTTCCGGCCGGGTAGCAGTCGAGCGATTCGATGAAATCGCCATGCACGTCGACGCTTGCAGCTCGTGCCAGTCGAGTGTGCTGGAATTGTCTGAACGTAGCGACACGTTTATCGAACGGTTGCGCGCGTTGCCGGCGGACGACCCGCTGGAACAGGAGGACGCGTGCAGAGCGGTGGTTGAACGACTGGCGAAACGATCGGCCAGCGGGCGCGAAGGCCGGCGGATACCAACCGCCCCGTTTGAGGCGCCGGCGACGATAGGCTCGTACCGCATCCTTGAGCCGTTGGGAGCGGGTGGGATGGGGATGGTGTACAAGGCTCGGCACGAGAAATTGAAACGAACCGTTGCCGTGAAGCTGCTGCCTGTCCAGCGGTGGGTCGGTCCGGCGGCCGTGGCTCGTTTTCAGCGAGAGATGGAGATCATCGGCGGCCTGGATCATCCGAACATCGTGAGCGCAAGCGACGCAGGCGAGGAGGACGGCATGCACTATCTGGTCATGGAGCACGTCGACGGTCTGGACCTTTCGCGACTGGTGCGGCGAGTTGGCCCGCTGCCCGTGCCCGAGGCATGCGAGATTGTTCGCCAAGCCGCCGAAGGGCTTGCCTATGTGCATGATGCAAAGCTGGTGCATCGCGACATCAAACCGTCGAATCTGATGCTCACGCGCGACGGGACGGTCAAGATCCTTGATCTCGGTCTGGCTATGCTTGGCGAGCAATACCTGGAGGGCGAGAACAATCTGACCACCATTGGGCAACTGATGGGGACCTTGGACTACATGGCCCCGGAACAAGCTGCCGACAGCCATACGGTGGACATTCGAGCTGATATCTACAGTTTGGGGGCTACGTTGTACAAGCTTCTGACCGGCCACGCGCCGTTCAGCGGCGCGCCCTACAACACACTGCTGAAAAAGGCGTTGGCGCTGGCAAGTGACCCCGTGCCGCCGGTGCAAGAATCCAGGCCGGAACTTCCTGCCGAACTAGCCGAGGTGGTGCACAGGATGTTGGCAAGAGACCCGAACGAACGTCTCAGCAGCCCCGAGGAAGTCGTTGCGGCTTTGAAGCCGTTCACGGCCGACGCTGATCTGGTCGCACTGTCGGAGCAGGCGGCCACCGCAGACGCTCGCGACGAACCGGGGGCGCCCGCTTGGCTGCTGCCGGCGGGTCACGATGTGGCGTCTGCCCGCCGGGAACTTAAACCGGTCGCGCCAAACGGAAGATCCCAGTGGCGAAGGCGGCTGACCGTCGCGATTGCCACGGCCGTTCTGTTTGTGCTCGTGATCGCTGGTGGCTTTGTGGTGCGATTGGCGACGGACCGTGGCGAATTGATCATCCAATCCAACGATCCCGGCGCACACGTTCTGATCAAGAAAGACGGTAAACCCGTGAAGGATATGACCCTTTCGCACGGCAAGCGGGCGATAACCGTGCGTTCCGGCGAGTACACGATTGAGTTACATCAAAGCAATGCGGACCGATTCATGCTAAGCAAGAACCGTTTCACGATCTCGCGAGGCGAGACAATCGTGCTGGAGGTTCATCAACGGCCAACTGAAGAACACCTAGTGGCACCCGGAATGATGTCCGGTGCCTACGGTTCCGTAGCGAAAGACGGCTACGGGGACATGATGGAATCGGGAGCCTCCGATATGAGCGACATGGATGGCGGTATGGGCATGGAGGGCGATATGGAGATGTCTGCCGGCATGGAGGACATGGGCCACGGGATGGCCATGGGGATGGGTATGCCGGGTGGGTATGACATGGAGGCTACGAAGAAGGACGTCGGCAAGCCGCGGCTGGTTTACGACGGCCGGAGGTACAGCGAGTGGCTTCGAATCTTGGAGACCGAACGCAAGCCGGAACGTCTGATCGACGCCCTTACCGCAGTCAAGGTGCTCGGCCCCGAAGCCGGCAGCGAAGAGGCCGCGCGTGCTGTGCTGCACGTCATGCGCGCATTCGGGTCGACCTCGCATGATAATAGCCCGGAAGGCAAGCTGATCGAAAGCGCGTACCAGACGCTGGGGCGGATGCATCCTCCGGCCGTTGCCAAGGCGTCGGTGTCGGAGATTCGAGAAGGTAACGATCGCAGCCGTGATTTCTTGACGCTTTTCCTCGGGACCATTATGCAATCCACGGCATACGGCGACACGACGCGAAACAGAGTAACCGAGCGGTGGGCTGGGGCACTGAAAGAAGTTGCGCCGGAAGTCATGCCGTTGCTTGTCAGCATGTCTCGCGGATCGGACGCTAGCATTCGTCAATGGTCCTTGGATTTCGGCGCCAGTTTCGTCGGCGCCGTGGACATCGAGGCGGCAGAGGCGGAGGACTTCTGCGATCGCCTGGTCGAAGCCCTGCGCGACACGGACCGCGGGACCGTCCTGACCGCCGCGCGATCGCTCAGCGATCTCTTGCCAAATACGGAGGGATTGGCAGAAACACTGGCCAGCTTCATCGGGGATTCCGACACGATGCGACAGATCACGGCGATTCGGGCCCTTGGCCATATGGGCCCCAGAGCCGCACCCGCTGTCCCAGAACTGGCCGAGGCCCTCCGGGCTCTGCCGTTGGAAGAGAGCGTTTTCGGTCCCATCGGAGTCCGATATGGCTCCACTGGCCACCTTGCACAGCACATCATTCAAACGCTGAAGAGCATTGGCCCGGCGGCCAAAGCAGCAATCCCTGCTCTCAACAGATTCGCTTCCAAAGAAAACATGTATCAGGACGCTGCCAAGCGGGCGATTGCGAAAATCGTTGAGGACCCCGACGACGGTCACTAGTCCAAACTTTCTTGTGTCGGGAAGCCGGATTTCGGCTTGAAACGTTGGGATTTCGT
>CAZURK010000050.1:0-59749 GCA_964623055.1 uncultured Pirellulaceae bacterium
ACACCGAAACTGTCTCGCCTTTCAGTCTCTCGACGCGCCGCGTCGGACAGTCCCCGAAATCGGGTGTTTTTCGGCGGGTGAGCCCAAACGTAATCCAACTTCGCGACGAGTTTCCCCTCCACATCCACGGGGTACCATGGCTGGCATAGATTGCTCGACAGTTCAAGCGCCGTCGCGGCCACATTGGGCAACATCGGCCCGGATCGGGGACCGTTGGCGCGACGCAAAACTATGCCCATTTCAGTTGGTGGAGCAAATTCCTGTTTCTCTGGTTGATGATGCTGGGCCGGCTGGGACTATTCTCGATACTGGTACTGTTCGTGCCCGGCTTCTGGCGCAGCCGGTAGGTCCCGCTTGCCGAGCGGGACCTCGAAAACAGAGGGGTTCAGGCGGATCAAGGCCCCGTCCGGCAGGCGGGACCTACATTTTCGACAGTTCGCACACGAATGCTCGAAGGCTGCATATTCAACTCTGGTCGAAATCCTTCCGAGAGTAGTACAATACCGGAGGTGGCCATTAGTCATTGGTCATTCGTCATTCAGCAACCAGGGGCTCCCAACCGCTGCGTTTCCCCGTATGTCTTCTTCACCTTCACAGGACGATTCCAGGAAAACGCCGCCGGGACCGCCGCCCCTGCGGAAGCGTCCTTCCTCTGTCTCGCCGCCCCCCCCTCCGGAGGATATCGAGCTGCCCCCGGAACCGCCTCCTCCTGCCGCCGAATTGGCTGAGGCCCGTCCGGCCGATATGTCAAAGGCGCAGCGACTGCAGTTGTTTTCGGACAAGGCTCGATTCATCCTGGCCGAGCAAAGGGGAGTGACGGCCAAGAGCCAGATGATGCTGGCCCGGGCAGCCAGCGAATTGGAGCTTTCCGAAAAGGAAGCCGAGAAGGCAATCGCGGCCCTTCAGCAGACGCGAGGCGACGTCACGGCGCCTCCCGTGGCGGCGTCGCCCACGGATTCACGATGGCGCACGGATGAACCACCGCCAGACGTGAAGGGAGCCGAAACACCGTATGAGCTTTTCCGGGCTTACGTCGACGAGGCTCTCACCAAATCGTCAAAGCACGTAGTTTCCCACAGAAAGGAACGAAGACTGATCGCGGAAGGCAAGCGAAAGCTTGGGCTTTCCACGGTATTCGCGCGCCAAATCGTCCATCAGGTCGCGGCCGAGTGCGGCAAGACGGTCGTCTCTGTGGAAGAAGACGAACAGGGATCAGCGGGCTCGAGCGACGCGGCCGAGGATCCCAACGTGGACGAATTCCTCGAACGCGCGGCGGCCATTCTTGCCGAACAACGGGGGATCAACGCCAGAAGTCGCGTCCTGTTGGCCGCTGCGGCCGGTGAGTTGGGTCTGTCGGATGAACAGACGGACCAGGCGATTGCCTCGCTCCAAACCAGCGTTTCCAGTGACGACAAGCACGATGTATGGGAACAGGAACGAATCGATTCGTTTCGCGACTATCTTGGCGAGGTGTTCGCCGGGCTACCCCACAAGGTTGCCACCTCGCGTATGGAACGAAGCTGGATCGAGCAGGGCCAGTTGCGGCACGGAGTGGACGAAGGGCAGGCTCGCCAGGTCATCCGTGACCTGGCGTCCGAGCAGGACGTACGAATCGTCTCGGAAGAACAAGCCAAGGACCATGTGGTCGGCGTAGTCGAGCAACTGATGGGCGATGCCACGCGGATGGATGGACCGACGCGTGCGCGGGTCTTTTCGGAAGGCACGCAGTGGGGGCTCGTGCCGATGCAAGTCGACGTGATCATCCGCGAACAGGTCCGCGCGAATCGGCGAAGACGCTCGTCCGAGCGAGGATTGACGGGGCTGGCACTCACTGTCGGCATCGGCGTCCTATGTGCGGTTCTATGCTTCCTGGCATGGGTTTTCTTTCTCGGAGGCCGCGAAACGCCGGAGCCGGGGACGATCACCGAGAAGCCGATCGTTAGAGCACACGTGACGCCGGAGGCTGCTGCCATCGAATCGCCGACCGGACAGGAATGGTGGGCCAAGGACAAGAACCTTTTGATCGCCGTCACCAGAATGCGTAACGTCCTGCCAAACATGAAGGGGCACCTGATCGGCTTGAATTTGAAGGCCCCTGAGGCTCGAGCGCGTTCGTATCCTGAAATGGTCCGGGCGGCAGCCGCCAATGCCGACGAGAACGAGCAACGGGCGCTCCTGGGGGCATTGATTGCCGGCTGCTATGTAGCAGAGCCGTCGGACGAATGCGCCAAGGTCATCCGCGAGACATTGCTGGGCCTTGCGCCCGCGGTCGGCGATGCGTTGCCCGAGGACGATGCCGGATACGAGGACGCCTTTTGGGTCATCCGCACCGCGTTGTCGGCGTTGACCGACGACTCGCTGGATGCCGTGCGGGCGGACGACTTGGAGCGAGCGATGGACCAGGCAATTGGCACAACCGTCGATCGCACGCTGGAATTGCCGCAACTGGAGCGTCAGTGTCTGGCGGCGCTTTGCCATCATCTGTACCAGGTAATCATCCGGTCGGCGGCGGCGCAACCGCTGGTGGCCCGTCCGCTGTATAGGTCCGTCACCTTCCACGCCATGCGTCATCTGGAGAGGGGCGTCATCGAGAAGATGAACGTCGATCTTCTCGCGGCGGTTTTGCCGGACGTGGGCGAGGCATGGCGTGAGTACGAGAACTTGATCCAGTGGACCATCAACTCGACCGACCCACTGATTGTTCTGCGGGTGGTGGAACTGTACGAAGAGGTGGCGGATTCGTCACTGCGCGACTTCCTCGCCGATCGCCTGCTCCGTCGAGCTGGCGTTTTCCCGGCATCGTTAGACGTGGACGAGGTGGCGCGCCGAGTGCGCGAGGCGATGGGCGCAAAACATGTCGTCACCGGGCGCCATCGCTGGAAGCAACTGGCCGATTTGGCCCCCATTACACTGGCCGAACGGGACGTGCCTGTCGACCAGACGGAGCCTATGTTGCAGCAGGTCGTCGACTTGGCGCACGCGAGCACCATGGCCTGCGCTTTGGCGCAAGGCGAGGTTGGCTACGCTAGTTTCGACAAGTTGAAGCAAGACGGCCCGCCAAAACTCGCCGCTGCGGGGAATGCCGCCGGCGCGCCTCGACGCCCTCGACGGCGCGCGACCGGAGCCGCGGCCGACGCGCACTTGCAGAACGTGAACCGCCAGATTGGCTTCCTGACAGATCCACGCCGACAGCCCGCGCAACGCCCGGTGTTTCTGAAATATATCGCGTCGTTAGCGCCTCAAGCGTCCGAATTGGACCACGAGCCAGCGGAAAAACTGGCTCGTTATCTCCTGAAGGCAAAGACCGACGGCGAACACAATCTGGTGCTGGAGCATGCCGAAACGGTGACCCACTGGAAAAACGTACGGCTGGCCCTGGCGGATCAAGTCCTGGAGACTCGCCTGCACGAGGAGCGAATCCAGGAACTGTTCTCCCGAGTCATCGGACGGAATCTCGAATTGGGCGGCGACGATTGGAAGCAACAAGCGTCCGAAGCAATGATTCGAGACGTGATCGACGATCTGTTGATTGCGGAAAGCCGCGAGGTCGGCGCGGGGCGAGTCTACGACGATGCCAGCATGGCCCTTCGCGATCTCTACACGACGCAAGCAAGATTGCTAGGAGTCCTGCCCGAACAGTACGACGCCGCGGAAAGCCCAGCCCAGGTCCTGCGTTTGATGATCGGTCGCTACGCCGCCAAATTGGGCGGGGGCAATCTACCGGACGAAGCACGCCGCCACGTCACCAGCCTGCCCCACCAGTTCGAAGCCGTCGAGTACATGGGCGCGAACGATCTGGAACGAACCGTGCTGCTCCAGAAGCTCTGGCTGCGTACCCTGGCCCTCGGCACCGCTCACAGCCACGCAGCAAAGGCGGAGCGGACAACAATCCTGGTCGACGACCTGGAACAGGCCGACGACAGCGCCGACAACATGTTCGCCCAACTCCGCAATGGCGAACGAGCGATCCTCCAAGAATGGCTGCTCGCAAGCCCGCTGGAGTGACTCCGGAGTTCCAGAATAGGCGAGCAGAGGCGTCTGGATCCCGCGAAAGGAGCCGAGTCCGTCTCAGCGGTGGCGATTCCACGCCAGTGCCAACGGGGCTGCGGCGACGGGAGCAATGGACAGAGCTAGTATTCCACACGCCAATGCGATCGCCGAGACAGGCCACGAGGGCCATAATGCGAGCACCGCGACGGCGCAGGATACCAGCCAAATGACGATCGCGGAGACGATGGCTCGATCTTTGACAAATCGCCGGCGCCGCGCCACGGCGAACGCGTAGGCGGTTACCAGCGTCAAGACGATTGCCCCGCAGAAGGTCAGCAAGTGTACCAACGGCAAGGCCGATCTCGGCACTAGTCCAAATCTGCCCAACACGAATACCAGAATGACACCGCCCCAGAACACAAGATTCACGGTGCTGAACACCCACTGTCGTCCGGTCAACATGATCGTCGTCGTCCAGGCACAAGAAGCGTACGAGAGCCATAACGAGCCTGCCACCGCCAGCGGAGGAACCAAAGCGGGCATCGAGGCCAACTGCTGCTTCAGTGCGTCCAGCGCCGCTGAATGATGGCCCAATGCAGCAGAGCCAAATATGCTAACCAGGGCGCCGGTCACCAAAACTAGCCAAACGGCTAGGATACTTGTCGCCGCGGCTCGCAAGACGATGAAAGCCAACTGTGAATCATTCAAAGGGCGAGTCGCCATGAAGGTGGTGAAACTGTCCTTGCGACCCTGGCGGTTGCCGATGAACGCCCCCACGAAAATGCCGGAAAACAGTGGCCCCATGAACAACGCGCCACCCAACATGGCCTCGAACTCGTCATTCGCCGCGCCCCCGCCCACAAGGATGACAATGGTCGGAATCGCAATGATCGCCGCAGCGATGCCCGGCACAACCAGCCCTCGCGGACGCCACTCGGCCCAGAATTGGGCGGCAGGCGCGGAACGGAAGGCGCGTCGTCGCATCGACAACAATCCGACAATTCGATTGTACACCTGTTGGAGGTCCGGCCAGGGCCGCGTATTGCCGCAGCGATCGCTCGCGACGCTGATAACCGAGAAGGCATACGCCGCAGCAACAAAGAGGCCCATCGTGAGCAGTTCGCCAAGCGTCGGTCGACTCCACATTCCGCCGTCCCAATAGACTCGGCTGAACCAAGTGGTCAGCAAAATCGTCCCCACTATCCAAGCAGCCAATTTCCACAGCCGGAAGTCGAGCACCGACCACATTACTGCCACGGCCATCGCCAGCCCGGTGGCGAAGAAAATGCTTGGCCCCGACAACGCGAAGTCCGCCCCGACCAACCAGTTGCAGGCACTCATCGAGACGAGGCAGATCAGTGCTGCGGTGACCATTCCCAGGAGCATCCTCCACGCGACCAGGAACCACGTCGGTATGGGTTTGGTGTACAGACAATGGCTGAAGCCGCGTGGGGCATCAAACAACGCAGGGAAGACCGCAAACAGTGATGCCGCAAACCCGATAGGGAAGATCAGATGTCGGCCTTCCGGGTCTCTGGCCCACTCTTCCACAGAACGCCCCACAAGCGAGAGGGCCCAACTTCGGAGCGCCACCATACCCACGATGGCCACCGTGGCAGTCAGTATCCACCACCAACTGCGTCGAACGAATTCCCAAGTCATTGCTCTGGCGATGGAATACATGTCTCACACCTCGAAGCACCAAGTCTGTTACCAGCCGATTCCGCACGGACACTGCAATATTCCTGCCAGATTCTTCATGACACAGAAAGTAGGCAGGAATATGTTCCTCGTAGTTCGTTCATCGTACCTCGCACGGTTCGGTAACTCGTCTCAGTCCCCGGCGTGGGCGACAAAGATGTCGTCCAGTGATGCCGGCTCGTCTTCCACGATGCTGGCTCCGGCATCATCAACTGCCTTCCTCAGCCGTTCAATTTCACCGTTGCACGTAACAGTCCATTCGTGTCCTTCCCCGGTACAAGCGAGTGTTCCCGGAAGTTTGGGTGGCCCGGTTTGCGGCTCCTCGAATCGCACCGTCACTCGCCGATGAGCGGCAACGATCTTGCTCAGGTCGTCGCTTAAGATGACTTTGCCCTCGTGGATCATCGTCACGGAATCCGCCACGCGTTCCACTTCCTCCAACAAGTGCGAGGAAAAGAAGACGTTGCGCCCTTCGTCGGCCACCGTCCGGATAATAACCGTGAGAATGTCGCGACGCACGATCGGATCCAGTCCCGACGACGGCTCATCCAGTATCAGCAGATCCGGTCGATGCGCCAGGGCAACCAGCAATCCGGTTCGCGCACGCTGACCGCGCGAGAGCTTCTTGACGCGTTGCTTGTTGCTTAACTCGAATGTCTCCCGCAACTGCTCGGCAAACGCCTGATCCCATTTCGGATAGAACGCCTGTGTGTAGCTCATCAGTTCCCCAATGCGCATCCAATCGGGCAGATCGCGGTCCTCCGACAAGTATCCGATGCGCCCCAATACACCGACTGGATCCTTGACGGGATCCAGGCCGAAAACTCGCACCGAGCCCGTCTGTGCCTTGAAAAGCCCCAGCAAGTGCTTGATCAGCGTCGTCTTGCCGGCACCGTTCTCGCCCACCAGCCCGGATACAACTCCAGGGCCGACGTTCAGGCTCACGTCATCAAGCGCCGTTATCTTGCCAAACCGACGTGATAGGCCGCTGACTTCGACTACGTTCTCGCTCATCGTCATCTCTCCCGAACAAGTTTCCCTCTCCCTCTGGGAGAGGACCGGGGTGAGGGTGTCTTGGGCAAGCGGACGAGAAGAATCTGCCCGCTGTCCACACCAGCCCGACGCGCAAGCGAGGGAGTCCGCAGCATCCCTCGCTCGCGCGTCGGGCTAGTGTTGGTATTTCATTTCGATCCTCTTGTCTTATCCACTTTTCATCTGCCGGCCGCGCTGCCGGACGAGTCCTACCAGCACTTCCATATCCACGTTCATTTGCCGCGCCTCGGTAAGCAGCATGTCAATGCGCTCGTTCAGTATCCGATTCTGTTCCCGTCGCGCGAGTGGCGAACCTGAATCCGACACGAAAACGCCTGACCCCCGTCGAGTGACAATCACTCCTGCGTTCTCCAACTCTCGATACGCGCGCGCGACCGTGTTCGGATTCACCAGCAACTGTTCAGCCAGCTTGCGAACCGGCGGCAACTGTTCGCTCGGCGCCAAACGCCCCGACGCGACCAAGTACTTGACTTGATTCACAATCTGCAGATAGATCGGAACACCATCATTGCTGGAAACGCGGATTTGCATCGCATCTGCCTCGTTCGTGCAACAGCGTCAACTACTGAACGCCACGCATTGAGCAATTGTATTAATACAATAATACAATCCGCGAGTCAATAGTCCACGAACGATTCTCTCAGATTTTTCCGAATTCGTTGCACGGCTCGAGACGCGACGCGGTGGTTCAGAACCGCCGTCGAAATAGAACTGTCGTTTAACCGCTGGGCCAACGGCCCGCGCGGACGCGCCCAGCCCGTTGGGCTTGGAGTCAAACGCAACCGCTCAATTCTCGTGTGGGATAGGCATCTTGCCTGTCATGCTTGCACAACATCTTGGGATGGCGAGCAGTTCGGCCAACAGATCTGACAGGCTGGAAGCCTCCCCCACGACGGATCCACGCAAAACTGAACGGTATTGAAGTTGGACGAGGAACGCCTGAATCCACAAACGCCATTTCTATTCTGGCAGCAGCCCTTACTTCTTTGGCTTCCAGCCTGGATACTTGGGGGCACCGCCCAGATAAGGATACTCGTCGAACTTCTCGCCTCCGCCCACGACGCGCGGGTCGCCGCTTGACTTGAGCCCGGCGGTGAGACGCTCGGCCAGCTTGTCCTTCACGTCGCCGTAGGCGGGATCGTTGGCCACGTTGGTCAACTGCTCGGGGTCCTTGGACATGTCATACAGCTCTTCGGCGGGGCGCTTGGCAAATGCCGCGTCGTACAAGCTGCGATGGAGCGCGTCCCGGTCGCGGTTCTCGACCATGCAGGTCTTGGTCGCACCGTTGTCGCAATCCGCTAACCATGCGCCTGGTATGGCGGCCTTTTCGTAGTTCGGTGTACCGGCGGGCCAGCGCTCAGGGCGAAAGTTGCGGATGTACAGAAAGTCGTGCGTACGGATCGCTCGGCAAGGGTAGCCACCCATGTCCGGGGCCTCTTGTCCGGGAACGTGTCGCTCTCTGCCGATCAGCACGAAGTCGCGCGCGGGATCTACTCTCCCCGATTCCCCGCTGCTCAAAATCGGCATCAGGCTGCGTCCAGTCATGTCGTTCGGCGGAGCAAGTCCAGCAATCTCCAGGAAGGTCGGCGCCAGATCGGTCAGGCTGACAAAGTCGTCGATAGTCCGATTCGGTTTCACTTTGACGCCCCAACGCAAGGCCAGCGGAACGCGCGAACCGGAGTCGTACAAGTTGCCTTTGCAGCGAGGGAAAGGCATCCCGTGATCGCCGGTCATTACGATGACCGTACCATCCAACTGGCCAATCTCCTCCAGCGCCGCCATTGCCGAGCCGACCAGGGCGTCAAATCGTTGACACTCGAAGTAGTAATCGGCCACGTCGCTACGCACTTCGGGCGAATCCGGAAAACAGCCAAACAACTTGATCTGTTTCAGATTCATGCCGCTGGCCGCGCCGGAACCGGCTCTATACGGCCGGTGTGGGTCGCTGCTGCCTAGCCAGAAACAGAACGGTTTGTCCTTCGCGCGTTTGGCCAGGAAATCCTGGAAGTTCCGGTAGGGCTCTCCGACCAACTGGCGCCCCGGACGCTCCGTGCGTCCCGGTCCCCAGCCCTTGCTGCTGACGCCTACCTCGTAGCCGGCTTCCTTCAGCATTTCCGGATAAGTGCCAAACCTATCGGGAAACACGCTCCACAAGTTCCCGGCCCCTTCCAAACGCCAATGCCACTGGCCGGTCAGGATGGCGCCACGCGAGGGCGTGCACGATGGCGAAGAGATGTACGCGTGGTGGAACAGTACGCCTTCGCGCGCCAAGCGGTCAAATGTTGGCGTCTTCACAACGGGATCGCCGTAGGCCCCCGCGTGTGGCCAGCCCCAGTCGTCGGCAATCGCAAACAGGATGTTGGGCCTGTTGTCTTCGGCCTCGGCGGCTAACGCGCTGCTGGGAATGAGATGGGTGGCCACGCAGGCCAATAGCACGGGAAATGCAAAGCGATGTGGTGTGTTCATCAGTTCGTCGCCCTCAATCGGTTTTCATGTGTGAAGGTGTGAAGATATGATGTCCCACGGATGGCATCCAAATCCACGGATACGCTGCGCGACGCGTCAGTGCTTTTCCGGCCTGACGCTCATTTGGCCGGTAGAACCTGGATCGCATCGGCGTGAACAGTGCCGCCAGCGTCTTCGGTGGCGATGACGACGGCAGCCATCTGGTCGACCTTGAAGTTGAACTCGCCCAGCGAGATGAACCCGTTTGGCAGTGGCGCGGCCTCCCGCATGTTGATGCAGGTCGTCTTATCGCCATCGTCGCTGTGGACCGTCACAGGCACGTTGGTCGCCCGATTTTCGTGCGTTTGATAGGCCAGGCGGACTTCGTAGCGTCCACTGGCTGGCGGCTTGAACTCGAAGCGGACGGTGGCTCCCGAATCTGGCGATCCGTACAAATAGTTGTAGCCGACGTAGCCCTTCAGGCCTTGGCCTTCGGTCCATTTCCCCTGTTTCTTCGCTTGCCGATCGTCAATCACCAAGCCGGGCAGTTTCGTTGGATCGAGTCCCGTCGGCGGGCCGTGGGGCGGTGCTTCGGGCGGGACATCGCCCGGGATTACGATTTCGCTGCCCACCGTCGCGCGTCGTGCTTTCCCTGGCAGCCTCACTAGCTCTTTCAGTTCATCGAGGTGTTCGTCATAAACGTCACGCGGCGAGCAGTCGTGTATCGCGCAGATCGCGGCTGCTTTGCCCACCACTTCGCCCATCATGCCACACGTGTTCATCACGCGGACCGTCCCCAGCGCCTCGTGCGTTACGCTGACACAGCGACCGGCCATGAACAAGTTCGTCACGTTTCGCGAGTAGAAGCAGCGATACGGCACGGGGTAGCCATAGGTGCGGTCGACGCTTCTGTCAAACTTCGCATAGGAGATGAACGGATTGTCCGGATACTTCTTTGCGTATTGCTGCTTGGGGTAGTGCAGGTCGATGGACCAGGTGCTTGGCACGCAGCCATCGGGAAAGTCGCGTTTGGCCGCTATGTCTTCGCCGGTCAGGATGACATCGCCCAACAATCGCCGCGATTCGCGCGGGCCGCCGATGTAGGCGATCCAAGTCAACACAGCGTTCTTGTGCTGCTCGGCACCGTCTCCGTTTTTCATGGCATTGAACGCGCCGTAGACAGCCCGCAGATTCCAGTCGCGGATGGCTTCGGCGTCGTTGATCGGGTTTTTGTCAAAGCCGCTCTCCCAGAACCATTGTCCGTGGTGATCGCGCGGATAGGGGAAGTCGTCCATCTGCAAATCCAACGCCCACGGCGTCTCGGGAAACGAAGTCGGCTTGTCGGCTTCGTCCCATCGCCACATATTGCTCATGCCCATTCGGCCTTTCGGCGTCATGTCGTAGTGAGCGCCGGCCAGATAGCCGACCGTCCCGTGGCCCGTACAGTCGCAGTACTGTCGGCCCGTGAAGCGATTTCGTTCGCTGGTCCGCGTATCGAAGGCCAGTACCGCCGCGATTCGGTCGCCGTCCATTTCCACCTGGTAAGCGTGGTGGTTCAAGAACAAGTCGATGTTCTTCTCGGCTCGGACAACCGCTTCCTTCTTATCGTCTCCGAATTCCTCAGCCTGCCCCGGCGACTTCTTTGCGTCATCCTCGAATTCCTCGATGATCTCACCGATGCGAGGGAACCGTCCACGGCGCATCAGGCCGTTGGCCCAGACGCGGACTTCGCTGGACCCATTGCCGCCCAAGACGGGCCGGTTCTGAATCAGAGCCACCTTGCAGCCCATGCGTGCGGCAGAGATTGCCGCTCCCATCCCCGAATAACCGCCACCCACGACGACCAAATCGTATCCGCTCTTCTCAGTCGTCTCGTCGGACAGGCCCAGAAGCCCACGTCGCCAGCCGGGCAGTATGTCGAAGTCGTTGGGCGGAGCGGAATCCAAGTCGGTTGTGAATAGGACCGCGTCGCATCGGCCGTCGAAGCCAGTCAGGTCGTGCAGAGCTAGTCGGACGGTCTTCTGTTCGATGTTCACAACGCCACCATCATGCCAGAGCCAATCGGCACTCTTGGTGCCAAACGTCTCCTCCAGAGGTTCGTCGTTCACCAGCAGTTGAAACTGTCCCGGCTTTCCGGGTGCGTTCCATTGCGCCACCCAATCCTTGGTTCGTACGAATACGCGGTACTTGCCCGCCGCGGGAAGCTCGACCGTGGTTGTCGCATCGTCCACCGGCCGGCCCAAACCATGCGCAAGCAGATAGGGCGATCCCATGATATCGATGAACTGCGTATCCAGCTTCCAGCCGCCGTGTTTGTCAAAGCTCTCGGCTTCAATCAGCACATCGTCGGCGAATGTAGATTGCGTGAACGGGAGAAACAACGTTAGGGCTAAGATGAGTGTTCTTGACATGCGGCAACTCCCACAGTAGGTCCCGTCTGCCGGACGGGACCTTGAAGCTGGAAAAAACGCGGACACCTCCGAGAGGTCCCGTCCGGCAGACGGGACCTACATTACCGCCGGACCACGTCGGCTTGATGGATGCCTCGTGTGCTGTTGGCGTGGGTTAACACGACCTCCAGCCGAATGTTGCCTTCTTCGAATCTGACGTTCTCGAACACGCACGATGTGGCTTCGGCGGGTACGTCGAGTCGGTGCTTTGCTTCGTCAATCGAAAGAATCGCCTCGCCGGCCTGGGGGCTCGAGGCGAATCGGCAGCGGACATCGTATGCACCGCTGGCGGCTGCGTACAGCAACCAGTGTCCCATCGAATCGCGATGCCACGGGCGTCCGTGGGTGTGCCGCCAGTCCTGGCGAGTGAGGACGGTCGGATTCTCGTGCGGCGTGCCCACGTGAATGCGCGGCGGGGCGTAGTTTTCGGGCCGGGTGCTGCTGACGTCGCGAAACCAGGCTTCGTAATCAAGTTTCATTCTGGCAACGACATCCGCGTGCTGATCGACCACATTGTTCATCTCCAGTGGATCGGTCAGCATGTGGTAGAGTTCCAGTTTCGGTTCACCCGAAAAGCTCTCACGCCCGAAGCCGGTGGGATGCACCAGTTTCCACATCTCGCTGCGGGCCGCGAAGTTGTTGTACAGTACAGGGCGGTCGCCGCGGTGACCTTGGATGTAGATCGTTCGCGACGGTCGCTTGACCTTGGCGCCCCTCAACTCCAGCAGCATGCTGCGCCCGTCCAACTTCAATCCGTTCGGGCGCTCGACGTTGCACGCGTCTAGCAGCGTGGGCAGCACGTCGATGTGGGCCGATGGCGTGGCGCAGGAGGTACCGGCCTTCAACTCGGCCGGCCAGTGAACGAAGAACGGCGAGCGAATTCCGCCTTCGTGCACGTGCGACTTATTGCCGCGCATTCCCGCCACGAAACGCCTGCCGTTGGGGCCGTTGTCCACCATGAAGATGACGATGGTGTTTTCTGTCAGGCCAAGTGAGTCAAGCTTGGCGAACAGCTTTCCGATGTTTTTGTCGACGTTGGTGATCATCGCAAAGATACGGGCTCGCTTGTCCGTGTCGGCGTTTTTCGGCAACGCGTGGCCTTTCTCTTGCGGGAATTGATCGTTGTTCAGGTTCTTCTCTTTGTACATTTCGTATTCGGCCTGCGGTACGTCGTGAAACGGGCCGTGCGGGCAGTTGTCGGGCAGGTAGACGAAGAATGGCCGATCCTTCTTCTTGGCCATCTCGATGAACTCGATCGCGTTGTCGTAATAGACGTCCGTGCAGTAGCCCGTCATCTGTTCCTGTTTCCCGTTGCGGAACAGGATGGGATCCGTGTACTTGCCTTCGCCGCCCGGTGGGTCGGACGGCTGTCCGATTCCGCCACCGCGATGTACCAGCGACACTTCGAAGCCCTGATCCATCGGTCGCATCGGGTAACAATCGCCAAGGTGCCATTTGCCGAAGATGCCTGTGGCGTAGCCCGCATCGCGCAGGATCTCGGCAATCGTCACTTCCTTCGGATCCATCATGGCACGCCCGATGTAAGTGTCGATGCAGCGGGTGCGATAATTGTATCGACCTGTCATCAGACACGCCCGAGTGGGCGCGCAGACCATCGAAACATAGAAGTTTTCCATCGTGGCGCTGCGCCGAGCCATTGCGTCGATGTTCGGCGTCTTGATCACCGGATTGCCCGTCACACCGAGATCGCCGTAGCCTTGGTCGTCCGTCATGATCAACACGACATTGGGACGCGCCGCCTCGGCAGCGACTTGGCCGCTTGCGCCGAGCAAGGTCAGCAGGCATACAAGAACGAAGGCGAGATTCCGCTGTGGTGGTCGCATGAGTTAGTCCTCGATAATTCTGGTGGAGGATGAGGCAGATTCCCATCGGGCCGTTGCTTGTTCTCCTGCGAGCATAGTCATGCAGCGGATCTTGTCAATTCACCACTCATGGCGTTGGCGGAGATGTCGGCTTTTCCCGTGATCAATGAAACAGAGCCTCTCTCAGTTTCACTCTGTCTGCCGACCCGTTATACTATCCGGCCAAATAATTCTCTCATTTTGCTAGTGCAGGAGGTGCGGTCACAGGCCGCTTCGAGGATTCTACCAAGAGAGGCAGTGCACGATGTCCGAAGACAACCAAGCATCGGAACCAAAGGAAGATCAGGGTAAGAGCGGTTCGCGCTGGAGTGAACTCTACAAGACCGAAGACTATTGGGCCATTTGGCTGGGGTTGGCGATTATCGGAGTCGGATTGGCGATCTTTCTGCCGCGTCCGCCCAAGGACATGGAAGCGGAGATTGAGAAGTCCAAAAAGACCATGGTAGAAGAAAAGGAAAAGCCGTTTAAGACGATCGCTTGGTACAAGGCAGGCGACGACAAGAAGAAGATCAAGGCCACCAGCGGCGATTTCCCAAAGACAATAAAGAAATATACTGGCAAGCCTCACGGCTGGACCACAAACCCACTGGATGCCTTTGTGGTTACCGACGCGCGGCTTGCACAGAAGAAAGCGAACGCGCAGGCAAAGTCCGATGCGGCAAAGGGGAACGCCGACAAGCTGGGGGCCGAAGCGCGAGCCGCCTGGAAGGCGGCCGAGGACGCCGACTTCAAGAACGAAGATCTGGCCGAGGAAGCCGCATCGGCGGCAAGCAAGTGGCTGGAGGCCAAGAGCGAGGCCTCTGAGAGGGCAACTTTGCAGGAAAGGTACGACGCAGCGGACGAAAAGGCCAGCAACCTGGAGGCCAAGGCCCAAGCCGCCGAGAAGGCGGCGCGGGACGAGCACTTCAAAGACGACGAACTGAACCAAAAGGCAAAGGCGGCCATTGCCGGTTGGCGTAATGCCAAACCGGACGTCTCTTCTGCCTCGAAGAAGCTGAAAGCGGCCAAGCCTGTCAACCAAGTTGGCTACTTGATCATCCTGGGTGCTGTGTTTGCGGTGCTGTTTGGCATCGGCATGATTTTCATGGGCAAGTCGTTTGGCAAATTTGTATTGGGCTTCTCTTTCGTTTTTCTCATCGCGGTGCTTGCGCAACTGTTTGCGGCCCAGGCGAATATAAAAGCCGCCGGTTTCGGATACGCCGCTTGGGCGATCCTGTTCGGTCTGCTGATCAGCAACACGATTGGCACACCCAACTGGGTCAAGCACGCCGTCCAGACCGAGTACTTCATCAAAACCGGCCTGGTGCTGCTTGGTGCCGAGATACTGTTCGGCAAGATCATGACCATTGGCAGACCTGGCATCTTCATCGCATGGGTAGTGACGCCGATCGTCTTGATTACCACTTATCTGTTCGGTCAGAAGATACTGAAGATACCCTCAAAGACACTGAATATTACGATCTCGTCCGACATGTCCGTCTGCGGCGTCTCGGCGGCGATTGCCACAGCAGCGGCCTGTCGCGCGAAAAAGGAGGAACTGACTCTGGCCGTCGGACTTTCGCTCGTGTTCACCTCGATCATGATGGTCGCCATGCCAGCTTTCATCCGGACCGTCTTTCCGACTTTCTTGCCTGAAGACTGGCAGTGGCAGATTCTGGGCGGCGCCTGGATGGGCGGCACGATCGACGCCACCGGCGCCGTGGCTGCCGCGGGAGAGTTCCTCGGCGAAAAGGCATTGTACGTAGCCGCCACGATCAAGATGATCCAGAACGTGTTGATCGGCGTCATCGCCTTTGCCGTGGCGACCTATTGGTGTTTGAAGGTCGACCGCAAGGCAGGCCAAAATGTTGGGCTGATGGAGATCTGGTATCGTTTTCCCAAGTTTGTTCTCGGTTTCATCGGCGTATCCATTGTTTTCTCGCTGATCTACGACAAGATGGGGCCGGACGTGGGATACACGTTGATCGACAACGGTGTTATCGGCGGGCTTACCAAGAGCCTTCGCGGCTGGTTCTTCTGTCTGGCATTCGTGAGCATCGGTTTGGCAACGAACTTCCGCGAGTTGAAGCAGCATTTCAAAGGCGGCAAGCCGCTCATCCTGTACGTGTGTGGCCAGTCGTTCAACCTTTGTCTGACGCTGCTGATGGCCTACATCATGTTCTTCCTTGTTTTCAAGGAAATCACGGAGAAGATCTGAATTCCGAGTGGCTCGTGCCACTCGGACGGAGCGACTCGAAATGGAACGCTCGACAAACGTCCAGCGAGAATCGGCCGCGTCTTCGGATGTAGTTCGAAGTCGCGAGCCGAAAGCGTTTGTGCGCTGGGCGCGGTTTCTAGCTGGGGTGCTTGTGATTCTGCTCGTGGCTTTCGTCGTCATCCCCGGTGTTCAGCGTCTGGGGCCGGTGCGCGAGGTGCGCGATGCCATTGAAAGATCCGGCATCGACGCCACAGCTCTGTTCTATACGGAGAGCGAAGTGTCTGGCGAGGCGGAATCGTCGATCCGAAATGCCATCAAGTACTCGGCCCACCGAGACGAGGACGCTGTCCCGAGACACACAGCGAAGGATTAGCCCGCATTTCTCACCAGTCACACAAGCCCGACGCGCAAGCGAGGGATGGCGGACGGTTTGCCCTCGCTCGCGCGTCGGGCTTGTGTCAACACACTGTCGCGGTTTCCCAGTCTGGTAAGAAATGCGGGTTGGCCACGACGCGCCGGAAGGGAAGGCCGTTTGACTGTGTGGTTTGATCAGCGGCTCAATGATACGGTTTTGTCGATGACGCGTTTGCCGTGCAGAACTCGGGCGTCGAGAGCCGGCGGTTCGGGCAGTTCGGTTTCGGGATCCAGTGCCGGAGCTTCCGCTTCGAATTTCGTTTCGCAGCCGCCGCACAGGTCTTCGACGACCCACTTGTAGCCGCCGCAGACCTTCTTTTCGATTGTCTTCTTCATCAGCTTCTTCTTTGTCGACACGTGCGCCCGACTTGGGCACCAGTTGAACCAGACCGCTTTCTTCGAGTTGCAGGTGCCGCATTTGCCCTTCGTGCAATCGACGTGTTCGACGTTACGCTTGCAGCCACGCTTGCTGGGGCCGGGGACACAGAAGTCCTCGCATTGGCTGGCCCAACACGTGACCTTGATGGTTCGTTCCTCCTTGACCAAACGGCACACCTTTCTGCATTCGGCTTTGCAGCCACAACTCGCGCAAGAGCCTTTGCAGGCCACAGGAATGCGGGGCGGGGCAGCGCAGCCGTCCCCCCCTGTCGCGCCGTCTACGACCAGACCTGCGAGAAGCACACAGAAGACCGCCGAAAGAGCCTTAGAGTATAGCGTCATGGTCGGCTTGCTCCTTCAATTTCTTAGAAATCGACTTGTCCGCGAATGCCAAGGATGTCGTTTTCCGCCGTCGGGTCGCCATTGTCGTAATCGGTCCAACTGTGGATGTAATTGAACGTCCAACGGACGTGCGGTGTCCAGTACCAGTTCAGGCCCACCGTCAGATCGTTTTGCGTGCCGCCGTTGGCATGTCCGGTGCCACCCAGATCCAGGTACGACCAACGCGTGGTCAACTCCACAGCCCCCGTACCAATGCCGGCACCACGGACCATCCAGAAATTGGTGTGGGGTTTAAGCCGTGTGAACACTGCAGTCTTGCGCTGGTAGGCCCGATTCTCGCCTGTCAGGAACCAGCTACCGTAGACGTAGAAGCCGTGGAAGTCGAAGTTGTCGACGGGCGCGTACATGTACTCCGACTGCACTGAGAATGGGCCCCAGACCAGCGCGCCTTCTAGTCCCAACACGCTGTAACTGTCAGCCGCAATGGGGGCGGTCCTGAGCCAGGATCCGTTTTCGTGGACCTCGGGGCGAACGCTGAAAGCAACCGAGTCGTCTCGGTCGTCCACGTACTGGTATCCGATGGCGGCGTGAATCAGGTAGCGGCCACCCGATGGTTCGTCGTAGTATGGGGTGTACGTTGCTCGCCCGAGGGCTATTATGCCTTGGGCATCGCCTATCCGTTCCTTTCTCACCTGATCAATATCTTCAAAAAACGCGCCGCAGGACCAAGTGAAGTTTTCGCCGGCGGTGTGGTTGAAGGCGGCCACACCCGTCTGCCAACTGGGCGAGAAGACATTCGTCAATGAACGCTCGAAGAATGTCGTGTACCGGAAAATCGTCACATCTTCCAGGCTGAAAGGAGCTTTCATGTTGCCAAACCGGACATAGCCGAGGATCGGCACGTCGTGAATGCCGAAGTACATTTTCCTAATGGCCACACCTTCGCGACCATCGTTTTCCGGTTCAAAGTCGAGATGAAACATGTAGTCATAAATGCCATAGCCTTCGCCTTTGGCAAACAGACGCAGACGACGGAATTCGAAGTAGTTTTCCGCATCGGCGACTTTCGCGACACTGCCCGCGTTCTGCGCGGCGTACATCACGTAGTCGCCCTGGATGTCACCGCCCACTTTGAGCGACCAACTCTCGTCCGAGACGTTTTCCCAGCCATCCTTGGTGCCTTCCCCCAATGAGGCTTCGAGCGTATCCAGACGTTCCAGGAGGCTCGCGTAGGAAGCCTCGGACAGCATCACACCGGGATGCTCGTCTTCGAGTGCGACATTCTCTTGCGATGCGGCAATTCTAGGAATGGTCATGAGGCATGCCAGCACGATGCCCATCCCACCACACTTCAAGGTTCTCATTTCCGCGCCCCGCTCCATTGACAGAATCACCATGGCAGTATCCGGCCATCCGCTTTCTTGATTCGGCCAGATAAGCCCTACAAACCACAAAGATGTCGCGACCCGCGAAAACCGAATAGCCGTTTTCTCTGTCAAACCCGGAATAACCGTTACGACCCGCAAAGTTTCACATGGAACTCATTCGGCGTTAAATGCTAGCACGTCTGCGTTCGGGCACGTGCCGCTCGCCGAGGGGATGGGCCTCGGTCGTGAAAGGAATAGAAGAAGAGGCAGCAGCAAGAAGAAAAGGTACTTCACGAAACTCGGGGTGGCCGGGGTTGGAGCGAGGCACGAGCGAAACCCCGGGGTTTCCCTCGCTTCGCTCAGTCCAACCCGGGCCACCCTGTTCGCTCGTAGCCCCCACTAATCCGTAAAGAACGAGAAAAAACGCCTCCTGCCAGCAGGCAGGAGGTGCCATTGGGGAGCGTCACGTTGGCAGTTGCGACAGATTACGTCGGAAACGAAATCTCTGAAGCTATTCAGTGTACGAAGCCATTCTTTCGACAACCGGCTTGCCGTAGAGAATGCGAGCGTCGACCGGCGGCGGCTCTGGAATGTCGACGTCGGCCTCTTCGGGGCTTGGGGCCGTTTCGTATTTGCCGGAGCACTTCTTGCACAGTTTGACCGTTTCCCAACTGTATTTGTAGGCACCTTTGATGGGCACTTCGATCTCTCTGCGCATCAGCTTCTTGCGATTGCGGGTATGACTGCACTTGCTGTCGCCGTTCTTGTCGAGTCCGGGAATACACCATTCATACCAGACCACTTTCTTCGAGTTGGCGTTCTTCCGGGGGCAACAGTCCTCTAAGCCCGCCTTGCCATCGTCGCAGGAGGCAGTCGTAAGGTGACGGCAGCCCTGCTTGCTGGGACCGGGCAGGCAAATGGGCTCCTTCTCGCTTTTCCAGCAAGTGATTCTCTTGGTCAAGGGTTCTTTCTTGAGGCGGCACACTGCGTCGCAGTCGTTCCTGCAGCCGCAGTCACGGCAAATGCCCAACAGCCCATGACCGCCCTTCTGCGCGCCACAGCCGCCCTTGGCATCGCCCTTGCCATCGCCCGCGTAGGAAGCGCCGAGTATCAATCCTGACAGCACGACGCCCATAAGCGTCGCGAACGTCTTATGGTTGAGGTTCATCTTCAACTTGCTCCTATCGTTTTCTCGTGTTGAACGAGGATCCGAAAAAGTCCCGGATCCGTCGACACGCTCATTTGCTTCGAATCAGAAGTCGTACTGCATCCGCATGCCGATCATGTCCGCATTGTCTGCGATAAGACCGGGACGTTTGCTCCACGAATGCCAATAGTCGAACATCATGCGTGTGTAGGGATTCCAATACCAGTTGAAACCGACGGCCAAATTGTTGAGCTGCTCGGCGTTTTCGTTGGTGTCCCCTGTGAAACCGGCACCGTAAAGGTTGGAAACGTCCATATACGACCAGCGGGCTTTTACCTCCCAGGCACCGGGGCCGATGCCGGCACCGCGGACGATCCAGAAGTTCGTGTGCGGTCTCACGCGATCGAAGGAGCCCCGACTTCGCTTGTACACGCGGTTTTCGCCGGTCAGGAAGTAGCTGGCTTGAGCGTATGCAGCGTAGGCGTTCGTGTTCCCGACGCCGACAACATCGACTTCGTTGACAAAGCCCTCCGTCTGAATGGAAAACGGCCCATGAACCCAAGCCAGTTCTGCGTTGTAGACGGTGAAGTAATTAGCTCGATCGTTGTCGCCGTCCATGTCGATCACACGAATGCTCTCGTGGGTCTCTGGGCGTACGCGGAGAGTGAACAGGCCGTCGCGGTCCCGGACGTGGCGGATACCGCCACCCAGATGCAACAGATAGCGACCGTCGGATGGCTCATCGTAGTACGGCGTCCAGGTCATTCGGCCGACCAACTGCGTGCCGACGTTATGGTCCACGATCTGTTTGGTCGTTTCGGGCACACCATCGGAGAAGACACCAAAACCCCACAGGACATTCTCGCATACCGTGCGATTGTAGGCGGCAATGCCGATATCACGGCTGGACACGAAGTAGTTGGGCAATGCTCGTTCGATGAACGTGGTGTGTCTCGAACTGCCTATCTCCTCCATACTGAACGGTGCCTTGAAGTGACCGATCAGAACGGCGCCTAACACGGGGATATCCTGGACGCCCATGTACACGTCTTTCATCTCGACAACCGGGCCGACATTAATCAGTCCGGGACCCCCGGCGTTGTATTGGGCGTTAGAATCATCGTCCGCGGCAAAGTCCAACTCGATCTGCCAGAAGTAGATTCCATAACCTTCGCCGTCGGCACGAAAACGCGCTCTCCGCATCTCGATATAGTTCTGCCCGGCGTTTGCGCCGCCGTAACCAAGGTCCTGGTCGGCCCAGTTCACGTAGTCGACCATTACACGGCCGCCCCAGCTGACCTTCCATTTCTCTTGCGATGTGTCTTCCCAAACGTCCTCGGTTGCATCGTCGGCCATGGATGCCTCCAGGGCCTCCAACCTGGTCATCATGTTGTGAAAAGATGCTTCCGAGATGGTGACCGTGGGGCCGTAGTCCCCTGCCATATAGGGATCTTGCGACTTGCCTTCGCTACCCATCAAGACGAAGTAACCACAGAGGACTACCAGCGCTGTCGCTCTGAACGGTCTCATGTTTGCTCTCCGTGCGTGTTGTGACTTCTATCCGTGACGGCAGACGCGAACTCAGTTGGCGCACGAGGCGATCGATATTCACGACTACCTATCATCGAATCGGACAACCCGCGCACGTAGTATATTAAGAGACTCTAACAAAAGTGTTCCTTCCGGATCATTCGCTCCCTTAGGGCGTTACGACCAACACAATCTGCACAAACGATCGTGTAACGCCCACATCCGCGGACGGAGGCCGTTGCCTTCCTGGCTTGGCGATCTCGCATTCTTGCTCTCTGTTTCTGCCACCGGCCACCGAGGATTGCCAGACAGCCTGATAGGGTGGAATCGCATGAAGCTTCAGTTAAGTTGATGAATGTTTCATGAAGTTGCCCTCGCGCTGCTAGCTCGCCGTTTTTTTCGTTGTTAAACTCGTCCGACACGTCTCGGTATAGGAAGTGCCTTTCTGCAGGAATGCTTGCATAGGACGGAAGGAACGCACGCCAGTGAAGCATCCATTCATTGCTGACGGTTGCCTCTTTCTCTTCATCGCTGGAATCTTCGCCGCCGCTGGCGGGTGTGGTAATTCATCTGCTGATGGCGAAGACTCGATCTTGCCTAACCGGTGCGATGTCGCCCCGACTACGAGCTTAGAGACACGGGGGGACCAGCGCAATGTCGAGGCCAAGCTAGATACATCGCTCCTTCGAGAGATTGAACAGCGCGTACTCCCCAGTCCGATCGTGAACGGGCCAAACCTTCATGCAGAGTTGCCTGACTACTATTGGGCAGAGAACCGTCCACTGCGAGATCGCCTGGAAAACGCCAAACTAGCCTTCCGCCGCGTACCGAGGCCGACCTATCGAGCGTTGACGCTTGTGGTCGGAGCAGCCGGCGTCGGGAAGACGTTCATCAAAGGCGAAGTGTTCGACAAGGACTTCCCAAAGAATGCCGTCTGCAAATTCGACATTCGCGAACTGTACGAGGAGTGGGCCGAAGGCGGCTCCGTCGGCGACAAGCCAGATCTCGCCGCAGGCGACCTTGTGATCAGCCGACTGAAGTCCATGATCGACAAGAGCCGACCGCGCCTGCGCGAGTACCTGGAAGCGAGGGACGCCAGTTTCTTCGTCATCGACTCGTTGGACGAAATTCACCCTGATGACCACGCGTGGGTCTTGGACCAAGTTGCGGAATCTGTTGTTCATGGCGATCGGCAGTTCATCCACGTCGCCGTTTTCGGGCGGGGGTTTGCATTTCGTGACTTCTGGAACAAGCGCGAGGAGCATTTCGGCGGCGCCAACGCCGAATTGCATCTCCTGAAACCTCCGACGTTCAGCACGACTGGCGACTTGACTGTTTCCAGTTGGAACTATCACACGTGGAAACACAAGCTGACGTGGGCGTCCGACGGCCATGAGAGCTGCAGGATGCCGCTGTCTGCCTACACTCGCTGGGTCGAAAGCGGATTCGCTCGACAAGGCGCGTTCCAATCGGTCACATGCGAAAACAACGACGACATGTGCCCCGAGGTTCAGAATGCCCTGATGCAGTGCGCAAGCGAGCGACCAATGATCTGCAGTGCGCTGTACAACTTGGCTGGAAACTCAATGGTCCGAGAGATTCTTCAGCAAGAGACGCTCGAACGCCGCCCGTTCGACGAGCGCCGAATCGCCCGAGCGTACCTCAATGCGTGGCTGATCCGGGAAACCAAGGTGCACAATCGTCCCAGCATCGAGCAACCGAACCACCTTGACTTGTATGTGTCTTTGTTGGAGCGTGTGGCGACAAAGTATCTGCAAGAGGGCTCGATCGACGACCAAGGATTCTTCCCCGTTCACGACAATGATACTGTCTCGGCGACGTATGGGGGCCGGCAGCGAGCATTGCCTGTGAGGCGAGTCTTAGATGGCTCCGGCTTGATAGTCACCGACCCGCGCGAAGAAGGCATCGCGAAATACCGTTTCGAACCGTTCTGGACTCATCGTCTGCTGGCCGAAATGCACGTTGATCGAACGGCCAAGGAAGGGCGTCTTGCATTGGGCCCTAGCGCTGAATAGCGGCGGGGCTGTTTCAACGCCTGCACACGCTGTGTGTGGGTTCTTTCGTGGCTGCGGCTTACGCTGCTATATTATGAGGTTCGAGAGTCCCGCCCACATTCCGAAATCGGCGTCTGCACCGGTCGATCCGCGTCAACCGTTTTGCGCGGTGCGATGGAAAGCCCCGCTGGTCACATGGAACCACCACGCAAAACCCGACTTGCCGGTTTGGCTCAGTTTCCCTTGGCTGGGCTTGTAGATGTGCCCCCAGAAGACCGCCCGACCGCCCTGCTACTGTTCATCTACGTGTTCGGTAGCGCCGGCGGCTACGTGACTGCCAGAACGGTCGCCGACAGCCTGTTCCTGAGCCAAATCGGAACGGCCAAACTTCCAGCCATGTACATGGTGGCCGCCGGCGCTGTAGCGCTGGCGTCGATCCTGTACGGCCGGTCGGCAAGGCGACAGTCGCTCCGACGCATCGTCCGCTGGACTTTGGCCTCGTGCGCCGTGATCTCCCTGGTTCTTCCAACACTGATGCATCGATATCCCGGTTCGTTGCCCCTCTTTGCGGGCGTTTACGTTTTCGCTCAGATTCGTGGCGCGATCGGGTCGGTCCAATTCACCACGCTGCTAAACGAACAGTTCACGCATGGTCGGCGAGGAAGCGTGTTTAGCGTAGTTGCCCTGGGAGCCACCGGAGCCGGCATCACTTTGGGTGCACTCGTCGGTTGGCTTGGGCAACGAATGGCCACCGAAGATCTCATGTACCTCGCGGCCGGGATGGATCTAGTCGCATTCCTGCCGATTCTATTCCTGCGAAGCGGTCGCGTCGCGTCCGCGGAAGCACCGGACGCACCTCTGGATTTCGTGGGCGAGACACCAAGCGTGGACGAGCCGCTCAGCCTCATGCGGAGCCCGCCGCTGCCCCTCATAGCGGGCTTGGTGTGTTTGGCCGTGTTGGTCAGCACTCTGGTGGAATTCCAGTGGAAAGTGGCCGCTGCAGAAGAATTTGCCCACGACGAAGCAAGGCTGACAGCGAGGTTGACCACGTACTTTGGGTATTTCTACGCGATCGTGTTTCTGCTGACCGGGGCCACCCAGTTGATTCTGACCGGCAGGATCATCCACCGCTTGGGGGTCATGCCAACACTGATGTTGCTGCCGTTTACACTGGCGGCGGCCAGCCTCTGTACGCTCGTTGCCTCGGCTCAACGCATCGTCCTGTGGGCGATTACAGCGGCAAAAGGATGCGACGTGCTAAGAAGGGGGCTGAACGACCCCGGCATGCAAATGCTGTACGTTCCGATGCCCAAGGACGTGAGGCGGCAGGCAATCGCCCGTGTACACGGGCTCGTTAAACCATCGTCGGAGGCCCTGGCAGCCATTGGAATCCTCGCCGCCGCGCCCTTGATCTCCGTACGGCAGCTCTCCTACGTGGCGTTGTCGTTGACAGCCCTTTGGCTGGGGCTGGTCACGTGGTACTGGATCGCGGATCGACGCCGAAGCCAAGAAACTTAATGTGATCTTAACGCAGCATTCGCGCGTACTTCACAATTTCAGGCGATAATTCAAGCGAACAGAAGAGATAGATGCCAAGTAGGGGGAGCTTTGTCATGGATACGGAAGTCACCTTGGAAGAACGAGTCCACGTTGATTGGCGTCTGGTGGTCGCTTATCTTGCCATCGGAGTGGTCGCACTCGTCGTCATCTAATCGCCCAATCCGCCGCGCGCCCCATCTGCAGATACCTGACCTGCGCCACATCGGGGGTTTTCTCGTTTGCCCCGGTTCGCCGTTACTCACCTCGAAGGGCCTCAATGGGCTCGAGTTTGGCGGCACGAAACGCTGGGTAGATACCGAAGAGGATTCCGATTGAGACCGAGAAGATCAGGCCGATCGCCACGGACGGCCAGGACAGCACGGTCTCCCAACTCCAAAGTGTCGCGGCAGCGTAGCTCGCACCGATGCCGGCGCCGGCCCCAAGCAACCCGCCGCCACTGGCCAGCAGGACGGCCTCAAGCAGAAATTGCGTGACGATGTCTCGCCGCCGCGCACCGACGGCCCGCCGCAGGCCAATCTCGCGGGTCCGTTCGCGAATACCCATCAGCATAACGGCCAAGATCCCTACGCCACCGACCACCAACGCAATGCCTGCCACGGAGCCGATCAGAAACGTAAGCGATCGTGTCGTCTCTCGCTCGGTCTCGATCAAGTCGGCTTGGTTCTGAATGGTGAAGGTCTTCGACCGCCGCCTTCGTCGATGACGTTCCTCAAGCAGATCTGTGACTTCCTGCTCCGCTTGATCCATTTCGTTGCGGTCGGTTGCCTGGATGTAAACGGCATGAATGTAGGTGATATTCATCAGCCGGCGCATTGCTGTTTCCAGCGGGATCAGAATGATGTCGTCCTGGTCGGAGCCGAAAGAACTGGAGCCTCGCGCTTCCAGAACGCCGATCACCTCGAACGGAACTCGCTCGATTTGTATCCGCTGGCCCACCGGGTCGGTGTCGCCGAATAGCGTTTCCACAACCGTGGGTCCAACCACGGCGACGCGCCGTCGCGAACGGTTTTCCGTTTCGTCGAAAGACCGGCCTGTGGCTAGAGGAATGCAACGAATTTCAAGACCGTCAATGGCCAGGCCTTCGACGGTTGTCGTTGCCTTCCTGGATTGCCAGTACGCGGTCAGGGACTTGCTGACTGCCGCTGCGGCCAACGCAACCGAGGGACATTCCTCGGTGATCGCATGCGCGTCCTTGAGCGTCAGCGCCGTGACCGTTTCCGACTGCCGATCGCGGCCAGCGAAGGTCCGCGCCTGGGCCGCTTGGACGACGATCAGATTCGTGCCTAGCGATCGGATGCGATCCAGGATTTGCTTTTCCGCGCCGCGACCTACCGAGACCATCAGAATGACGGCTGCAATGCCGATGGCTACGCCAACCACGCTCAGCACCGTCCGCAATGGGTGTGCTGCCAGGATCTGGCAGGACAGGACGAGGTTGGCGGAGAGTTTCACGGCACGATCACGCGGACTTGGCGGTTACTTCCTCGTCGGGCAATGCGCGGAGTTCCTCTTCGGCGTTTCGACGCTCGCTGATCGCGCGGTCCTCCTCGATGCGGCCGTCTCGCAGAACCAGGACGCGGTCGGCATATTCGGCTACCTCGCGGTCGTGCGTGATCATCACGATGGTGCGCCCGTCGGCGTTCAACCGCTGGAACAGCGCCAGGATCTCCAGCCCATTGCGATGGTCCAAATTCCCCGTGGGCTCGTCCGCCAGGATGATCACGGGATCGGTGACCATGGCGCGAGCGATGGCGACTCGTTGCTGCTGCCCGCCCGATAGCTCGGTCGGCCGATAGTCTATGCGTTCGCCGAGGCCAACGGCTTCGATCACTTCTTCGGCACGTGCACGGGCATCCCCCGAATCCTCGTCTTCGTAGACCAGGGGGAGCATCACGTTGCGCAGGACCGTCGCTCGATCGAGCAGGTGAAACTGCTGAAAGACGAAGCCAATGCTGCGATTGCGCAGTAGCGACAGGTCGTCGTCGTCCAGCGTGGCTACGTCTACGTCGTCGAGCGAATATCGGCCGCTGGTGGGCTTATCCATTGCTCCCAAAATGTTCATCAATGTGGACTTGCCGGTGCCCGACGGGCCCATGATGCTGACGAACTCTTTCTCCTCGATTCGAAACGAAACGCCTTTCAACACTTCCGTGTCGACGTTGCCCTTCGTATACGTTTTGACAAGATCTTCAACTTCGATCATTGGTTTTCCTTTACATTTTGGCTTCGCGCATAGCTACGACGGGGTCGACGGCGGCGGCCTTCCGCGCTGGGTACAGGCCGAACAGCAGCGCCACGACGCTGCACGATACGATCGAGACGGCCAACGAAATACCGGTAATCTTGACCTGCTCGGCCAGCAGGAAAGACGCTGCCAATCCGCTGACGACGCCCACGACACCTCCGACTAGCGTCACCGCCAGCGCCTCGGTCAGGAACTGTCCGAGAATATCGCGCTTGCGCGCGCCCAGGGCGCGCCGGAGTCCGATTTCTCGAGTGCGTTCCGATACGGACAAGAGCATGATGTTCATGATCACGATTCCGCCGATCAGCAACGCGATACCGGAAATGGCATACAGCAAGTTGTTTAGGCTTTTTGACGTCTTGAGCGCCGCTTCGGCGATGTGCTCGGGCTCCCGGACATAGAAGTCATCCGCACCACCGGCAGGGATTCCATGAAGTTCCCGCAGGGTAGCTCGGACCTGTTCAGCGGTCTCGTGTAGCTTACTGGTATCCTGGACTTGAATGACGATCTGCTCCAAATAGGTTCGGCCGAACAGCCGCTTTGTCGACGTCGAAACGGGTACAACGACGCGAAAGTCCCAGTCGTCCTTTACGGCGGCCGCGCCGAGTTCTGGAAAGACTCCGATCACCTCGAACGGATTGTCGCCAATGCGAATGGTGGCCCCCACCGGATCCTCGTCACCAAACAGTTCTTTCCAAGTGGTCCAACCCAATATGCCAACGCGGCTGGCCCGCTGCAGATCATCCTCGGAGAGCGGTCTTCCAAGGTGAAGACCATCGGAACGTCGAATCTCCGCCCATGCGGGTTCGACTCCAAAGATGCGCTGGTTGACGGTCTTGTCTTGGTACGACACATCCCAATTGCGCTGGTTCTGAACCGTCGAGATGCGGCGGATATTCGAGATGCGTTTCTCGATCTCGTCGGCGTCTTCCGGGGCCAACGAAACGATGGCGCGGTCTCGCTCGCCCGGTCCGACCTGCTTGGTTCCGCCCGGGCGGACCATGATCATGTCGTTTCCGTGTTTCCCAACTCGCCCCATGATCTCTTCTTTGGTGCCCTGACCAATGCAGATCACTGCGGTCAGCGAAGCGATGCCGATGACGATGGCGATCATCATGAAGAAGGTACGCAATTTGTGCGACGACAGTGCCGCACAAGCCTCGCCTATGATTTTTGTCTTTCTAGCCATTTCCATTTCCTTGTTCTTGGTTCGGCGCGTCCAGCAGGACCTCCTGGCCCTCTGACAATCCGGACACGACTTCGGCCCACTGGCCGGATTTCCAGCCTATCTTGACTTCGCGAATCTCAGGCCCGTTTTCGCCGGGGACGTAGGCAACATTGCGGCCGCTGTCGCGTTTCACGGCCTTTGATGGAACTGCCAGAACACTCCTTGGTTCCAGAACGATATCGACGTTGGTGGTCATTTCGGGTCGCAGGAAGCCTTCGTACTCGCTCTTGATTTCAATGGCGGCAACGTATTTGACAACGTTGTCCTGGATGATCGCCTTGGGATAGATCGCCATCACCTTTCCCTGAAACTCCTTTGCCGAAAAGGCATCCACGACGAACACGGCATCCTGACCGACTGCGACTTTTCCGATGTCCACTTCGTCCACATAGGCGTCCACCTGAAGGCGGGAGAGATCCACGATCGTGACGAACGTCGGAGCGTTCAGGCCAGCGGCCACAGTCTCGCCTTCCTGAGTCGATACGGAACCGATCACGCCGGAGATCGGCGCAGTGATTGTGGCATAGGCCAGCCGAGTCTCGGCGCTGATCAACGCCGCCTTTGCCCGAGCGACCTCCGCCGCTGCCTTCTTCTGCTCCTCTTCGGAGTTCGCGTTGACCACCTCGAGCGCCTTGTGCGCCGTCTCGAGCTGTGCCTGTGCGACGAGCAGTTTTTCTTCGGCTCGATCTCGCTCCTGCTGCGAGATGAACTCTTGATCCAGCAACTCGTCCTGGCGAGTCAGCTCCTTGTCGGCCAGATCGACCGTTGCCTCCCACCGCTTCACCTCCGCTTCGGCCTTTTCGATTTCTCGCGGAAAGACGCGCCTCAAAGCCGCCAATTTGGCCTCGGCCAATTCCAATTCGGCTTTGCGTTCATCGACGGCTGCCTGAAGCTCCTCTTTTTCGAGCTCTGCGATGATCTGTCCCTGTTCAACGCGGTCCCGTAGGTTTGCGTGCAATCGGACGACCTGGCCGGAGATGCGTGCGCCCACACGAACTTCGGCACCTATCTGGGGTTTAACCGCGCCGATGGCCTGAACGGTCACGGTAAAGTCGCGGCGAGCGACCTTGCCGGTGGCCGGCGCCACGGCCTGCTCCGATTGGCTGCTTTGGGTGTACCAGAACCAGATCCCGATCGCGGAGCCCACGATCAGTATCAGCCCTAGAAAGAGCCTTCGTTTACCCCTGTGACGCTTGGTTCTCGCGATAGCCACCTTGGTGTTTCTGGACCTTCCTCTCAGCCGCTCTCCGGTCGCTGGTGTTTCGGCAGATTCCAGATCGACGCTCATCAGTTGCCTATTCTCGGGCGGTTGCGGGGCGCTTGGGTGCTTGTACTGCTCCGATGTCGACGCATAGCCCACCCGTTCCAGGGGCTGGCGGCCGCACACCTCGCGCCAAGTTTTGGGAATTGTAGAGAACCGAAAATGAGAGGATGATGAGAATAAGGGGCTAAGCCCGAAACCTGAGGAGTTTCTTGCACCGCAAACGATTGAAGCTCGCGCAGGGTGCGAGCATTTCCGTAGCATGGGCCCCCAGCCCGTGTTCGCCGCCACGGGCCGGGGGCCCATGCTACGTTTGGTTGCCTCCGAAAGCCGGGCCAAGATAATACGGCTATCGGAGATTCGGTCGCGTTGAGGCCCAAACATGCGTCTACTGCTCGTTGAAGACTACGCTCCCTTGCGGAAATCCGTCGCCAAGGGTCTGCGCGAAGCCGGGTTTGCTGTCGATGTGGCGGACAACGGCGACGATGGCCTTTGGTACGCAATGAGCAACGATTACGATGTGATCGTCCTAGACTTGATGTTGCCTGGAATGGGTGGAATGACCATCCTCCGCAAGATGCGCCAGGCCCGACGCGAGACGCATGTGCTGATCCTGACATCCCGAGATACGGTGTCGGACCGTGTTGCCGGACTGGATGCCGGTGCCGACGATTACCTGGTCAAACCATTCGCTTTCGAGGAGTTGTTGGCCCGCGTCCACGCTCTGGTGCGTCGGGGATATCGTCGCAAAGATCCGGCCTTGTCCTTCGGCAGTCTTCGCATCGACACCGCCGCACAGCGGGTATTCAGAGACGACGAAGAGCTACGTTTGACGCCGCGAGAGTATGCTCTACTGGAGTATTTGGCGATGCGAGCCGGCGAGATGGTGTCGCGGACCGATATCTGGGAGCACGTTTACGACTTTCACTCGACGAGCGCCAGCAACGTTGTGGACGTTTACATTGGGTACCTTCGGAAGAAGATTGACAGCCCCGGCCAGCCGTCTTTGATCCAGACGATACGTGGCCGCGGTTACACGCTGAGGGACGAACCATGCTGAAGTCCTTACGGTCACGCCTGCTGGCCGGGATGATGGGAAGTATCTCCGTTCTTCTGATCCTGTTCGGCGTGGTCATCTACACAACGATCAGCCGTTCTTTGCGTGACGAATTCGACTTCTCGCTGGAGAAGATGGCCCGAACGCTGGCGGCGGCCGCTCTGGTCGAGCGGGGTGTGATCGAAGTCGAGTTGGTACCGGAACTGATGCCCGACTTCCAGGAAGCCCGTGGGGCGTTGTACTTCCAGTACTGGGTGGACGACGGACCGGTATTGGAGCGGTCGGCATCCCTGGAGGGCGGGGATCTGCCGCATTTTCACGGATCCGACGAGGCTCCCGTACTGCAGTCGATTCGCTTACCCAACAGCCGGCCGGCTCGTGCGGCGGGCATGCGCTTTCGTCCTGCCATCGAGTACGCTCGCGAACGCCCGGAGGGCGCGATCCAAACCGACGAGTTCCCCCGAGTGACCGTTGTCGTCGCGCGTGAAACGGCCGCCCTGCAAAACCGCTTGGAACACCTCGTGTGGCTCTTGATCGCCGCCGGCATGGGCACGATGGCCGTGGGGCTTCTGGTGTCCGTTGTCGTCATCACGCGCAGCCTAGGACCGGTGCGCATGCTGGCGCGCGACATCGCAGCCATCCACGAAGATGAACTGATGAATCGCGTTGGGGCGTCCGGCTTACCGGACGAGATACTACCTGTCGTCGAGCGGCTAAACGAGTTGCTCCAACGACTGGAAGCAGCCTTCACGCGGGAACGTTGCTTCACATCGGACGTGGCGCACGAACTCCGGACACCCCTGGCCGGCATCCGGTCGACTCTCGAAGTGGCCTTGTCCAGCGACCGATCCGCAAGCGAGTACAAGGAATCTCTGGTAGACACACTCGATATCAGCAAACGTCTTCAGGCGATGGTCGAGAATCTGCTGATGCTGGCTCGGCTGGACGCAGGACAGACTGCGTTTCACCGGGAGAGGATTCGGCTATCGGAGCTTGTTGATGACTGTTGGCAGCCGTTCGCACAGGCCGCCGCTTCCCGCGGTTTGACTTTCGACAACCGCATCCCGGCCGATCTTGACTGCACGTCAGATCGCCAGAGCCTGTCTACCGTTTTCGCGAATCTCTTCGAGAATGGGGCAGAGTACGCGAACGACGGCGGGCGTCTGTGGGCTACCGGAACCGCGGATGGTGAAGGCGTCAAGGTCGAAATCGCGAACACAGGTTGTCAACTGACGGACGAACAGGCCGGCCACGTATTTGATCGCTTCTGGCGCGCCGATTCAGCCCGCCGGAACACAGGTCTTCACTGCGGGCTCGGATTGGCGCTTGTCCGCCGGATCAGCACGGCATTGGGAAGTCCAGCCGTGGCTAGAGTGGATTGTGACGGCGTGTTCACCGTCGTCGTCACGTTGAGAGACAATAGTGATTCGCACCAGTAGCTGGATTCGCAGAGAATTCAGCCGTGTCTTGAGGAGACTGAACTGTTGGCAGTTCAGCTACGCTATGGAATGGTCTCTTCAGCCTCCCAGTCTGACTCAGCTAAGGTTCGACCAATCGTGCGTTGGAATTGTGCCAAGGCCGTGTACCAGTTCAGGTCGGCCCGTACACGTTGGGTACGGGCATCTATCTGGGCGGTCTGCGCGTCAACAAGCTCGATGATGTTCCCTTCGCCAGCTCGATACCGCCCGTCGGCGATACGGTGGCGCTCATCGGCACTAGCGACTAACTTCTTGGCCGCCTCGATACCCTCCCCGGCTTCGACTAGCCGTGAGTATGCCGTCCAGACCTCCAATTCCACCCCCCGCAACGCGTTCTCGTATTGCGCGGCGGCCGCCTCGAGCTCGGACCACGCCTGTTCTTCGCGATACGTCCTCGAGAAACCCGCAAAAAGAGGAAGTTCAAGGGCAAGGCCGACGGTCCATTCATCGCCGCTGGGAAGAAACGCCTCGTCTCTCCAACCGTAGTCGGCGTTGGCTGACACTTGGGGTAAGTATTCCGCTCCGGCGGCGTCGACGTCAGCGCCACGAGCAGACATCTTGGCGAGTGCCGCCTGGAGTTCCGGTCTTGCCTGCGCGGCTTCCTGGAGTAACTGTTCGATGTCGGCGAGTTCCTCCTTGTGCACATCTTGCGGCAGGTCTTCGATAGCAAACTTCTCAGAGACGTGGATTCCCATCGCCTGGGCCAGTTGTCCCTGGGCAATCCGCTCGGCACTGCGAGCACGCACCAGAACGAGATCGGCGTCGGCCTTCTCCGTTTGCGCCGTCAGTACGTCGATTTTTGGGACGACGCCCTCCTTCAGTTTAGCCTGGGCAGATTCCAGATTGCGCTCAGTCGACCGGACGTGTCCCTCAGCGACCTTGACCATCGCGTCGGCCATCAGTCGTTGGTGGTAAGCCAGCTCCACAGTCAGAGCTACGTCTTGCAGGACGGTGTTGTGCTGGAAGTTTGCGGCCATCAGTTCGGCCTCGGCACCGCGCACCCGAGCGTTCCGCAAGCCACCGTCCATCATGAGATAACGCACTCCGAACATCGCGGTCACCGCATTGCGAGGAGCCTCCTGCTTCTTTCGATCTTCGAGCAAGTCGCTGTGGTAGATGGCTCCCGTGAAGTCGACCTGTGGCAAATAGTTGGAACGTTCTTGCCCTACCTGAAACGAGCTGGAACGGCTGGCCTGCCACGCAATCCGTGTCTGTGGGTTGCGCTCGAGAGCAGTCAAGATGCAGTCGGCCAGACTGAGCGTTCTTCCCTCGAATTCACCGGGGATTGCAGCAGGGATAGCATCGGCAACAAAGACACTCTCTGACGGGCAGGCCACCGATGGGGAGCATGGAACGTAGGCCGTTTCGCCAAACGGATCACAGCACTGGCAACCGGCCAGCAGCGTCGTAAGCATCGCGATGATTTGGTGGAAACGGTGGAACATGGCACGCGTTTGTGTATCGACGCCAGTGAATCGAGGCGCAACCTCTCCGCCTCAGATTCGGGCGGTCTGTAACGGTTTTATCGGTAATTCAGGATCGGCAATTTAGATAAACTGAGCCACGACAAGCGTGACTGGAGCCTCGGCGTTTGCACGAAATGTTAAGAAAGCATAAAGTATGCTGCATGCATCCTCAGGCATCGGGCCTGTATGGACCGACTGCTAACCCACCACACTAACTGCGGAATGACCCATATGGCAAACGCCAAGCCTGATCGTAGCCAATCCCTTCCTGCGTATTCCTACTGCTTTCGAGTCTCTCACTGGATCCTCGTGGTCAGCCTCGGCATCCTGATTCCTACTGGACTGAGCCTGCACGCCGCCGCCCGGCCGGATTGGTCTGTCTTTTCCGGTGCCGTTCCCTCATGGCTGTTGCGTGGACGCATGAATTTGTGGCACTACTGGGCGGCCGTGGCGTTCCTGCCTGCCTTGCTGACTTGCCTACCCATGATGCTCCGAAAGGACTTCTGGAGACGATCGACGCGAGTTATCTTAATCGGTAGTGGGTTTTTGTTGGCGCTGACCGGCCTATGGATGTTGTTTCCGTGGGGACCCAACTCTGCGTACAAGACGGCAGTCGCGATCCACACCGGTGTTGGTTTGCTGGTGCTTCCTATTGCTTTACTCATGCATGCGACGACCGGATTCACCAAGTATGTCAAACACCTCGTGCCATCGTTTCGAGTCTGGCGAGAGTTCCAATGGGGAGGCGTGCTTGCACTGGCAGTTGTCGGTGTCTTGAGCACTTGGCTGATGTTTGAGGGTTGGCCGCTGAAGGTCTCCTGGCGGAACTTGGTAGCCAAACGCATTCCGGCACAGGTCAGCGAATCGTCGGCCGAAGGCCAACTCGAACTGGCCGAATTGCCCTGGGACCAAGCTACGCCGCTTTCAGTAATGTTGGTTGGCGGCGCCGGATTCTCGTCTGGCCAGACGGACATGACACTGCGGGCGCTACACGACGGCGAAGACCTGTTTATCAAAGCCCAGTGGGACGATCCCAGCGAGGATTACGACTACTGGCCGTGGCAGAAGCGTACCGACGGCTGGGAGTACTTGCAGACCAGCAAGAAAGACGAAACGGTCCACTACGAAGATAAGTTTTCGATGGTCTTTCCAATCAAGCCCTCGTGGCACTACGAACAGGCGGGCTGTGCCATCTACTGTCATGTCGATGGCGAGTATGGCTGGGGTTACAAAGGCGGCCAGCCGGACATCGACGTCTGGCACTGGAAAGCGGCCCGTACCGGTTCGACTGGTCAAGTGGACGACAAGTATTGGTCGGCAGTGGATTTAGCAGCCGCGCATATTGGGCGATTCTCTGATGCCAAAGACGGCGGCGGTTATGTCAAGAACATCACAGAGGACGGTACCCAGCCCTTGTTCTTGCCCGATGACTGGGAGAACGTATTCCAAGGGGCGATTCCCAAAGCGCATGCGGTCGACTTCGACGCGCAACGCGACAAAGACATCCCAGTGGGAACGAAGCTGCCGGGAGTTGTCAGTGCCGCATTCCAGGGAGATCGAGGCGACGTGTCGTGTCAATCCGTGTACGCCGACGACCAATGGACGTTTTTCATTCGTCGGAAGCTGGAGACCGGAAGCGACCACGACGTACGATTCGTGCCGGGCGGTACGCACTCGTTCGGATGTGCGGCGTTCGACCACGCCGCCAAACGTCACGCCCGCTCGATGCCGGTCCTCCGTCTTGTCCTGGAAGAGTAGAGAGAGTGACGGATCAGAGTTGCTGCGGGACGACTTGCTCCAAGCTAGACGCCCACATCACATTGACGGCCCTGCCCATTACCGGCCCCGTTACCGGCGCTCCCGTTCGAATCCGCAGTCGCGTCCCCGTCACGCGAGGTCTCGGGCTTGGCCAGCGCGCCGGGAAACAGTAGGCGGGGATTTGCCCATAATGCTTCCGCATCCTGGCTCGTTTTCGCGTAGTAAATCCTCGCGGAAGGGGCGTTCACAAACCGGACCTTTGGCAATTGCCGGCGGGTCAATTGACCCTCCTCCTGGAAAAGTTCAATCAGTTCCAGGACACGATTGTGAAACACCCGGCGCCGGTCCAGCACCCCCAGATCGCCTGTCAACACCCCGCTCCTGTAGCTCTCAAGCGATCCTCCATGATACGCGATAAACCAAGGAACGATCAGATGCCTCATGTAGTGGATGGCTATGTCGTTCAGAAAATCTCCATCGCTCACGTCTCGTTCGCCTTGGCAGCCCCTGGTAAGAAGCTCGTTCTTGATCTTCTGAATCTCGTCGATGTAGCGAACGCAGGTTTGGATGTGGCGTCCGTACCGCTGGGAAGTCCGGAATCGTTCGATCACCAATTGGGCCACCGGCAATTGTCGCTTCTCGTTGTTATTCGGATCCAGCCAGCGGTGAAGGTCCGAGTTTCTCTGGATGATGGTGCGTAGTTGGTCCGGCGAGTTCCGTATGAACGCGCGGTTCCCCATGACGACCAGAGCGCCTTGGCGTCCGGCCGTTTCAATGCTCTCGAATGCACCCAGAAGCGTAATTCCTCCACGAAATCTGCCGCCCTGATCGACGTCGTGAGGTCCTACATATAACCGTTGCGGCGCAGCGGTGATGCTGCCGACAAACTGCTTGGTCTCCCCTTCCTCTTCATACACAAAACTGTGTCTCATGAGGGACTGAACATTGGCCATGGCAAGGACAAAAGGAGTCAGGTGAACGCTTTCGCCGTCCCGCGGTCCAGACGGATCCACGATTTCTACCGGAAGCTCGATCAGCGGATCACAATCATTCCCGATCGGGAGGAAGCAACTCCGTGTTTCATCAAACCGGTCGGGCAAGTGGGGATGCTGCCTTCTTATTGCGATGTCGTAGGTTTCGTGAACGGTCTTCAGCGTCGAAAGTCGCGCCCCGCCCCCGTCCATGGACTCGGCAGTTGCGTACGCAAGAACCACGGTCTTGTCACTCACCAGGGATTTCGCCAAGGCCCGGTAGCGATTCAGTAACGCGGGGTTTTCCACCATGAGCACAAGCAAATCGAGAATCGGGTTGTCCGAGTCCCTTTCGGAACGGAGATGTTCCAGGGCGTCTTCGAAATTCAACGCCTGCAACTCGTCGTCTGCGTTGACCCTGCCGCGCGTCCTCCGATCCGCCTCGGTCAACAGACTCCTGCGCGCACTACTTCGCAAAAGACGAACCCGATTCAGGTTTCGATAATGGGCAAACGGAATCCACCCCATTAACAGCGGTAGCCAGTGCAGAACCATCGTGATCGTGAGGATTACCAAAGCGGCGAAAGAGGCGTAGACGCCCGTACTCCGGATATTCCATGCTGATGTCCAGCCATCCCCTGCCAGCATTTCGTACAAGTAAGGGAATCCACCAGAAACGATGGTCACGACTATCACAAAGGGAAGCACGCGCGTCGCTACTCGCCGGAAGGAAAAGAAGGACCGACCGCCTGGCTGATCCGGCTGGGCTACGCGGTGGGCCCATCCGGTCCGAAGTCTAACACTCGTTTGCTTCATGAGCATAAGGGGATGGGGATACAGGTTCTCCTCCAGCGTGTTTCCTTTGTCAATGACGAATCGTCGCAGGCTGCGCTTGAAGACGGCGGCGCCCAGTAACGAAATGGGAGTGAAGAGGTAGAGGAACCGCATGGGGAGAGAAAGGAAGATGCGGCCGAACAGATTCACTGCGCCGATGAGCAGGTTCAACAGAATGAGCAGGCTCCTTGCAACCATCTATTCTCCTCCGGCTCCGATCAGCGGAATGTCACGCCAGATATAGCTTTCGGCGATCTGATGATTGGCCAGCGGATTCAGAGCGTGGCGATAACCCGAGAAGTAGACGGATCGCTGAAGAAACCACTCCATCAGCAGATACATCCTCTTGTTCGTCCCTGACTCCTGGCGAACCTCATACCATATCCGTTCCGCAGTTAGCCTGGTGAGGGTCGCAAGAAGGGTCAGGCAGGGCGCCAATTCGACGGAAACCTCGGGATCCAGGAGATCGTGCCGATAGGTTCGCTGATCATCACCCCGCTCCTCGCTACCGCCTTTTCCGTTGGTAGACACGTGATAGACAAGATCCTGGAAGTTTAGAATCCGCTTGCCCTTTTCCTGAAGTCGAACCAGACTGTCGACGTTCAGATGATCGTCATCCAGAAGTCTGATCCAGCGCGAGATCTCTCGCTTCAGGGGAATAGGGGCTTCGATGGATTTGAGTAGCCTTTCTGCCTTTCGCGTACTGCTCTTGAAATAGCCCCGCGTAAACGACGCCCGGAGCCCAAGGGCCTCAATCAGAAGAATCGCGAGTTTGACGAGCCAGATGAGGGGAACCAGAATCAGAATGCATAGTGGCGCCAAGACGATCCGGGATGCGTAACCGGCGATGTCTTCAAATCGAAGGCGTTCTCTTGTGCCAGTGGCGAATTCTCGGTCACGGATTCCTGCCAAGCGGACGGTATCCTGCAAGGAGAGAATGGAATCATCCGGGGTTGGGCCAGCCGCGTTTCGTTCAAGTGTCTCTTCCAGAAGAGCAAACGGATGTCGACGGGGCGGCATACCGGCTTCGACGTCTTGAGAGATCCTCCTGAGTATGGTCTCTTCCGGGCCGGGATGAATCTCGACCTGCCTATTCTCCGATCTCTTTTCCCGTTCACGGGCCACCGCGTGTTTCAGAGCGCGGCGCTCGCGGACATAGCGGATCGCCGATTCGAGTTGATCCTCCGCGATTCCGTGTTGCTGTAACGGGCGGTGAAGAGAGGCTAGATCCTCCCCCAGTTCAAACCCCGAGGGGTGAAGCCCGGCCCACGTCACTAGTACATTGAAGCGGCTGTCTTCATCTGTTGTTCGTTCCCACAGCCGCAGCAACAGTTCCTGATAGATGTGGATTTGCGCGGGACTGACCAACGGCCCGACAGGCGAATTCACCGCACCGGCCGTCATCGTCGACACCTTTTCAAGCCGCCGGATCGTGGAATCAATGTCCGGCAGAACTTCTGCCACAAAGTGCCTGTCGTCAATCAAGCCCAGCAAGCCGTTATCGGGGCATTGGTAATAGTATCTCGCCACCTCCAGACGCGCCTCGGGGGTGAGCAGTAGCCAGTCCAAAATGTCCCCCGCATGGCGACGGCGGATGAATGGGTCACGCAGCAAGAGAACCAAGGTGGTGTAATCTGTCTTCGTTCCCAGGTCTTTGATCAAACGCGACCGTTCAGGCTTGGTGAGCTGATGAAATGCAGAGAACTCAATGTCCCGGTCAAAACTGGGCAATCCAACCGCCCACGGGCCGGAAGAATCCGGTTCGGGAACCGGTTGAGGAAGTGCGTCTTTCGCCCCAAGACGCGCGAGGACTTCGGGATCCAACGGAAAGACATCTGTCCAGCGGGGCGAGGATTCCAGGAAACAGAGGTCGTGTAGATAATTCTCTCTGCTCCGTACGAGAGAATCTATCTTCTCCAAGTCCCGAAGATACAGGAACCCCCCTTCAACGAAGCTGGCGCCGTAACCGTATTTGGAATTGTGGCTGATGCCCCACAGTTCCCGCCGGTCGAGTTCCCTCTGAAAAACCCGGCTCAGATGCCAATCCCCACCTTCTTCGGCCCGGATCACCGCTGCTTCCAGAGTACTCTCAGGGAAGAACGGTTGGCCGGTCGCGTCCTTTCCTCGAAGAATCCGGATCGAGGCCGGTGCATTGACGCCCTCGGTCCGGATGACAGAAAACAGGAAATCCTCGAGCCGCGTTCGAAACGCGAGATCCAGACGAGCCCGTTTGATCATGTGGGTTAGGGCATCGGCCTGAGGGTGTGGATGATCAATCAGGCCCCTTAGCAGTTGGTAGGTGAGGGAAAGAAGAGGTCCCTTTTCCTTTCTTGTTTTTTCATCCCAATCCGCACTTTCCTCTTGAAGCCGGCACAGGACATCAAACAGTTCGAACTCCCGGCGTTTCTCATTCAGGTGAAATAGCGAAGCACTGGCCACGTCGGGTTGTCCGTCAGTTGCGATTTGGACAAAGGGGCCAAACCCCTTGGTGAACCTCAAGCCGATCAACCTCTGGAACGTTACCCACCTGATCTCCGGATCCTGCTGTTCGATAATGGTCGCCGTCAGCAGATCGGGATAGTCCCGCGAGGCGACCGGCCCCTCTTCGACGGGCAGATTGGCCTGACGCATGTAGGCCATTTTTTCCAGCGGGGACAGTAAACTGTTTCTGAACGTGAACCGAATTGGATAGAGCGATCGCTCGGGTGCGGGCAGAGTCTTCATGTTCTCGAAGTCGGCGTTCAAGCGGGACTGAATACGCGCCCTATCCGTTTCGTCGGAGTAGACGGGAACAGAGACGTAAACAGGCATTCCCGACTCAAGGACGGAGTTGAAGGATCCATGAGAACCGTTGGTGGGCACCTCTCCGAGCTGGAATTGACCATCAAAGACGAGGACGGAAACCAGTTGGGTCGCGCTCAGATCTCGGATCGAACTAACGGCCTCCGGCACCACCCTGAACACTTGGGCCAGTTTCTCTGTGCCGGACGGAAGTTCCACGAAGACGATATCTCCGTCATGCACGTCAATGTCTTTGTCGAATCGGACGTCGAGAATCTCCACGAAAGGACTTTTGATCCGAGCCGACAGATCCGCGTTCCCGGACGTCAGGGGTCCTTGATAATCCAATGTTCCCACCAGGAGCCCTGATTCCTTAGCCTCGATGGTCATGGCGCTGGCCCGTTCCACGAAGCGACCCGCTTCGGCTTGGTATTGCCTGAGTAGGATGAGATGGGGATCGTTTTCGGCCAAGGAGCCACTGGGAATAAGCTTGGCTTCGGCCTCGTCGATAAACCTGTCGCACCAGGACCGGTATTGGTTGACTTTCTGCAGCAGATCTTTCATCCCGGCCAGAGTCACACCGCCGATCGATTCGTCTTCATTGACCCAGGAATTCTCCTGTGCGGAGAAAAAGAGCAGACCGGGAATCTTGGGAGACGTCGATGGATAGGTCCGCCGCCAGCCGGCAAGAGCACAACTCGGTGGATGAAGCGTCAAGCCCTGGCTCAGCCGACTGACTTCAGGCGGCGTGGTGGTCAACTCGTAGTGGAACTCCTCACTCATGCTGCCAAGGGACCGCGCGGGCTTAAACTCCATGCCGAGAATCCACTCTTCGTTGGTTTCATCAAGATCAACCGAATAGACTCTCAAGATTCGAGCCGTCCCGCCGTTCACGCTCAAGTCGATCGTCCAGTCAGGTCCCCAGACGCTCAACGGCAGACGCACCAGGAAACGAACATGGCTGAGTGGATAATACCGGAACAGGTCGCCCGACGACGGATTGATGTTGACCGAATACCTGGTCCCTTCGATGACTTCGGCGTCGGCCGGCGCCACAACAGCTTGACGCAACGCCGTTTCCATTTCCTTTTCCAGAATGGCCGCTTCCAATTGCAGCGCTTCCCCTTCCTTGATCGCCAGTAACAGTTTCGATATCGCCGCGGGGTTCTGCTCCTGCACTCGAAGCATAGATTTGTGTTCAGCCCACAAAGGAGCCAACCGACCTCGTTCGGCTGCAAGGTGCGCATCTAGATCCCGGTCGACGATGGTGCCAATGAGTTCCCCTTTGCGAACATGAAGCGGCCGAGTTGAGTCGGACCATCGCTCGCAATCTTGCGAATGCGCGAAAGTCAGTTTGCCAGTGGATAGGGCGGGATAGCCTAGCCCTCGTTCCATTCTCTTGGTCCGTTCATCGTAAACATCGAACTTGATCGGGTGAGCCTTTCCCGTTGTCATGAAAGACCGGTTATCTCTGCGGATGCCCTCTGGCACATCAGCCGCCAAGTTCGCCTCGACTTTTCCGCGTTCGATCGTTTCAGCGCGGGACCTTGGTACGAGCGACTCGGCTCCTGCGCCGGGATAGGGAACCAGCGAGACCGCAACGGCTACAAGCCCGAGTGACAGGAGGATCGGCTTGATGACTCTGCGGCCTCTGGCTTCCGTTGCTTCTTCCGTGGCGCGAAGAGAGACCGTTCCTGCCTGAATCAGCGACCTCCTCGGGCCACCGGCAGATCGATGCCTGATCTGGTCGTCTTTCCTGATAGTCGGTTCGGGCATCTGAGGAACGATCCGGTGAAACGTGGATGCACGGTAGCCGCCCCTGGCTTCTGACAACAGCGAACAAAACACGTAGTTGGTGTGTGTTTCTACAGCCGTTCCGGTACGGTTGCGTGGTAGGAGTTTCCTTGTCAGCGGGGGATTAATCCACGTTTGCCCTCACAATAGCCTAGTCCATTCACAGTTTCTTAACAATCTTAATCTTAACAATTCCTTAACAATTCACGCCGAGTTGGAAGCTTCGCGCAGAGCCCGTGGCGGCTGCCAGCAGGATGATCGTCGTTTACTGCCTGCGGAGGAGACGCATGAATTGGTTTGTAGTCCCGCCTTTAGGCGGCCCTAAACAAGAAGCAGCGCGAAAACCGCCTAAAGGCGGGACTACGAACGGCCTCGCGACTCATTTATGCGTCGGCTCTACGGGCTTTCCAACGAGGACTCCAACGATTCGGTCACTCGGTGGTCGCCGTCTCGTCGTCGACAGCCACCCTCACCACCACAGGCTGGGAAGACTGCGGCAGGGCTTCGCTATCCGGCGTGGGTTCCTCCGTTGTCTCGATCATCGGCCCGCAACGAAGTTGCCATCCGCCGCCCAGTGCTCGGTAGACACGGATTAGCCCGAGCGCGACATCAGCTTGAGCGGCAACTGACTCGTCTTGTTGGATCACGAGGTCGCGTTGGAGATTGTTGACGCGATCGAAGTCGATCCAGCCTTGGCCGTAGTGCAGTTGGGCCAGCGAAACGGACTCTGTGGCCGCATCGACCGCCGTCTTCAGTTCTCTCGCTCGGTCACGCGATCGCAGGAAGTCGATGATCGCGTCCTCCACTTCACGGTTTGCATCCAGCACCGTGTGCAGATACGTCACGGCCAACTGCTGGAAACGGGCATCCTGCACAGCTACGTTGTTCACAATGCGGCCGTAGTTCAGGATGTTCCAATTGAAGCGGGGACTGATGATCCCGGCATTCGTGGCGGGCGTGAACAGATCGCCAAAGTCGGTCGCTTGCCAATTGATGGAACCGTCGATTGTGAACGTGGGAAACAGATCGGACGCCGCGACCCCAATCAACGCACTCTGAGAGGCTACCTCGCGTTCCGCGCGACGAACGTCGGGGCGACGGCGAATCAGGTCGGCTGGAATGCCGACAACCACCTGCTCGGGCGGATACGGGATTGATTCTTCGCCCGTGTTCCCCAACTCCTCCAACAAGTCACGCGGCGGGCCCCCCAGCAACACGCACAGCCGATTGTTCGCTTGCCGTAGTCCACGTTCCAGCACAGGCACAAGGGCCTTTGTCTGGTGCAGGTTCGATCGCGCCTGCGTCACGTCCAGTTTGGTGACGATTCCGTTTCTATGACGGTCCTCTGCCAGTTGCAGGCTCTTTTCCTGCATTGCCACATTGGCCTGAAGGTGCCGCAGTCGCTGTTGGAAAGCTCGCATTTCGACATAGGTCGCTGCCGTATCGGCAATCAGCGTGACCAGGATGTCGTCGTAGTTTTCGACCGAGGCGTCCAGGTTGGCGTCGGCCGACTCGATGCCGCGCCGGAAGCGGCCCCACACGTCCAATTCCCAGGAGGCGTGAAAGCCGGCAGACCAGATTCCAAGAGAACGAACCGCTGGCGGCAAGCCAAGCGAGAATCCTGTCGGGCTACGCTGGGTCTGCTGGAAGTCGCCAAACGCCTCCTGAAACTGTGGAAACAGCTCACCAGCGGCAATTGCCCGTTGTGCCTCGGCTTCGAGGACGCGTAGCCCCGCCGCGCGTAACGGCAAATTCTGCTCGAAGGCGGTGAGGACCAACTCATCCATCAACGGGTCGTTGAAGTTCCGCCACCAAGCCGGTTCGTCAACGCCATTTGCCTCGCTGATGATGCTGGGGTCGTTGAAATCAATCCATTCATCCGCCACGGAAACAGCCGGTTCGTGGTAATCGGGCCCGACTTTGAAGCCGTTGTGCATCCAGTTGTCCATGTAAGCACAACTGCCGAAACACAACAGCGAGACGGAAAGCAAGGCGAGGACCCGCCGACGCGGGGAACGACGCCCAAGGCGGATCCTGATTTCGTTTGGTGAATCCCCGACGTTCACGTCCCGTCTACTCCCTGTGAGGGTCGAATCGCTCCGCGGCGACGCGAAGAAACGCACGATCCCGCGGGATCGTCGCGAATGTCATTCTGCGCACCATCTATACAATCGGCACAAAGCGTACGGCCAGCCCAGATAATCCAGTCTTCCGTTTGGAACGGCTCCGCCGACAGCGATCCAGTAATCGCCAAAGCGGGGGCAATTACCCTGGTTTCTGGCGTTCAAACCCTGCATTTCGCGAAGGATTCCAGCGGCAGGCGAGTGGTTTCCTGCATTCAGGCGCGCAGTTTCCGTCCTGGCACGCGATGCCGACGTGGTGACTAGAGTGCTCTCGGTCGAGTTTGGCGCATCGCATACTAGCCCGAAGCGCAAGCGAGGCAGTAGGTTATGTCCCTCGCTCGCGCTTCGGGCTTGTGTAGTCTACGGCCGGGTGCGACATATGTGTTTTCTATGACGATGCACAACGGGAAAAGAAAGGCTGAGACGGCGCGAGGTTGTGAGCTTTGGCGCCAATGGCCGGGCAGTTGACTCGTGTTTCTCCGCATACTAGAGTGTCGGCTTAACGTGTCTCAACAATCTCCCGCGACTTTCGAGTCACCTCGTGGGTGAATCCGCCGCCCCCCCGGTACTGTGTTCACGCCGCGACGACAAGCGAAAGCTTGGACTCAGACCTGACTGACTTTGCCGCCTGAACTCACATCACCCTTCATTCTTGGCTGTACAGCATGCTTGATTTCATCGCAATCGCCGCGTTTGTCGGTTTGGGAATGCTCATCTGGGATTGCATCGAGGTGGGGCGCAACGATGCGGCCAACCTGGTGAACGCGGTGTTCGGCGCACGGGTGATGCGACGTCGCGTGGCCGTCGCGATTGCGGCGGTTGCCGTTGTGTTGGGCGCGAGTTTTTCCTCGCCGGTAATGGAAACGGCGCGCAAAGGCATCTTCGATCCCACTGTGCTGACGGTGCAAATGGCACTGGCCATTTACGTCAGCGTTTACTTTGTCGACACGGTGCTGCTGTACGGATTCTCGGGTTTTGGGATGCCCGTCAGTACGACCGCGTGTCTGGTCTTTGAATTGGTCGGGGCCTCACTGTTCCTTGCCGGATTTAACAACGTTACTTGGTCCAAGGTGGGCGATGTGGTCACGGCCATCATCATGTCGATTGTTTTTAGCGGAATCGCCGCATTCATGGTCATGCGAGTCTTCCGCGCTGCGATCCAGGATCGAGTCAAAGACCGCGAGACCATGCTGCTGCACGGACCGTGGATCAGCGGCGCCATCTTCACTTGGCTTACGTGGTTCATGGTCTTCAAGGGCCTCAAAAACGTCGCGTTGGTCAAAACTGTCAAGGAGCAGACGTTCGAGGCCTACGGACTGTTTGCCGTGTTGATCGTGGTCTGGGGTGCCTACACGCTGCTCGTGCATCTGGTGCTGGTCGCTACACGCCATTTCGGCTACAAGCACCTTTTCTCCGTCACCGCCGTTGTCGGAATGATTTGTATGGCGTTTGCCTTTGGACAGAACGATTTGGCCAATGCCGCGTCGCCGGGTTTGTCGGGATACACCCTGTGGAAAAAGGCTACCGGCCCGACTGAATTGGCGGGCCGCGTGACGAACATACCTCTTCCCTGGTGGGGGCTGGTCGGATGCGGCGTGCTGATGGCATCCGGGATGTTCACAACTTACGCCCAGCGAGTCACAAGGGCCGAGGTGAACACGGGAAGCCAATTCGACCATGTCGCCCTTTACGCCCCACGCTGGTGCCGTTGGATCGCACGGACGGTGCTGCGCGTTCGTCCAAGTACAAGTTCCCTGGCCCCCGAACCGACCGTATCGGAGGCCGGCAAGAAAATGCACTACGACACGTTGCGGGCATCCGTGATCACGGGCGTGAGCGCCAGTATCATCGCCTTGGCTTCCGGCCGAGGTTTGCCCGTTTCCACCACCTACGTCGCGTTCGCAGCCGTGCTGGGTTCTGGGCTGGCCGACCGTGTGTTCGCTCGTGGAGACGCCGACCGGAAAGTAGGCCGGGCGATTTGGGTCGTGTCATGTTGGTTCATTGCGCCAGTGATCGCGATTGTTGCCACTGGCTGCATCGCCACGTTGGTCTATCGTCTGTCGGTCGCCGGTTTGGTCTTGTGTATCGTGCTGAACATCGCCGTTCGATTCGTGTTCCGGCGGCGAGCGGACGCACATGAAAAAAGGTACCATCGGTCGGATGATGATCAGGCCGACAAAGAGACGCCGGCGTCGCCCACTGATTCTGCCGATGGATGATTCAGCCCTATCCTGTTCGGGCAAAGGACCGTTGGCCAATATCATGTTGAGTTCACTTGGCGTGAAGTGAGTTGATCATCACTCGTTGCCGATCGGCGTCCCGATTGTTCTTGGATCGAGGAGAGGTAGCCGATCATGTCCTCGCGCCGCGATGCATGGCTCTGGCGACTCTGGCAGGTGGAGACCTCTTTTGCATGCAATCTGGCGTGTGTCATGTGCCCCTGGAAAGGCATCCGTGAGCAGTCCGAGGATGGCGGTCTCATGGACGCGTCGATCTGGGCGGCGTTACGGTCCCACCTGCAGGACGTAGCAGAGATTGACTTCTCGGGCGGCGGCGAGCCCCTGTTGCACCCAAACTTGGCCGAATGGATCGCCGAAGCCAAGCAGGCAGGGTGCAAGGCAGGGCTCCTTAGCAATGGGTCCCTGTTAAACGAAGCCGCCTCGTCGCGAATGATCGACGCTGGCGTGGACTGGATCGCTCTCTCGGCCGATGGTGCGCAGGCGGAGACGTTCGAGGCAATCCGCAAAGGTGCGAGCTTCGCGATCTTTTGCGAGAACGTTCGATGTCTGACAGGCATGCGCATGGGCAAGATACCCCGCGTGATGTTCAACTTTGTAATGATGCCCTCGAACATCGACGAATTGCAGGACATCGTGCGGCTGGCCGCCGAGCTGCGAGTGGATCAGGTGAACTTCAAACAGTGCGACGTGGTCCGTGGTGGGCAGGAGCGGAAGCTTGGGCTCTTTGCGTCGAAAGCCGACCGAGAAATCCGCCGCCACGAGAAGGCGCTTGCAAAGGCGCGAAAGCTGGCGCGCAAGCTCGGCATCGAGACAACCGCCTTCGCGTTCGTGCCGGACGAACTTCCTGTGTGCGATCAGGATCCCCGGAACTCATTGTTCCTCCGCTACGACGGTCGCGTTTCGCCTTGCATCAACCTCAGCATTGGCGGCCCCTCATGCTTCTTGGGAGAAGACGTGGATATGCCCGCCGTACACTACGGCCGTCTGCCGGACGAGGACCTGACGGACCTCTGGAAGACAGAATCGTGCCAGTTCTACCGAAAACGATTCGAGAATCGAGTGAAGGCTCACGACGCGGAACTCGCTCGGGCGAACTTCGAGCCGTCCCTGATCAAGCTCCAGGAAGCCTTCGCGAAGGCGCGTGAAGCTATGCCCGAGGCGCCGCCGGGATGCCGCACCTGCCACTATCTCTACGACATCTGACCGCATCACAGCGGCAACGGTACTCAACTCTTTGTGCAACCGCTACTGTGTGTCGGGCGACTACCGAACGATGGCGTTTTCCCCATCACCCATCGTCTGGTTCTCGGAATCGATACCCCACGCCACGAACGGTTTCGATCACGCCCGCTCGCTCTCCGAGTTTGCGTCGCAGGGCCCGGATGTGAACATCCATCGTGCGTTCCTGGACGATGGAATCGTCTCCCAAAGCTGCACTGATGAGTTCGAATCGTTGAAACGCGCGCCCCGGTTGGCGGATCAATGTGTCCAACAAGCGAAACTCGCAAAGGGTCACGGAGACCGAGCGATCTCCCACCTTCACCTCGTGGCGACGGCGATCCAAAGTGATTCCCGCCATCGAGACGGTATCTGGATCCGTCTCGCGTAGACCCCGACGACGCCGTTCGATCGCTTTGACACGTTCCATCAGCACTTTTACGCTGAAAGGCTTGGTAACATAGTCGTCCGCGCCCAAGGAAAAGCCCACCAATTGGTCTGACTCATCGGCCTTAGCCGTCAACATCAGAATGAAAACGTCGCGTGTTGCCGGATCGTTTCGCAAGTGCCGGCATACCTCCAGACCGTCCATCACGGGCAGCATCAGATCCAGCAGGATTAGGTCTGGGGAATTTGACTGTGCCTGCGTCAGACCGTCCATCCCGTCGTACGCCGTGGACACTCGATAACCCACTTGCTGTAAGTTGTAGGCCAACACATCGGCCAGGGAGCGGTCGTCCTCGATAATCAGGATCTTGAACATTGTTTGGGACCCCACAGGCACGGAAAGTCGTCAACGACGCGCACACAGGTTCCTTGGCAAGACCGGAGATGTAGGATGGACATTCCTGTCCGTCAGGCGCGAATCGACAGACAGGAATGCGAACGGAGTCGTCCCTGGAAAAGGATGCAATACATCGCGAGGCGTCTCAATCAAGGCCGCACGATCAGTGAGTTTACCACGAGTAGCCCTGATTTGCACGTGGATCTTGCCACGTTGTTCCGCCGACGGAGAACACGCCAGTGAGCGGCGTGGCGTGTCACGCAATTCTCGCCAGCAGTCGTTGCAGGGCCAGTCCGTCGAGTTGCCGCGGATTGTTGCTCATTCGCTCGACATTGACTTTGGCGGCGATGGTCGCTCGTTCGTCTGCCGTCATCAGGCCGATTTCGCTCAGTCGCGTGGGACAATTGACTTCCCTCAACAGGCTCGTTATCCGCGCCCTACCGACTTCGGCGTCCGCACAATCGAGCACGCTCAACACGCGGTCCATCGTCTGGAGAACGTGCTCCCGCCCACGCGGGTCAACGCAGTCTTCCTCGGTCACTGCGGCGTTGTATGTCAACAACGGACCGAGCGTCAGCCCGACCGCCTGCCCGTGTGGGACGCCGTATTCTGAGGTGAAGGCGTAGGAAAGCGCATGGGCAGCCGTCGTCTTGCTGATATTAATCGCCCTTCCCGCAAGATGCGCCGCCAACGCCATGCCGCGCCGTGAATCGGGACACGGGGCACGCACCGCCTTGGGCAGATACCGTAGGGCAAGCCGAACGGCCTCAATGGCATGTTCCTGCGACTCGTCCGTAGAATCCACCGCCCACATTGATTCCATCCCTTGGGACAAAGCGTCTACGCCGGTCGATGCTGTAAGCGCTGCCGACATGCTGTACGTCAACGTTGGATCGACAATCGCCACCTCCGGCAGCACGATTGGATGGCTGACCGAGTGCTTCACGCCGGCCAAGTATAGGACCGAGAAATGTGTGACCTGCGAGCCCGTCCCTGACGTCGTGGGAATGGCGATCACCGGCGGGCCCTTGCGTTGGATCGTCGCCTCTTTCCGGACGATTCTCTCGGCGGCGATGGTTTCGTTGCCCGCAAAGATCCCAATCATCTTGGCGACGTCCAGCGCGGACCCGCCGCCGACACAAACGATCACATCACACGGCGACGCAAGGAACCGCCGCGTGCCCGTCTGAATGTCTTCCAGACACGGGTTGGCAGTGAAGTCGGCAAAACGAACTACGGCGTAGTCCTCAAGCTGCGAATCGATCATCGCCTGGGCCCCACAGGCCGTGTAGGCGCCGCGATCATATACAAGAAAGACCGAACGCGCACGGCGAGCCCGCAGGACTTCGCCCAATCGACAGATAGCCCCATCTTTCACATAGGTTTCGTTCGATGGGAGACTGTCGGGGGTTTGATCGCGCAGAGTATCGTCCTTCACGCTCTTCTTGCCGGCCATCGCTGTCCTGTCATGTGATGTTCCCCAAATGACCTTACACCATTCCGTGGCATTTTCGCAACTCAATGAGGAACTCAATCCAATGCGTCACGGCCATCCTCCGACGAGGCGATTTTCTTCCCATTTCCTGTCAATCCAATGCGGACCATCTACAGTGCCGACGTTCCAAGCCCTTCAAAAACACCTCGCAAGCCACACATTTGTTAGAATGCTGTAGTTACTTCTATCCGTCGATTTGAGAAAACATGCGGGTTCTTTTTGGACAGCCCGAAAACGGGTTGTCTCCACCCACAACGAGGTGACCATGGACGCAAACGAACTGGTTAAGGTACATACCGTGACTGATCTCGGTCAGGCAGAGGTCATTAAGATGGCCCTCGAAAGCGAGGGGATACCATGCGAATTGGGGGGCGGTGGCCAAGGCGGGTTCACTGGCATCTTTGCGATCGACCTGATGGTGCGATCCACGGATGCTGATCGTGCGCGGAAGATCATTCAAACGCATGGTTAGTCATCAACGTGACCATTGAGCCCGGGTGCCAAAAAAATGGGAAGAACACCTTCGTATTGGAGTTCCTCTGCAATCGGAGTTCCACTACAACTCGTTTTCAGGCCCTGAGTTGCGCATTTTCGTGTGGGCACAAGGTATCGAGAGTAACGTAAGCGGCCCTGGGGAGAATCTGTCGACTGTGTCGAAAATACTGCCGAATACGTTATGTGAAAGGCGAATCAGTCAATCGGGAGCCGCACGGGCGAGAATGATAGAAGTGATCCGACGTAGCCAGCATGAGGAGCCACGCGTGTTCAGGGACGAGAAAACGGGAGTTGCAGCCACCGTGGAGAACAAGTCAACTCGAATTGCAGCTTGCGACCTTTGCGGCGAAGTGGACTTCGAGACGGTTGGCGAGCGTGACCGAAAGGGCAACGAATTCAGGACCGTTGTCTGCAAGACCTGCGGGCTGGTCTCGCATGCTAGCATTCCGTCCGACCAGGAACTGGCCGATTATTACCGGCGCCAGTACCGCAAGGAGTACCACGACGAATACACACCGTCTGCTTATCGCTTTCTTCGCGAATGGAAGCGTGGGCGGCGGCGATTTGAATTGCTCCAGCCGTTTCTTGACTCGTCGGAACGAGTGTTCGAGATCGGCTCGGGAATCGGATGCAACCTGAAACCCTTCGAACTTGCGGGGTTTAACGTCGCGGGGATCGAGCCTGGCGAAGGCTTCCGGAAGTTCGCTCGCGAAAAACTCCGTCTGCAGGTCGATGGATATGTGCTGGCCGAGGTGCCTCGAGAACCACGCCACGACCTTGTGTTGCTGATCCACGTGCTAGAGCACTTCAGTTCGCCCACCGCTGCCTTGCGTCACATTCACAGCATATTGAATCCCGGTGGCCGCCTTTACGTCGAGGTTCCCAACCTGGGTGCGCCACATGCCGCCCCAGGCAAGCTGTTTCACTTTGCCCACATCTACAATTTCACGCCAACGTCGCTTTCCACGGCTGCCGGCGCGACGGGCTTTGTGGTGGACGCAGTCTTGTCCGATCCGCGCGAGAAGAATCTGGCAATGTTGTTGTCCGCAACCGACTGCTGCAAGCTGGAGGTAGCCCCAGATGCCTACCGCAATACCGTCGAGGCGATTGCGCGTTTCAACGCGATCACGTATCACCTTCGATGGCAGTATCTTCGAGAACGCCTGTTGTCAATAGGCGACCTTCTAACCGGCAGATTTGGCGCGCAGAAGCAAGTCGCCAGAATCCTTGAAGCGTCCGGCAAACGCGAGACGTCATCCCAGCCGGATCATAAGGCGGCACGCGCGCGGAATTCGAGGGAAGGCGACGATCTGAAAGGGGCGTCGAAGTCGTCGCGCGGGCGAGCCGCGTAGGTGAGGCCGGCCGTTCGGGCTACTGCTCGGTGCGACGTTTTGTCATGGTTATCATGTTGCCCGAATCGCTGAACCCAACTTCGTCCATGAACATGCGGATCAGCAGAATGCCGCGGCCACTGAGCTTGAGCAGGTTCTCCGCGTCGGTCGGATCGGGCAACGTCGAAGGGTCATACCCCGGTCCTTCGTCCCGTATCGTGTAGGTGGCCTGCGATGGAGTCATCTTGGCAGTCACGTAGACTCGCCGATCGCAGTACGGCGGCTGTTTGGCACGTTCGGCACCCAGCTTGCGGTACGCATCCCCCGCCGATTCGCGCAAGGCTGAATTGAGTTCCAGATTCCCGTGATCGATGGCATTCGTCAACGCTTCGGTCAGCGCGGTACACACCTGGAGCAACCCGACTTCGTCGCAGAAGTTGACACGCGTTAGGCCGTCCCTCAGATAACTGATCAGCGCTTGCGGACCGCCGGGGTGATATCCCAGGACGAAGCGCGATTGGCTTTCCTCCAAGAACTGGCGTACTTGATCTCGCTGGACGGTAACCTCGACGGCGGCCAGGACCACCCTGAGTGCTTCGCCGAGATGCTTCCTTAGGGTCTTCTTCGGTACGTAACTGGCCGCTCCGGCTCGCAATGCCTGCACCGCCACTTCTTCGCTGCCGTACGCGGTCATCAAGATCACCGGGACGCCGGGATGCTTCTTCCTGACTTGCTGGACAAGCTCCAGGCCGTCCATCTCGGGCATCTGCAAGTCGGTCAGCACCACGTCCGGGGCTTCGCGCTTAATCACCTCTAATGCTTCGCGCCCATTTCTAGCGTAGATTGCGGATGAACCCTGTTCCTCGACGCATCCGCCTGCCATGCGCTGATCGAAAACGGCATCGTCAACTACCAGGATCTTCGCCATTTCTGTAGCCTCTTCACCTCAGTTGTTCAACGTCTTATGCCGGATCGCCGCCAACCACGGACCTAAGGGCCGCGTGGAGTCGGGCGGCCTGTTCCTCCAATTCGGCGAATCCAGCCTTTACCTCTTCCAGCTTCCCTTCGCGTCCCATGGACTCGACCCTCTGCGCGGCCTCGACCACCGCATTTGCCCCAAACACGGCCGCTGCACTCTTTATCGGGTGCGCTTCGAGTCCGACTGTAGCGACGTCCCCGCTGGCCAGAGCATCACGCATTTTCTGCAAGCGCTGGCTGGTTTCCTCGACGAGCAGTTGTGCCAATTCCTTCAACTCCTCCGGGCCACCGGGAATACGTTCGGCGGCCTCGTCGAGGTCTAGGATGTCTGTGGGATTCACCATGGATTCATCCTTTCCTGCAGTGGTTTCGTCGGCTTGTGCCGCACTACGTTCTTCTGGGCTTTCGTGAATACGGCCGGCCGTCGTATCGGCAGCGGAGTGGGGTAAACGCTGAGAGTATGAGTCGAGCTTGTCGTACAGGTTATCCGGATCAATGGGTTTGGCAATGTAGTCGTCCATTCCCGCCGGCAAGCATTTGTCGCGGTCGCCTTTCATGGCGGCGGCCGTCATGGCAACAATGGGTGTATGTCGGCCGGACGCCTTCTCTCTGTCTCTGATCATAGCCGTTGCTTCGTAGCCGTCCATCACGGGCATCTGAACGTCCATTAGAACAACGTCGAACGGCTCTCTCTGGAACGCATCGACGGCCTCTTTGCCATCACAGGCCGCAACCACATGATATCCCCGTTGCTGGAGGAATCCCATCGCCACGCGCCGGTTGATCGGACTGTCCTCGGCCAACAGCACCTTGAGCGTTGGACCGGGGCGCGGGACGTCGCCCGCGGTCTCAGCCAGTTCGCCTGCGGCGGGCTCGCCGAAGACCTCCGCTACCGTGTCCAGCAACTCGGATTGCACGATGGGCTTCGTCAAATATCGAGCCACGCCGACTTCGCGGCACCTGTCCGCATCTCCGGATCTGGGCGCGGATGATATCATGATCAACGTGGGGTCGTCAAAACCGGTGTCTTGCCGAATGCGCTCCGCCAGCATGAAACCATCCATATCCGGCATCATACAATCGAGAAGCACTAGGCGATATGGCCTTCCTTCCGCAACAGCCCGTTTCATCTGTATCAAGGCTGCCGGCCCGCTCTCGGCCACCCCGGGTCGCATGTGCCAGCTTCTGAGCACTTCCTCGAGGATGCGCCGGTTTGTCGAATTGTCGTCCACAATCAGCGCGGGGCAACCCTTCAAGAACGACAGGATGCTCGCGCCCTTCTCCAGCGGGCCTTCTCCGCGGCCCAGACCGATAGCGTCTTGCCCGTCTTCCCTACGCAGTCGCGCAGACTGAAGTCGATGGGCTCCAACTCCAGTTTGCCCGCTTCGATTTTCGAGAAATCCAGGATGTCGTTCAGCAGCCGCAGCAGCGAGTCCGCCGATGTTCTGACCATGTCCAGGTATTCACGCTGTTCCCCGTGAAGACGTGTGTTCGCCAGCAGTTCCGCCATGCCGATGATTCCGTTCATGGGCGTGCGGATTTCGTGACTCATGTTCGCCAGGAATTCGCTCTTGGCTCGGCTTGCCTCCTCGGCGGCTGCTCTGGCCAGATCCAACTCGTCACGCGAAGCGGTCACCTCCTTCAGGTTCCCCACCATACGGTCAAATGCTCGCGACAATTGGCCGATTTCGTCTAGGGTGGCCGTGCCCACCTTGTGGTCCAAGTCACCGGCACCGATGATCTCCGTGCCTTTGTGAAGCTTGACGATGGGCCGGACAATGGTTTTCGAGGAGAAGAGTACGCCAAGCCCCAGACTGACCGTAAAGACAACACCGGAGAACGACAGCAGAGCGACAATCGCCAGTTTTCTAGTTCGTGGTTGTCCGGCAAGCTTCTTGGCCTGGAAAAAGCCGGGGAATTCGCACGTCGGGCGGGTTGAAGATTTGAAGCCTTTGCGCGAAAACACGGAAGATTTCCAGTTTTTCGGTTTCCGCCGACCAAATCTTCGCCGCAAGGAGGCCCCTGGACGATGCGAATTCCCCAACGAAGTCAACTGCAATTGGATTGCCCGCCAGTCAGTCAAGTCGATCTCAACACGAACTGCCGACACCGGATTATACCCGTGCTGCGAGGTCTGCAACATCTGCACTCGCAAAGTGAGTTGTTGGGCGAAATCCTGGCCTTGATCGAACGTGATGTTTTGGGCGATTCGGACCCCGATCAGGGTCGGGAGGGCATGACGTACTGGCAGATCCTGGTGCTGGCCGCGGCCAAGGCGGGCTGCAATTTCACTTACGATGAACTTCACGACTTGGCCGAAAATCATCGCAACTTGCGAGCCATGATGCAAGTCGGCGACTGGGATGACGCATCCTTCAACTGGTACAGAATCCGAGACAACCTTTGCCGACTGCGGCCAGAAACCATCGAGGGCATCAACCACTTGGTGGTCGGCGAGGGCCATCGCCTGGAACCGGAAGCCGCCGAAGCCGTTCGCGGCGATTCGTTCGTTTGCGAAACGAACGTCCACTATCCGACCGAATCCAGTTTGATAGTGGACGGGCTGAAAAAGATTCTCGAGTTGGCTCCGCCACTGGCGGCGTTGATCGGCTTTGCGGGCTGGCGGCAAAGCAAGTCGTTGTTCAGGAAAGCCAAGCGTGCCAACCGCGAACTGTCGCGGCTGAAGAAAGGCCGCAACTACCAGCAGCGTCTGCAGGCTGGTTATGAAAAGCTGTTCCACGTAATGGACCTGATATTGCCGCGTTTGCAGGATATGCTGGACGTGGCGTTGGATCGGCTTCCCACGGACCAAGCCGGTTTGCCGGTGGGGCAAGCCAGCGAACTGTGCCAACAGTTGATGTATTGGCAGGCGGTGACCGAACACGTGGTCAACACGGCTTGGCGGCGAGTGATGGAAGGCGAACGGGTTCCCAACGGCGAGAAACTGTTCAGCTTGTTCGAGCCGGATACGGAGTTGATCCGACGTGGCAAGGCGGCCCAGCCGAATCAGTTTGGCCATCAGGTTCTGGTGATTGAAGACGCCGTGGGCTACATCTGTCATTACCAAGTGCTGGGACGCGAGGAAGACGATCGGGACGTGTTGATTGAAGCGGTGAAGGTTCTGCAATCACGTTTGAACCACCGCATCCAGCGAGCGTCTTTCGACCGCGGCTTTCACAGCGAAGAGAACCAGCAGGAGTTGGGCAAGCTGCTGACGCATCCTTGTTTGCCAAAGCCGGGATGCGTGCAAGCGGCCGAACAAGAAGAACACGCGACGGTGGAATTCCGCCGCAGCCGTCAGCGTCATTCGGGAATCGAATCGGCGATTGGCGCGTTGCAAAGCGGCAACGGTTTGGCACGTTGTCGGGACCGTTCGTCGGTGGGCTACAATCGTTACGTGGGGCTGGGCGTATTGGGTCGCAACTTATCCGTGCTGGGCAAGCGGTTATTGCAGCGGGAGGCCCCAGGAAGCGAGGCGGCCGCCAGCAAGCGACAAGCCGCTTAACGTGACCGTGGTAAGAAGTAACGGATCTGGGACGCGTTGCGTCAACCGCTGCGCGGTGATGGCATTTTTCGTTGCTGAACGCCTGTCGGCGACCGCGCATGAAAATCTTCACGCGAAAAAATGCTCAACGACGGAGTGTTCATCGTGTAAAACACGCAGCCGATGACAAGAACCTTCACTTTCCCGACAGCGTCTAGTTCGCCCGACGTTTCGCGCGGTGTCCGCCAAGTGCGCATGTATGTTAGTAACGGTGTGCTCGAGCGACCCGTTCACCAAGCCTTCGAAGCGATTTGCCTGTCGCAGGTGCTCCTCGATTTCGCGTTCTTGTTCATCCGCCTCGCCCGACTCTTCCGCAAGTCGCAGTCGGAGAAGGTGCCTTTGGCACCTGATGACTGCCGTTGCGTGATTCGTGAAACCCGCGTAGTAAATGTCCGCCATCCCCGCGATTTGCCGAACCGAATGGGGAGCCTTCGGGACGACCATCATTTCGTTCCATTTCTCCAGGCGCCACGTTCCGTAGGTGAGGCCCTTGTAGGATCTCTTGAATGCCTCGCTCTCGCTGCCCCATTTCATGGCGTTGATGAACATGTCAAACCTGACCATGCTCCGCCTGAACCGGATCTCGATATCCCGGATTTCTTGCGACCTTTTGGGCTCTCGCACCAAACGACCCTGGTGCAAGCACACAGAGCCTTGAGAGACGGCCAGCAGCGCCTGTTCCGAACACCGCGAAGACGGAATGTACTCGTCCAGTACTTTGTTTGCCGTGCCAGCCAAATGGTTGATGACCACGATGCCGAACACCGCCGTGGCCACTGCCAGTGACGAGACGACCAGCATGATGATCATCAGCTTCGTTCTGATACGTCTGCCTAGGACCATTGAGTCACAGTTCCATTTTTACGGCGGTGATGTCACACACCGCTTTGATGACACCAATCGCTCTGCCGGTCTCGGGAGCGATTACCGGAACGTGTAAAGAAATGCACTCCGAACCGGCGCTTTTATCAAACTCGATCTCTCCGTAATGGCTCTTTCCGGCACCGTCGTTATAGGCGTCGACCCACCAAAGTTCATCCGCTTGATAGTAGTCGGTGGTCTTGTTCGTCTCGGCAACGATCAGGCCGCGTTCATTCGTGACGAACACCTCGGGAAAGCCCTCGTGGGCGAATTCGAACTCCGCCAAGATCTTCGCGCACTCATTTGTCATCAGTGACTTGACAAAGTCGTTGATGCCCTCGGTGCGTTGCCATTTCTCGTCAAGCTGCAAGATCTCCGCCTTGGTGATCGCCTGTTGCTGGCGATTCGATGTCCTTACCGCTTCGACGACCATCGGATCGGCCGCAAGCTGCTCGACCAGCGTCATCTTCTTCTGCAATACGTCTTCCACCTCGCGTGCGAAGCTCGGTATCGGCACAGTTCGATCATTTTCGCTGCTCGACGGGTCGGAAACTGTCCTTGGACAGCCGGCGGCGCCCAGCAGCAGGGCAGTACTGAATACACCAAACAGGCCGTTCACCTTGAAGTGTCTGGACAACATCGTTTCTCTCCTCAACGCGCCGGCGCGCATTGAAGCGGGCTCGCCGTCGCGCCCCGCGCACCGTCGCCCAACAAGTAGCGCAATCTACCGGCTGCGCCTCGATAGATCGTCAATCTGTTTTGAACTAACTCATTCGACAAATCAACCCACGAACGTGGTCAAACGCGACATGACGGTTACGAGTTGTACGAAGACTCACGCGACCACTTGCTCCAACGGTCTCCTCGGTGTAGGTGCGGGAGGCGCCGCGTAGCCGAGGCGGAAGGGGTGTTCCGGGACGATGTCACGTTCCGGAATGATCCGAGCTACTTCGTCCCGCAATTCGGGAAGCTCGACAATCTGACTCATGGGCTGCGTCCAGAGGTTCATCGACGCAGCCAGAAGGCACATCCGTTCGAATACCTGCCCCATCTTTATCTGCGTGGTCCAGTCGTCTCCGCTGGATCCGAAGATGCCGAAAACCGGAGAACTCATCACCAGCGCCGAATCCCGCTGCGACTGCGATCGCCCCATGTTGATCCGCGCGACGGTCATCTTCAGCAGCTTTGACATGAGCCGCGATGTGCCGAATACGCCTTCCCCGATCCAGTAAGCAAGTTCCTTCCGAAAAGCGGGGTCGGCAAATTGAATCAAATCCGCGCGCACGATCAACTCGTCGATTCTCCGTTTGGTCGCCACCGCCGATGTGAGGTACAAATGGATGCCCTCTTCCACGCAGCACTCGCGTAGCCTTTCTTGAACGTTATCCGATATCGATCGGCCGTCGTGTTCCAGGTGGCTGGTGCGTCGAACGGCAAGCATGTCGAAGAGGACTGGCGGACGGAGGGGAGAAGGCGATCCGTCCGAATCAATGCGGACGGTGGCGACGAGTTCTTCGGATCCGGCATCAGGAAGATAGGTGACTTGATGCTTCAGGCCAAAGTGCTCGGCCGCGATCAGCAGGTTCTCGAGCGCGCAGCCAATGCTCAGGCGAAGTTCCCTCCCATCCGCGTCGGCCACCTTCAGCCAGCGATCCCCGTCCGTGAAAACGTCGATGTGACTGTTACTGACCGAGAATCGCCAAGGCTGGGTGTTGTGACTGGACGGCGCCAAGATTGCGTATCGCAACAGAAACCGAAGTTGTTCGCTGCGCGTGCCACGGGCAGGGAAATCATCCTGGCTAACCCGCCACGGTTCCAAACCGGCATCGTCCGCCGCTCGCGGCCTATTGCCACATCCGATCCACCGTGCCAGAGGCATTGCCGACGCTCCGAACCGCTCACACGTACTCCGCAAACTGTGTGACTTCTAGTCTACACTATTGTGCGGTGCGCCGCTAATGGCTAACTCGATCGCACTGTCCGAGCGTTCTGCGCGATGCCCGCGACGGTCGAGTCGATCTCGCCGTCGCTCTGGTTCGCGGGGGCTACGGCAGTTCGAGCAGTTTCTCGTTACGTCTCCAGTCCTTCACTTTGTCCTTGTCGCGTCCGCCCAGGTCGGCGAAGAACAGATCGCGGCCTTTGTCACCTTTCAGCGTGTCCCTGATGTCGTCGCCCCGCACCGTGTCGCCTGGCTTCAGCAGCGAACTAGTCAGTTCGTCGACTCGATCGAGGTAGGATGCCCCGTTGGTCCACCTGTCGCGAACGTCTTCCAGCATGCTTTCATCCAGCGTCACCCAGCCACCGATCAGGATGTCGTCGCCTTTGCCGCCGTTCAACGTGTCTTTACCCCGGCCGCCGATCAACACGTCCAAGCCGGCCTTCCCGTAAAGCCTGTCTTTGCCCGACCGACCTAGAAGAATGTCGTTGCCTGAGCCGCCACGAAGCGTATCATTACCCTCCCCGCCATCGATCCGTGCAGGGATGTCCATGTCCGCTCCGCCATCGCTGCCTCCGCCCGCGAGGTTGGCTTGGTCGTTGCCACCGAACAACTCGATTTCGATCCGGTCCACCTGGTCGGCATCGAAATAGTGTTTTTCCGCGCCTTGACTGGGACCGCCGATATCGAACCTGGCGATGACTTTGATCTGATACCCTTCGTCCTCGCCACCATCCGATCCGCCGCCGACTCGCGTGACCGTTACGATGTCCTTGCCATCGGTGCCAGTGACGTAGAGCGTACCGTCGACTAGAAACACACCGGGCCCAACTGCTCCCACCTGAACCGTTACAGTCGCAGTGTCCGTGCCGCCGTTCCCGTCCGAAACGGTATACGTAAACGTATCCGTGCCTTGAGAACTCGCATTCGGCGTGTAGATCACCTGACCTCCGACGATCGCAGCCGTCCCATTAGTCGGGTCGCTAACCGTATCGATCGTCAGCGCGTCACCATCCACGTCTGAGTCGTTCGCCAGCACGTCGATCGACACCGCCGTATCTTCAGTCGTGTTCGCCGAGTCGTTCACCGCATTCGGATCGTCGTTCACTTGCGTCACCGTGAGCTTGATCACTTGCGTTTCCACGTTTCCGTCGTCGTCCGTCACGCTGACCGTGAAACTGTCGCTGCCGTTGTAGTTCGCGTCCGCTGTGTACGTCCATTCGCCTGCCCCTGCGACAATGCTCGCTGTGCCGTTGACGGCCGGAGTGGTCACGGCGAAGTCCGGGGCTGTGAAACCGTCAGCCGTGTCTGTAAACGTCAACGTCCCGGTGATCGCACCGCCGTCCTCCAGACCCGTCCCGCTGGTGTCTCCGCCGAACGTCCCGGAATCATTCACCTG
>CAZURK010000050.1:59849-65328 GCA_964623055.1 uncultured Pirellulaceae bacterium
ACCTGCGTCACCGTGAGCGTGATCACTTGCGTTTCCACGTTCCCGTCGTCGTCCGTCACGCTGACCGTGAAACTGTCGCTGCCGTTGTAGTTCGCGTCCGCTGTGTACGTCCATTCGCCTGCCCCTGCGACAATGCTCGCTGTGCCGTTGACGGCCGGAGTGGTCACGGCGAAGTCCGGGGCTGTGAAACCGTCAGCCGTGTCTGTAAACGTCAACGTCCCGGTGATCGCACCGCCGTCCTCCAGACCCGTCCCGCTGGTGTCTCCGCCGAACGTCCCGGAATCATTCACCTGAGCCACTGTAAGCGTGATCACTTGCGTTTCCACGTTTCCGTCGTCATCCGTCACGCTGACCGTGAAACTGTCGCTGCCGTTGTAGTTCGCGTCCGGCGTGTACGTCCAAACGCCTGTCCCCGCGACAATGCTCGCCGTCCCGTTGCCGGCCGCTGTGGTCACCGCGAAGTCCGGAGCCGTGAAACCGTCCGCCGCGTCCGCAAACGTCAACGTCCCGGTGATCGCACCGTCATCCTCCAACCCCGTCCCGCTGGTGTCGCCACCGAACGTGCCAGGGTCGTTTACCTGCGTCACCGTGAGCGTGATCACTTGCGTTTCCACGTTCCCGTCGTCGTCCGTCACGCTGACCGTGAAACTGTCGCTGCCGTTGTAGTTCGCGTCCGCTGTGTACGTCCAAACGCCTGTCCCCGCGACAATGCTCACCGTGCCGTTGCCCGCCGGAGTGGTCACCGCAAAGTCCGGACTCGTGAAACCGTCCGCCGTGTCCGTAAACGTCAACGTCCCGGTGATCGCACCGCCATCCTCCAACCCCGTCCCGCTGGTGTCCCCGCCGAACGTCCCGGAATCATTCACCTGCGTCACCGTGACATTCACTGTGGCCGTGGCCGTTCTGCCATTACCGTCGCTTATCGTGTAGCTGAACGTGTCGCTACCGTGGAAGTCGGCCGCCGGCGTGTACGTGATCGTGCCGTCCGCGTTGATCGTCGTCGGACCTGTCGCAGAAACCACCGTCAGCGTGTCACCGTCCACGTCACTATCGTTGGCCAGTACGGCGATGGTGACCGCCGCGTCCTCGTCGGTGGTAGCAGTATCGTCCAGGGCCACCGGTGGGTTGTTGCTGAAGTCTGGCACTTCGGTAAAAGCAACAAAAGTCACTTGGCTTCCTGTGCTGAAGTACGTGCTGGCGTCAAGATTGGTGTCCGTCAGCAGGACGTGTCCGATACGGCTTCCAGCGACCAGCCTTCCGTCGGGACGCAAATCGATGTCTGTCAGTGGACGGTTCGGTGTACCGACCAGCGTCTCGACCAACACTCCATCTGCATCGTGGTGGTAGATGTTCCCGAACCAAGTCGCGCTGTAGATGTGCCCGGATGCGTCCACCGCGATACCGCGATTGTCCCCGGAGGGAAGGGAAACCGTACCGAGCGACGCCAGCGACTCTGGATCGTAAACACGGATCGTTAGGCCGTCGGCTTGCAGTCCGTATAGTTGACCATCTAGTCCAATCGTAAGGTCTGTGAATTCGTTGGTATCGGCGAACCGTTGCGTTGGGCCGCCGGCCGTGTCGAAACGGACGATCCCTTTCTCCGCCGCACCCGATGTGGCCATGTCGGTCACGAAGACGTACTGCTCGTACACTCCGATTCCGCCGTACGAGACATTGTTCACCGTGCTCCAGCCGGCCTCGGTCACGTGCGACAGGGCGCCGCTGTTGGGATCCAACTCCGTCAGATACGGCCCGAATGTCCCGTTGTAGATCTGCACGTTGCCGTCTCGATCGGGCACAATGTCGCGGATGTGATCAGCAATGGGGTAGGGAAGGCCGGTCCCGTGTTCGATCAAGAACTCTCGGACCAACGTCCCCGTCTCCGTGTACTCGCCGATTCGATTGTCGTAGCTGCTCAACTCGCGGCTGACCAAGATGGTACCCGGGCCAATCGGACCGCCGTCGTTGTCCAGCACGTCGATCACGTCGCTGGCGGACTCGTATCCGACGGCCGAAGCCTCGATGGCCACTGTTTGGGTGCCGTCAACGATAATGTCGTCCACAGCGGTGATGGGAAAGACCGTGTACGCACTGTTGGCGGGGATGGTAACGGTTTGCTGCACCTGGGCTTCGGAGGTGTCGTGACTCACCAGAGTGACATCAAGCGAGTGCCCGAGATCGGTATTGTGGCGGGTGAGTGTCGCCCAAGCTGCCCCGCTACCTTCCTCCTCTCCCATGGAATTCGTGGTGATCGACAGTGTGAGATTCTCGTGGTCGAAAACGGAAATGTCCGCACTTCCGTCCTGATAGCTGGCCGCCGAAGCCGTGATCGTCGCCACCTGCAGGCCGTCGGCCAATGTGTCGTCAACGGCGTCGATTGGGAAAGTGGCGAAGCTCGCATTCGCGGCGATGGTGACGGACACGGGAACCTTGGCCTCTGTCTCGTCGCCGCTGGCCAGGTCCACGACGAGCGGCTGCGTGAGATCGCCGTCGCGCGTGACCGTACCTGTGGCAGCGTTGGCGCCCTGGCTTTCCACCATGTACCACGGGTTAGTAGTCACCGTCAGTTTCCGAGAGACATCGTCGTCCAGAACAGTCAAGGTAGCGGAGGCGGTGATCATACCGGGTTCGAATCGAAAGACGCCCGGATTGGTGCCGAACGTCGTTACGCCGACAATGGCTCCGTCGGCTTGTTTGTCCAGGCCGTAAACGAGGCCGGTCGTGGTTGGATCGGGCATGCCCAACTGAACACCGTCGTCGAAAAACGTCTGATCCAAAGAGCCGTCCTTGTTGTATCTAGTCAGCGTCGGAGTGCGGTCGGTTTGCCCTTGGTATGCAACGCCGCCCACGACGATCTTGCCATCGTCTTGCATCGCGACCGCGCGGGAAGCGGCATTGTCAAACCCGCTCAGCGGCGTAGCGACACCTTGTCCGCTGCCAAAACTCGGATCGTGGCTGCCATCTGCCAGAAGTCGAAAGACTCCGATATCGTGTGTCACGTATCCACCCGAGACCTTCCGATAGTCCGCCGCCACGACGATTCGGCCGCTATCGTCCACGATAAGGTCTTCCACGTCGGCCGGCGTGCCGTCCAAAAACGCTAATTCGACAACGCCAGCCGTGCCGAACGACGTGTCGAGCCCTCCGGCAGGCTGGAGCTTCGCGATCGAACGCCATCCACCGATAATCACGCTGCTGTCTTCAAGGAACTCCGCAGCTACCGCGTTAATCGTGACGTTCGTGCCATCGGTAAGAGACCCGGCGTAATTGCCATTGGAATCCAGCAGTCGTGTGCGCAGTCTGACAGTGCCGTTCGCCGAAAGAGACAGCAGGATATATCCGTCGTCGCGAACGTCCACGTCTTCGATCCATCCGGTGTTTTCCGTGTAGATGCCGGAACTGGCAAAACTCGTGTCCAAGTTCCCATTGGCATGGTACCTGGCAAGCAACCCGGTGCCCGTTCCCCAAATGTTCTTTCCGCCCACCAGGATTCGCCCATCGGGTTGGATAGCCACTGCACGGGGCGAGGGCGAGGAGTTTCCCGTTGTCATCGGTGTGGTGACCACGCCGTCAACGCCGAAGGAACTGTCCAAGCTGCCGTCAGGCAAGTACCGGACCACTCTCCAACTGTTGATATTGTATGATCCTGCAGCGATGATCTTCCCATCCGGTTGCACGGCAATAGCTCCCTCGTCACCTGCGAATGGTGCCAACGCAAAACCATCGCCGTCGAAGTCCACATCGAATGCTGTGCCCGGACCGTTGCCAGTTGCTGTGACCGTCACCGTCTTGCTGCCGTCCGTGTCCGCGTCATCCACCGCGTCAATGGGGAATGTGGCCGATGCTTGATTTGCGCCGATGGTCACAGTGTCGGGAACCGTTGCCTCGGTCTCGTCGTTGCTTGACAGTGCTATAGTTATGGCCTGAGAGATGTTGCCACTACGCGTGACCGTTCCGGTTGCCGCGCCGGCTCCCTGGTTTTCTACTATCTCATTGGGATCGATAGACAACGCCAGTCGATCGACAGAATCCCATGTCTCGAACGCCCCAATGTCGGCAGCGGTCCCCTGTGGGCGCGAAATGTGTCGCTGGTCGCCAGCCGGGGCGGTGGCGGTATCGGCGGCGTCGATAGCCGGGCTCGCCGGAAGCAACGCATGCGTCTCCGTCGGGCCGCCGTTGTCAGCCAGCGTGCCGAGCAACGGATTGACGTTCAGAAGATCGCCAGTGGCGCCGAACCCAGTGCTGTCGGTCGTGTCGCCGACCAGATTGTAGCCCTGGCTGGTAACGGCGCCGTACACGTCGGGTGCGCCGTCGTCAGCCGTATTGTTCGCTACGATAGTGTTTCTCATGTAAGCGGTGGCGCCGCCTACGCTAACTCCTCCGCCTCGGTTGAAACCGAGGCCGGTGGCGGTGTTCTCTGCGATCGTGCTATTGACAAACAGCATTGATCCCACGCTTGTCGAAAAGACACCACCGCCGGACCGCGCTTGATTGCCGGAAACGGTCGTGTTGATGAGGGTAATATCGCCATTATTGTTCTTGTGGATCGCGCCGCCCGCCATACCGCCGGAATTGCCTGACAATGTGCTGTTCTCTATTTCGACGACGTTATGAGTGTAAACGGCGCCTCCTCCGTTGCCGGTCGCCGAGTTGCCCGCAAAGGTGCTGTCGCGGATCTCCAGCGTGCCCGGCTGCCCTCCGACGGTACCTGCAAAGTAAATGCCGCCACCAATGTTGCTGGAACTGTTGTCTTCGACGAGGCTGCCTTCGATGGTCAGATGGCGCGAAGTGCTGGCGATGCCGGCGCCGACCCCGTACACCGAACTCCCGTACACTCGGTGCGCGATGTTCTCGCGGACGACGCTGTCGCGAATCGTCGCAAACGTGAAGAAATCCAACCGCAGCCCGCCGCCGTGATCTTCCAGCGATGTGCCGCCGCCGGACGAATCGGCCCGGCCTCCCTTGATGGTCAAGTTGCTGATATCAATAGTGACGTTGTTCGCGGAACTGCTGTGAGCATCGAACACGCGGTCGATTCCGGCCGCATCCACAATTGTGCTGGCGGCACCGGCCCCAGTGATTGTGAGGTCTTCCGTTATGTCCAAGTCACCTGTCATGGCATTGTTTTCAAACTTGCCGACAATCGCGAGCGAGTAGGTTCCCGCGGGCACGTTGATCGTGTCAGGTCCGCCTAGTGCGTTTGCTTCCATGACTGCCGCGCGCAACGTCGTATTGCCGGCCGAGTCTTCCGCAACACCGTTGCCCGGATCGGCATCCGGCGTATCCAGGTCACTGTCCACGGCAAATACCGCCAACAACCGACGATCCTCCAGCGGCTCAAGCTGAAGGCGGCGCCGGTGAACGAGTGCATTCTTCTTCCGGCGGGTCGAACGATGCGACTGAGTTCTTCGTGACATTGCCAATTCTCCTCCCAGGTCTCGATGAAAACGACGACAGTTTCAAATATGTAAATAGACTT
>CAZURK010000051.1:0-64920 GCA_964623055.1 uncultured Pirellulaceae bacterium
GCGACCGCGTTGATCGAGGACCTGGTCAAGCGACTGCCGGAGTGCAACATTTGCGCCGTTAGTGCCTCGAACGACGGCCAAGTCATCCTGCGTGCCGTGCGGGCAGGCGTCAAGGAGTTTCTGACGTTGCCGGTCAGTGTCGATGATGCAGCCAACCTCGTGCGAACGATCGCCAGCCACGGAGATAGCGACGGCGAGGGGCCGCGCGGTTGCACGACGATCGCCGTAGCCGGAGCTACGGGCGGAGTCGGATCGACCAGTGTTGCTGTCAATCTGGCATCCATCCTCGCGACCGATCCGAGCAACTCGGTGGTGCTGGTCGATCTGGACCTGTCGCTAGGCGACGCCGATGTGTTTCTGGACGTAGTGCACGACTACACGCTATCGGATGTGGCCGACAATATTTCGCGACTGGACTTCGATCTGCTGAGGCGTTCCCTCGCGAAACTCGACTCGGGCCTCTTCCTGCTGCCGCGACCGGTCGACTTGGAGGAGGCCATGCACATCACGGATGAAACGCTTCGGCGTGTCCTCGGGCTGTTGAAAGCGTCATTTTCCCACGTGATCCTCGACCTTTCCAAGGGCTACGGACCTTTGGACCTGGCAGCGTTGGAGTGTTCGGACGATACGCTGCTGGTCGCCCAACTGGATCTGCCTAATCTGCGCAACGTCGTGCGGCTTCTGAAATCGTTCGAGGCGATCGACGGACTCCGCGAAAAGGTGAAGATCGTGGTCAATCGCGCCGGGCTGGGGAATGAGCCGATCCGGCTGAAGAAGGCCCAGGATACGATCGGCCAGGAGGTCTTCTGGCAGGTGCCCAACGACTACCGGCTGATGATCGAAGTACGCAACAACGGTGTGCCGCTGATCGAGAAGGCCCCGCGGGCCAAAATCACCACCAGTCTCGTGGACATGGCCAGAGCCACATGCGGCGGAGGCCAGGAGCCCGACACGGAGAAACAGGACGGCACGTCCGCAGCACCCACGTTTGGCAAGTGGCTCGGTTTCTGGCCGTCTGCGTCGTCCAAGTAAGATCCGCTTGTGCATCCCGCCGCGTCTGATGCGCTTTTCGTAAGCTATGTTTTCTTACCGTCCTGCACCTGCGCGCGCCGACGCGCATCGACACGTGAGCTCCAAGAGAGAACAACCGAAATGAGCCCATCAACCGCGCCAGCTCGCACCTCCGGCACCATACCCGTGGACGAGTTCGAAGAGCTGAAAGAGAGAATCCACAACAAGCTGGTCGACAAGCTGGACGTAACTCGCATTGGCACCATCGAAGGCAACGCGTTGCGTCGCGAGATTCGCATGGTGGTCGAGCACCTGTGCGACTCCGAAGACACGCTGTTGAACCGAAAGGAACGCGAGCGACTGATCGAGGAAGTGTTAGACCAGGCTCTGGGTTTGGGGCCGCTGGAACTACTGTTGAAAGACTCCTCGATCAGCGACATCCTGATCAACGGCCCGAAATCAATCTATGTCGAGAGCGGAGGCGTGATGAAGAGGACCGGCGTCGAGTTTCGCGACGGCGCCCAACTACTGCAAATCATCGACCGCATCGTGTCGAAAGTGGGCCGGCGTGTCGACGAAACGAATCCGATGGTCGACGCACGATTGCCCGACGGCTCGCGTGTGAACGCGATCATTCCGCCACTGGCTCTGGACGGCGCGGCGGTGTCCATTCGGCGTTTCGGCAAGAATCCGCTGAAACTAGAGGACTTGTTGAACTTCAAGGCATTTACGCCGGAAATGATCATGTTCCTGGAAGGCGCCATGAAGTCGCGTCTTAACATGATCATCTCCGGGGGCACAGGATCTGGAAAGACGACCCTGCTGAACACGCTTTCCAGCTTCATACCAAACTCGGACCGCATTATCACCATCGAAGACGCCGCCGAATTGCAGCTTCAACAGGAACACGTGGTTCGATTGGAGACGCGACCGTCCAACATTGAAGGCAAAGGCGAAGTCCGGGCCACGGACCTTGTTCGAAACGCACTACGCATGCGTCCTGAACGGATTATCATCGGGGAGTGCCGCGGACCCGAAACGCTGGATATGCTGCAGGCGATGAACACGGGCCACGAGGGTTCCTTGACGACGATCCACGCCAACTCGCCGCGCGACGCCGTCGCACGCATCGAGACAATGATCATGATGGCTGGTTTTGAACTTCCCATCAAAGCCCTGCGCCAGCAGATCGCGAGCGCCGTGGACGTGATCATTCAGGTAAATCGCCTGCAGGGCGGGCCGCGACGCGTGACGGAAATCACGGAGATCCTGGGCATGGAGCAGGACACGGTCGTGATGCAGGACATCTTCAAGTACTTCCAAGACGGCGTCGATGAATCAAGCCGCGCGCGAGGACATTTCGAAGCCACAGGGGTGCGGCCCATGTGTATGGACCGGCTGGAGGCGATCGGCATCCACTTGCCGCCCAACATCTTCCGAAAACGAGTCATGATGCAAGACTAATGTCATACCTCATATTCGCGGCTATCGTTATTGGAGTTGCTACGCTGATCGGTGGCGTAGCGACATTTGTGATCGGACGCCGAGGAACGGCCGCCGAAGAGCGGCTAACCACGATCACGCAAGGCGGCGGTGTCGGCACCGTAGCCGGCAATCCCCAGGGAAACGTGCCGAGCCTTGCAATGTACGACGACGAAGACAGCAACACGTCTCTGGTGCAATTCGTCTCGAAGTTCTTCGACGTGCGGTCGCTCGTCGCGCAATCGGGCCTGGCAGTCAAGCCGTCATCCATCGTGTTGATTTCGTTCGCACTGGCCGCGGTCGGCGGGGCGATGGGCTTCTGTATGCCTATGTCGTTCGTCACTTCGCCGACATTGGCGGTGACGTTGGGCGTCGCACCGTGGGGTTGGGTCTTCTGGAAACGCAGGGGCCGTCTGGCCAAGTTCGAGAAGCAGTTGCCCGAGGCCATGGAATTGCTGGCTCGATCACTGCGAGCCGGGCATAGTCTAGCCGACGGTATCAACCTGATCGGCGATGAGATGTCCGAGCCGATCGCGTCTGAGTTTTCACGCTGCTACGAGCAACAGAATCTGGGCATTCCACTTGAAGAATCGTTGGAGGAGATGACCCAGCGCGTGCCGAATCTGGATCTTCGCTTCTTTGTTACGGCTATGGTGCTGCAACGTCAAACCGGTGGCGATGCGGCGGAGATTCTCGACAAAATCGGCAAACTGATCCGCGAGCGTTTTCAGATCAAGGGGCAAATCAAGGCCCTGACCGGCGAGGGGCGGTTGTCCGGCGTCGTTCTGCTAGCGTTGCCCATCGTGCTGGCCATCTATATGTACTTTCGCAACCCCGATTACATGATGCTCCTGGTGGAGGACCCTCTGGGGCAGAAGATGGTAATTGGTGCGATCATCGCACAGATTCTCGGAGCCATCACCATCAAAAAGATCGTGGACATCAAGGTATAGCCAGGTAATCCATGTTCCCTTCGACATTTGAAATATCGTCACTGGTCCCCTTCGCGGTCTTCGGCGCTTTCTCCGCGATTGCGTGGCTAGTGGTAGATCGTATCTGGGGCAAGAAACGAACTGCCGAAGATCGCTTGGACCGCATGCACAGGCCCAGACGCGGTGCCGAAGAGGACCAGAGCGGCATGGGAAAGGTGTCCTCGGCCATGTCCAAGATGCTAAGCGCAGCTACCCCGCAACTGGCCAAGCCGCTGCAGCCGAAAAACGCCGAGGAAGCAAGCCGGCTGCGGTCGCGTCTGGCGCACGCGGGCTTCCGATCGGACAACGCCCCGTCGATATTCCTGGGGCTGAAGGTGCTGCTCCTTATCGGCGGCTTCTTCCTCGGAGGCGGGGCCTTGCTGTTTTCGATGGGACTGAATCAGACTGCCCTCCTGCGCACGGTGTTGGTCACAGGAATCGCTTTCTACTTGCCCGAAATAGTCCTGTGGGTCATTACGAGAACCCGTCACCAAGCCATCTTCCTCGCTCTTCCCGACGTGATTGACTTGATGGTCGTTTGCGTCGAAGCCGGCCTCGGGCTGGACCAGGCCATGTCCAAGGTGGCCGACGAAATGAAGAAGGTCTATCCCGTAGTGGCCCAGGAGTTTCGCGCCGCCAACGTGCATATGCAAATGGGGTGGACCCGCAATCAGGCCCTGCGTGACCTGGCCGACCGCAACGGCGAGAAAGAACTGCGATCGCTTGTCTCTGTCCTGGTCCAGGCCAGCAAATTTGGCTCTGGCGTCGGTCACGCGCTGCGCGTGCAAAGTGATTCGATGCGGACGCGTCGCCGGCAAATCGCGGAAGAAAAGGCGGCCAAGACCGCCGTACAGCTCATCTTTCCCCTTGTGTTGTTCATTTTCCCTGGGGTCTTCGTGGTTCTGGTTGGACCGGCTGCGGTCAATATCGCCCGCAATCTGCTGCCGTCCATGGGCGTGAATTGAGTGCCCCTCCCAAGCCAGATAATCGCCACAATCGGCACATCTCGAATCTTCCTTCATTGCCGCAGACCGTGGATGGCGACTGCCGATGAATGAAGAGGTTACGCCCCATTAGAATGTGGAGCCGTCTCGTGCGAATCATCCATGCCCCTCTCGTCGCGATGTTTCTCTTGGCCAGCGCTCAGGGCTCTGTGCAAGCGCAAGCCCCCCCCAGTCATGGAGGGCATTTCCAGTGGTGGCACGACTTCCGCCACCAGTTCGAGACGCATCGTCGCCGTGTGAACGCGTGGCCGGCTCCGTTTTCTGTGGAGGAGCGCAAACTGGTCAGGACGCCGTTCCACATAATGGCCGACAACGGATGGAAACTGCAGAATACGCTAAGCGACCACCTTTTCACTCCCGAAGAGAACAAGCTGACCTACGCAGGCCAGTTGAAATTGCGGTGGATCCTAACGGAAATCCCGCCGCATCGCCGGCAAGTCTATGTGCTGGAGGCTTACAGACGCGAGGACACGGCCACACGTGTTGCGTCGGTCTACGAGCATCTTGCCGAGATCGCACCCCATACGGCCTGTGCTGTGTTCGTCACGCAAATCGCGCCTCGCGGCGGCGACGGATCCTACCTGAACGCCATGGATCAGGCGTACAAGGCGGCATTGCCGTCGCCCAGTCTTCCCGGAATGAGTTCGGGCGGGGGTGAAAGCTCGGATTCCGGCGATGCACTGTCGAGCGGAGGTTCATAGATCAACGACTTGCCACCAAGCTCACGGAGGTGCTTGATGGGTAAATGGAACAGAGGGGCGCTGCTGCTGGCAGCCATGGGAACTGTCGCGGTGCTCGGCTGCGCCAGCCCATCGCCTCAGCAATGGGTCGACGATCAGCAATCGTCTACGCAGGCCAATTGGCCGGGTTCGCCGGACACGAGCAACACCCGGTCGCACAACAGTGATGCGGCTCGGTCCGCCAATGCGTCCAGCGGTTCTACGCGCGCGCTCGACAAGGCGACGTCCACGGTTTCGTCGGCTGGTCGGACCGTTTCCGGCGCATTCAAGTCGGCAACTCACAAAGTGTCCAGTGCGCTGGAGATCAAGCCCAGAGTGACGCCGGCTCCAGATTCCGTCAGACTATCGAACATGCCTGGTCAATTGAGCCCCATCGTCTTTGTACGCGGGGCAGCGTTTTCCGAATCCAAAGGCAACATGGCCGGGGCGCAGCAGCAGTACGAGAGAGCACTCGAGTTGGACCCCAATAACGTCACGACGCTGATTGCTTATGCCCGGTTCCGCGATCGAATCGGAGATTCGAATCAAGCCGTGGAGGTCTACCAGCGAGCACGGGCGGTCCAACCGAACAACGCAACCATTTGGAACGACCTGGCACTGTGCCACGCCCGCCGGGGCGAAGTCGAACCTGCGCTGGGAGCCATGCAGCGTACCGTTGCGTTGAAACCCGATAACGTGCGTTACCGCAACAACCTGGCTGCCGTGCTGGTCCAAGCCGACCGCCCGGAGGATGCAGTGCGCGAGATCCAGAAAGTGCATTCGCCCGCAGAAGCGAATCACAATGTGGCCTGTCTCTTGCTCCGACTTCGCAATCGCACGCTTGCCGCCGAGTACCTGCGGCGGGCGGTGAGCCTGGATCCTTCGTTGCAGCGTGCGCGAACGCTGCTGGCACGCCTGGACGAAGCAGGTGCAAGTGCGCCGCGCGACCAACGAGGCGACACGTGGACCCCCACCGTGACGCCGCCAGATCGACACGCCGAGCCACAGCTTACGGACGCCCCGAGCAACGACCGGAACCTCAGAACCAGCCCGTGGGAACCCGTTCCCCGCGATGCAAGCTACGGTTCGTATCGCCAGTCAGACAAGGAAAAGGAAGCCATTCCCCACGATCGGTTTCCCCCCGTCGAACCGCCGGCGCGCGGAGACATGAAGCGGATACCGGCGTTCTGACACATCGGGTCATTTGGGATTGTCAGTAGGATGGGCATTCCTGCCCGTCTTTTTCGGGTCGGGCAGGAATGCCCAACCTACCGAATCCAGCTACCGCCCAACGGCCTCAGTTGAATGACGGATCGTCGGGGATGTCGACGTCTCCCATCAATGGCATCGTAATTCCCTCGCCGACATGCTGCGATGCCTTCTTCCACATCCCCTCAGCGTCGCCGAAAACATACTCGTCTTCTGCCGGAAGTGTCATCCATCCACCCACCTGCAGTTCGCCCTCTAACTGCCCCGCCGCCCAACCGGCGTAACCGCTGAAGATGCGGAACGAGTGTCCGGACTCTCGCACGATTCGATTCAGATGGTCTTTGTGCGTGGCGAAGTGGATGCCGGGAAGGACCTCGTTTTCCGAGCATGCTTCGTTCGTGTGCAGAGCCATCAGCGGGCCCGCGACTGGACCGCCTAGATTGATCGGCTGATGGCTGTCGCAGGGTTGCTCGGCGACCATCTCCCAGATCTCTCCGACTGTGTTGTCGGTGAGGCGATTCAGGACAACGCCAAATGCCCCTTGCTCGTCGTGGTGGATGATCAACACCACCGAGCGATAGAAATTCGCATCCGGTAGCCGGGGCGAGGCGATCAACAGGTAACCTCGAAGGGAATCCATAGTCTCGTTCCAGACGCGAACAATGCTCCCCTAATTGTACACTCGTCTGGACTGCGCGGCGAGTATCTCGGAGCCAATGTCCGGGGCAGGATGCAATCCCGTCCTACGAACGGGTCAATCAAGGCTCGGCGGGGCACTGATACGACAGGTGATTTGGAATTGTCAGTAGGATGGGCATTCCTGCCCGTCTGCTCGGGGGTCGGGCAGGAATGCCCAACCTACAGGAACAACTGACGCGACGTACTAGCCGTCCCATGTCTCTTCCCAGACACAGCCAGCCCAGGATAGCCCTACGCCGAAGCCCACCAGAACACTGCGCATCCCAGCTTTCAGACGCTGCTCGCGGCGTAGATGATCGATCAGGATGGGAATCGTCGACGAGACCGTATTTCCGCATTGCTCCAACAGAATCGGCATACGGTCGTCGGGCACGTCAAGGCACTTCTGGATCTCCAGCATCAGCTTCTTGGTGGCTTGATGCAGAATGAAGAAGTCGACACTTTCGCGGTCCGCGCTCGCGGTTTTCAGAACCTTGTCTACCAGCTTGGGGACCTCGACGACTGAGAAAGTGATCAAACTTGGCCCATCCATGTACAGAGCACTGGGCCAACGTTTGCGATGTCGTGGTTGATGGGCGTCTTCCGGAGGTCGGGCGCCGCCTTCGGTTGCCAGCAGTGTATTCGCCCCCTCCCCATCTGTACCATAATTAAACGCCTGAAGCGAGGGGGTATCAGAGGCTTCGATCAGAGTGGCTGCCGCCCCGTCGCCGAAGATGGTGCGCAGACTTCGGTCGGTTGGGTGAATGTACTTGGTGTATGTCTCCGCGGTAATCAGCAGGACCCGCCCAACCGAGCCGCCGCGTATCAAGCCATCTGCCAAGGCCAAACCGTAGACGTATCCTGAACAACCGAGATTGAAGTCCAGAGCCCCGCACGTGGTAGACAAGCCAAGCCGGCTTTGCATCAAGCAGGCTGTCGTAGGCAGTGGATAGTCTGGCGTCTGGGTGCAGAACAGAAGGAAGTCAATGCTTTGGGGGTCGATGTTGAACTGGGTGAACAGTTTCTGCGCAGCAGCCACGCCCAGATCCGAGGCACACTCGCCAGGCGCAGCGATGCGCCGCACAGCAATCCCCGTCTTCTCGAAAATGAGATTCATGTCCCAGTTTGGGAACTCCTGCTGGAGTTGCTGGTTGGTTTCCACTCTTTCGGGGTAGTGGACGGCCACGGGGCCGATCGCAGCATACTTCACAGGATGTTAACCCTCGTCGATGTCTTGTGTTCGTCTGGGACCGCGATGCCACACAATAACCAGCCGTCTTGGGATGGTCAATGGAGACTGGCCATCAAGGCTAGCATGCCGATCACGCTCGCTCCACTCCCCACATCCGCTGACCTGTGGAGAATCCCGAATTTCTCTTGACCAGCCAGCCGCAGTCGATATACTCCCCCCTCGCTTTTGCGACGATGTCCTTCGTCCGCCTTCCGTTTGTTGGATCCTGACAAACTGAGAGTCCTCTATGAAACCGCCCGAACCGCTTGTCGACTTGCACTGCCACATGGTTCCGGGAATCGACGACGGATCAAAGTCGTGGGATCAATCGCTGGCCATGGCAGAAATCGCTGTTGCCGACGGTATCCAGACGATTGTGGTAACGCCGCACCAACTGGGGAGTTACGGCCACAACCACGGCCAATCGATCCGCTCGCGGACTTCCGAGCTTCAGCAGTTGCTGGACGATCATCGCGTTCCGCTGAAGGTACTACCCGGCGCGGACGTACGTATCGAACCCGGTATGATCGAGAAGCTGCAGTCCGGTGAAGTGTTGACGCTGGCAGATCGCCGCAGGCATGTCCTGCTGGAATTGCCTCACGAACTTTACTTCCCCCTGGAAGACGTGCTGAATAGCCTGCAGCGCGTCGCCATGGTCGGCATCTTGTCTCATCCGGAGCGAAATCAGGGGCTGCTCAAGCAACCTCGCCTGGTCGAACCGCTGGTGGAACGCGGGTGCCTTATGCAGGTGACATGCAGCAGCCTCATGGGCACGTTCGGCCCCGCGCCGCAACAGATGGCCGAGTGGCTGCTCGAGCAGGGATTGACGCACTTCCTGGCCACGGATGCCCACGGGCCTAGCGCGCGTCGGCCGCTGATGGGACGAGCCTTTGAACGAGCCGAAGCGATCGTCGGCGAGGAAGTCGCTGTGGATCTCTGCTGCCGCAATCCCGCCGCCGTTGCTGCTGGCGAAGACGTCGAAGTCAAACGGTACAAGCCCAAACAACGCGGATTCTTTGCAGGGCTGTTCAAGCGAGAGAAGGCCGCGTAGGCCGGCAAGGCGAGATGCAGGAACGGGAACAGGCTTGGCAAGAGAGAGGGTACGGCGAGGTACCGACATGCAGCAAGAGGAGGGCAAAGGCTCACGGGTAACGAGCGAACACCTTCGCCACGCACAGCGTTCGTCTTCCCTTCGTCCACTTGCCGCCGTTGCCGTCTTCACGATCAGCATCCTATGGCGCGGTACGATCTCCCCGGTGTACATCAGCGCGGCCGAATGGCCGGATGAGTATCAGGCCGGGTCGTTTATCTGCCACGCTGACTTCGCGCTGACGGAACATCGCAGCCTGTTGAACAGCCTGCCTCATCTCCAACGCGACCTTGTTACTCAGGTAGGCATCGGCGCGTCGCAGGAGCCCATTCACTTGTTCCTGTTTCAGAAGAAGAGCACTTACCAAGCCTACTTGAAGCAATACTTCCCCAAGGTTCCCTCGCGCAAAGCGTTGTTTATCAAGGGACGCGGGCCCGGCATGGTCTTTGCCTATCGGGGCGAGGACTTCGAGACGGACGTGCGCCACGAGTGCACGCACGCGTTGTTGAACGCATCGCTGCGGATGGTTCCCTTGTGGCTGGATGAAGGTTTGGCGGAGTACTTCGAAGTCCCTGCGTCGAAGCGTGCCAGCGCGAGCCCTCATTTGACGTATGTCCGTTTGGGCGCGCAGTTCGCCCAGGTGCCGAAGCTGGAAAGCCTGGAGCAGCTCAGCGACCTTAGCCAAATGAATCGCAGCAAGTACCGTCACGCCTGGGCCTGGGTCCACTTCATGCTGCACGGGCCGCGGGAAGCTCGCGAGGAGCTGTCGGGGTACTTGGCGGACATCCAAGCCTTGACGCCGCCCGGCCAATTGAGCCGGCGGCTTCGATACCGAATGCCGAACCTGGAGCAGCGATTTGCGGAGCATTTCAGGCGTTGGAAGTCTTCCGGGTTCCCATCGCTGTGAGCCGCACTCTACGATGTTCCGCGGCTCATCGGCGCTGTAGGATGTAGTCGTACGCCCCGCTTGCCACACGCGGCTTAGCCCGCAGCCGGACATTGCCCCTTGAATAGCGAACAACCAAGCAACAAAAAACGTCTCGTTGCCATCGCGAAGCTGCTGTTTCGCTTGACGATCCTGGTGCTGGTTGGATTCGGTATCTGGCACACCGTGATCAAAGGCCTGGCCGAACTGGACGATCGCGGTTTCAAGCTAACGCAAATCCAGCCGTGGTGGCTGCTGGTCGCCGGGCTTGTGTATCTGACAGGCATGGTGCCCTGTTGGCTATTCTGGCACAGGACGTTGAATGCCATGGGCCAGCGTCCACGGTGGCGGGAATCGCTTCGCGCGTTCTACATCGGCCATTTGGGCAAATACGTTCCCGGCAAGGCGCTGGTCGTGATCCTGCGCACCGGGCTGATCCGCAGTAATCGCGTTGATACCAGCGTCGCGGCGACCAGCGTATTCGTGGAAACGCTGACCATGATGGCCGTTGGTGCCTTCGTGTCGGCAGCGATCCTTGGCGGCATGTATCGCGACAAGGTGTGGTTGCTGCTGTTGGCCGTCGTACTGATGCTTTGCGCCGGCGTGCCGACACTGCCGCCCATCTTCCGCCGGTTGGTACGCATGGTCGGCGTGAAAAGGGTGAACCCCGACATCGACTCGGCTGTTGAAGGCTTGAACTTCCGCCTCATGTCCTTCGGATGGGCAACCGTCGCGCTAGGCTGGTGTCTGCTTGGCCTGAGCCTGTGGTTCACGCTCCGCGCCATTCCCACCGCGGCCGGGCCCGTCACGTTGGAGCATTGGCCGTTGGTCACCGCGTGCGTCGCATTGGCCATGGTAGCGGGCTTCCTTTCCTTGCTGCCCGGCGGCATCGGCGTACGCGAGTACGTCGTCATGGAGCTACTGGAAGGACCGTTCGGGGCCGGCGCAGCAGCAGTATCCGCCATCCTCCTACGTTTGGTTTGGCTGGTGGCCGAATTGCTGCTGGCAGCAATGCTGTACGCCGCAAAGCCCGCCCCCGACGCCAGCACGCCAAAGGACGGAGATCCGGCCTAACCACACTGGCTCCCTTTCGCCGTCAAGGATTTCGATGCGGGAAAAGAGGGGCACCGGTCGTAGCTGAAGTCGCAAGACTTCAGACGGAATCACGGTTCCCGGAATTCTTACGAATCCCGCTACACACAATTCTGAGTTGGGCCACGTACGAGGAACGTGTTGTCATTCGAAGATCTTCTGCAGCGCCTCGTCGAGTTTCGGATGCACAAACTCGTAGCCTGCCGCTTGAATGGCTTGGGGAACTGCCTTTTGCGAACCCAACAGTACACTCGCAAATTCGCCCATAGCCGCCCTAAGAACGAAACCCGGCACGGATGGGAAGACGGTGGGCCGACGAAGTGCCCGCCCCAACGCCTTGGTGAAATCCCGATTTGTCACGGGATTCGGCGCCGTGGCGTTGCAAGGCCCGGACAACTCGTCGCACCGCGCTGCATACAGCATCACGCCAATCAGGTCGTCGATGTGGATCCAGGGCATCCATTGCCGGCCGTGCCCCAACGGGCTGCCGAGCCCCAGTTTGAACGGCGTCAACATCTTGGCCAACGCGCCACCATCCTTGCCCAAGACAAGTCCGATTCGCGGATTGACGACGCGAATTCCCGCATCAGTTGCCTTCCGCGATTCTTCTTCCCAGGCAACGCATATCTCGGAAAGGAAGCCTTCACCAGGCTCGGCGTCCTCGTCCAAACTCTCGTCCCCACGATCACCGTAGTAGCCAATGGCAGAAGCGGAGATGAGCGCTCTTGGCTTGGGTTCCAGCCCCAGGAGAGTCTGCACCAGATGTCGTGTGCCATTCACACGGCTTTCGCGCAACCGATCCTTCTTCGCCGGCGTCCATCGCCCTCGGGTAACCGGTTCGCCCGCCAAATGGAAAACGACCTCGACGCCTTCGAATGCGTCGGGGCACGGAGGTTCGTTCTCGGCGTCCCACGAAAAGGCCCTTACGCCAAAACTGGAAAGAACCCGTTCGGCCTTCAGGACATCGCGACTGAGAACGGCCGGTCGGTGCAGTTGCGCCAATAGGTGTTTTCCCACAAACCCCGTTGCACCAGTCACCAAGGCCTGCATGGCGCCTCCTTCTAGCCGGTGATTTGATACGGCGCACGTTGTTCGCGTCGCTGCCAGGCGTTGGCTTCGTCGTCTCCAACGATCTGCTGCTGTGCCGGATCCCAAGTGATCTTCCGCTTGAGTCGCATAGCGATGTTACCGAGATGACACGCCGTGATCGTGCGGTGCTGCATTTGAACCGTCGAGACGGGTTGTTCGCGCGTCTTGACGCATTCGAAGAAATTGCCCATATGGTTGTTGCTGGGTTTGACCCGCCAAGCGTCGTCGGGCAGCGGATTCTCTTTCAGTTCCTCGGCAGCCTTTCCGAACGCCCCGCCGCGATTTACGAAGACTCGTCCTTTCTCGCCCGTGAACATGATTCCGTTGCGTTGCTCGTGTTGCAGGTCGTCCGGGACATCTGTGAACAATGCGGCGTCCGCTTCCGTCGATATGTCCCCGGCTTGCATGCTGGCCAGGTACTTCTTGTCGCGCACGACCAGATACACCAAGTCGACATCGTCCGGGTACTGCATGTGCAGGGCGAACCGGTCCGGGTTGTTGTAGTGAAGCGGCTTGCCAGCGTTGGGAAAGTAGGCCCGACCCTCGATCGTCAGCGGGCCGCCGTATTCCTGACCCATTCCCCAATGAGCGATGTCCATGTGGTGATTGCCCCAATCGCAAATGATGCCGCCGGCGTACTCCCACCACCACCGGTAAGTGAAGTGCGTTCGCGCGGGGTGATAGGGACGCTCGGGCGCTTGCCCTTGATACACGTCCCAGTCAAGCTCGTCCGGGATGGGCTGCTCCGGACACGGGCCGCTCTTGGTCGACCAGAACGGCAACAGCACGGCCACGCGACGCAGCTTGCCGATACGCCCGTTGCGAACCAACTCGACGGCCGTCTGAAACTGGCGTACACTACGCTGCTGTGTGCCCACCTGCACAATTCGGCCGGTTTCCTCGACGACCTTGCACAGGATCTTCCCTTCCTGGATGGTCAACGTCAGAGGTTTCTCCGTGTAAACGTCCTTGCCCGCCTTGCAGGCCGCGATGTTCACCGCCGTGTGCCAGTGGTCAGGCGTGCCGTTGACTATGACCTCAATGTCCTGACGTTCCAGCAGCTTACGATAGTCCTGATAGATATCGGCTTTGCCTCCGAACATCTGCTTGGCCTTTTCGGCCTGCCGGAGATCCACGTCGCAGACGGCGACCGGTTCGCCAAACGCCATGGCTTGTTTGGCAACGCCTTTTCCTCGCCCTCCCGCGCCAATCAATGCGAAGTGAGGCCGATCGTTCGCGGCGTCGAATCTCTCCGTTGCCGGCGCGGCTGCGGTTATCCAATACGGCGCCGTAATCACTGCAGCGGTCGAATTTACCGCGCTGCGAAGAAATGACCGACGACTATTCTTGTGTTCGTTGTTCACGGTGCGTCCTCCGTAGTGGTGCGAGTGGGCGGGTGGCCGTGATGGAGGGCCTGGACTCCTGCATCAATCTACCTCCTGGGGAATCCGTCCGCAAATCCGTACAGCTTGGAGACACGACGCAACGCCGTTACAATAGCCGTATCAGCCGGAACGAAAACTCGCAGTGACGTTTCCATCGCACTCGAATAAAGGCCGCGGAATGAAGCCGAACAAGAAAACTATCGCCGACGTGGATGTTAAGGGCAAAATCGTCTTCATGCGAGTGGATTTCAACGTGCCTCTGGACGGGGACCGAATCACCGACGACCGACGCATTCGCCTGTCGCTTGATTCCATTCGCAGCGTCATCGATCGAGGCGGGCGACTGATTCTCGCCAGTCATTTGGGACGGCCGGAGGGGAAGGGGCCGGAAGACGGCCTTAGCCTTGCTCCCTGCAAGGATCGTTTGAAGGAGCTACTGCCGGAGAACACGGAGGTGAACCTTGCGACCGAATGTGTTGGTGGCGATGTCGAAGACATGGTTCTGGCGATGAACGACGGCGACGTGCTTCTGCTGGAAAACCTGCGTTTTCACCAAGGCGAGAAGGCCCGCGATCTCACATTTGCTGCTGAGTTGGCCGGGCTGGCAGAAGTGTACTGTCACGAGTCGTTCGGAACGGCCCACCGAAAAGACGCCTCAATGATCGCTGTTCCAGAAGCAATGGGTCGACACGGCGCTCCGCGTGTGGCCGGCTTTTTGCTGGTCCACGAGATCGACGTGCTGTCAGACGCGTTCGACAAGCCAAAAACGCCTTTTGTTGCGGTTCTTGGCGGGGCCAAGGTCTCCGATAAACTGGCAGCCATCGGGAACGTGATGAGGCGAGTGGACACCGTGGTGATAGGCGGCGGCATGGCCTACACATTCATATCGACCCAGGGCCACACGGTTGGCGACAGTCTGGTTGATCCGGAGTCGCTGGATGAATCGGCCGAGCTACTGAGTCAAGCAAAAGAGGGCAAGGGAAATCTGCTGCTGCCGGAAGACCATGTCTGCGGCCGGGAAATCGCCAACGACGCCAAGCCCAAGGTATACGAACAAGCGATCCCCAGCGGATGGCAAGGCTTGGACATCGGCCCCAAGGCGCTTCAGAGATTCACGCGCGAGATCGCCAAAGCGAAAACCGTTTACTGGAATGGACCCATGGGCGCCTTCGAGTACGAACCGTTTGTCGAAGGAACACGCGACTTGGCCTTTGCCATCGCGTCCGCCACAAGCCAGCGAGGTCTGATCGGCATCATTGGCGGTGGCGACAGCGCATCCGCGGTCAATCAGTTCGACTTGGTCGATCAGATGACCCACGTCTCGACCGGCGGCGGCGCCAGTTTGCACATGCTCGAAGGCCACAAGTTCCACAGCGTCGAGCTGCTCGACGAGTGACCTCCCAAATCCGCTCCCGATCTTTTTTCGAGTTCTTCCACACATTTCTGGCGGGTCGGCGCGGCGGTTTGCGAGTTTAGTCGTAGAGAACATCGAAGAGATACCCGACGCTGGCTGAGTGTGTAGAGGACACTTGGATGCAAATGCAATCTGGCAAACGAGTTGCGTCTTTTGAGAGGGCATTTCGCAGGGCCGTCTGTGGGGTCTTGCTGGTGATCGAAGAGTTTTCGCATCGCCATGCTCTGCCCCGCCGAATCGACGAGCTTCGCACCGCGTTCGCGGACCTGCCATTGCCCGCGGAGGAACGTGCTCGCGCGCTACAGAGAATTCAAAATGCCCATCGTTACTTGGCCGCCGGCGAGGACGGGGCGGCCGTCTACGAATTGAAGGCGCTTCTGCAGGGTCTCACCGGATGGGCGCAAGAGAATGAGTCCCTCGCGTTTGCACATACGCTGCCTGTGTAGGACATCGCCGACATAGTACCATCGTTTGATTTGGGGTAGCGATTGGGGTAGAATCCAGTCCCAATTGACGGATGACGTGCTCGTAGATTGGGGTGGCCGTATGCCGCTCGAGGACTCAGTGACGGACTGGATCCACGCGCTGAAGGATGGGGATCAGCGGGCGGCGCAACAACTCTGGCAGCATTTCGTGGAAAGGCTGTTGCAGGTTGCTCGCAGCCAACTGGGCCAATCGCCGCGACGAGCGGCTGACGAGGAGGACGTCGTAGTATCGGCATTCGATGGCCTCTGCCGCGGCGTCCAAGAGGGGCGTTTCCCGAGTCTCCACGATCGCGATGACCTGTGGCAGATACTCGTCATGCTGACTGAGCGCAAAGCCGCCAGTCAACAGCGACGGGAACTCGCCGCGAAACGAGGGGGCGGCAAGGTCCGAGGCGATTCGCTGCTCCATCGTGCCCGGCGATCTGGCGAAGCTGGCGAAACGGAACAACTGGCGGACACGGAACCAACGCCAGAGCTTGCTGTACAAATCACCGAAGAGTTGGGCGAGCTGCTGGACAAGTTGAATGATTGGATGCTGGTGCGAATTGCTGTTGACAAGTTGCACGGATACACCAACGAGGAGATTGCGGAGCGATTAGACATCAGCCTTCGTTCGGTTGAGCGAAAGCTCCGCTTGATTCGGACAATCTGGGAGGCATGACTCCCGACATGACCGACGTGAATGACAGTGCGGATCCCGCCGTCTCGCCGTCGATGGAACGGGAACTCGACCGTTTGTGCGACGAATTCGAGCGAGAGTGGCTGCCTGGCCGATCACCGGACATCCGGTCCTATCTCGGCCGCGTCGTCGAGTCCTACCGGTCGCGTCTTCTGACCGAGCTTGTAGCATTGGAGGTCGAGTTGCGGCGCGGCGTTGGGGAGACGCCTCACCTGGAGGATTACTACGAGCGTTTCCCCGATGACGCCAAGGTTATCGACGAGGCATTCGGCTTGGCCCCCCGCCGGTCGCGCGAAGCGAATACCGAAACGGAGGACTTTGGGACCTCTTCGAAAGAGCGCAGCGGCGAGTCGGTGCAAAGCGATCCCACGCCTCCCGAGCGAATCGGCCCCTACGTCATCAAGGACGTCCTTGGGCGAGGCAGTTTCGGTTGGGTCTATCTCGGACACGACCCCGATATGAATCGCTTGGTGGCCTTGAAGGCGCCTCGCATGGAGCGATTTTCGTCGGATGATGATGTAAACCGTTTCGTCGACGAAGCGCGTACGCTTGGCAGCCTGTCGCATCCGGGAATCATCACCGTGTATGGCGTCCATCGCGAGGGTGATTCGCTGTACATCGTCGAGGAGTACGTCGAGGGACAGAACCTGTCGTCGTTGGTGAATGACGGGCCGCTTTCGCAAGAGCGCGCCGTCGAGTTGCTCATCCAGATCGCAGAGGCTGCCGACTATGCCGCGCATCAAGGCCTGGTCCACCGTGACCTGAAACCGGCCAACGTTCTGATCGACAAGCAAGGTTCGCCTCATCTTGCCGATTTCGGATTGGCGATCCATGAAACCCTGCTGTGGCAACGTAAGGGCGAGGTGGCCGGCAGTCCGGCCTATATGTCGCCCGAGCAGGTGCGAGGCGAAACGCATCGGCTGGACGGTCGCAGTGACATCTGGAGCATGGGTGTCATCCTTTACGAGATGCTTGTCGGTCGGCGGCCTTTTCGAGGCGAGAGTCGCAAGGAGCTGTTCGAAGAGATCCGGGCCCATCATCCCAAGCCGCCCCGACAGATCGACTCGGGGATTCCCAGAGAGCTGGAACGCATTTGCCTGAAATGCGTGTCCAAGAAGATGTCGGAACGCTATACCACGGCCGGCGATCTTGCGGATGATTTGCGGCATTGGCTCGAGACCCGAAACGCATCAGAACAGTCGGCCACAGAGAATAGTGTCCTGCAGTCCAACGCGTCCAGCGAAACGACTGAGCCGGCTCCAACCGAGTCGCCCGCAAAGATTGTTCCCAAGGGCCTCAGGTCCTTCGATGCCCACGATGCGGATTTCTTCCTGGAGTTGCTTCCCGGGCCGCGCGATCGAAGTGGCTTGCCCGAGAACATCCGTTTCTGGAAGCGGCGTCTGGAAGAGATGGATCCCGATGAGACGTTTCCTGTCGCGATCCTGTATGGACCAAGCGGTTGCGGGAAGTCGTCGCTGGTCAAAGCAGGTTTGGTGCCGCGATTGGCGGGGCATGTGGTGCCCGTGTATGTCGAAGCGACGGCAGGTGATACGGAGGTCAGACTGCTGAAAGGCCTGCGCAAGCAGTGTCCCGCCCTGCCTCACGATGCATCGCTGCCGGAGATCTTCGAGCGATTGCGAAAAGAGGAGCGGCTCCCTTCGGGCAGGAAGGTCCTTGTCATCTTCGACCAGTTCGAACAGTGGTTGCACGCGAATCGCGGCAGTCTGGACACGCAGCTTTTAGACGCGTTGCGGCATTGCGACGGTCGGCGCGTACAGTGTCTTATCCTGGTGCGAGACGATTTCTGGCTGGCCATCAGCCGGTTTATGGACGCGTTGGAGGTATCGCTGGTCGAAGGTACGAACAGCGCACTGGTCGATCTGTTCGATCCGTTTCACGCTGGCAAAGTCCTTGCGGAATTCGGCCGATCCTTTGGACGCCTTCCGGAAGACCTCGATCTGGCAAACGAGCAGGAAGAGTTCCTGGAACAGGCCGTGGCGGAATTATCCGTCGACGGGAAAGTGGTCCCTGTCCGACTGGCCTTGTTCGCCGAGATGGTCAAAGGCAAAGCGTGGACGCCAAAGACTTTGCGTACCGTTGGCGGCGCAGCGGGAATCGGCCTGGCTTTTCTGGATGAGACCTTCAGTTCTCAGACGGCTCCGCCCGAACACCGGCTGCACCAACGAGCGGCCCGCGCCTGCCTTAAGTCGCTGCTTCCAGAGAAAGGATCCGTCATCCGAGGCCACATGCGATCGCGGCAGGAACTGCTCGAAGCGTCCGGATATCAGCATCGACCGGAACGGTTCGATGCATTGGTGCGTATCCTGGACGGAGAGCTGCGGTTGATCACGCCAACCCAGCCGGACGGCAGTGAGTTCCTGGACGAAAACGACTCGCCGCCCACTTCGGACGGCGCTTACTACCAACTGACCCACGACTACCTGGTCCCTGCCCTTCGCGATTGGCTAACGCGAAAACAACGCGAGACACGAAGCGGCCGCGCCGAACTTCGATTGGCCGAACGGGCCGACTTGTGGAATGTCAAACAGGAGCGCAGGCAGCTTCCATCGTGTTGGGAATGGCTGAACATTCTACTGTTTGGCAAGAGACGCGATTGGACGGAATCGCAGCGTCGGATGATGCGGAGGGCTACACGCTTTCACGTCACGCGAGCGGTACTCGCTTTGGTCCTGCTGCTGCTATTGTCGTTCGGCGGCTACCAGTTCCACGGACATTTTCGGGCTCGTGCCTTGGTCGCCCAACTCCTCATCGCGGAAACCGAGGAGGTGCCAGAGATTGTCGAACAAGTTTCTCCCCGTATGAGTTGGGCAACGCCGATGCTCCACGAGGCGTTGGGACAAGCGGGGAAAGACCGCCAGAAAAAACTGCGCATTCGTTTGGCGCTCTACTCGACCGACTCCGAACAATGGCACCATTTGGTCAAGCACCTGCTTGCCGGCGATCCAGCGGAAGTCGAGGTAATAAGCAATGCGCTGCGTGATAGTGACGCGGCTGCGAAACAATTCTGGACGGTCCTGGCAGACGCCGGGCAACCGAAGACTACGCGGTTGCGCGCGGCATGTGCATTGGCAACGCTTGATCCACAGAACGAACGTTGGGCAGAACGCGGCCAGCACGTCGCGAATTGGCTCGTTTCCGAGACCCCACTGATGATGGACGATTGGACCAAGTTGCTTCGTCCTGTGCGCCAGAAGCTGATTCCACAGTTGGTAACGACATACGGGGCCAGCCGAGACCTAGACTACCGCAAAGCAGCGGCCCTGGTGTTGTCCGAGTATCTCGCCGACGACCTGAATCGTACGGTCGACTTGATCAAAGAAGCGCAGCCAGAACAGCTAAGACTCATCACGGGCAATCTATCCGCTCACGGCGAAGTGATTGCTGCCCAGTTGATGTTGGAATTGGCCAAACCGAGGCGAGATTCAGCGTCTGGGCAAAGCACCGACGCCTCGGCGGCGAATTTAGCCGTCGCTCTGATGAGGCTTGGTCGAGTCGAGCCGGCTTGGCCGCTGCTGGAGTCCCTCGAGGATCTCACGTTGCGCAGCTATCTGATCCAGCGGATCGCCATAGCCGGGGTTGATCCAGTCGTTCTAGTTGAACGCCTCCGCGACGAGCCGGATGTAAACGAACGGCGCGCGCTCCTGCTGAGTCTCGGCCACTATGACGCCGGATTGCTGCCCAAATCTCTGCGCGGAGAGGTGATACAACTCGCCCAAGACATATTCCGAAATGACACCGACGCTGGCGTTCACTCGGCCAGCGAATGGTTGCTGAGACGTTTCGGAGCCGATGCGGAACTGGACGTGGCAAAAATGCTCGCTGCACTGGAGTCAGACGGGGAAAGGCAGTGGTATTTGACATCCGAAAGGCATACCATGACGGTCATGGCCGGGCCGATTGAATTCATGATGGGTTCCCCCGAAACGGAAATTGGGCGGGGCAAGGATGAACCGTTGCGCCAAATGCAGATTCCTCGGAGCTTCGCTATCTCGACGAAAGAAGTAACGGTCGAGCAGTTTCGTCGCTTCCAACCCGATTTCCCCGTGGATGATCACGCAAGCCCTCAGGCGGTATGTCCCGTCAACTCCGTGAGCCTTCGAGACGCCATGTCGTACTGCAATTGGTTGTCCGAACAAGAGGATTTGCCCGAGGATCAGTTGTGTTATCAATTCGACAGAGGACGAATGCGAGCGCGTCCCGATGCCCTTTTGCGTACCGGGTACCGACTGCCCACAGAGGCCGAGTGGGAATACGCGTGTCGAGCCGGCACGACGACCAGCAGGTTCTTTGGCGACGCCCTAGACCTGTTGGAATCGTACGCTTGGTGCTTGTCGAATTCGGATGGGCGTTGCCATCCCGTTGGAACGCTGATGCCGAACGAATTCGGCTTGTTCGATATGTACGGAAATACCATGGAATGGTGTCACGACCGGTTTGTTGAGGACCCTCTCGTTAGCGAGCCACCCTCGTCGCGCAGCGTGGTATTCGCCGCTCGAGGAGGGTCGGCGACGTCGCGAGGACCCGCGCTACGTTCTGCAGATCGGACTCGCGCCAATGCATCCAATCGTCTGCATTCCTTTGGATTTCGAGTCGCAAGATCCCTGAAATTGGATAGGAGAAAGCCATGACTTGCCAGGACATGAGTTGCGAGTTTGACAGTAGCGGTGGTGCCTTTCCGAACGGTTACTGCATCTGGGAACAAGACTCTGGGGGAGGGTTCACGGTAATCTCGTGCCACTGCCGTGAGGGCTACTGTTGCGGCTCTGGTCCGGGCGGCATAAAGACACCCGTCCGTGACCAGCGGTACAAGGTCCCCTGCGAGCCTGAGGAGAAGCCCCAACAACAGTAACAATGACGGACGGCGATGGTGTCGATTGTCACAATGCGTGGAACGTTGTGGACGCGTTTCCGTCAGGGCGTGTAATGGGAAGCGACAACTCAGATTCTCTGAGGAGCCTCGACAGGTATTCGGCGGCGAAGAAAGCGGTTCTGCTGGGGCGGTCGGCCTCGATGGAGGTCGAGCGTTGCCCTCATCGCCGGAATGTGCGCGACACGGACGACGGCGAAATCGCCCTGTGCGGGCGGCTCGTCGAACTAACGGGGTTGACTGATCCCGGACTGTGCGAGGCCCGGCGAGACGCCTGCGAGGTGTGTTGCCGGTCCGACGCGCCGGTCGATTCGGGCATCAACACCATCATTGCATCACTGTTGCACAAAGCCACGTCGACGGTCATCGAACGGGGCGGGGCGCACGGTTGCAACGTGGGCAAAGCATCCGAGTTGCTTGAGTGGGCGGAGGCAAATCTCGAGTGCTTCTTTCCAGACGACAAAGACGAATGCGACATCGAGGCCTACCGTCGATTGCCGGAGGACTGTAGACACTTCGGAGAAGCAACGGGCGACCGGACTACAACGTGGCAGGGAGCCAGGTACTCCGAAACGGTCTTCGAATGCAGCCATCCGGAACGAACTGATACGACCCTCCGCCAATGCCGGCTGTGCCGCGACTGGACCGACGGCGAAAACGTAGCAGCCCCTCGTCTATCCGAAGTCATCCCACCCCCGCAACACCGCAGCGGCCCGGAAATCGGCACGTGGGCCGTGGGCGTTACAACTTCGCCGAGAAAAGAACCGACGATTGACATTTGCCTGGACAGCTTGGCACGCGCGGGCTGGGAGCAGCCGCGGCTCTTCGTCGACGAGGGCACTCAACTAGCTGACCACCAGACGTGCCTGCCGGTCACCTACCGTCAGGAGAAGGTGGGAGCCTGGCCAAATTTCTATCTGGCCCTCCAGGAACTACTTATGCGGCAACCGGATGCGGACGCGTATTTGTTGGTCCAGGACGACGCCCTGTTCTTTGATGGGAAGAACCTGCGCGAGTATTTGGAGTCCAGCCTTTGGCCTGACGAGAACATCGGTGTCGTGTCATTGTACTGTCCAGAGCCTTACACGCGCCGGCATTTCGGATGGCAGCGATCAGGCGGAAAATGGGTCTGGGGGGCATTGGCCCTGGTCTTTCCCAACGAGGCGGCTCGACGGTTTGTAGTTGATCACGATGTATTCAACCACCGATGGTCCGGCCGACGGAAACACGCGCAGATCGACGTCGTGGTCGGCGATTGGGCTCTTCGCCATGGCCGGGATGTCTGGTATCCGGTTCCGAGTCTCGTTCAGCACATTGGTCAAACCAGCACCATCTGGCACGAAGGCCGAGCAAGCGGCAAACGCAGGGCCGATCGATTTCTCGGAGACGTGCTCTCACACAGGAGGGCGACGCCGGTCGAGGCTGGGCGGAGTTTTCCGCAAGGCGCCGCGCACAATTCGGTAAGCTTGTCGAAGCTGGCTGTGATGACCAGTTGGTTCGATACGCATCACAGTCATCGATGGCGGGACAATTACCGTCGATTCATGGAGGGAATGCGGGGTCACGGTATCGAAGTGTATTGTGTGGAGGGCATTCTGACGGGAGAACGCCCGATACTGCCGTCCGGCGACCATGTAATGCACTACGAGTTAGACGACATCCTCTGGCACAAGGAACGGCTCCTGAATCTTGGTCTGGCTGCACTACCGGCGGACGTAGATGCCGTTGGTTGGTTCGATGCGGATCTGCTGTTCCACTGCGATCACTTTCAGGAGACGATTCTCGCTACGCTCGAACGATCACCCGTTATCCAGCCCTGGCAGATTACCGAGTGGCTGGATGCCGACGGTTTTTTCGTCCCTTGGGGCGGCAAACGCCGTTGGATCGAGTCCATGGCCGCCGTGAACTGGAACCGTCCCCCGAACCGCAAGGTCACATCGCCCCGCGGTGCGCATCCGGGGCTCGCATGGGTCGCTCGTCGCGAGACGATCGATGCCATAGGCGGCCTATTCGACCAGCATCCCATCGGAGGTGGCGATGCTATGATGGCCATTTCATTTTGGGGTGGCTGGGACGTGCGGTATCTAGAGCAATATAACGAGCCCATGCGCCGAGCTTGCTTCGAATGGGGGCAGCGCGCACACCAGGTGGTTCAAGGCAACGTAGGGTTTGTGGACGCGGCCGTTTCGCACCTCTGGCACGGCTCTCAGGAGAGCCGGAGATACCGGTCGCGGAATTCGGATCTTTGTCGCCTTGGCATTGATCCGACCAAGCACCTGGAATTGGCGCCCAACGGCACGTGGAAGTGGTCGGCGTCCACGCCACAAGCCATTATTGAGTATGTGACCGAGTATTTTTCCGGACGCTGCGAGGACGGAGAGCCTGAGGCATGACCTTCTACGAGGGACGGAAGAACTGCGCCTACTACGAAATCGTGCGCGGGCTCCTGAACTCGCTGGGTCCGAAACAGTCGATTCTCGACGTCGGCTGTTGGGATTCGCCCGTGGCGACCTGGGGCGACTTCTGCAGTCGTTACACTATCGACTCCCGCCAGCGTCCGAGTATCGCAGACGTTACCAAAGTCGTAGGCACGTGGCCCGAAGCCGCAGGTTTCTTTCGCCGCCCCGTTTCGGTGGTGACATGCCTGCAAGTGCTGGAGCACGTCGACGAGCCTCGAGAGTTTGCCGAAGCTCTGTTTGCGCTGGCCGGCGAATGTGTGATCATATCGGTTCCGTACAAATGGCCGTCGGGCACCTGCAGTCAGCACGTCCACGATCCGATCGACGAAGAAAAACTGAATTTGATGACGGGAAGAAAACCACGAGAAAGCGTCTTGACCAACCAGAAGCCGGCGAGACTGGTCGTAATCTACGATGTGATCACGTGAGTCAAACTTGATCTGACCCAGACGAGGACAATTGGACGATGGCAAGGCGAAAGGGCACGAAGAAGTCAACGGTCGCCAAGAAGACGGCAACGAAGAAAGCCCGTAGGATCAAGACGTCCAAGGCGAAAACCACAAAGAAGAAGTCCAAGTCGGCCAAAAGGAAAGTGAAGACCGACACAAGGTCCAAACCGACAAAGAAGGCGGCACCGAAGAAGAAGGCGCCTGTGCCCAGGAAGCCCCAGCCGCTTGGAAGACCGAAAGTCACTGGCGAAGAGAAGCTGTATATGCTGTTCCATGAGGACTTCCACGCCCGTCAGATCTTCACGTTCCTCCGTGTCGAAACGGTGCGCGAGTTGGAGCAGTTCAGCCCCAAGGAGATCGTCAAGCGACTGTCCAGGCCGATCAAAGACACGGTAGATCGAATCCGTCTGAAACTGGCCGAGAAGAACCGGCACCTTGCCGAGGACGAGGAGTTCGCATTCAAACAACGACAAGGTGGTCGGAAGTAGCCCTCGTGGGACGGATTGCCAATCCGTCCTACTGACAATCTCGCTCTCCTTGGAGGGTTACTCCAATCGCTCGATGCACGCGGCCGCTTCGTTTTTCGGATTGTTCACCAGCGTGCTGACCGGGTACGCTTCCATCAACTCCGCCGGATAGCGTCGCAGAATCTGCTGCAACGCCTCACCGTCATCGAAATCAGGAGCCAGCCAGCGGGCGTAGTCGTCTCGATCAACGATGACCGGCATTCGATTGTGGATCGGTTTCATCAGTTCGTTCGGCTCGGTCGTGATGATCGTGCACGACTGGATCTCCTCACCCTCGCGATTCCAGCGTTCCCAGAGCCCTGCGAATCCAAATGGCTGATCGTCTTTCAGGCGGATGTAGTATGGCTGTTTCTTCCCACCGGTCTTTTGCCATTCGTAGAATCCGTCGGCGAGAACCAGGCATCGTCGTTTCTTGAATGCTTGCCGAAAGGCCGGCTTGCCGGCGACGGTTTCCGCCCGAGCATTGATCATCCGGTTCCCAATGGACATGTCATCAGCCCAATGAGGAATTAGGCCCCAACGCAATATGGCAAGCTCTCGTTCTTCGGTGTCCGGGCGAACTCGGACCGCGGCCACTTGCTGCGTCGGGGCCACGTTGTACCGAGCGTCAACGTCGGGAGTTTCGTCCAGGCCAAAGAGCTCGGCAACCTTGGTCATCGGAGTCCGGAGAGTGAAGCGTCCGCACATATCTGCTCCTCAACCCAAATCACTGGCGATCCTCGTACAAGGTGGCAAGATCGAGACAACACGATTCAGGCACGTAGCCCTCGGCTTCATTCTACCGCCACGCGTGGACATTCGATAGAATACGGAACGCAAGCAATCAACCGCCGCGCATCGAGAGCCGCTGGGGAAAAGACGCGACGGCGGCGCAGGAAGTCACAGCAGTTGGGGTATCTCGGTTGGACGGGCCACTCGATGTCTACTCCGCCGGCCCAGTGCCGGCGTTTGGGTGGTTCGTGTAACCGACCGACACACAATGATTTTGCCCACGGATGTCTTGCTTTGTCTTTTTCGGGCAAAATCACTCTCGGGCAAAACGATTTGGAATTGGCCTGTCGCAAAGCGACCAAACAGCCATCACCCACTACGCCACCAGTTCCATGCCGGTGGAAGGAGGTTTGACGACCATGCCAAGAACCATCAACAAGACAGATCGGCGATCCATGTTGAAGCTAACCGCCGGCGCATTCGCTGGCGTAGCTATTGGTGACCTAAGGGTGGTAATTGCGGCGCAAGCGGCATCCGCCGAGATGGTGCTCACCAGCGGGAAGATACTCACGATGGATACCGCCAATCCACGGGCTGAGGCGTTGGCGGTGCGGGGTGGCCGGATCCAAGCAATTGGCTCGGACGAACAGATCAGGCCGTACATATCAGGGCGTACGAAGGTCATCGACCTGGCCGGCAAGCACTTGACACCGGGCTTGATCGACGCTCATAGCCATGTGATCGGTTTCGGACAAATGCAACTGAAGTACGTATTGCTTCGCCCGCCGAAGGTCAATTCGTTCGACACGCTAAACAACGAGTTAGCCAAGGCAGCCAAGGAAACGCCTCCGGGCGAGTGGATTGTCGGGCGAGGATTCAGCGAGTTCCGCGAGGGCCGCTTTCCTCGGCGATGGGAATTGGACGAGGCGGTACCGAACCATCCCGTGCTGATCATCCACTGGGGCGGCCAGTTCGGCGTGGCCAACTCGTTGGCCCTTCGCCAAGCGAACCTGCTGCACAAGGACGTCAAAAACCCGTACGGCGGAATGTATCTGCGAGACCGCCTGACTGGATTGCCGGACGGCGTGTTGATCCATTATCCGGCCATCTATTCAGTACATCAGCCCATGCTGGATGCGGACGAACGCATGGAGTGCGCCGCCTGGGGCCTGGAGCAGTTCGCTCGTCACGGTGTCACCTGCGTCCACGACAACTTCTGCCATCCCCAATACGCGGCCGTGTACGTACGTTTGGAGCAGACCGGCAAGTTGCCCTGTCGTGTGCGGGTATATCCGTACGTGAAAAACCTGGAGATGTGCAAGCTGCTTGTGGAGAAAATCCGCCGATACCGCGGTCCGATGGTACGGTTGCAGGGAATCAAGTTGGCCGTTGACGGCTACGCACTGATGTACGATGTGCCCGCCCAGCACCGTCACATGGCCATTCCAATGCATCCCCAGCCGCTATTCAATCAGATCATTGCGACGATTCACAACGCCGACTTACAGGCCGACGTGCATGCCGTCGGCGACAAAGGCGTGGATTGGACGCTGGACGCGTTCGCCGAGGCCGCGGGTTCAACCGCCGAATGCCGCCGGCGCCGTCATCGCATCGAGCATTTCCTGTTTCGCAAGGTGGACACAATCCGCCGAGCGGCCGAGATGGAGGTTCCCGTGTGCGTGCAGCCGAACTTCATCGAAGTCCGCGCAGAAGATATGCTCCGAAAGCTGGGAGCAAGCCGCAGGCAATTGGTCGAGACGTTGGTGCCCGTGCGGACGTTCGACCGGGAGGGCGTCCGATTGGCCTATGGAGCCGACGTTCCCGCGTTCCCCTCTCATTCGCCCATCGACAGTATCCGCTCTGCCATGTATCGAAGGACCGCAGGACGCCGTCAGCTTGACACCACCGAATCCGTTTCCTTTCTGGATGCCCTCCGCCATCACACCGCGGACGGAGCATTCGCCGCCTTCGACGAGGACGAAATCGGCTCGCTGACTACAGGCAAGCAAGCGGATTTCGTGATCTGGAAAGGCAATCTGGAAGACGTTCGCAACAGCCGGGACTTGGTGTCACTGGAACCCGAGGCTACCTACTTGGCCGGCAAACCCGTCTATCAGGCATAAAGTAGGTCCCGTCTGCCGGGCGGGACCTTGAACCGCATGGAACGCGCGGTCTCCGCTGCAAGGTCCCGCCCGGCAGGCGGGACCTACCGTAGATGTTGCAGCCCGGTCTCCGGAACGGGCTACGCCGGCTTTCCCGCAGGCTTTGATTTCTCGGCTGGTTGTGGTTTCTCGGTCGCCTCGGGCGGCGGAGTCGGCTTAGGCTTTTCGACCGACTTTGGCTTCTCGGCGGGCTTTGGTGTACCGACCGGTTTTGGCGTAGCGACCGGTTTTGGCGTAGCGACCGGTTTTGGCGTAGCGACCGGTTTTGGCGTAGCGTCGGGCTTGGACGCAGCCGTCGGCTTTGGTGTAGTCGCCGGTTCTGGTATCTTGCTGGCCTCTTCCAGGGCTGTCGCAAGCTCGTTGCGACCTCGTTCCCGCGCAACGGCCAGCGGCGTTCGGCCGTCCTTGTCCTTTGCCGTTACGTCGGCTCCCTTCTCGACGAGCAGAATCGCTACGTCCTTTCCCTCCAAGACGCGGGCCGCCTCATGCAATGGGGTCACCCCGTTTTCGTCCACTACGTTCACCTCGGCCCCCTTGGTGATGAGTGATTCGGCAACCTTCGTCTTGCCTCGGAGCGCTGCACCGAACAGCGGAGTTCGCCCCAGTTCGGACTTTGCGCTGACATCGGCTCCGCTTTCCACCAGAAACAGCGATACACCCAAATCCTGCACCGATGCCGCGGCAACGTGCAGAGCAGTCCTGCCGAGGTCGTCTTTCTCCTCCAGTCCTGCCCCGCCGACAAGCAGCAGCTTGGCTATCTCCTTGCCGGCATCGTCTGAACCGCTTTCACGCTCGGCAACGGCGTGCAGCGCAGTCTTACCGTCCGTGTCTTTGGCATTGGCGCTCGCACCCTTCTCCAGCATCAGCTTGACCAATTCCGTCCTGCCTTTGCGGGCTGCCCAATAGAGGGCCGTCCTGCCCGTGTGATCACCTTCGTTGAGATCGGCGCCCTTCTCGATGAGTCGTTCGGGCAGGCCCTCCCAATCCCAGCAGATCGCTTGCTGAAGGGCAACGCTGCCGTGTTTTCCCGTGACGTCGGCTCCGCGCTCGACGAGCAGCGAAAGCGTCTCCTTGTTGCTTTGCTCGCCACCGACGTAGCAGACGGGAGTCTTGCCGGAATTGTCCACCGCATTGACGTCAGCACCGTTATCGAGCAGTAGAGCCGCTACGTCCGCGTGGCCCTCGGACGTCGCCCAGTGCAGCGGCGTGAGGCCGGGTTGTGGAGCGTAGTTGCCCTTCGCCGCCGGGTTGGCTCCGCCTTGGATCAGAACGGAGACCACCTTCGCCGCGCCGCAGGACGCTGCATAATGCAGCGGTGTTCGGTTCTCGCTGTCGACGGCATCCACCGCCGCACCGTGATCCAGGAGGAACTGTGCGATTTCAGCGTTCTTCGCCTCGGCCGCTCGGTGGAGAGCCGTCTCGCCGGCGCCTCCCTTGCCATTCACGTCCGCTCCCTTTTCAACCAGCAGTCTCACAGCCCCCAGGTTCCCCCATTGTGCCGCAACATGCAGAACGCTCTGGCCGAAAGCGTCCTTGGTATTGGCGTCGACGCCAGCCTCCAGCAGGTCTCGCACAACGATGACATCATTCTTCCGTGCCGCCCTGAGAAGTGCCTCAGCCTCTTTCTTAGCTCCCGCATCCGTCAGCCTCACGTCTATTGGGCCTTCTGCTTGCGGCAGCGTCAGGTCTTTCGGGATCCGACCTTGCTCCGCTATGCAACCAACGAGCAGTAGGATCACTACCGCAGCGAGAGACGTAACGCGACACATTCTGTGAGGACATTCGGGGGCAAATGTGCTTCGAGACATGGCCGACCCTCCAGTAGCCGTGGTCCTTGCCAAAGGCACTCGACCAGCCACCTTTGGCGGCCCGTAATATACACACGGGGCGTCGGCCGAGCCCAGATCGATTGGAGCCCCGCTCCGTACTATTGCTAGCTGGACGTTCGTTGAGAACAGCTCCCGGATTCGCGTGTGTCGCGCTTGAACGTCGCGCTGTAGCACGTAAAATCGCTCTCGTCTGGCTCGGTGTCACGGTTGATCCGGCTGCAAGGTGATGCCAACGGCGCAATATGGACCAATAACCCAAGTGGGCCAGACCGGGCCGCCGAAATGGAGGATGTCATGCCACGCAATGCTCATTCATTAGTCTTCGTGCTGCCTCTTGCGGCCCTGACGGCGGCGTTTGTGACGAGCGCCCCCACGCACGCCGAAGACCTGAGGAAGGTGAACACCGACTTCACCGTCGAGGACTGCGGCACGCCGCTCAAGGTGCTCCGGCTGATCGCCGCCACGTGCTACCGACATCCGGACACTGGCATAATCCACCTCTTCCTCGAGTATGGCACGAACAATGGTTACGGGATCGGAGCGCACGAATGGGAAGACACGTCGCACAGTCTTATTGACGTGAACCTGGAGAGCGGCGAGATCCGCCGCACCAAGAGCGGCAAATTAGGCGGCATAACGACGAGCCACTTCTTCCACCCCGACGGCAATATGTACCTGTTCGAGGTGAAGACCAACCCCGCAAGCCTCGCTCGCTATGACCCGTGCGCAAACACGTACGAGAAGATCGCCACTGCGCACAATCAATCGTACAAGACGCTCCTGGCGCCCAACGGCCGCATCTATATGGGCGAGGTGGGCGGCTACGTCAGCGTGTATGACCCCGCCGCCAACCGTTACACGATATTCCGTCAGCCCTCTGGGCGTCACACGTTTTGGGGTGTGTATACGATGGAGGTCGAGGAGCCGTGGGTCTACTGTGGCATTGCGAACCGTGGCCGGTGGTTCCTGACGGTTATCAACGTCGAAACCGGACGGACCGAGAACTTCTTCGACACCGAGCGAGGCCAACCGAAACCGGCTGGTAAGGGCAACGGCGTTCGCCGCACAGAGAAAGGAAACATCTTCTTCGGCCAATACCTGCTCAAGGACGGCAAGCCGCAGATGGACGCCGAGGGCAAGCCTATTCCGCTCGCCGAACCGGACAGGAGCCCGGCACTGGCGGGTAACCGTCCCTGGCCAAACATGTGGCGAGTCTCCGGTTACGCCAACAAGCCCTACGACGAGGCGGAGAAGGGACTCGGTCTGGTGTTCGACCTGGAGAACGCCGAGCCGAACAACTGGAACGGCGGCATCGCCACCATTCGCTGGCGTCAGAAGGACGCCGACGGATGGAAGCGGGTACAGATCAAGGGCCTGCCGTTGGTGCCCAACTCGCCCAAGAGCTTGGCGGTCGGACCGGACGGCAGATTTGTTGGCGTGGGCAATTTCTACGGCGACGTATTCGAGTTCGACCCCGCTAGCGGTGAAAGCAAGAAGGTCGGCAATCCACCGGGCAGCGTGTATTGCATGCTGAGGTTGAAGGATCGCACATTCCTGGCTGGTTACGTCAACTTCATGGCCGAGTGGGTCCACGACCAGCCCTACAGCATCGAGCGCTCGGGAGATTGGAAGGAAGAAGTCAACCCGAAACGCTATCGCGCGGGCGCGAAGGCGCTGCAGTACATCATCGAGGGCCCGGACAAGCGCATCTACATGGGCGGGAGATTTGGCCGGCACCATCCCGGCGGCGGCGTGGGCATCTTCGATCCCAAAACAAAAGAGATGGAATTGCTCCGTTCGCCGTGGTTCGACTACTTGGCCGTACAGGGGCTGTACCTCGTGAACGACGGCAAGCACGTGGCCATCCTTACCTACCCGCTGGGCCTCGGCAGGCCGGAGACGCCAGAGAAGGGCAGCATCTTCCTTTACGATGTGGCGCAGCGGAAGATCGCCGAGCAGATCACATTGGGCTTCAAGGTCAACCCGGACGAGTTGTTTGTCGCGGGCAACGGTACGCCGATCGGCGTCTCACGCTTCACGCAGGAGGACGAGTACGGCAACAAGTCTCACGAGAGCCTCATTTATGGTCTCGATCTGAAGACGGGCGAGCCGACTTTCGAGAGACATTTCAAGGGGCAGCCCTTCACCGGCATTTGCCCATACTGGGACACGCCCGTCACGCGCGGGCCCGACGGTTGCGGCTGGCTGTTCGTGGACGAAGACCTCTGTCGCATCCGCCCCGACGGCGAACTGGAGCGCATTGGCCCCTGCAAGTGGCGCGGCAAGATGATTTGGCAGGGCGACACGCTCTACATCTACAATGGCGGCCGCGTTTATGTGCGCCTCTTCGCCAACATTGTGCGGATTCGGGATCTGTTCAAGGACTGACGCGAGTGGGCACCGGACTCACACCTACGCGCTAGGCGACTACCTTCCAAGCCGGCTCTACGTCCACTCGGCGTCGCGTCGAAAATGAAGAGCAGGCCGGAACAAGTCCGCGCAGTTCCGGCAAGAGTACAGTCAGACGCCGGAACTGCGCGGACTTGTTCCGGCCTACACATTCTAATCACCGACCGGCACCGGCACATCGTCAGGGACGATGGCCCAGTCGGCCAAATTGCCGAAATCGCGTTGTCCTGGTTGCCAGCCGTGCGTCTCCAATTCAAACAGCTCCCGGGCGGTTTGAAACTGATCGTCCATCAGTATCAAGGTCGCGCGTGACTCGTCAGACGACATTTGGGCGCAAAGCAGGTAAGGGCCGCCGGGCGACCATGCCAACGGAGTGACTAATAGTTCGCGGTTCGTTTGCAGTCGGCAATCCCAGGTGCCCTCGGGTGCGAGTTGGGCCATGCCGACGCCGTAGTAGAACGTTTCGGCCAGACCTCCACGAGTAAAGTTGTGATGCCACGCCACGCGAGTGCCGTCATCCGACCACAAGACTCGTGCATCCTTGCGGTCGTCCGGATCGTCTTGCCATAACGTTTCGACCAGCTTTCCCTCGAGGTCCGTAACATACACGTTGGACATCGGCCAAGCCCAGCTCGTTTGAGCGATCACCGCCAACCGGCGCCGGTCCGGCGAGACATCGGTCACGACTCCGTTTCCACCGGTCGGAGTGTCGAAGAAGCTAAACATCAGCTCCGGCTGGCCCTCCTCCAAGTCGATCTCCCACACCTCCATGTCGGGCCGCCGGTCGAGCATGGGGTCGCGTGTGTAGCAGATCTTTGAATCGGATAGCCATACGGGCGATAGAAAGCGTTCGCTATCTGTGGCAGGCGAGACCACTTCTCGTTCGTCTTTGCCGTCGGCGCCACAAATCCAAACGTTGGTCTGCTGATCGGACTGCACACCCCGAATGAAGGCAATTCTGCGCCCGTCAGGCGAGAAACTGGGATGCACGTCGAACGAGTGGGGGTCGTCGGTAAGCTGAACCCTCTGGCTGCCATCGGGCCGGAAGAGCCACAGATCCGGCCTGCCAGTGCCGCGGAGCGTCCAACTCATCACAATCCATCCGGCGAGGTCTGGGCCGGCCGCAGTCTCCGTCTTCGGGCCCGGCGGGACCGACTGTGGCGTGCGCTCATCGTCTCGCCAGGGACGATAGCCGATCGCGATCGCCACCATCACGATTGCCAGCGCACCAACTGCCGCGGCAATGAGCCAGTTGCGCACGCGGCGACGTTTCGGAGTCGGGTCGAAGTGTTGCCGAGTTGCGTCGGCTTGTGGCCGTGGGGTCAATGATCGGCCTTCGGCCGAGGCCACCAGTGCACGCAGGTCGCTGCCCGCGGCAAACGGCGCCACAGCCTCGCCCAATTCGGCCGGCGTAGCGTGGCGATCGTCCGGCTCCTTGGCAAGCGTTTTGTCGAGAACCTTGGCCAGTCCATCCGGCACCTCGCTGCGGAAGTGGACCACAGGGGACACGGACTGGTGGACGTGGGCGGTCATCTTGTCGAACGCGGTCCGGTACGCCGCTCCACTGAACGGAGCCTGGCCGGTCAACAGGTAGTACAGAGTACATCCCAGGCTATATAAATCGGCGCGGATATCGGCGCCATGGCTGTCCTTGACTTGCTCGGGCGCCATATAGTCGGGTGTGCCCAGCGCTTGACCGCTCACCGTCATCTCGCCATCAGCAGGCTGGAGCGTGCGGAATCGGGCGAGTCCCATATCGAGAATCTTCACGACTCCCGCGTCGGACAACATCAGATTCGACGGTTTGATGTCGCGATGAACCAAACCCTCTTGATGTGCGCATTCCAATCCCAAGGCTGCCTGACGGATAAGCTCGCACGCGTCGCCAATCGGCAACGGCCCGACGCGGCGTACCAGTTCGGCGAGATCAACACCGGTGACCAGTTCCATAACAAGGAAGTGAGTCCCGTTGCATTCTCGAGCATCGTGGGCACGGACAATGTTGGGATGGTCCAGTCGTCCGACCGCTTTGATTTCTCGCTTGAAACGCGCCACTGCCTGCTCGTCGTCCACCAGCCCAAGCGGCAAGACCTTGACGGCAACGACTCGATCCAACTCGGTGTGCAGGGCCTTGTAGACAACGCCCATCCCGCCTCGGCCGAGCTTCTCCAGTAACTTGTACTCGGCCAGATGTCCCTCGACCGCAGGCTGGTTTGCCGAGATGTCGGGCAATCCAACGCCCGGCGGCGGAGCTGCATGTGGGCGACGCGTTTCGCCGTTCTCATGGATCGTTTGCAGTACGGCCTGGCACGTCTGGCAACTATCGACGTGGGCATTCACGGCCTCGGCAGCAGCCTCGGGCAACGCGCCCGCCGCGTAGTCCGCCAGCCGCTTGTGGTTTGGGCAACTACCGTCAGACATCGCTTTCCGATCTGTGAGATTCCAGAGCTTCACGACCTCGGCGCAAGAGCTGGCGCGTGGATTCGTCCAGCCAGGCTTGCCCGAGGGCCCAGTCAAATCCGTTGCACAATGCCTCATCCGCCAGCGATGTAAGGCGATGGTTGCGTTTGATCATGGCCACGGCAATGCTTGCCAGATACAGTATGGTAGCGATCTCCGCCGGCAACGGGCTATCGCCTCGCGAACGACACGCCTTTGCGAACCGCCGCGTCAGGTCAAGCAAGTCGATCGGCGGCTCTGGATGCTCGAACAGATCGCGAAAGCTGCGTATCGAAGGTTCTGTGGCCGAGCGGAGCATCCCCGGAACGTCCAATCCAACTGCCTCGTCGGAGCGCTCCAAGTCGAATTGCACATTGGCGGCGAGTTGATGTTCGAGGATCGCTTCCAGATCGCCCGCAGACCAGGCTTCCTCCTGGTCGCCTCGGCAATCCATCAAGTCCGCCAGCGACATCGGATCGATCTGTGAAAGGTCATCGTGTTCCATGATCATCACGCGTTTTGCTGCAAGGTCCGCTTCGATCGAGCGAGAATTTCGTGCAACTCGCCGATCTCTTCTTCGATGTCGTGTTCGTCGCGGGCGTACTCGGCAACCACGGAACGTAGCACTCGTTCGTACATGCGTTTGGCCGTTATCAGTACATTCGACGCCTGGCTGGGCGAACGTAAGCCGAAGCGTTCGACCAGTTCGCGATAATCGGCCGGTTCAGTCCCTTGCAGGATCGGCGCGAGAATGCGCAACTGAAACACTCCCCAAACCTCCATGCGGTCCGATGTCTCGCAATGATCTCGCATTCGCTGAATCGCCTCGGCCAACACGCCGCGCGCCCATTCGACGTCAAAGGCATCGGACGGCGCGGAGTCGGACAATACCCATTCGGCCCGTTCCCCCAGGGCCTCGGACCCTTCGCCCGCCGCCCGCTTCTTGGCGCCGGCGTCACGGATCTGATTCAGCAGAAAACGGTCCAACGCCGTCAGAAGAAACGTGCGGAACTTGCCGAGATCACAGTCAGCGCGAGCGATCAAGTCCTTTTCGAGGATCTTCTTGGCCACGAAGTCCTGGACCACGTCGTCGGCTTTGTCCGGAGCCAGCCGTTTTGAACACACCAGATGGGCTCGGAGTGCTGGAAGGTAGCGAGTAAGCAGTTCTCCCAGAGCCTCCCGAGCGGCTTGATCGGCCTCTGTGCCCGCCAACGCCACCAGAGACCAAGAGGTTGTCGGAAATCGTTGCGGCCCATCGCCCCAGTCGGCCGGCATGGCGATTCCTTTCCGGGTGGATCGCGCCTAAGAATCAGCAGTTGGTACTCGCCCCGATTGGTCCATGAAGTCCCTGTAGGGACGGAGTTCCGTGTCCGTCCCCGGTACTTGGACGGATTTGGAAATCCGTCCTACGAATCTCTCTCTGGACGGTCGTCTAGTATACGGCGAGTCGCTCTGCGGTGGAAACCCAATGGCCCTTTGACGGCAAGCAATCTGATACGCCGCGCAAGCAAGAACACACTGGCCACTGCGCCTCCGGCGGCGTAGCCCGTCCCGGCGCCCATCATGGGACCGATGACGACAAGAACCAGAAAGGAGCCGTCCGGCGGGCGGTGGCCAGTGGCATACATGGCAATGATGGCTATGCCCAAGCCGAAAACGAATAGGACGGCACCGGCGATAAGGGACGCTTCGCGCGGTCTCTTTCCTCTGAACACGAACATCTGTGCGATGCAAATGCCCGCTAGATACGCGGCAAGAACCCCAAAGACGATTGGCGGCAAGCCGATGGCGGCCAAGATGCCGAAAAGAACGGCGAACGAGAGGGTAACCAGTAGAAGACCGCTCACGCTGAATTGGCGAGGTACACCCGCACATGGCTCGTCTTGTTCTTCCGGGCGATGGTCAGTGTCCCGCGACTCCATAACCAGCCTCTCGCCTACTGATCCAGATACTGTTGATATCGATCCATCTCTTCAGCCACGTTGGCACGAATTTCCTCCATCGCTTCCGGATCCGACCTGATTCTTACCATCGTCTCATGAAGCTTCATTTCATACTCCTCGGGCGCACGGGCGTAAGCCATATTGGCCTGATATGCCGTCTCGGCTTCTATCACGACGCCTGGCGCAACCACCAAGTACACCAGAAGCGAACACGCGGCCAGCGCTGAGGCCGACCGAGTTGCACACGCCAGCAGACCAACCAGAAACGTCCGCGTCTGCGATAGCCAGCTTTTAGAGCCGTCCTTTGCGCGATACCGGAGCCATCGGAATGTGAACCAGCAGGCGACCGCCGCCAAGGATGCACCGGGAGTCACGTAGGCGCCCCTGTGGAACAACCACTGAAGTACGGCCCACTGCCAAGACCCGTCTTCGACAGGAATCGCTCGTTTCCACGTCGAGGCGCTGAGCTCCGCCCATCCCCGAGCCGGAATCCACGAGACGCCATCTAAATAGTGGGGACAAAGCGAAAAAGCTGCTGCTACCAACGCCGTTGCCAACGACAGCAGCACCGCGGCAGCGATGTGGGCTTTGGCCAAATCGCTGCTGCGTCGTCGCAGTTTTCGAACGTGCAAAATCCACGCGCCCAAAGACACGAAGGGTAGCAGGAGAAGAGCGAGCCAAACGACTACGGGCATCCGCAATAGTAGCAAGAGTAGGTCGTGAAATGATAACTTTGCGGCTATGTGCCAAACGGTCAGCAGTACGGCGACTACAAACTGCCACAACGTAATCGTCCCGATCAAACGCATGACTGGAAGACGCGCGGAACCTTCCCTGAATTCCTCACAGAGCTTCACAATCCAGCGATACAGAAGGATCATCGCAACTGCGCTCGCCAGCGACAAAATCCCGCCGACGATCCATTTCTGAAGTTCCCGACTGATCCACTCAGAAGGGACGACACCAAACAGGAAGAACGTGACACCAAATCCAATCACCCAAGCGACCACGTGTCTGAAGGGGCCGATTCCAGTTCGCTGCTCGCTACGGTTCAACCACCGTGACAAGCCACCGATGACAAGAACGAAGACCACCAAGCAGACCGTCATCTGCACGGCAGATGACACTGCGAGCATGGGAACGGCAGCGTCGAAGCCCTTGGACCGGTTTCGCCACCATGCGTACTGCTCAGCCGCCTTGTAGAGGACCGCACGATCGGTATATACGGCTTCGAGGCGGGATCTCAACGCCGCCAACTCGTCGGACGACAATAGGCCGGGATTCTTCTCCGCAAGTTCTTCAATCTGTGCAATACTGGCGGATTCACAGATGCTCGCGAACCATTCGGCCTGGTACGAGTTCTTTCCTGCATGGAACTGGTCGAACATGCGCGTGGTTAGGCGCAAGTTGTACAATGCTGTGGGCCAATCGCCCTTATCGCTTTCAAATCTGGCTCGAGCTTCCGCCCATCGCGCAGGCGATCTGACTAGTCTCAATGCGCGACTGTCCAACGATCGGCTGACGGCGACATGTGCGGATTCAATGCGGGACAACGACGCATGACCGACGAACTCGACCACTGCCGGTTTCGGCGATTTCCCCATCGTCAAATGTGTTTTCCCTTGTGCTCGCTCGAATCGAGCAACACCTCGCGAGAATTGTTCGTGGTCATGGATCCTGACGAGGAGACCTGCATCCTCCCAGTAGAATTCAGCACTCTCCTCCCACAACTGCAGGGCCGCCAAGTAGTCGTACAGGGCGTTGTCGCGATCGTGCTGAGCGCATTCATCGAGAGTTGCCTCCCAATCCGATAAGCGCACTGTGTACTCGCTGCCCAACATCGGATCCCGAAACAACAGCAGAGCTCTCATCCGCCACCAATCCACGCGTTCTGGATCGATATTGGTCGCCACTGCCGCCAATTCCAGACATCGCGCGGAGCACATGGCCTCGAACTCGTCATCCTTCCGTTGAATGGCCTCCCGATCCCACTCCCCGACAAACGGCAGATTGAAAACTCGCTTCAGCGGATCGCGAGTGATCAGAAACGATCGACGGGGCGAATCGAGAACCCAGGCGGCCCCCATGGCAAGCTCGGCATTTTGCTGTCGGCTACTCACAACGCGATCTACTTCATCGAGCCAGAACTCTGCTTGCTCGACGGGCTCGCGCTCGGTGATCGGCGTGCGTTGCCAGCCCAGTTGGCCGAGCGTCCAGTCGTGCCAATGGTTGGCGACGGTCTCCCAGCCGATCTCGGAATCGGAAGACACCCACAGAAACCGGCCGCCCAGCACGGCCACGGCGACAAGAAGAACTGCAAGTAGGATGCGGGTGGTGATGGATTTCATCCTGGGACAACTGAATCTGAGTTCTCGTTCCTCTCCTCTTTTTTCTCGCTAGGTGAGAATCAGGACCCGGGGGTTAGTCATCTCGCTAATTGATCTTCGCCAATTGGCCCATATTATTGCCAATGAGCCTTGACTTGTGCTCCTTGGACGGTTTATACGAAGGTATGTTGGGCAGTCAATCAGGCCGCTGATTTGACCGAGGTGATCATCGTGGAGACTCCGACCGCAAGGACTGATACCTGGAGCATCTGGACGCCGTCGCGGGAGCAGATCCTGTTAGTCCGGCTGGTCCTTCTTGCGACCGCTGGGTTCGTGCTGGTTCTGTCTGGTGTTTTCTTGGCTCGGCGTCTGGTCGGGGCGTTCGGGCAACCACTGCCGTCGGAAACACTGATCGTCTTAGGGGCTGTGATGACGACGCTGGTCGCCGCCGTTCGACTTGCGTGGCGGCGCGTGTCGGGATCGAACGTGATTCCTGGGCGTCGTGAAGGGCTTCTTCTTGACGGGACTCTTTGTCTGGGGGTCTTCTGTTTGGCGGCGTCCCTGTCGGTGCGGGGCACGGAGGTTGCGCCATTGGTGGTTTTCTGGTGCCTTCTCGTCGCAGGTGAGCTAATCGGTTGGTCGACCTACTACCGTCGTATTGCTGGCCATATCCGAGCACGCGGCAGGAACAGACGCCGACACGAGCACACGCCATCGACGAGCGACGGACCGGCGCGCGAGCTTACGGCTGCGATTAACGGGACTAGGGGACTTGAAGAGCCGGCCGAAGACGACGGATTTGAACTGCTGTCTCCGAGCGTATCGCAACGGATCACGCGGGGCAGAGAGGAAAACGGCGTGGAAGCTGTGTTTGGGGTCGTGCGGTGCGATTTTGCGGTGGGCCAGCGGCAGCAGAACCTCCATATTTCCTTCTGTCCGCCGCTGGAACGCATTCCCGAGCTTACGACGGATCAGATCGACGGTCCCATGGTGAAGATCAAACCGTCAATGATCGAAGTGTTCGGCGCAGGGTTGGAGGTCAAGCTACCGGCGCCTTGCAGCGAACCAATGAGCGTGCAGGTTCAGTTCTACGCTTGCGAGAAACCGGACGACGCCCGCCCACCGGCCTGACTCGGCGAGCCCGGCCATAGAACACGGCTTCGAGATCGGGCCCACACGCCGCCCGGGCGTCTTGCCAGGCACTCTGTAGTGGCGACTGCGATGTGTCGCCGTCCGTGACCAAACCGGCCTCGGCGAATAGCTGGACGATGTACGGATCTGCCCAGGGCAGTAGGTCAACGCGCCCGTCGGCGATGGAACGGCAGCAGGACTGATCAGCCATGGTGAACTCCATTTCGGCGAGGAGAAGGGCAAAGAGGTGACTTCGGCTACATGGCAACTGAAGAACTGCCACCGAAATACGCAACTGCGATGCCAAAACGATTCCGCAGGATCCGACACGCGGCCGTCATCGACCGTAACCACTTGACATGAAAAGCTTTATGACAATAGCACGCGATGCCATCTGTCGCGTGAGAACGCTGCAGGCCCTTCGAGCGACGTGAACATCTGGGCATTTGACGTGCCCGGATCTTCAACCAATCGGTAATAGCTTGGGCCGAGAGATCTTCACACCGAAGACCCTGCCGTGGCGAGCGTGCAACTGGGCAAAATTGGATTCGAGAAACTCGTACAGATGCCGTGGTGGAGAATCTGCCAGCCAGTCTCGCGCCAGACGGTCCATTTCGGCATCGTACTGCTTCTGCGAGTGAGTGTGGGCGTAGCAGCGCCCGTCGTGTCGCCGCAGGTCGCCGTCAAAATCTGGACTGACGTGCCACAATTCGTGAAACACTGTGATCAGCTTGTCATGGAAGCCGAGGTTCATGAAACGCGGCAGATAGAATGTGAGTATGTACAGGTACTCGCGGCCGCGCTGATCGTATAGCCGCTGGACCGAGTAGTCCTGGCCATGTCGACGGCAAGTAAGGGCGCCGCCTTCGAATCGCATAGGGGTCAACGCTGCGTGCAGTCCGTAGGACGTGAGTTTGCGCGTTTGGGCAAAAGACACGGCCACGCGATCCAGGTCGACGTGTGCGAACTGCGGTGTGCGAGTGACGATATCCTCGCAAAGTCGCCGCATGTGCACCGTGAAGCTGAAACCGGCAGGCTGGCGCCGGTGCCGAAGGCCACGGGCAGAAGACCTTCCATGTGCATGGCCACCCATCGCGAGTCCTTGCGCAAAGGATCACGGATGAAACGAGGCTACTCGTCCGCGTTCTCTTCTTCCCCCGAATCCTCTTCGGGCGATTCTTCGCCGGATGCCTCCGTGTCCGGCGTTTCCGATTCCGGCGTATCCGACTCTGGGGCTTCTTCGTCGGCGCCGCCTTCCTCTTCCGCCTCGGCGGCTTCGTCTTTGGCGTCCGGCGCAGCGTCTTTCTCGTCTCCCTCGAACTTCGGTTTCTCGCTTTCCTGCTTCACGCGATCGTGGACGCCGACAAACTCGAGGATCGCCTGCTGACCTGCGTCACCCAACCGCGGTTTGGCCAGCCGAACGATGCGCGTGTAGCCACCCTCACGGTCCTCGAAACGTACAGCAATATCGTCGAAAAGCACCTGCACGGCCTGTTTGTCGCCGATCAGTTGCAGCACGCGTCTGCGAGCAGCAATAGCGGGGGCAAGGGCATTGTTCCACTGCTCCCATTCGTCGCTGCTGCGCCACTCCCTCCACCGATCGGACCCGCGTTTGGCATCGGTGGCGAACTCCTCGGCTTCCGATTCATGCTTCAACGACCGGCGAGCGATGGTGATACACTTCTCCACCAGCGGCCGCACCTCCTTGGCCTTGTGGAGGGTCGTGACGATGCGGCCTTTTACCTTGGGAATGTTCTCGTCGATGTCCGGGTCCGTGTCGCGCTCGGTCAGGAACAGAGCGCTGGCCAAATTACGCAACATGGCCTTTCGATGGCTTGGGCTTCGGCCAAGAACGCGTCCTCGTCTTCTGTGTCTCATGATCGTGTTCTTCTAATGGATCAGGGTCGACGGCGGAGGCGGAAGCCTCATACCAAGATGCAAACCAAGTTCGGTCAACTTGGCGCCCACCTCGTTCAACGTCGTCTCACCGAAATTTCGAACTTCCAGCAGTTGATCCTCGTTTCTTTGCACCAGATCGCGTACCGTATTAATGTTCTCCGACTCCAGGCAATTCATGGCCCGAACGGATAGCTTCAGTTCCGCCAGACTCATGTTCAGCTTGGATTCCAGAACGGCATCCACACCGCCACCGCCTGTGCGGGGCGGCGCCGTAACGCGGGGGCCCAATTCGTTGTACTGCACAAACGGGTTCATGTGCTTGCGGAAGATCTTGGCGGACTCCACCAAGGCCATTTCCGGGTTCACCGAACCGTTCGTCCAGATCTCGAGGGTCAGCTTGTCATAGTTCGTTTTCTGACCCACACGAGTCTCTTCCACTTCGTAACGAACCCGCGTCACCGGGCTGTATACGGCGTCGATGGGAATAATGCCGATCTCGTGGTCCGCAGAACTGTGCTCGGAAGCCGGCACGTATCCGCGACCGTTCTCGACAACCATTTCCATCATGAACGGAACGCTGTCAGTCAACGTCGCCAGGACATGATCTCTGTTGATGACCTCGACATCCATGTCCGTCTGGACGTCGCCGCCCGCAACGACACCCGTCTCGTTCTTCTCCACGGTAATCACTCTGGTGGACTCGCTGTGGTTCTTGACCACCAGCGACTTCACATTCAGAACGATATCCGTGACGTCCTCCAACACGCCCGGGATCGTCGTGAACTCGTGCTGAGCGCCGCGAATCTTGATTTGCGTGACCGCGCTGCCCATCAAGCTGGAAAGCAGGATGCGACGAAGGCTGTTGCCGATGGTCACGCCGAAGCCGCGTTCAAACGGCTCGCCCGTGAACTTGCCGTAAGTGGACGTCAGCGTATCGGCATCGCAAGTCACAACGCTAGGCAATTCGAGTCCACGCCAGCGAATATGCATTTGGACCTCCTTCAGTGAGTCGTACCGGGCCTCTAGAAGTGCGACCGTAGTGGGCCGTGCGAAACAAGTGCTGCTTGTCACACGCGACGCTTTTTTCTGGGACGGCAGCCGTTGTGGGGAATAGGAGTGCAGTCCTCGATCGACCTCACCGTCAAGCCAGCAGATTGCAGCGCCGTGATGGCGCTTTCGCGGCCCGAGCCCGGTCCCTTGACGTGCACTTCGATCTCTTTGACGCCGAACTTCGCCGCTTTCTCCGCGGCCTGCTGCGCAGCGCATTGGCCCGCAAAAGGCGTGCTTTTGCGGCTGCCCTTAAAGCCACAAGTGCCGGCGCTCGACCAACACAGAGTATCGCCCTTCGTGTCCGTGATCGTCACTGTCGTGTTGTTGAAGGTTGCGTGGATATGGGCGATAGCGACCGTAACGTTGCGACGAGGTTTGCGTTTCTTGCTCTTGGCCACCGCCAGTCTACTCCTCTATTACAGAATTTTCGTGTGTCCAAATCGGCCTGAGAATATGGCGACAATCTGAATCGCCTACCGTAAATCCTTAACGCCCTTCTTGCCTGCCACTGTCTTCTTCGGGCCTTTGCGCGTCCGCGCGTTTGTCCGTGTCCTTTGCCCTCGCACCGGCAGTCCCAAGCGGTGGCGAATCCCTCGGTAGCACTTGATATCGCGCAGACGGTTGACGTTCTGCTGCACTTGACGACGAAGCGGACCTTCGACGACGTAGTCTCGTTCCAGCAGCGCCGCCAAACGACTCAACTCGTCATCGGCTAGTTCGCGCGCCTTCCTTCGTGGGTCGATCCCTGCCTTGTGGCACAGCGAGCGTGATGTTTTCGGGCCAACGCCGTACAGGTACGTCAGCGAGACGGCCGCTGGCTTGTCGTTCGGTATGTCAACACCCAAAAGACGAGGCATGAGCAGAATATCCTCTTTACTAACCTTGACGTTGCTTGTGACGCGGATTGGTGCAAATCACGTAAACTCGCCCCTTGCGGCGAACGATCTTACAATTCTCGCATATCCGTTTAACGCTCGCCCGCACTTTCATCGTTCGTCTCCCAGCGAGTCCAGATAAACATTGCAGTATAGGGTTACAGAGGCGGCTTCTACAAGGGGAGGCAAGTTAGCCCTCCAATAGCCCGCGATAGTTGCGCATCACCAAGTGGCTGTCTATCTTCTGCACCAAGTCAAACGCGACACTAACCGCAATGAGCAATCCAGTGCCCCCGTAAAATGCTGCTATCGAGAAACTCACACCCAGGGAACCGGATATTATGGTCGGAATAATGGCGACCAACGCAAGGAAGCCGGCACCAACGTAGGTAATTCGCACCATCACCTTTTCCAGGTAGTCGGCAGTGCGCCGGCCAGGGCGATAACCCGGGATGAACGTGCCGTAGTCCTTTAGGTTTTCCGACATCTCCTTTGGATTGAAGGTGATCGCCGTCCAAAAGTAGCAGAAGAAATAGATCAAGATTACGTACATCAGGTTGTAGACGAACGAAGTGCCCCCCCCGAAGATGTCTCCCAAGCGGGCAAACGTGTTCGCTGCACCCGAGAAGATATTGCCCAACATGCCGAACAGCATGGCCGGCAGCATCAGAAGACTGCTGGCGAAGATGATCGGCATGACGCCCGCCTGGTTCACTCGCAACGGAAGATACTGCCGAGTTCCGCCGTACACGCGCCGACCGCGGACGTGTTTGGCGCTCTGCGTCGGAATTCGCCGCTGCCCCAGCGTGATGAAGACCACGCCGGCGACCACTGCAACGAACAACACGGCCAAGATGATCAATGTTTCCACGCCAATCTTGCTGGCGCCCATCCCAACCAACTCCAATTCGGCATCCCTGATCAGTTCGCCAAGCGCACTAGGCATTCGCGCCAGAATGCCGGCCATGATCAACAGACTGATGCCGTTACCAATACCGAATTCGTCGATCTGCTCGCCCAGCCACATCAGGAAAATCGTACCGCAGGTCATTGTCATGACAGCCGTAATCTGCCAGCCGAATGACATACTACCTTCCGTCAGAAAACTCCGATCGATCAGACCCTCTTCGCTGCCTCCGGTCTGCGCCATCAAGTACAGTTTGACGTAGAACCAGCTTTGTACCAGGCATAGCACTACCGTTAGGTAGCGCGTGTATTCGTTGATCTTCTTTCGCCCGGTTTCGCCCTCCTTCTTCAAATCCTCAATCGGCTTCCAGACGCTTCCCAGCAACTGGAAAATGATCGAAGCAGATATGTAGGGCATGATCCCCAAACCGAAGATTGTAGCCTGACGGAGATTGCTGGCGCTAAACACGGACACGCGCTCTATGAAGTTGGCCATTCCCCCCTCTTGGGCAGTGGACCGCTGCATCACTTCTTGATTGATGATGGGCAGGGGAATGTGCCATCCGACCCGGTAGATAGCCAGGAACATGAGCGTCAAGAAGATCTTCTGGCGCAATTCGGGAATCGTGAAGACGACGCGAAGCTTCTCCCACATGGCTTAGATCCGTCCTTTCCTGTCCCATTGTCGCGTGACCATAGACGCGAGACACATAGAGTCGTCAGATGCCTATTCGGCCTTGGCCGTCCGTGCCATGCCCCCTATGTTTTCTTCTTCATCTTCTCTCGAACCAACGGCTTTTTCCCAGCGAGCACGATCGCTTCGCCACCTGCGTTCTCGATCTTCTCTTGCGCCGTCTTGCTGAATCGGTGCGCCGAGACCTTGAGCTTCTTGGTCAGTTCGCCGTCTCCAAGGATTTTCAGCACATCATAACGCCGTTTAGCCAATGACTTCTCGCGCAGGGTTTCCGGAGTTACTTCCGCGCCTGCGTCGAACGCTTGTTCCAGGTCGCCGACATTCACAGTCACGACGGTCAACGCGAAACGATTATTGAATCCCCGCTTCGGGACGCGTCGCACCAAGGGCATGGTGCCGCCCTGAAACGCTGGATGGCTGGACCACCCGGCTCGGGACTTCTGTCCCTTATGGCCGCGACCAGACGTCTTTCCCAGTCCGGAACCCGTACCGCGTCCGATTCGCCGCCGCTTCTTGTGCTTGCGGATGCCCTGGTTTATTTCGTTCAATTTCATGACAACGAAACTCCTCGCAATCGCTCCGTTTCCTGGCGAGTCCGCAGCCGGGCGAGCGCATCGAACGTCGCCTTGACCAGTGTGATCGGGTTGTTCGTGCCGTAGCTCTTGGTCAGGATGTTCTTGATGCCTGCCGCCTCGCACACCGCGCGGACGGCTTCGCCGGCAATAACTCCGGTACCGGGGGCAGCCGGAACCAGGATTACCTTACCGGCGCCGTAACGTCCCTTGATCAGGTGCGGAATCGTTCCTTCCACGATAGACACTTCCACCATTTCACGGCTGGCCTGCTTGTTAGCCTTCTCCACGCTTGGCGGAACTTCGTTGGCTTTGCCGTAGCCCCAGCCAACCTTGCCGTTGCCGTCGCCGACCACGGTCATCGCTGCGAAGCTGAAACGGCGTCCGCCTTTGACCACGGCGGCACATCGCCGGATCTTCACCACTTTCTCGATCGTTTCGCTGAAGCCTGCGTCTGTCGACACGGTGCAATTGCTCCCGATTCAGTAGGTCACGGACGTACCCGCCCGCAAATCTCTCCAAACCTGCATGAAAAAAGCCTAGAAGGTCAACCCCGCTTCTCTGGCGGCATCCGCCAATGCAGCGACTCGACCGTGGTAACTGCAATGCCCCCGATCGAACCGGACTTCCTTGATGTTCGCCGCGAGGGCCTTCTCCGCAATCGCCTTGCCGACAGTTGCCGCGGCGTCCTTATTGCCTCCGTACGAGACTTCGTCGCGCAGCTCCCGGTCTCGGGTGCTGGCGCAAACCAAAGTCTTGCCGGTCAAATCATCAATGATCTGACAGCCGATATGCTTCAGGCTGCGTTGGACGCACATCCTGGGCTGCTCGGCCGTGCCACGGACCTTATTCCGCACGTGGCGGCGGCGGCGTTGGCGTTGGTTGTTGATTTCTTTCTGTCTGTTCACAGTTCAAATCCGATCAGTAGCTTGTTCCCGTCGCGTCAAGAGGAACGTCAACGCAGGCGGCCCCGCGCAGGCGGTCTGTTATGTGGCTGCCTTGCCCGGTTTGATCTTGACGTATTCACCCTGATAACGAATCCCTTTGCCCTTGTACGGCTCCGGCTTTCGAATTGCCCTTACTTCCGCCGCAAACTCGCCCACTTGTTGCTTGTCGCAACCGCGGACCAAGACGTGCGTCTGGTCCGGGCAACTGACATCGAGCCCCTCGGGGATCGGTTTGTGCACTTCATTGGCGAAGCCGACACGAAGTTCCAGCCGACCCTCCTGGACGGCTGCCACGTAGCCAACGCCTACGATCTCAAGACGCTTCTCGTATCCGTCCTTCACACCGATGATCATGTTGTTAATCAACGAGCGGGTCAGGCCATGAAAAGACCGCGACGCACGATCCTCGCTGTGCCTCTCCACGACGACCTCTTTGGCCTCTTCATCGATCCGGACGCTGATCTCCGAGCGATGTTCCCAATCGAGCTTCCCCTTTGGGCCTTCCACAGTCACCTTGCGACCGTCGATCGATACCTTGACACCGTCAAGGATCGGCACGGGTTTCTTTCCAATACGGGACATGGCAATCCAATACCTTCGGTGCTACCAGACTTCACACAATACTTCGCCGCCCAACTTGCGTTGCCTTGCCTCGCGATCGCTGATCACGCCACGGCTGGTGCTGATAATGGTAATGCCCAGGCCGTTCAGCACCGGACGCAAGTCACGGGCCTTGCTGTAGACGCGGCGTCCGGGTTTGCTGACCCGGCGAATCTTTTGGATGACACGCTCGCCGTTGGGGCCGTACTTGAGTTCGATCCGGAGCTGAGACACCGGCGATTCATCGACCTCCTGCCAGTCCCAGATATAGCCCTCGCGCTTGAGGACATCGGCCAAACCCCGTTTGACCTTGGACATGGGCATGTCAACAAAAGGCCGCTCGACGCGAACCGCATTACGGATGCGGGTCAACATATCGGCGATCGGGTCGGTCATCATGGTGGTTGGACTCTCCCTTTACCAGCTCGACTTTCGAACGCCAGGAATCAATCCCTGGTCCGCCAACTTGCGGAAACAAATGCGGCAAATACCAAACTTGCGGTAGACCGCTCTCGGCCGGCCGCACATCTTGCACCGCCGTTCTTGGCGGGTTGAGAACTTGGGCTCGCGAAGAGCCTTCGCAATCTTCGATTTACTAGCCACGGACGTCTACCTGTCTGCAAAAACGGTTTCTTGTTTTGAAAGCAACGCTTTTTCCTAATCGCGCCGGGGTCCCACCCCAGCGGCCGTTTACACCATGCACTAAATCACGCCGCCGCGGCATCCTCCGTCCGCTGGAACGGCATACCAAAACGGGTCAGCAGTTCGAGTGCTTCCTCATCTCGCGAAGCACTCGTCACCAACGTGATGTTCATCCCCTGTGTGTGCAGATACTTGTCCGGATTAAGTTCCGGGAACACAAGCTGCTCGGACAGCCCCAAACTGTAGTTGCCGTGCCCATCAAACGCGTTCCTGCCAAGGCCGCGAAAGTCGCGGACCCGCGGCAGGGCCAGCGCGACCAAGCGATCGAGAAACTCGTACATCCGCGTCCGGCGCAGGGTCACCTTGCAGCCGATCGCCATCCCTTCTCGCAGGCGAAATCCCGCCACCGATTTTCGGGCCAGCGTAATGATCGGCTTCTGCCCTGTGATCTCCGTCAGCGCAGCCGTCGCGGACTCCAGGTGCTTCTTCTCCTGGATCGCACTGCCCACACCCATATTGACGACGATCTTCTCCAGCCGTGGGAGCGACAGACGATTCTCTCGGCCGAGCAGTTCACGCAGAGCCGGAAGTATTTCGTTTTCGTATCTTTCTTGTAACCGAGGGGTCATGTTTCCGTTTTCCCATAGGTCAGGGAATGTCGTGACAACCAGTGCGTTGGCCGCTGTTGCCTATCACTTGCCAGAGCGCGCTCTGGCGTATCACCGCTTACGACTTCTTCTTTGCTCGCGTCTCCCTCGCCGGCCCAACGGAACTCAAGGAAGCTCCGCTGCATAGCGCGTAACGTTCTTTGCTGCCGTCGTCCAAATAGCGGTATCCGACGCGCGTCGGCTTATTCGTCTTCGGGCAGATGACCATCACGTTCGAGGCGTCGATCGGCATCTCCTTGGACAGGCGCCCGCCCTGTGGGTTCCGTTGGCTTCGCCGCATATGCTTGTACACGCGATTGACGCCTTCCACGACGACTTTGCCGGCCTTCCCGTCGACGGAGTTCACTTTGCCGCGCTCGCCCTTGTCATCGCCAGCGACGACCTCCACCGTGTCACCTACTTTGATATGCATCACAGCACCTCACTGGCAAGGCTGACGATTTTCATGAAATTGCGATCACGCAACTCCCGCGCCACCGCGCCGAAGATACGCGTGCCGCGTGGATTCTGCTCGTTATCGATAATCACGACCGCGTTACTGTCAAAGCGGATGTAGCTACCGTCGGTCCGGCGAGTCGGCTGTTTGCAGCGAACGATCACGGCACGTACCAGCGATTTCTTCTTGATGTCACTTCCGGGGATCACGCTCTTGACACTGCAGACAATGACATCGCCCAAACCGGCAAACCGCCTGCGCGAACCGCCCAGCACTTTGATGCACTGGACCTCCTTCGCACCCGTGTTGTCCGCCACTTGCAGGCGCGTCTCTTGCTGAATCATTGCTCTTCCTCTTCGGTCTCGCCTTCTTTGGCCGCCGAGCGCAACATGGCCAAATCAACGGCACGGCTCTTCTCGACGACCTTGACCAATTCCCAGCGCTTCGTCTTGGACCGCGGCGGCGATTCGATGATTTCCACCGTGTCGCCTTTGGCCGACTCCTCGGCCTCGTCGTGCACGTAGCACACGGTCTTTTGTCGCACGTACTTCCCGTACATGGGATGTTTGACCAGACGAGGGATCTCGACGACGCGCGTCTTGGTCATTTTGTCGCTGGTCACAACGCCTACGGCAACTCTCTTGGGCATGACTATTACTTCTTGTCTGCGTTGACTGCTTCGAGTTCTCGTTCCCGCTGAATCGTCTTGATCCGGGCGATCAGGCGGCGGTTCCGCCGTAACTCGCTCGGAGCATCCAGTCGTTCGGTTTGCGCTTGGATCCGCAAACGAAACAGGCTCTCGCACGTTTCTTTGAGCGTCAGCGTCAGTTGCTCGTCGCTCATGTCACGCAGTTCAGCGGACTTCATCGTCTATGTTTCCTCCCGTTAGGCGGTGCGACGCTTCACGAAACGCACCGGTATCGGCATCTTGTGGGCCAAGCGGGCAAAGCACACCTTGGCCTGCTCTTCGGTAACGCCGCCCAACTCGTAGAGAACCGTTCCAGGCCTGACAGCCGCCACCCAATGCTCAGGTTCGCCTTTGCCTTTGCCCATTCGAGTCTCCAGCGGAGTCGAGGTGATCGACTTGTGGGGGAAAATCCTTATGTACAAACGCCCCTCGCCCCGAACGTACTGCTGGGCCGCGATACGTCCCGCTTCGATCGTCTGCGCCTTGATCCAACCGCCCTTCAGCGCCTGAAGGCCGAAATCGCCAAAAACGACCGTGTTCCCGCGAGTCGCGTTACCTTTTATACGTCTTCTTTGGCTTTTTCGGTGCTTGACCCTCTTCGGCATCAGCGCCATCGGAAGCGTCTCCTTCGTAAGTACCTTGGTTGATCCAGACCTGAACTCCAATGTGCCCCTGAGCCGTCTTCGCCTCGGTGAACCCGTAGTCGATTTTCGCTCGCAGGGTGCTCAATGGAACCGAGCCCCGGTTTTGTTTTTCGCGTCGCGCCATTTCAGCGCCGCCCAGCCGGCCCGCCAGTTGGACTTTGATGCCTTTGGCGCCGGCGTCCATCGTGGCTTCCATCGCCCGCTTCATCGTTCGGCGGAAGCTGGCCCGCTTTGAAAGCTGCATAGCAATCTCTTCGGCCACCAACTGTGCATAAAGCTCCGGACGGTGAATCTCCTCGATCTTCAGGTTGACTCGACGGCCGATCAGGTTCTGCAATTCTCCCTGCAGCAATTCGACCTCTTGACCCTTCTTGCCAATGATCAGTCCGGGCCGAGCCACATGCAGGATTATCTTGACTTCATCGCGTGTGCGTTCGATCTCGATCCGATCGATTCCCGCATTACGGTATTGCGTCTTCTGGGGGTGATTCTTGATGAAGTTGCGAATCTTCTGGTCCTCGACCAGCAGATCCGCGAACTCCTGCTTGGAAGCGTACCATCGACTCTTCCAACCAGTCATTACGCCCGTTCGAAACGCGATCGGATTGACTTTTTGACCCATACCTAGCTCTCGCTATTGTCTGCCAGCGTAACGTGAATGTGCGCCATCCGCTTCTTGATCAGGAATGCCATACCTCGGGCTCGTGGTCGGACACGTTTGAACATCGGTCCGTTGTCGACGCGTGCCTCGGTCACAATCAAATCGTCAATGTCTACTGACTTGCCGCGCGTCTGGTCCGGATCCTGAGCGCTGCCCAACGCGCTGTTGATCACCTTCTCCAACATCCTCGCCCCGCGGTGTGGTTGGTAACGAAGGATCTCCAGCGCCTCGTCGGCATATTTGCCCCGAATCATGTCCGCCAAGGGCCGCACCTTGCGGGGACTGATGCGTGCATATTTGTGACAGGCCCGAAATGCCATGTTGATCTCCCCATACGGCAAGGCCGCAACCAGAGCGAAGCCAGGTCGCCGCCCATCCCGCGAATCTAACGCTTACCCCTGCCGCCGTGTCCGCGGAAAACTCGAGTCGGGGCGAACTCGCCCAGTTTGTGCCCAACCATATCTTCAGTCACAAAGACCTTCATGTGCTGACGCCCGTTGTGGACCAGGAAAGTGTGTCCGACAAACTCCGGCACGATGGTACAGGCCCTCGCCCAAGTCTTGATCGGTTCTTTCGTGCCCGTCTCGATCTGCTTCTGCACCTTGCGGTACAGTTTGAAATCGACGAAAGGCCCCTTTTTGACTGATCTGCTCATGTGCGGCTACATCTCCCGTTACTTTTTCAGCCTGAGTTGTCCGTACCGCTTTGAACGCCGCCTGCGGACGATCGCCGCATTCGAAGGTTTTCGCTTCTTGCGAGTCGGACCACCCTTGGCCGGCACGCCCGTTGGGCTAACCGGATGACGACCACCCTTGGTCCTGCCTTCGCCGCCACCATGCGGGTGATCGACCGGGTTCATGGCCGTGCCGCGCACGTGAGGCCGTCGACCTAGCCAACGCTTGCGGCCAGCCTTGCCCAGCACGATGCCCATATGTTCCGCATTGCCCACCTTGCCGATGGTCGCCCGACACGCAGCCGGCACACGTCGAATCTCGCCGCTTGGCAGATTGATCTGGGCCCAATCCGCTTCCCGAGCGACTAGTGTCGCGTTGGTGCCAGCACTGCGACACAGCGCTCCACCTCGGCCAGGCCGAAGCTCGATATTGTGAATGGTCGTACCCAACGGAATCTTCTTGAGCGGCAAACAGTTCCCTACGTTAGGTGGTACATTCGGACCGCTCTCGACTCGATCACCCGGCTTCAGCGTATCCGGGGCCAATATGTATCGTTTCTCGCCGTCCGCATAGTGCAACAGAGCAATGCGGGCGCTGCGATTCGGATCGTACTGGATCGAATGAACCTTGGCCGGCACGCCGTCCTTGTTGCGGCGGAAATCGACGACGCGATACCTCCGCTTGTGACCGCCGCCGCGATGACGCACGGTGATCTTGCCTTGGTTATTCCGTCCCCCGGTCTTGCGAGCCTTCCGCAGCAGCGACTTTTCCGGCTTGACTGCCGGCGTCAAGTCGGCGAAATCGCTGACCGTCGCACCGCGGCGTCCAGGACTGGTCGGTTTGTATTCACGAATACCCATAATCTCATCTCAATGTGGCCAAGCGGCCGTCGTTGCCATCGGTTTAGAAGAAGTCGATCCGGTCTTCCTCGTCCAGTGTCACGAGCGCCTTCTTCCAGTTCTTGGTGTACCCGGAACGGTAACGATATCGACGCGGTTTGCCGGCGCGGTTTTGCGTCCGCACCTTGGTGACCTTGACGTCAAACAGCGCCTCAACCGCCTGCTTGATCTCGTCCTTGCTCGCAAGCGGATTCACCTCAAACGCGTATTGGTTGAATTCGCTGGCATTGTACACACCCTTCTCCGTCACCAACGGACGCAGAACGATCTGGTGCGGCTCCAGGCTAAGCCGCGTCTTCATGCCAGAACTCTTATTCTGTGGATTGCCCATTGTCTTGCCGTTTCTGTTACCGAAACCCGATTACCAAGGAAACCGGCGTTTCCTCAGACTACATCCAGCACACGCTACGTAGCCGCTACCCCCATGCCGGCCTTCTCCTGGATCGCATCCAGGCCTTCCTTTGTCACCAGCACGCGACGCGGCCTTAGCACCGCCAGCGCGTTCAAATCCGACACGGGCAACACGGTAACGTCTTGGATGTTGCGTGCACTCTTGTACACATTGGCGTCGTGGGGCGCCGTTGCGACCAACATGGTCGTGCCAGCCAACTTCAAGGCTTTCAGCACCTCGTACATCTCTTTCGTGCGAGGCTCCTCGAACGAAAGGTTGTCGATTACGATCACCTCGCCGCTGTCGATCTTCGAAGCGATGGCCATGCGAGTGGCCGCTTGCACCGCCTTTTTCGGCAAACGGTAGGAGTAGTCGCGGGGCCGAATTGCGAAAATGTGACCGCCGCCGCGCCGGACACCCGAACGCCGATGGCCCGCCCGAGCGTTCCCCGTGCCCTTCTGCCGGTACATCTTCTTCGTCGTAGCCGCCACTTCAGCGCGCGACTTGGTCTTCGCGGAACCCTGTCGAAGGTTCGCTTGGTACATGACGATCACGTCGTGCAACAATTGCTTGTTGATCTTCGGCGCAAGCTTGGCAAGGTCGATCTCGTAAGTCCCGACCTCGTTCCCGCTGCGATCGTAAACTGGCAGACTTGTCATGATCGACCTAACCGACCTTGTTCGTTTCGCGAATCACCAAGAAACCACCGTTAGGACCGGGGACCGCTCCACGGACCAGCAACAGGTGGTTCTCAGCATCCAGTTTTACTACTTTCAGATTCCGGGCGGTCGTCTTCACATTGCCATACTGCCCGGCCATGCGACGCCCCTTCCACAGACGGCTCGGCGTAGCACTCAACCCGGTACCGCCGGCGTGGCGATGTACTTTCTTGACACCGTGCGAAGCACGCTGGCCGGCGAATCCGTGCCGCTTCATCACGCCCGAAAAGCCGCGACCCTTGCTGATGCCGGTAATATCAACCGCGTTGACCTCTTCCAGGGCCTCGACCGTCACTTCCTGACCGACTTCGTATCCGTCAGCAGGACCGCGAAGCTCCCGAATGAAACGCTTGGGCTCGCAGCCGGCCTTCAGAGACTGCTGACCTTCGGCAGGAGGCGAACTGTCCCCTTCGGGTGCGCCTTCGGCCCTCGCTGTATCCCCAGATTCACCGGGTGCACCCCGCTTGGAACGCTTGCTGCTGATATTGGCGACATGACCACGCTCGGCACGACTTGCCTGGCTTTGGCGAGATCTCTTGCCTTCTCTTGGCCGCTTCTTGTCAAGATAGCCAAGTTGCACAGCTTGGTAGCCATCGCGCTCCAGCGTGCGAATCTGAAGGACGTGACACGGTCCCGCCTGAACGACCGTGACCGGGATGACATTGCCCGTGTCATCGTATACCTGCGTCATCCCGACCTTGCGGCCGAGTATTCCTTTTGCCATCGGTCTGTACCTGTTATTAGTCTGTCGCCTACGGGAGCTTGGGAACAAGTGCTGCAGCCAAGGACGTGTCCTCCTTGAGCGTTTACGCCAACAAGCAATGTCGCTTGCCGCTACAGCCGTCCCACCTTACCCGAACGGCATCCATTCATAGAGTGACCCGCATAACAACAGCACGAAAGGCTACCTAGTGGAAGCCTTGATCTTGATGTCAACACCGGCCGGCAGGCTCAACTTGTTGAGCGCTTCGATCGTCTTCGCTGTCGCCTGGACGATGTCGATCAGTCGCTTGTGGGTTCTTATCTCAAATTGCTGCCGGGCCTTCTTGTCAATATGCGGCCCTGACAGCACCGTGTATTTCTCGATCCGAGTGGGCAACGGGATTGGACCATGTACCTCGGAATGAGTACGCTTCGCCGTATCGACGATATCCTGGGCGCTCTGGTCAAGGATAGCGTGGTCGTAGGCCTCCATCCTGATGCGAATTACTTCATGAGTCGGTCCCGCCACACTGCGCTCCTTGAAGTCTCCCTGCCTTGTTTACTACAATGTGTTGTTTCACTGTGTTTCCAACAACTGAATTACCTGTCACTTCTCCCACCAAGGGAAACCAGAAATCCTAAGAGCCCCCTGCGGTTCCGTCAACACCCGTAGCTGCCCGACTGGCAAAAAAACGTAAAAAGCGGGTTTGGACAACCGCGTACTATCGGCAACACGCGTCGGCGCAATCTACAGATTCCGGGCGACAAACGGTGAATCGAATGCACACCCCTCTCGCAAGGGACATCATCCCCGTCAGACCATTTCCGCTTCTCAGGCGAGTACAGACCTGCTAACCTGATAGATTCCGTCGAATTATAAAGAAGAACACTAGGGGACCATTTGCAGTGAGCAAGCCCAGCCACAAAGTCAAGAAAGCTAACCACGGAAAACGTCCGGCCAACGCCAAGGCGCGCAAAGCCAAACGCCGAAAGGTACGCACCTAGACGTTTGTGCCAAGTTCTCCTCGCAGTAGCCATCTCAAGGCACGGCCGAGCGTAGCTCTATGCGCCAACTGCGGATGAGAATGCCGCCTCATTGGGGAGGCTCTGCGAACTTTGTTCGGCCAAAGGAATCCACAGTGACCACCAAACCACTGCTCTGCGATCTTTCGCAGATCGACTTCGACAGCGTAATCGCCGATATCGAGGAGATTCGCAAATACAATCCTCAGCGGCATGAGATGGAGCAGTTGACGGCCATCGTTCTGGACGACACGGAACACCACATATGCGTCGGCTACAAAGACGTGACTGAAGACGAGTTCTGGGTTCGCGGCCACATGCCTGGTATGCCGCTGATGCCCGGCGTAGTAATGGTCGAGGCGGCTGCGCAACTGTGCAGCTACTACACTCAGAAGCATAATCTGCTCCAAGCTGCAATGGTTGGCTTCGGAGGCTTGGAGGAGGTGCGGTTCCGCGATCCCGTGGTGCCCGGAGACCGCTTGGTGCTGATAGGCCATCTCGAGAAGATTCGGCCGAAGAGGATGCTGGTCAGCCGCTTCCAGGGCGTAGTACGAGATGCCGTGGTGGTCGAAGGTATCATCAAGGGTATTGCCATTCCTGTCGAAGCGTTGTCTGTTCAACAGTCGTCCGACTAGCGGCCGCCAACACGGGATCTTCTTGCCCGAGCAGGCCAGTCACTTTTTTCGGCTCTCTTTGCGCGCTTGCTTGCGTCGCCCCACGCGTACCGAACATACTGTAGACGCATCGAAACAACACCTAACGAAGGAGAACCAAGATGACAGCTCAGGGAAATACCCCAACCTCGGGCCAGGACTCTCGTCGCGATTTCTTGAAGAAGTCAGCACTTGGTGCGGCTGCCATCGGCGGACTCTCGCTGGCGCGCAGCGTCCATGCCGCCGGCAGCGATGTGATTCGCATCGGCATGGTCGGTTGTGGCGGACGCTGCTCCGGAGCGGCTGCGAACGCCATGGATGCAGATCCGGGAACACGTCTGGTGGCGATGACCGACCTGTTTGCAGACCGCGTCGAGAGCAAACGCAGGGCCCTGACGAACAGCAAGCCCGACCGGGTAGAGGTCGACGACGACCATTGCTTCTCTGGGCTCGACGGCTACAAGAAAGTCATCGACAGTGTGGACGTGGTGCTGATTGCATGTGCCGCCAAGTTCCACCCCATGTACCTGAAAGCCGGGACCAAAGCCGGCAAGCACGTGTTCGTGGAAAAGCCTCACGCTATCGACCCGCTAGGGATCAACGTCGTGCTCGAAGCCACTGCATTGGCCAAAGAGAAGAACCTGGGCATACTTTCCGGGCTGCAAAGCCGCTTTCATCCAGCCTATCGCGAGACGATGCAACGCGTGCACGACGGTCAAATCGGCGAAGTCATTTCGTTCGAGGAGAATTTCGTCCGCGGCCCTTACGGTAACACAGCGCGCCCGCACGACGTGAGGGAACTCGAAATCCAATACGGCAACCAGTACCGTTTCTCCTGGCTTTGCGGCGACGACGTGCCCCAGTCCTTGGTGCACAACATGGATCGCGCCACGTGGGCGCTGGGCGAAGTGACCCCGGTCAAATGTCATGGTTTTGGCGGGCGGTCGACGTCGCACAATCTGCTGGGCGACGTGTTTGATCACCACGCCGTGGTTTATCACTATGCCAACGGAGTGCGAGGCTACGCCTTCTGCCGCACGACCCGCGGTTGCTACAACGAGAATTCCAGCAACATCCTGGGCACCAAGGGAATTGCCTACCCGGTTCACGGCCGGATATCCGGCGAAAACGAATGGCGATTCAGTGGGAAAAGCGAGAGTCCTTACGTGGCCGAACACCGGGAGTTCTTACAGTCGATCCGCGCCGGCACGCCACTCAACTGCGGCGACTACATGGCCCGCAGCACGCTCGTAACGATCATGGGGCAACTATCGTGCTACAGCGGAAAGGAAGTCACCTGGGACCAAGTGAACAAGTCCGACTACTACATCCCGCCAAAACCGGAAGAGTGCACCTGGGACATGGAGCCGCCCACCAAACCCGATGAGAACGGGGTCTACCCCGTCTGCGCCACGCCGGGCGTAACCAAGAACATCTGAGTTCCGTCTCCAAGAGCCGAGCACGAAAGAAATGCTTCGTTGTGGCGTGGTCTCCCGATCACGCCACTTGTCTTAACGCACGTATCCCGCGCCGCTACTTGATAGCGATTGCCTGTTGCAGCGGTCTCAACACGTTGTCTACCACGTAGTTATCGACCAGTTCTGTGCACACGTCCACAAGTCGCTTCATAGCCGACACATAGCTTTCGTCCGGGTCCAGGCTGCCATACCGCCGAGCTGTGAAATACACGCTCAGCTGCTCTTCCGGGAACTCGCCGGTCCGAACGTGATACGCGCCCGTACGCGTCTCGACGCTCAATCGGCACTGAGTCCGACATTCCTCGTCCAGAGCAAACTGAAGCGATGGTTCGTTCCCCAAAACCGTAGCGCCGGGAATCTCCGTCATCCGCTCCAACCCAGGAGCAACTCCCAAAGCTTCGACCAGCAACTGATTATGGTTACCGCGGTACGTGAAATCGAATCCGAACATGATGTTCAACGATTCGCAGTCCAGCGGGCTTACGGTCAGCGCGTACGGCGCGAGTTCCAAAGCCACTTGATGCTGACGGAAGGCCTCATCCGCCGAACTCGGATTGACATGCCCCGAGCAGATGCGACGAGGCTCGACCGTCGCCCAACGATAGTTGCCGCGGTCTTTGTCCTCCTCCAACACAAATTCGCCTCGATCGCGACAGTAGAAGTTCCTCATACGGGGATAGTGCTTCTGAATCTGCTCGAAGTAGTGGAGAACCGTTTCCCGTGTCTGCGGCAATTCCATCTCGGTGTTCAAGTTCATGTTTATGTAGTAGTCGTCACTAAACGAATTGTAGTGACTCATATTCAGTCCCTTTCATGCAGACTGAGACAAGTTCCAATGCGTCGAAGACGGGCAAATCCGCACGAGATGTCCATCGAAACTCAGTATAGAATGCCGTCGTCCGGGCTGTCAAAGCGCCAGGCACCCGCTGACCACTTGAAATCAGGGGGAAAACCAACGGATAATCATGCCTGGGAGGATCAGCGAAGGAGGCACGACATTTGGGCAAACCACGCATCGATATCGCTCGGATTACCGTTTTCCCCACGGCGCTGGGCTGGATCTCGGCTGCCTGGCTGGGCGACGGGCTTTGCGCGCTGACGTTCGGCCACAGCGGCCCCCAGCAGGCCGTGGCGTCGCTTCGATTGCAGGACCAATCGGCGGAGATCCATCGTCTCGGCAGAGATTCGACGGACAACTTCGCCCGGCGACTGCGCGCCTACGCGGAAGGCGAGCCGGACAACCTCCTGGATGTCCCGGTAGTCTTGGCCGGGCTGACCCGATTTCGGCAACGGGTCATGCGCGAGTGCCGGAGAATCGCCTACGGGAACACAATCACGTACGGCGAATTGGCCGCCAGAGCGGGTTCCCCAAAGGCTGCGCGAGCCGTCGGCAGTGCGATGGCAGGGAATCCCATTGGCTTGGTTATCCCCTGCCACCGAGTCGTCGGGGCCGGAGGACGACTAGGGGGCTACTCGGCCCCAGCCGGCCTTCGCATGAAAAAGCGCCTCTTGAATTTGGAGGGAGCAGTATAGTGCCTCGCGTTTCTTGCTCTTGTAGGTTGGGCATTCCTGCCCGACCCCCAGCAGACACTCGCTTGCTCGAGTGTTGCATGCGCAGAAAAAAGGGCGCGACAAACCTGCGATCGGCTCGTCGCGCCCCATCAGCGGGATCACATTGCATGAGAACCGATACAGCACTCGGTTCTCGAACGACTAGCGACAGTGAATAGTTGCACAAGGCGCGCCTTACGACCAAGAACAAGCTTGGTTGGCTGTAAGGAGCATTACGGCAACATGTTGCGCCGGAAAACCGGTTTTTCGGTACATTTATCCAATGTCCTGATCTGAGAAAGTCGTCTCATTGTGATACGGCCATGTTCCGTAACGCGTCGCCTTGCGGATCCTGATCGGGAGTAGGTTATGCTTCAGCATAACGGAAGCGGCCCGCGAGACGTCGTTTCGTGGATGCTGATCGGAAGGAGAACCACTCATGGAACCAGTGGTACAGGTCAAAAAGCACGTGCCCAGCGGCACGATTGTCCTCAATCGGCCGCAACGGCGAAACGCCCTGTCGCGATGGACCATGCTACAACTGGTACAGGCCTTTGACGATCTGCACAAGGAACGGAAGGTACGCGCCGTGATTCTCACGGGCGCGGGGACGGCGTTCTGTTCCGGGGTCGATCTGCGCGAAATCCACGAGAGCAGCAAGGAAGACGACGCACTGATGCAATGGCACCGGGACGCGGTCCAGTTCAAGGAGCTGCTTGAGAAGATGATGCTGTTTCCCAAACCGATCATCGCCGCGGTGAACGGCCCGGCAGTGGCGGCCGGTGCCAGTCTATTGTTGGCCTCGGACATCGTTATTGCCTCGCCCGAAGCCACGTTTGGCTTTCCCGAGGCTCGTCGCGGTTTGGTCGCGGGGCTTGCTGCTCCGCTGCTCTCGTTTCGAATCGGGGCCGGGCCCGCCGCCAACCTGCTGCTGTCGGGCCGTCTGGCCGAAGCCGACGAAGCCCACCGGCTCGGCCTGTACCACGAAGTGACCTCCAACGACACAATCTGGGCACGCTCACACGCATTGGCCGAGCAGTGCGCCAAATGTGCCCCGGAATCCATCCAGCTAACCAAACGCCTACTGAACGAGACGATCGGCGAACACCTGGGCACCCTACTGTCGGCCGGTGCGGCGGCCAGCGCCACCGCCCTCACAACCGAAGCGGCCCAGGAGGGTTTGGCCGCATTCCTGGAAAAACGCGAACCCAACTGGCCCTGACCGAGTCCAACCAACACGTTGGCCAAGTCCGTCACGCCGACAGTGATCCTTGGAATGTGGGAAACGGGAGTCCCCAAAAGTGATCGCCGCTTGCCGACCGAAAAGTCATCGGGTAACCTATAACGCTTTCCACTGATCCCCTGTAGCTCAGTTGGTAGAGCAAGCGGCTGTTAACCGCTTTGTCCGAGGTTCGAGTCCTCGCGGGGGAGCTTTTTCAAATCGCGGAATTTCCGCCGACATACGGGTTAACAGAGAACGCCGAGAGCTTTCGCTCCTGGCGTTTCGTCTTTTCCGTAAGCCACGCAAGGACTTACGTCGAGTCGGTCGTGTGGCGAGAGTTCTCTAAACTTCTCCGTTGCGCTCTCCGTTCACCGCCCTGGCCGCGACTCTCGCCAAAACTCTCGCGCTCTCTGGTTGACAGACCCCTTCGGGTTAACAACCTGGTTGGGTTCGGACCCCGAAAGCAACCCGTCGCGGAAACGACGAGTGGTAACAGCAATCGGTGGCTCATTGGTGCTTACAAACACGAGTTGGCATCCTGCTCTTTCCTACCTCGGTCGCGAACAGGCCGCGCGCAGACGAGTTACGTTTCGAGACAGAGGTGGAGGCGACCTACGCGCGCAACGGGCAATCGTTTCGACGCTGAGGCCGATAACTTCGCAGATTGTGGCCTGCGCGTCTCGTAGCCAATGAAGGTTAGGCCGTGAGCACCTAACGAGACCCGCAACGGAGCCGTCACGTTCACCTCCGACCCGCTGCAGATTGCGCCAATCTCCAGGACATCGGCCTGTCTCGGGGCACGGCACTGTCCTCCGCGGCTTCAGTGAGGCTCAGACAGTTTCGCTCTTCCTGCCCGACTCCCAGGACGCCCTTGATTGCTGCCAGGACGCTTTCGCTGTGGTGCGAAAAGTCGCAGAGCCCTTGGATCGGCTCTTGCGGCGAGTTCAAATTTCTGTCCGTCAAAACGGTACGGTTTGGCAAAGCCAGAGCTGAGCCCCAGACGCGAGTTCTCTCCGATAATCGCACCTTTGTCGAAACAGAACACAATCTTCAACAGGCCGTCGGCATGATCGAACTCGTCGATCTCTACGCGAAACGTGCCGTCTTCGGCCACTTTTCCGACAAAACACTTCAGCCAGTACGGGGACGGCGTGGCGCTGGATCCGTTCGCCACCACGACACTGTGGGCGGGGGAGTCCGATTCGAGCTTGCCCGTAACGACTAGGCGATCGCCGTCTCTGTCGTACGCGGCCTGGAACTCCGCGAGCTGAGCTTTTGGGATACGATCGCGGTCTTTCACTGTGCCTGAGAGCAGCGGGTGCTTCCACAACATGGCAGCCGCGGCTTCCGAAAGATGGACTCGCGTCTCGTTCGGATTCGTCCGTGCGAAATACACTCTATTGATGGGGCCCATCAGCGAGTTGCCGAGATTATCCCGTTGCCTCGGACCGACGTGAGGAAGCCCAAGAGCGTGGCCAAGTTCGTGGATCACTCCCTTAAGCCTGAGTTCGACAAGGAACTCCGAGGCGAGCTCGTCCGTCGTTTTGACCTCTCCGGGCGCGGTGTAGAAATAGCCTGTCGAAACGCCACCACGCTGAAAGTTCCCGCCCCCTCGTCCCCATCCCTGCTCCACGGCTTTGTACACAAAGATCCACCAAACTTGACCTTGCGGCGGTACATTTCCTTGTTGCGAGGCCGCCTTGACGACCTCCGGTTGGAATCCGTGTTGGTTGTAGCGGCCACTGGCCGCCGTATGCTTGCCCCGAACGAAATAGATCACGGGGTAACCTTCCTCGTCCCGTTCAACTGGCAGGGCTTGGTTACATTCGTAACCCCAGTGCTTCAACCACTTACCGTAGAAGGCTTGGGTATAGTCGACGATTTGCCTCACCCGCTCACGCACGCCATCGGGCGGATCTACATCGGAAGGCGTGAAAAACGCGATCCGCAGAATTGGCTTGGCAGCGTCATCTGACTGCTCACTGCCGAACGACGTTGCTGAAAGAAGAATCGCGACGATCAACGCAGAAAGCCGTGTCTTCATTGGGTGGTTCTCCTTGTGCCTGAGATAAACTTCGTGTATTTACATGGCGTACTCTCACCGGTCGCCATGACCAGTTTGAAGTCTTCCTTTTGTCTTTCGCCCTCGGTGAGAAACTCGCGGTCTCCCAGGACCTGTTTCTCTGCCTTCTCCGCGGACGCCCCGCTCAGATCCGACAGGCCGAATTGGAGGATTGTGCGCCGGGCGACCCGGCCCAAATGGTCCAAGCCAGCCTGTTTCAGTTCTTCAGGTATCGCTTCCACCTTCGCGAGTGCCTCTTTTGACGCTTCCGCGTCGCTTGTCTCTGCCGCCAGTTCGCGTCCTGTCATCAACTGAATCGTGTCGGACTCGCTCGAACCTAGCCTGAAAAAACCGCAAGTACTTCGGCTCGTAAGTCATCCGCAGTCCGCGAGTCTCTTCGCGAAGGTCGTAGACTGCTTTGACAGCCTCGGCCGTGAGATCCATGTGGGCCTGGGTGTAGACGCGGCGCGGGATCGTTAGTCGCACCAGTTCAAGCGACGGGTAGCGGTGCTCGCCTGTCTCCGGGTCGCGACCCGCACTGACGACGCCTCGCTCCATCGCCCGGATTCCGGAATCGACGTATAGCTGCGCCGACAGAGTCTGGGCGCGAAAGTGGTCTTTTGGCATGTGCGGGTAGAATCGATTGGCATCAAGGAACACGGCGTGGCCCCCGATCGGTTGCACAATCGGGATGTCCCATTCCGTCAGCAATTCGCCCAGGTACCGCACCTGACCGACGCGAGCACGGATGTGGTCGTCCTGGATCGACTCGCCGATCCCAATCGCCAGTGCCTCCATATCGCGTCCGGCCATCCCGCCGTAGGTGTGCAAGCCCTCGTAGATCACCACAAGGTTTCGGGCTTGTTCATATACGTCGGTATTGTTAACGGCCAGCCATCCGCCGATATTGACCAAGTGATCCTTCTTCGAGCTCATCCAAGCGCCATCGGTGTAACTGCAGAACTCTCGCAAGATTTCGGCGATCGTCTTGTTGGTGTATCCTTCTTCTCGTTCCTGAATGAAGAACGCATTCTCGGCCATGCGTGTCGCATCGAGATAAATCGGGATGCCGTGCATTCTGCAAAACTCCGACAGCGCCCGTACGTTGGCCACGCTGATAGGCTGACCACCCGCCATGTTGACAGTGCCGGCAATACTGACAAACGGAATCCGTTCGGCACCCACGCGACCGATCAATGCTTCGAGCTTGTCCAGGTCGACATTCCCTTTGAACGGATGTTCGCTCGCTGGGTCGTGGGCTTCGTCAATGATCACATCGACGAACTCGCCGCCAGCCAACTCCTGGTGCAATCGTGTGGTTGTGAAATACATGTTGCCGGGAATATGGTGGCCCGGCCGTATCAGGATCTTGCTGACCAGATGCTCTGCGGCCCGGCCTTGATGCGTCGGCACCACATGGCGGTAACCGTAGCATCGCCGCACGGCTTCCTGCAGATGATAGAAATTCCGGCTTCCGGCATACGCCTCGTCGCCAAGCAGTAGGCCGGCCCACTGCCGGTCGCTCATGGCGCTCGTACCGCTATCCGTGAGCAGATCGATGTACACATCCTCCGAGCGAAGCAAGAACGTGTTGTAGCCGGCGTCGGCCAGTGCTCGCTCGCGGTCGGGACGCCCGACCAAGCGAAGCGGCTCGACCATCTTGATCTTCCACGGTTCGGCCCATGAACGCCGGCCACACTGCTGACCCATCGTTTGAATGCTCATTGGTTGTTTCCTTCGCTGCTACGACCTCTGCCCGCGCGGCGGTTCGTCGCATCCTTGAGGCCGGAAGTGGAATCCCCGCCTAGCGGCAGTGCCGTCGTTGACTTCACTTCGTTCAACGCGATGCTCGTGTGCACCCGTGCGATGCCAGGAACCGGCGTGAGCTGCTCGACGACGAACCGATCAAGATCCTTGCGGTTCCGAATGACCACCTTCAGAAGATAGTCGTACTCGCCCGTTACGTGGTAGCACTCCAGCACCTGGGGCATCCTGTCCAAGGATTCTCTGACCGCCTGAACTTGTTGTGGCTGATGCCGCTGGAGGCACAGATGAACAAAACAGAGCATGTCATAGCCGACCTTTTCACCATCCAGCAGAGCCGTGTACTGGCGAATCACTCCATCCTTTTCCAGCCGCCGCACGCGGGCATGGACCGCGGGTGGCGACAGGTGTACTTTGCGCGCCAAATCGGCATTGCTGATGCGCCCATGCGCCTGGAGCTCTCGCAAAATTGCCAAGTCAAACTCATCCGCGCCCATCATGGGTGTCGATCGTATTGCCATATTCGCAATCCGCCAATGTAAATTCTGTAAAATAGAGAACATGCCGAATTATATTCTGCCATAAGTGCCACTGACCGTCAATACTTCATCCATGACCGTTCCCCCGATTGCCGTGCCGAAGAAGAAGAGGTCGGTTTGCTTCCTGGCGGCCCCGTCCATCGACTTCTGCGCCGCATCTGGATTTCTCTAACCCAAACTTTCTTGTGTCGGGAAGCCGGATTTCGGCTTGAAACGTTGGGAT